>CAYQKK010000058.1:24451-32458 GCA_964417955.1 uncultured Planctomycetaceae bacterium
GGAGTTATTTCCGGCCCATCCCCGGACGGGGATGGAGCGATCCACTGAGGGTTCGTGTTCTGCGAACCCTGAGTGGGTGGAGTTATTTCCGACCCATCCCCGGACGGGGATCGACCTTGGTCGGGCTGGGGCTGGGCGGGAGCTCATCGTGGACCGGCGGCCGTTGGGGCGCCCGCGCTCGCACGACGGCAGGGGGCGCGTGCATTCGATAGGCGGCGCCGCAGAATCGGCAGAAGGGCTCGTGGCTTGTACTGCCCCTGAGCTGCTGTGCGGGTGCGCCGCATTCCTCGCATCGAATCGTGTCGCCCATGGGTTGACTTACGCTAAGGGCGCAGCGCTGACTGCGCCATCCCTCAAAAGCTCGGTGGAGCTGGAATGAACCCTACTTGACTCCCTTCGATGGGCCTCGACTGACCTAAGACGAATGCTGTGAGCGAGTTGTGGGCGTTGGGGACGCTGGGCGGCCTCCGCCGCCACAGCGCACTCGCAAGCCTAGTGGGAGAGGGTTTGAAGATCGCCACCCTGGAGCACGATGGGGAAGCGCTCGATCTCGTCCTTCGCGCCGAGCAGCACAACCACGTAGCTGCCCTCGCGAACGAAGTGCGCTGGGGTGGCTGGTCCGTGGATGAAGGTCTCGTCTGTCTTGCTGAGTCCGCGCTCAGTGGAGCGACCTAGCATCGTCGGCTCTCCGTCCGGCGTTTCCAGGCGCATCCTGATGGCTCCCTTGGGTGGGGCGCCCGTGCTCCACTGGATGATAAAGGTGGAGTTTCGATCCAGGATGATCTCTACGCTGAGTGGCTCGCCTAGCTCGGCGAGAGGGGACCGAAACCCCGCGTACTTCATGCCGCCCCAGCTCAAGAGTTCCACCTCGCCGTAGGCCGAGTACGCCATTCTGAAACGGCCCTCTTGATCCGTCTTGGCCGTGGGCATGCTGACTACGTTGGCGGACTGGTTGAAGCGCTCTTCGAACCCAAAGGCGCGTTCGGCGCGCAGGGAAACGCCGGGGACAGGCGTCCCGTCGCTGTCGACGACGCGCCCTGCGATCGGGCCGCCGGGCGCGTCTCTGTCGAGGACCAACCGAACGCCCGTTTGGCCGGCCTCGATAGGCTCGGAGGTGATGCCTCGAAGCGTCTTTTGCTCCTGTGCGAGCAGGCGGTAGGTCCTGGGAAGGAGTCCGCCTAGACGGAACTTCCCCTCTGAGTCGGTGGTGTCGCGCGCCGCCCCAGACGGAGCGCCGAGGTCCTCCATGCGGCGCATGGTGCTGAAGGAGTCCCCTGGTTCCGTGACGACGCCGAAGGCTACGCCGTCGACGATGCCTACGTGCAGGCCTTCCAGGGGTCGACCTGCTTCGTCAACGACGGTGCCTTGGATCTCCAGGGCCGTTTCGCCGATCGTCAGCACTAGCTCATCGGGCCACGGGCTTCCAGGTGCACGCGTGTGGTCGGCTGGCAGTAGCCCTGGTAGAAGTGCATGGACGCGGGTCTCTTTGCCTTCAAGGGGCAGCTCGAATTCGCCTGACTCGTCCTGGACCTCGGTGGAGTAGAACGCGCCCTCGCAGGCGACCCTCGCTCCGACGCTAGACGAACCGTCGGCGCAGACGACGCGCCCGCGGAGCACCGACTCCCCAGGGCCGGCCGCGCTCAATGTCACGGTGATGTCCGCGTCCCCGCGGTCGGGTGCGGGGTAGAGCTTGTACTCGAAGCCGCTAGCCTCCCCCTTGATCATGGACTGAGGGGACTCGACTGAACGGAGGAACTCAAACCGGCCGTCCGCGTCAGCCACGAGCTCTTCCACATGGTGCGATCTCTCGGCGACCGGAACGCCGAACCTAGCGCTGAAGTCTTCGGCGCAGATCAGCGTGACCAATGCGCCAGGGATGGGAGTTCCGTCCTCCTCCACAACGACCCCGCGCAGGGTGCGCAGTGGGCCCGCCACGATGAAGGCCTCGATTTCCTCGGCGGCGCTTTCGGCCACGATCCCAGGGACGAGGGTGCTGAGCATCTCATCCACCACCTCCAGTCGGGACGGAGTGCGCACCACGTCCGTGACGAGGACTCCGTCATCGCTCGTCGTTCCGATCCGTCGCGTCGATACCTCGCCAGAAGGGTAGCCAGAAGGGGCGCTCGAAGGGGCACTCGGAAGGGATGCCAGCGGACGATGTATAGAGACCTGGCGCACCGCGATGCGGGGGAGCGGGTCGCCGAACGGGGTTTTTAGGGTGACCTTCAGCCGGACCATCTCGGGCGAGTCCGCGGAGGTCGGCTCCTCGATCAGTGCTTTCGCAGGGACTGGAACGGTGGTGGGGTTGGCTTCTGATCGGGAGGCGTCTGCGCTGGTTAGGAAAACCTCTCCGGGCGAAGGAAGCGAGTCGGAGCGAGCATCCACAGGCTCCGCGGCCAGCAGTCCGGGGCCGAGCGCTTCGGTGGGGCTCTCGCTCTGTCCAAACGACAGGTAGAGAAGGAGTGCAATAAGGCTAGCGGAGAGGGCGGCGAGGCTTAGCTTGGCGGTCATTCGAGCGTCCAGTTTTGGGGAAGTAGACCCGTGCATGAGACACCGGCGAGCGTCAGATGGGGTAGCCGAATAATTCTGGGGATACACGGTCGCGGTGCCTGGGCCCTTGCAGGGAGTTGCCCATGGCACTCACTTCATGTACTCCGGGCGGGCTTCGTCTTGCGTCCCACTTCCTCGTCAGCCTTTCACTCCTTGGCGGCACCGCGACCGCGTCGACCTACCAGGCTCCAGCGGGAGAGATGAACGGGCTGCTCGATGCCGTTCTCACGGTCGAGGGCAACGGCCGGATGCTGTGGACGAGCGGCACCGCGGCGTTCTTCCCGAAGGACGCTCACTACGACGGGAGCCCCGGGTACATCGAGAGCAAGCGCTGCTTCCTGACGCTTGATTACAAGGGGCAGGAGACCGGGCGCTGGCAGCTGCTCGTCAACGGAGACGAGTCCGTCTTCCAGAGCTTTCAAGGCTACGGGTCGCTGCCTACGCCGATTGTCCAGGAAGAGGGGGAGTACGAACTGGCGTACGAGCTGGACGGCGAGACGATCACGTCCACGACCTTCAACGTCAAGGCCAAGGAGTCTGGCGACCCGTTCAACCCGGCAACGACCTACACGGTGGACGCTCCGCTCCTGCACATGGCTCAGCTCCGCGAGGACGTCACCAGCAGCCAGGGCGGATTGAGCGCGGTGTTCTTTCTGCACCGCGACGATCTTGGGCTCGACAAGGGAACACGCGCTCAGGTGGCCATCGAACAGAACGGGCGCAGCCTCTTCAGCGGCGGCGAGATCTCCGCTTCGAATGGCGGCGCGAACGGACACTGGTTCCGGTGTGACAAGGGCATTCGCTACGGCAAGGAGAAGGGCGGCGGCTTCCTTGAGCTACAAGACTTCCTGCGCGTGGACGGTGACTACATGCTGACGGTTCGCGTTAAGGGCGACCTGAAGAAGGCTTGGCCGTTCACTGTTCAAGGTCAGAAGCTTGTGGCCCACGCTCGTTCTCAGTTCACGCATAGCCCGCGCACGGAGTACCTCCTCCCTCGCAACCCAGAGCGAGAGAGGGGCGCCCAGGAATCCATCACCTGGATTGAGCCGCTTGAGCATCTTGGCGATGCCGCGGCGACCGCTCCGGTCGCCGTAGCGGTGGACCCTGCAGCCAAGGCGAACTGGAACACAAGCTCGGCCGCGCCCGCGCGTCCCACGACGCTTGTGACGACGAACGTCGACGCGCGAGTCGACGCGGCGATCGCGGCAGGCGACGGATTTGTGGCCTACGGCACCGGACCCAATACGGGCGTCGCCTATCTCAAGGTGGGGGAAGACACGGAGATCTCGCTGCCGGACGGTGCGACCTACGCTTCGAAGGCCTTCTTCGCCTGCGGTGCCAAGCTCGTCCTGGTGAAAGGCAAGCAGGTGGTGGTCTACGACACAGAGTCACGTACGCACGTGGCGATTCCCCTTGAGGACGTGACGCTAGCGAGCTCGCCCCGCGGGCTTCTCAAGGGCGGACCCATCGCCGCGGACGGGATGCTGGTCGCCGTCCTCACGGACACGCGCAAGGTGCACGACCGCGCCACGGTGAAGGTGATTGATATCAGCGGCACCGAGCCGCGCATCATCCCCCTTGGGTTCCCGGACGCTGAACCGAACCAGCTCACGTCGATCGCCGTGGACGCCGCGGGCGGCGTGGTCGTTGTTGGCTCCGATCGTAAGAACGGAATTTTTACCGCCCCTGTTGCGCCGGGCGCCGACTTTCAGTTTTACGACCTAAGCGGGCACGACGGCTTCCCCAAGGACTGTGCTCCCATCGTCCGAAACGGCCAAGCCGCGGTCTTCGACTCGACGGGGACGCGAAAGCTGCGCCTCGTGAACCTCGCCACCGGTGCGGTTCGTTCCGTCGCGCCCCTCGCCAAGGCAGAGCGCTGGTTCGCCTTCGATGGGGAACGCGTCGCTCTAGCGGGCAACGAGTCCAACGGCTCGGACTACCGAGTGCTGATGGGCAAGGCGGACGGTAGCGCACCGACGGCCCCCGGGGGCTCCGGCGACGCCTTTGGCTCCGGCAAGCTCGGCTACGGCCAATCCGTAGCCATGACCCAGGGCGGCCTCGTGTTCACGGCAGGAACGGGCAAGAGCGGCATCGGTTCCTCCGAGGTGCTCTACGTCACGGACGGTACCCAGTGGAAGGCCGCCCTCATGGGCGACGCGAAAATCCCCGCCGTCGACGTCGTCCTTGGCGAGCACATGGTCGCGTTCAAGACGGGCAAGTCGAGGGACGCGAAGGTGGCCTACGTCCTGTTGGGGAACGGCTCCAAGCCTGGCGATCTGTAGGCCGAGCTACAGATCCAATCGGCGGGTGCCGGGCGGTACGTCGACGCGGTAGCGCTCCTGCGCGTCTCCCGGTAGCTGCACGCCTAGCTCGATCACGGGGACGCCCGGTGCTTGGCCGAAGCGCAGGGGTTGCAGCATCTGTGAGTACCGGGTCACTGTCGCGGAACCCCACGACTGGGCGTAGACCGTTCCGTCCGGGTGGTAGGCACGGATGATCGTTCCGAGGGGGAGATCGGGGAGTACCTCAAGGAGCGTGTTCGGACCCTCCGTTTCGTTCTGGAGAACCTGCCGCGTTGATGCGGTCATGACGACCATATCGATGCGGCCGTCAAGATCGACGTCGCCAGCGGAGATCCAGTTGGACACCGGGTTCGCGAAGTCCTCATCCAGAAGCTCGGGGACAAACGACTCGCCCAGGAGGTTGCGCCACCAGGTGATCCTGGATCCGTAAGCCACGCAGTCCACCCAGCCATCGTTGTCGACGTCTGCGAGGATGTACTGCCGCAGCCCGGTGATGGCGTCGAGGCCGAGTTCGTCGGTCACACCGACGAAGGAGCTGCCGTCGTTCCGGAAGACAGCCACTAGGTTGTCCGATGTGTGACGCATGACCCAGAGGTCAAGGTCGCCGTCGCGGTCCATGTCGAGGAGCTGGAACCCAGCCGCTTCGAATAGGTCCGACGTGCCGGATACCTCGGGGGGAAGCTCAAGCCCAACGGCCGTGCCGCTCTCCGTGAGAAAGGTGCTGCCACGGCGGTAGGCCACCATGATCTCGTTGCCCTCTAGGAAAACGAGGTCAAGGCCTCCATCGCCGTCCAGATCGAGCCAGGCGAAGGCGTCCGGTCCGACGAAATCGAGGCCAAGCCCAGGAGCGCCGTCGCCGAACTCTCCGTTGGGGCCGCGCTCGAGCAGTAGGTTCGGCGTCTCCTTGTTTGCGACGTAGAGCTCGTTCTCGCCATCGGCGTCCATGTCCACCCACATGACTTGCCGGCCCCGGCCGTAGTCAGCCGGCAGCACACCGTCCGGGACTTCGCGGTAGCGTCCCGGCTGAGCCAGGGACTCGAAGAGTCGATCCGCCTGGGGATCGTGGGGGGGGAGGTGGCTGCCCGCGAGCCCACCACCGCTGATGTAGAGGTCCGGGTGCGCCGACCCCATGCAGTCCACGAGCGCCATGCCGTGGGGATCTTGCTTCCATAGGGAAACCTCGCCGCTGGGGAATTCGAGGAAGTTCGTGCCCGCGAAGAGCCTCGCGGGGGCGCCATCGTCGAGCCTTACCTTGAGCTGTGTATTGATCCCGAGGTTCCCAAAGGCGAAGTTGCGGGCACCGCCGGAAACATCGACGTCGACCTGGACTTCGACGTCGGAGATGCGCTCGATCTCGCCTTCGGAGAGCCCAAACTGGTCCACCAGCGGGCGGTTGGTCGTGACCCGCATGGACTGCGTTGTGACGCCCGGTCCGGGAACCACACGGATGAACCAGCGGCCGGACAGGTTCTCGGCGTGCCAGATGTACACGCCTGGGATGCCCCGCGCGTCGATGACAGGCGTGATGTCGAGGGGCCGCGCATAAAGGTCGGGGATCCCGCGGTTGTCCCACAGCCCAGACCGGTCTCCTGCGCGCCGGTTGATCTGCTCGAACGAACCGCCCACGTTTTCGAACGCCTCGAAGCGGTGGAGGTTGTGTCGGTTGAGAAAACAGTCGAGGTCGCCGTCGAGGTCCATGTCGCCTAGGACCATGTCGAAGTACTTCGGTGTGGCGGGGATCGGGTCCGCATCGAACAGGTCGAGGCGCTGTTCAAAGTGGACGTCCGACGGGTCCGGCTGGACAGGGTTGCGCGCTGCGACTCCTGCGCTGCCGCTGTCCGGGTGGCTGCTCGGGGAGCAGGCCATAAGTCCGAATGGGGCCAGCGTGAGCAGGGCCAGCGTGACTTGGCCCGTAGTGATGCGCGAGTGAGCGTTCATTAGAGTCGGTCGAGCACGACTTGGAAGTGGTCGTAGGCGAGCTGCGCGGGAGCGCTCAGGGCCGGAGCGTTCAGCAGATTGAAGTTCTCGTCGGGGTCCGCCACTAAGTCGAAGAGTCGATCGCTGAGCAGCACCTCGTTGCGGATGAGCTTGAACCGCTGGCCTCTGATCGCTTGCCTCCAAGGGAACGGTCCTGTCCTCGGATCGACCCCAAGGCCCCCGAAGCGTTCGCTGTAGGTCCATCGGCGATAGTCGACGGCGCCGCGCAGCGACCGCAGGAATGAACTTGAGTGGGGCCCTCGTGTCGGGGAGCTAGCGTCGACGCTGAAGAGCTCGGCGACCGTGTCGTAAAGGTCCGTGGCCGAGACCCGCGTTTCATCGAGCCCAGGCGCGAACGTTGGGCCGATCGCCCAGCACGGGTTGACAATGCCCTCATCGAAGAGTGAACCCTTGCCGCCACCGATGCCGGATGCGGTGCCGTTGTCGCCGAAGACGATCACGTGATAGCCACCGGCGATGGCCTCCGCTAAGACGCGCCCGAACTCGGTGTCACAGGCGGACAGCATGGCACGGGTCTTGTCGAAGTTCGAGGTGGTGTCAGGGATCGAGTGCAGCGCTGGGGGCGGCTCGTGTAGCGGTGCATGGGGAGCGTGGTAGCTGAGGTACACCAGATCCACGCGCGACCGCAGGAGCGCGATCGCGTCGTTGCTCTCGTCCGTGGTGAGGTACCGATCTCCCACGCGCATGCCGATTCCGTTCCGCCACTTGTTGTAGTTGTAGTACGTCTTTTTCAGAGAGCCCTCCCCAAGGTTGCCAAGGGCTCCGTGGTACTCCTGCCAGCCACAGCGCAACGGGTGAGTCGGGTCGGCCTCTGGCGCGAGGTGCCATTTGCCCACCTTGGCGGTTGAGTAGCCTGCGCCGCTGATCACGGACGCCAGAGGCTCTAGGGGGCTGATCGGCATGGAGTACGAATCCCCGAACCCAGGGTTCGAACCGAGCAGTAGGTCAGGGTGCGAAGGGAACGCGCCAACGTTCACCATCGCGCGAGTGGGGGCGCACACGGGCGACGTGGTGAAGTGCGTGAAGAAGCGGCCGTTCGCTTCGAGCCAGTCGAGGTTAGGCGTTGGGGTCGCCCGAAGGAGGTCGAACCCCATGTCGTCGATGTCCACGAGCAGCACTCGCACCGCGGATCCAGCAGCGTCACCTGCAGCGTCAC
>CAYQKK010000058.1:32558-39731 GCA_964417955.1 uncultured Planctomycetaceae bacterium
GGGAGTGAGAGAAATGTGCTGAGTGGGATGAGCATAGCGAGGGAGCGAGTCCTCTTTACCGTACCCGTATTTCCGGAAAGGCGCCAGCGAATCGAGGGCGGGTGATCTGGGGCGTCCCGAGCTGGGGCTCCCGCTCCCAAATCACAAGGCTAGATCCACCTGCGGGTGCGCGACCGATAGGCCTCGAACGCGGACCCAAAGCCGTGCTCCAGTCGCGCCTCCTCCGGTTCGATGAACCGTCGCGTGATCACCCAGACGAAGACTGGCACAGCCAGGAGTAGAATGGGCGCCTGGGCGCGCAGAACGGCCCCTGCCAAGATCAGCGCGTCCCCGAGGTAGATGGGGTTGCGTGACCAGCCGAAGACGCCCGACGTGACGAGGCTCGCCGGTTGACGATGGGGAATGGCCGTGGTCCTGGCGCGCGACATCGTGGCGACCGCGATAAGCGCTAGCGCGAGGCCTAAGCCGATGCACAGTGAGCCCGCTTGGATGATGCTAGGACTGTCTGTCCGGAGCGGCGCGTGGGGAGCCGTGACCCAGACAGCCACGAGGTGGAGCACGAGCCAGGCGGGCGGGATGTCGATCCACTTCATCTGGGTCAGTTGGGTCGTGGGAAGCGCAGGTCGTCGGACTCAGTCGCGCCAGGAGAGCGTCGCCAGCACCGGCCGGTGATCGGACGCGACGGGCTCGTCTACGACGGTCGCTTCCCCGCTGTTCCACTGCCCATGGTTGGATCGAAACACGAAGTCGATCTCTTTGGAGGGTTTGTCAGCGGGAAAAGTCATGGACGTTTGGGCCGGCTTCGCGACTTCGACGCCGATGGCGCGGAATAGCTCGAGGGTGGGGGAGTCCGGCACATCGTTGAAGTCGCCCATGAGGATCCAGCGCATCTCGGCCTTCTCTAGGTAGTCACGTACGATTTTCGCCTGGGATAGCCGGAACGCGTCATCCGCCACCCAGTCGAAGTGTACGTTGACGACCAAGAGGCGATCTCCCGAGCGATGCTCGACTTCGAACGCAAGGGCGATGCGCGGCTCGTTGCCGTCGGGGAGGCGCAGGGCCTCCGTGCGAATGACGGGCAGCCGGGAGAGCGCCGCCATCCCGTACTGGCCGCCGTCATAGTCCATGAAGGAACCGAACACCGGGTGCATGCCGAGTTCGGTGGCGAGGGCGTTGACCTGGTTGCGGTAGCCGCTGCGCTTCACCGCGAGGTCGACCTCTTGGAGTCCAATGACGTCCGCCCGCAAAGAACCCAAAAGATCCGCCGTTCGTCCGAGGTCTAGCTGGCCGTCCATGCCGACGCCGTGGCGGATGTTGTAGGAGAGCGCGCGGAGCTTACGCGGCTCGGCGGCCTGGGGACTCGCCGCGCGAAAGGTGCTCAGCACCGCTGCGTGATCCGAAGGGAAGCCCCGGGGATGATCGCGAATCACGCGCGAGCTCTTCGTACGCCAGGTGCCGCCTGCGGAGTAGTAGATGAAGTCGATGCGGTCCTGGCTCTGCCGCGGAAAGCGCGGCGTCCACGTGGCGTCGGCGGCGCGCTGGATTGGGTGATGAACCTCGCGGTACGAGTCGAGGAAGCCCGCGTCCATCAGGATGCGGCTCGTAGGCCACTCGACCGTCATGCCAAACTGGTCTCGCCCGACCTCTCCGTAGTCGAGGTGGGACATAGAGTTGAAGTCGCCGGCGATGAACACGGGGATGCCGGGGTGCTCCTCGGCGAGCCGCTCGCGGATGGCCGGCCACATCGCACCTAGGCTCTTCGCTGATGCGTCACACGCGGCGCGCATGCTGGCCGGATCGGTCGTGTCACGCGTGCCGACCTGCCAGATCTCTGCGCTGTAGGGCAGCCACACGCTGTAGAACGCCGCGGGCTTGCCACCGGGCAGCTCGACGAGCGCGCCGACGCACTGAAACTCGTCGTGCACCGAGAGGTCGTCGAGGATTGGGAAGCGGCTGAGGATGGAGACGTTGGTGCCGCGGGGGTGGAAGTGAAAGCCGAGGGACTCCGCGAGCAGCTCACCTGAGCCGTAGGTCTCCTGCAGGGCGATCAGGTCTGCGCCGCTTTCGCGTAAGAGCTCTGCGGCTTTCGCTGGGCCGGCCTGTTCTCCATCTTCGCGGGCACCGTGCCAGAGATTCCACGTCATGACACGCAGCTCCTGGGGAGCAGCGGGCTCCGCGTCGTCCTGAACGGCGCTGGGAGCGATGGGGGGAACAACGCCGAGGAGCCCGAGTAGAGCAGCTATCAAGTAGGGACCTAGCCAGGACATGGAAGACATCATGGTTCGCCACCGTACCGACTTCGACTGGATGTGTCCTGCTGAGATTCCGTAGGGTAGAGCCCATGCAACGGATCCAGTATGGCGGCGTCCTCGGCTCCGCGCTCTTCGCAGCTCTTGCCTGCGGTCTCGCGGACGAACCCGTTCCCCTTGAGTTTGAGAAGTCAGACCATGTGATCGAGGTTCCGGGAGGAGAAGTCCACGCGTGGGAGGTCGCACTGAAGACCCAGGGGGCTGCGGCGCCCGTGGTCATTTTCCTGCACGGGGGGACATGGTCGGGAAGGCCCAACTTCGATCTCGAATTCCAGGACTACTCGACGATGGAGCACTTCGCTTCGGCGGGCTGGGACACGTTCGCGTTCGACGCCCGGGGCTACGGTGAGTCCAGCAACCCAGAGGGGGACAACTGGAGTGAAGCCGCCGACGCCGTGAAGGACCTTCATATCGCCGTGGAGCGGATCCGAGAGCTGCGCTCGGTGAAACGCGTGCACTTCGTCGGTTGGAGCTGGGGATCCCAGCTCGCAGCGCTCTTTGCGCAGACGTACCCTGACCTTACGGCCCGAGTCGTCCTCTACGGGACTCGATGGCAGCCGTACGATGCAGCCTTCGACGTGCCGGATGAGCCCTTCCGGAAGAGCACCGTTGAGGACGCCAAGTCGGACTTCGTCCCTGGCTGCTTCGACCCCGCGCTCGTGGAGGCCTACGCCAAGGCCGCGATCGCCGCGGACCCCGACTCGCCCAACGGCGTGTTCCGCGACTATTTCGCCGGGCTTCCGATCATCGATCCAAAGAAGTGCTCGTGCCCAACCCTCATCATCTCGGGGGAGCACGAGGCCGAGCACGCGATCGATGACATCACCTCGTTGTTTCAAGCGCTGTCGTCGCGGGACAAGCAGCTGGCCGTCATCCCTGGCGGCGGGCATGCGGTCCATTTGGAGCAGGGGCGGCACCGCTGGCGCTCAACGGTTCTTGCGTTCTTGGGCCCAGCTGCAAAGCAGGGATAAGGAAGCTGCATTTACATTTGCATGGGATGGTCTCATTCTGGGATCGCCGCTTCCCCTCGTGTCAGGGCTATGTTCAAGCTCGAACCTGCCCTCCAAGCCGGTGTCAGGGGTTGCCGATGTGGTAGGTATGCAAGATCTAACGTACCCCACGTCCCACTCAGCAGCCGCCCCGACTCGCTCCTCCGACCGCCGCGCGTCTCGCTCCACGATGGAGTCTCCGGCGCGACTGCAGCGTCAGGTCCGGACTCCCAAGGCCCGTCGCGTTCTCTTGGTGGAGGACGATGACGAGCAGCGTTTCGCTCTCAAGGAGCAGCTGTCCCAGGCCGGCTACAAGGTCACCGTGGCCTTGGACGACGCGTCGATGGCGTGGAGCCTACAGTTCTGTCATTACGACGCGGTGGTCGTTGACCTCGGCACGCCGGACAGCTTGCTGCTTGAGGTTCTCGCGGAGGTGCACGAGCGCGACCCCCTTCGTTCTCTGATGATCATCTCAGGCGGCAATGAGCATCAGCAGCGCGTGGCTCGCTCCATAGGCGCGCACCTTGTGGAGGGCACATCGGAGTCGGTCGACGCTCTCGGTCGCCTCCTCTTGGGGTAGATCGGCATTTCCCAGGGAATGCCTGGGACATTCCCGCGTGTTGCTCAAAAGCAGTTCGGGCATTTGGGCAATAGGACGATGCCCTCTGCATGACTACTAGCCATTTCCTACGCGCACTCGTCGGTATCGCTTCCCTCCTCGTGCTGGGCTGCCACAATCACGAGGACGATGACGGCGGAAGCGGGGGTGGTGGTGCACCCACCCTCGGTAGCGTCGATCAGGCACTCTCCACCGTCACCGCGGACCCCGGCTCCGGGGTGGTGGCCGACGGCAGCGAATTCTCGACGGTGACCGTGACCGTCAGAGACGAGAACGGCAACCGGCTGCCAGGCGTGGCCGTTCAGCTTGCGGCAACCGGAACCGGCAACACGCTGACCCAGCCCTCGGTCACGGACTCCATGGGAGTCGCCACGGGGACGATCACGTCCACGGTCGAAGAGACCAAGACGATCACTGCAACGACGGATCCGGGCGGCGCGGCCGTCGTGATCGCCCAAGAGGCGCTTGTGGCCTTTGGCCCGGTCGTTGTCGACGGGGCCCTGTCCTCGGTGACGGTGACGCCTGACTTTGGAATTCTCGCCGATGGAACGGAGACGGCGAACGTCGTCGTCACCGTCCGAGACCAGGGTGGCGTAGCCTTTCCCGGCCAAGCGGTCACCCTGTCTGCGTCGGGAAGCAACAACGTGATCACTCCGCCGTCGGGGACGACGGACGGGAACGGGGTGTTCACCGCGACGATCACCTCCACCACGGCAGGCGTCAAGACCGTCGAAGCGACGGTGAATCCGGGCGGCTCTGAGACGATCCTCGGTGATGCACCGTCGACAGAATTCGCCTGGCCCGTGCCCGGGCGCTGGTTCGTCCGCACGGGTGGATCGGACTCCGACGACGGCATGAGCGCTGCGACGGCCTTCCTGACCCTGGAGGCTGCTGCCATGGCCGCCCAGCCGGGCGACACGGTCTACGTCGGCGCTGGTACCTACGCCGGCGACGTCGAGATCACGATGGGAGGCACGCCTGGAGACCCCATCACCTGGATCGCGGACACCCTCGGCACTCTCACCAACGACGCTGGCGAGGTCGTCGTGGACGCGGCCGGCGCCGACTACGCGCTGCGCTTGACGGACGCCTCTGACATCACGCTGGACGGCTTCAGCTTCATTGGCGCAGCCAGTGCGACGGTCGGAGCTGTTGACGTGACGGGCTCGTCGGATCGACTGACGCTCACGCGCTCGCGGATCTACGGCAACGTACTTGGCGTTCGCGTGGCAAGCGCGGCAGGCGCGATCCTCGAGGACAACGCCGTCTCAGCCAACTCCGGCACCGGAGTGCTCCTGGAGTTAGGCGCGACGGGCGTCAGCGTCAACAACAACCTGATCTACGGCAACGGCGGATCAGGGCTGCGCGTGGACGGCGCCAGCGCCGCTGACGTGAACCTCAACACGTTCTTCTCGAACACTGACGACCAGATCATTGCCCTGGGGGCCTCGACGGTTCTGGCAACGAACAACATCGTGGCGGACGGTCAAGCGGACGGTCTCGAGCAGGCCGGCGTGGGCACCACGCTCACCTCCACCAACAACTGCTCGTTCGGCCACACGGGCCAGGACTGGCAGGGCCTCGCACAGGACGTGAGCGACATCAGCGTCGATCCACTGTTTGAGGATCCCGACGGCGCCGACAATATGCTCGGCGGCGCAGAAGGCCTCGACGACCGACTCCAAGTCAACGGCATCGCTCCGAGCCAGACCCTCGATACGGGCTCGACGGCCGCGACCGCCCAGATCCTCGTATCAGGAGATACGGCAACGGACCGCACCACCCGCGATGACGACGTGCTCGACGGTGAGGAGGCCGATGGCGCGACCGTCAACATGGGCTACCACTTCGCTCCCGTCGTGGATCCTCTGCCGACGATTCCGATCGACGACGGCCGACTGTTCTACGGCGAGGGTGCCTCCAGCCGACCGCGCGTGCGGGGCTGGGACGATAGCGCCAGCAGTTGGGACGCTGAGAGTGAGACGGCACCGGCCGAAACGCGGATCCAGTACGCCATTCACGAGCAGTCCATCATCTCGGACGGCGAGGAGTACCTCGTCATTCAGTCCACGGACGGTCTCGTCACGAACCTTGAGATGGTGACCTGGACCGGGGAAGAGTGGCGCCGCGAATGGACCAACCGCGACCTCGACGTCGTCAACGCCGACAAGCGCGGGTTCGACTTCGGCTTCGAGCAAAGCTCCGCCCATGGGCTAGTCGTGCACTCCAACAACACCGAGACTCCGGTGTTCCGGACCCGCGAGCTTGGGCTATGGAGCGACCCGATTCCGCTTCCTCTGAACGACGGTGGTGGTGCGAACCCCGACCCCAACACGGGCGTTGTCCTGTGGGTGGAACTCGTCGAGAAGAACGGCTCTGACGAGGTCACGCTGCTCTACGCGGACGACAACTCGGACCTCGTGGCCATCGTCTGGGACGGAACCCAATGGTTGACGGGGACAACGACCGTCCTCGAGACCGACCTCAAGACGAACCCGATCTCCGGGGCCGTCCACAGCCGAGCCTTCGACGGCGCCTACGAGAGTCTCTCGGGTGACTTCCTCGTCGCTTGGGGCCAAGAGGGCACCCAGACCTTCTTTTACACCGAGCGAGCAGGCGGCGCCGCCAGCTTCAACGCTTCGACGCTCGTCAACATCATGCCTGGCATCACGCACTACTGCGACCTGGCGGCAGAGCCGGGGACCAACCGCGTAGCCGCTGGCTTCTATGATCTTGGCGACGGTACGGAGCGGCTCGGCCTTGGCACTTGGGACGGGACCGCCTGGCAGGATCTGATCCAGCTCGACGACCAAATCCTCGACGTCAACGACATGGGGCAAAGCGATTCCCCGGGCGAGCTCGCTTGGATCGGGGAGACCGGCGTGGCGGTTTGCGTCTATCCAGACAACGAGTCCGAGACACTTGATTGGGCCACGTGGACCAGCGCTGGCGGCTGGGTCCTCGGCGCTGATCTTGCGGTCCCTGGCAAAGGCACGGGCGAGTCCGCACTGCTGCGCTCGTTCCCGAACCAGGATCGCGTGCTCGCTGTCTTCTCGGGCTCGGGCGGTGGTCTCTACTCGGCGACCTTTGATGGGACGAACTGGACCCTCACCAATGGCGGCGCACCGCTGGAGACGGACCTGTCCACCATCGGTGCGGCTCCGTTCTCTTTCGCTTTCGAACGCTAGAAAGGAAGGGCCACAAGCTGACTCCCCTGGCTGGGCATCTACGAGAAAGAACTAACGCAAACCCGTCA
>CAYQKK010000059.1:0-3845 GCA_964417955.1 uncultured Planctomycetaceae bacterium
GAGCGCGAGCACCCGTGTGGCTCAGACCACATTGACACAGAGGAGGCCGCCTGACAGGCGGCGGCCAGCCCAAGCCGGCTTGACTCAAGCCGCACGAGCCAAGCCGCAGGTCACCCGCGCGGGGTGGCAGCAGCGCTGAGCCGCTAAGTCGCCAAGCCTACCGGCATCAGCCCTCTCTCTACCGGAACGCCATGATCCCAGTTACTTCCGCACCAATAGACAGCGTGTGAATATCGTGCGTGCCCTCGTACGTAATCACAGACTCAAGATTCAGCATATGCCGCCCCGTCTGGTACTCCAGCGTCACGCCGTTCGCGCCGAGCATGTCGCGGCAGGTCCGCGCGGTCTCTAGCGCCACACGGCAGTTGTTGCGCTTGGCCATCGACACGTGAGCTGCCGTGAAGCGCCCCTCGTCCTTGAGCCGCCCAACGCGCAGGGCCAAGAGAGCCCCCGTCGTGAGGTCCGTCGCCATGTTGGCGAACTTCATCTGCGGGATCTGATAGGCCGCGATCGGCTTGTCGAAGGAGATGCGCTCCTTCTGGTAGCGGAGCGTCTCGTCGAAGCAGGCGTAGCCGGCGCCGAGCACGCCCCAGGCGATGCCATAGCGGGCCTGGGTCAGGCAGCGCAGCGGGCCGCCGAGGCCGTCCGCGCCAGGGAGCATGGCCGAGGCGGGCACGCGGACGTCTTCCATGACGAGCTCGCTCGTGTAGGAGGCGCGCAGCGACCACTTATGGTTGTGGTTCGGAGCGGTGAAGCCCTTCGAGTCCGTCGGAACGATGAACCCGCGAACGCGACCCTCGACCTTGGCCCACACGATGGCAATCTGGGCGACGCTACCGTTGGTGATCCACATCTTCCGCCCGTTGATGACGTAGTCGTCGCCATCCTTCTTCGCGGTCGTCAACATGCCGCCTGGGTTCGAGCCGAAGTCCGGCTCGGTCAGGCCGAAGCAGCCGATCATTTCGCCCGAAGCCAGCTTTGGGAGGTACTCGCGCTTCTGCTCTTCGCTGCCGTACTCGTGGATCGGCCACATGACGAGGGAACCTTGGACAGAGCAGAAGCTGCGGAGACCGGAGTCACCGCGCTCGAGCTCTTGGCAGATCAGCCCGTACGCAACGCTGTTCATGCCTGCGCCGCCGTACTCCTCGGGGGTCGTGGGGCCGAAGACTCCGAGGTCAGCGAGCTCACGGGTGAGCTCCATGGGGAAGGTCCCCTCCTCGAAGTGCTCCATCACGACGGGGTTGAAGCGCTCTGAGATCCAGCTGCGGACGGTGTCGCGGACCATCAGCTCCTCTTCAGAGAACTGGTCGTCGAGATCAAGGTAGTCGAGTTGCGTGTAGGCGCTCATAGAAGCAGTGAAGGGGCGTCGGGGTCGATGTGCCTGGCGGGCCGGGACTCGAAAGCGCGCAATTGGGCTCTCAAAAATCGAGTCTTGGCGCCAAGATCTTAGGCTTCGCCCCCAGGAACAGGAACCAGGCCTCTGGAATCCCAGAGGCACGCGACCAAAAACCGCCCGGCCGAATCCCTCCCCCAGCCCGTGTCCTCCACTCAGTAGGCCCTTCCGTGCCCCGCACACTCGTCACCTCAGCCCTCCTTTACGCCAACGGACCGCTCCATTTCGGGCATATCGCTGGCTGCTACCTCCCCTCGGACATCTACACGCGCGCCCTCAGGATGGCGGGCGATGATGTCCTGGCTGTCTCAGGATCAGACGATCACGGGGTCGCGATCACCCTCGCCGCCGAAACAGCAGGCGAGGAGCCAGCGGCCTACGTGGCGGGATGGCATACCAAGATGCGAGAGACCTTCGCGGCTCTCGACATCGAGTACGACGTCGTCTCCGGCACAAGTTCCTGCCCCCCCCACGCCGACCTGTCACGGGAGTTCTTTGAGCTCTTGAATCAGAATGGCTACCTGGTCCGCCGCGCTGCCGACCAGCTGTACTGCGAGACCGACCAGAGGTTCCTGGCCGACCGCTACATCGAAGGCACGTGCTACGAGTGCGGCTACACAGCCGCCCGTGGGGATGAGTGTCCGAACTGCGGTACTTGGATCGATCCCCTCAAGCTCAAGAACCCGAAGTCCAAGCTCTCTGGCGAAACGCCAGTGCGGCGCTCCACGACGCACTGGTACCTAGACCTTCCGAAGCTACGGGACGAGAAGATCGGCGCGTGGATCAAGGAGCACAGCTGGAAGAGCAACGTCGCAAGCTTCATCGAGAACCTCCTGAAAGATGTGCCCGAACGCGCGATCACGCGGGACATGGAGTGGGGTGTGAAGCTACCCGACAGCGTCGGCGAGGCCGGCGATGGCAAGGTCCTCTACGTTTGGTTCGATGCCCCGATCGGCTATATCAGCTTCACCAAGCAGCTGATGGAAGAACGGGGCACCCCTGACGCGTGGAAGGACTGGTGGCAGGCAGAGGACACCAACCTCATCCATTTCATCGGCAAGGACAACATCCCGTTCCACTGCCTCGTCTTCCCCTCGATGCTCTACGGGGCGAAGGACGGCTACGTGCTACCGGCCGAAGTCCCCGCGAACGAGTTCTACCACCTGAAGGGAGGCAAGTTCTCGACGTCGGAGGGCAACACGTTCGACATCCAAGCGTTTGTCGACAAGTACGGCGTCGACGCCACCCGCTACTACCTGTGCTCGTCGATGCCCGAGACGGCCGACTCCGAGTTCTCGATGGAGCTCTTCATCGGCACCTCCAACTCGAGCCTCGCCGATACGATTGGCAACCTCGCCCAGCGCGTTCTGAAGTTCATCGGTAAGAACGCGGACGGCGTCATTCCCGAGCTACACGAGGATCACCGCGAGGAGATGGACCGAATCATCCTCCAAGAGTGCGGCACCCTCGAAGATCCGGTGGAGCTCATCCGCGCGTTCCGATTCCGTCGCGCGGCGGAAGCCATCACCCAGAACGCGGCGGCCGGCAATCGTTTCGTGGACATGATGGCCCCGTGGACGCTGCGCAAGGAAGACCCGGTCAAGGCGCTGTCGTCCCTTGCGACGCTCTGCGAGTGGCTCAGCTGGACAGCGCGCTGGATGGCACCGGTCATGCCATCGAAGGCGGAGCAGCTGTGGGCCATGCTCGGCCAAGCGGGGTCTGTGCACGACCAACGCGCGCCCGGCTTGCCCGAAGCGTCGACGTGGAGAACGCTGAAGGCGGGCACGCCCCTCGGCGAGGTCACGGCGCTCTTCCCGAAGCTGGAGCTCCCCGCCGACGACGAGTAGCGCGCGCGAACACTGACACAAGAGAAAGAGCCACGATCCCAAAGGGACCGTGGCTCTTGTCGTATGCATCGAGCAACCGCTGTCACCACCACACCAAGGGGTGACGCATCGCTCAGGTCAGGTTGTGAAGTTTCGAAGAAGCAGCATGCGCGGGCCCGGCTTCAAGAGCCATTCGGCGCGCAGCGCAGTGACGGTCGAGGCGAGTGGCCTCGCGGTCCAAGGCGCGCTGCCGTCCGACCTGTGAAGCCGGAACGCTCTGCGACAGCTCGCACGAATCTTTCAGCTTAGACATCCCCGAGCGGGCGCGGCGCATGTCGATCCGTGCGATGGAAATCGACGAGCCTCGCCCGTTTCCCCGCCCTGTGGCCGCAGAGGCGGGAGACAGCAAGCTGTCTGCCAGCGTGTGGGCAGCGGGGGAAAAGGACCCGGGGGGTCAAGTGGTTCAGATTCGACTGTGACAGATCAGCGCATGCTTGCCTGCCGCGACTAGCGGCGGCGAGTTGCCTTCTTACGGGTGGCCTTCTTCTTGGTGGCCTTCTTGCGTGTGGCCTTCTTCTTGGTGGCCTTCTTACGAGTGGCCTTCTTGCGTGTGGCTTTCTTCTTTG
>CAYQKK010000059.1:3945-21995 GCA_964417955.1 uncultured Planctomycetaceae bacterium
TTCTTCTTGGTGGCCTTCTTACGAGTGGCCTTCTTGCGTGTGGCTTTCTTCTTTGCCATTTGAGTGGTTCTCCTTGGATCCGGATGGATCCTGGGGGGTGTCCCGCGACTGCGAAGAGCAGGCACGAGGTGGAAACCACGACATCGGTGTGCCTTTCGGCACGAATCACGCATAGCTGACCCAAAACGTCCTACGAATCCGAAACGTTTTCTCACGCTGCGCGCTCAGCGCGACCATCGCGCTCTCTGCAAGCCGCACATGGTCAAGGACTTACGCAGTCGTGCACACGTTCGGAATCTCGTCAAAAAACGAGGAGCGAGCGAACGTTCCCGTCCGCTCGCTCCCGTCAGTGGCACGCGACTCCCTTAGAAGAGGTCGTCGAGCACAGCGGCCGCTTGATCGGAGTATCCATCCGCAAGGTGGACCTCATCGTTCTCGCTCGGCGGCCTTTCGGCGATGTCGGTGAAGATGCGCTCGAGTCGCTTGGTCGTCTCTTGGGCGTAGAACCGCACAAGACCAAGGTTCGATCGCTCGTCCCAGACAACGGCCAAGAGCGTGCGGTCCCCCACGATCGACACCTGGATGCTCTGGTGAGCGCCTTGGTGGGACAGCGTGGTGAAGGCTTCTTCACCAAGAAGGTGCGCGATCTCTCGCGTTGCAGCGAAGGAGCCAGCCATGAGCGCAGAGAGTGCGTCCATGTTGCTGCCGGCCGAATCGCCACGCCGGGTCACGAGGTGCCCTTCGCGGTCGACCAGAAGAGCGCAGCGCGCACCGGCAAACTCAAGGAACCCATCGAGCTCACCGTCGAGGCGGCCAACGTCCTGCTCGTAGAAGACAAGCCTGTCTGTCCTCAGCTTTTCGTCAGAGATTCTCATGGAATCGGACCTCCCTCTAGATCAGGTTGAAGACGGTACCACCGATCGCGATGCCGGCCGCAAGTGCGGCGATCACGACTGCGGCTGTGACCAGCGCGCCCTTGGAACCACCGCCCGGAGCTGAGCCCGCTTGGGCCGTTGCGGATGCGCGGGGACGAAGGCGACCAGCGGGCGGAGCGGCAGCGGCGCGGGGCGCAGGTGCAGAGCCCGAGGGAGCCATTTGACGCGGAGCGGGACCAGGCGCATTGCCGGCGCCGAACGCCTGCCGCTGAGGAGCGGCGGGAGCGGGAGCCATCGGTGCCGCCATGGGCGGAGCCTGTGCCATGGGCGGCTGGGCAGCGGCCGGCGCAGCGTGGGGCGTAGGCTCAGCCATCCGCAAGCCCTGGGCCGGTGCGGGTGCAGGCTGCTGCGGGAAGGCCGGAGCTGGCTGTCCGTGACCGCTGTCCATCGGAGCCACGGGAACCGGGCTCGGGGGCATGGGGCCGGGTGCGACCGGGCTCATGGAAATCGGAGCCGGAGCTTCGGGCTGCGCGACCGGCTGAGCGGGCGCAGGCACTGGAGCCGGGGCAGGGAACGGGGCGGCCATCGGAGCCGGCTGCGGCGCGGGCATCGGAGCCACGGGCTGCTGCTGCACAGGAGCAGGAGCAGGAGCAGGAGCCTGGGGCGCCGGCGGCTGAACGAAAGGAGCCGCTGCTGCGGGCTGGGGCGCCGGCGCCGAAAGCGGCACGGCTGGACCAGCCTGGGCTGCGGGCGCCGGAGCTGCCTCCGGTGCCTTGGCGGGGGGAGCCGCCACGCCTTGCGCACCCGATGCACCCGTCTGCTCGTGGATCGAATCCAGGACGCGGGCCGCCAGGGACTTCAGCGTGGGAAACACACCGTGTCCAGAGTTGGCCATGGCCTCAAACGAGGGGGCCCCCCGCGGGTTGAGGTGACGCTCCAGCTCTTCCACCGTCATCGCGTCCGGAAGGTCGCGCTTGTTGTACTGGATGACAATCGGGATCTCCTCGATGTCCTTGCCGTACTCGATGAGGTTCTCAGCAAGGTTCGAAAGCGACTCCAGGTTCTCCTCGAGCATTGAAGCGCTTGAGTCGGCGACGAAGATGACTCCGTCGACACCCTGCAGCACAAGCTTCCGCGTGGAGTTGTAGTAGACCTGACCAGGCACCGTGTAGATCTGGAACTGCGTGCGCATTCCAGCGACCGTTCCGAGATCAAGCGGCATGAAGTCGAAGAAGAGCGTACGGTCGCCGTCCGTCGAGATGCTAGTGAGGTCACCCTTGTTCGCCTCTGGCGCCCTTTGGTGAACAATCTCCAGGTTGGTCGTCTTGCCGGACATGCCGGGGCCGTAGTAGACGATTTTCACCGTCACGCTCTTTTGAGCGAAGTTGATCTGAACCATCTCAGTGATTTCCTTGGGAGCTTTCGGGCGCCGAAGAGTCGGGGTAGGGGCTGTATGGACCGGGCTGAGGTGCAGCCTGGCTCGGGTCGGTGGGAGGTTGCATCAAGCCAGAGGCACCAGAGCCTGCGGCGTATGCATCAATCGAAGGTGCCGAAACAGGGACGGCACCTTGGTCGGTTCGCGGCAAGGCCGCGGCGCTTTGGTCGGGATCGAACCGGCCAAGATCTCGAAGCAACCGGTGAAGTCGCTCGACGGCGGCCTCTAGCGGAAGCGAGAACGCGCTCGTGTCGCAATCGGGTTCGATCACGACCATCACGTGGGCGTTGGGGCCCTGCTGAACCAAGAGGGTGCCTTGGCTAGCAGCCAGCACGAATCGCTTGGGCAGCTCCCATGCGATCTGGCCACCTGCGCGCATGACATCGTCCACCCAGCTAGCAGCGAGCGCGACCAGTGAGGCCGGGTCGATCCGCTGGCCTTCGAGGGACGCCTGGCTGGAGTTGGTGCAGTCAACGAACTGGCCGTTGGCCACGGACGAGCGCTCCAATACACAGACCGGAACGCCGTCAGCCGAGATAACGGCCGCCTGCTTGACGCCAGGCTGAACCGTGAGCGGCTGGAGAATGTCGTGCATCATGCTGCCGCCCCTGGCCTAACTTCGCCGTTGAGTTCGTCCATAAGATCTTCCACGTCGCCGCGCGGAATCTGCGATGCCCAAACGGCTGCGGTGCCGAGCTGGCCGGGCTTGAGTACGAGCGCGCCGAAGGAGCCCTCAGCACGAATCTCAACCGCGCGGCCAAGCGCCATGCGCCTAGCGGAGCTACGGCTGACTTGGAGTACCTCACGCACCGCGCGAGCGGTGCGGTCAGCGGTCGGACCGTGCGCCCCCTGAACGAGGGCCGTGTTGCCCCGCAGGAAGAACGCAACGTGAACCTCAGGCCGTGCCGCCAGCTTCTTGAGCGTGGGGCGGAGCGACTCGCGATCGAATGACCCCGTCTCTTCAGGCTCGTCGTCCACGAAACGTCCAGAACGCTCCACCTCTGTCAGAGCCTTCGGAAGCGGCTTAGAGTGAGCGCAGTTGGAAAGAACACGGCGGAAGCGCGCTTCGAGAAGCGGATTGCCGGGCATGAGCTCGAGCAGGCGCGCAAGTGACTTGCGCGCGTCTTCCCATGCTCCGCATCGGCGGGCAATCTCAAACTGCAGCCTCAGCGGCCGCTTGTCCTTCATCAGCTGCTTGGCAGACTCGCCAGCAAGCTGGAACGCAAGGAGTCCATCGCGGCTTCGGCGGCCATCAAAGAAGAACTCTGCATGGGCGGCGGCCACGTAGTACACAGACTCCGGATCGTCCGTGAGCGTGCGCCAGCGGGAGGCGGCCTCCAATGCAGGCTGAGCGTCGCCGTTCTCAAGGAGCAGCTCGCAAAGCTCGCGGAACACCGCGGATCGTGGAGCGCTTTCCAGCTCTCGATGCAGTTCCCCAAGTCGCTGCTCTTGGTGCAGCTCGCGGGCGAGCTGGGCAAGACGCTGGAGTTCCGCACTCTCAGGGTGCAGCTCCAGGCCTTCGCGGCAGACGCGAAGTACGTTCGACGGCTCCCCCAGCGCGGCGTGCTCTTTGGCGAGCGCCACGTAGTTGGCCGTGCT
Source organism: uncultured Planctomycetaceae bacterium (assembly GCA_964417955.1). Taxonomy (GTDB): domain Bacteria; phylum Planctomycetota; class UBA1135; order UBA1135; genus Saltatorellus. The sequence continues at coordinate 7,855 of CAYQKK010000059.1, forward strand.
AGCGTCGCGGCTAAGCGCACGAACAGCGCGCCTGATCCGACCACGACGCGTGGAGAACATCGAGAACAGTGACTTCACCGAACAGTGCCCTCTGCGAGCATACCTTCGAGCTCAGCAACATCGACCTCGACCTTGCTACGGTGCTCCCACTTGCCGCCTTCGAGGGCGTCTTGACCGAGGGAGTCGATCAGCTCAAGCGAACGGCGAAGCTGGGCGAGCGCCAGGTCGTACTCGCGACGCTCGACAAAGACGTAGCCCCGGATGCGAGCTGCCTCAGCTTCTTCACGGATGCGAGTCTCGCTCTGGGTCTTCTTCGCGAGGCTCTTGGCCGTCGCGGTCTCCTGACTGTGGATCTCGACAACGAGTGCATCGAGTTCGTCACGGGCGGAGAAGGCCCCCAGCCAAACGTGGTGCTTCGCGAGCATGCCTTCGAGAGCATCGTGGCGAGCGTTGAACGAAGCGAGGTCGCCCGTCACAGCTTGGGGGAGAGCCTTGTGCTCTTCGCGGATCTTGAGCTCGCGGCTGGCAAGGTAAGAACCGGCAGTGGACACCAGAAGGCAGGCCACGACGAGTTTCGTGAGGCGCTTGCGTCGGTCGGCGCGCTCAATTTCGTCGAATCGGAGATCTCTGATCATGGAACTGGGGCAGTGCTTGCGGGGCAGTAAGTCCACCCCGACACTTCTCTATCGTTCATGGCGCACTGCCACCTGAACGCCAATCCGGAGTACGAGCACTCTTCCGCACGCTCGAAAACGGAAGACTCCCCTACCGCTAGGGCATTCACCCACTGCAAGCGCCCACCCGGAAAGTTCTTCCGAGTGGGCGCTTCTCAATGCTGGTCACGTGTCCAGTCGGGGGACACGCCGGGCGACAAGCTACTCGACCGGGTCCACGACAAGTGAACCCGCGACGTTGCCTGCGTAGTCCGAGAGACCCGGCTGAAGCGTGAGCGTCCCGCTCGACGCGATGGGGCTACTCAGGAAGAGTCGAACCTGGTCCAATGCAATCGTCTCGACTTCCAGCACGCTGGAGCCCTGCGTGGCTGCCCATCGAAGTTCATTCGTTGCGACCCCGGGCACCACCGGCTCGGAGAACAGCACGTCGACGACGAGACCGGATGCGCTCAGCCCAAGGTTGAAGACCGCGTTCTCTACCTCAGGGACCGATACGTCACCGGCGGCGATGCCGGACTCCACGAGGGGAAGCGCCGGGATGTTGCCCACGATGTCCCCCACTCCGGAAACCTCGACGTTGACCGTCGCGCCTTCGGGGAGATCGTCGGGGACGAGCGTCACCGTAAAGTCGTTGCTGGAGTAGACCGCCGCACCAACGCGCACTTGCTCACCACCCACCGAGAGCGAGTAGTTGAAGCGGTTGCTGGCGAGGGTCCCGTCAAGCTCTTCGTCGAAGGTCAGGATGACCCGGTCGCCTCCCACGCCCTCCTGGACGTTGACGGCGACGTTCGCGATGGACGGCTCGACAGCGTCTTGGGTCACCGCCAACGACATCAGTCCCGGAGCCGGGTTGCCCGCCGAGTCCACCGCCGTCAACGCTTGGATCTCCAGGGTATCTGCGAGTACAGGCGTCACTGGGAAGATGGCACGCACGGCCCGTGCGGAGTACTCTTCGAGGCTTGTGGCGAGCGATCCGTTAAGGCTGTATCCGCTCGCATCAAGCGCAGCGGTCATGTCGACGGTCTCGCTGAACACGACGATCACCGCGTTGCCGCCGTTCGGGTCCAGGAGAGCCTTGCTACCGGCCACCATCGGACCATCGGTCACGTCGCCTGCGACCGCTACCGAGGCCTCCGTCTCTTGGCTTGAGATGGGAATTCCCTGGCTCGATCGAAGCGGATCGGATCCGTCGACGTTGAGGACGACGTCGTAGTCGAGCGCCGAAGCGAATTCCGGCAGGTCCAACGAACGCAGGAGCACCGTGACGGTGTCGTTTCCGTCGAACTCCATTACCGCGGTAGAGAGGTCGATCACGTCGCCGGTCAGCGTCTCACGCAGCGTGTACTGCGACGGCTCCAGGAGGCGCCAAGCACTCATAGGCGCGGTGAACTGGATACTCAGCGTGTCGTTTTCAATGCCGCTGTTGGACGTCAACGCGGGCGCCATGGCGAAGGCCGGAGCGGTGAGGTTCTCAGGAGCGATTGGCAGCGCGAGCACCGGGAAGAGGACGTTCCCCGCAAGGTCCGTCAGGCCTACGAGGTTGAGGGTCCCCGAAAGGTCAATCGGATCGACGTAGGTCAAGAGAACGCCAAGGCCGTCCTCGATCGAACTTGCGGACTGAGGGAAGGTCTCGACCCCGGTGATGGAGTCGATCTGACCGTACCGAATGCCCGTCGGATTGGAGACCTCGTCAAAGAGATCCTCGACGTTCCGCATGGGCTCCGAGAAGCGCAGGATGATCTGATCCCCCGCGCCACCGGCCACGGCGAACGCTCCTTCGAGCGCGGGACGCGTACCCTCGGAGACCACGGGGCCGCTGATCGGATTCAGATCGATGGAGTTTCCGCCAATGTCGCGCATCGTCGTGAAGCTCGCCTGGAAGTCATCGCTGGCGAAGAACGCGAAGCCATCGGGGCCCTCGAGGACCACTTCTGCCGTGCCGAGGGTCGCGTCGTAGGTGACCGTGGCGTTGGTCAGGTCGAGGACGTTGCCGACGGGCGACTCGATCGTCCAGCTATTGAGGTCTTCCGCCTCGCTCTGGATCATCGTGTCAGAGAAGAGCACCGTGACAACGTCGTTGTCGATGCCTTCGACTGCGCGAGCGGCTGCAACGGCGGGCTGGGGCGCCAGGGTATCCGTCGACGTTAGGACGATGGGCCCCGCGGGCGCCCCAAGGTCGTTGCCGGCGGGATCGCTCACAGCGGCTGCGATCGTGAGGTTCACCTCGCCAGGGATGACGAGGCTCGCGAGCTCAAGCCGAACCGTCGAGCCGTCGACGAGCGTTGCGTTGTTGATGACAACGGGGGGTGAGAACGTGTAGCTGCCGATGTTGGTAGCCGTCGCAGCGTCGAGCGCCTCCGAGAACTGCGCATCCACGACGGTGCCGCTCGCGTCGGCGGTGCGGTTCTGAACCACATCCTCCACCTGGGGCGCGCCTGCATCCCCCGCAGCCGTCACCTGGGCTGCGGAGACAGAGAAGTCCTCTCCATCAATGTCCACTCCACCGACCGAAGCGAGGTCAGCGGTCGTGCCATTCAACACATCGAAATCGAGGTCGATGGTCAACGTCTTAGTGAACAGGTCGTAGCTGAGCTCTTGGGCTGTCAGGTCGACGCCAACGCTATCCACCGCGAGAGTCCAGCGAGCCTCCAACTCGGCCGTATCAGGATCAATCGCCTGGGCCAGGACAGCCACCACAGAGTCGTTGTCGAGCCCTTCGCGGGTGATGAACTCAACGCTAGTGAACGAGTTGGCCACCGGGGCGACGTTCTCCAGAGCCACGGTCTGCGCTGGGAAGAGATTGCCGTGGGCGTCGACGACGCCATCCACGGCGATCTGGTCGAGCCCGGGAACGACAGGGCGGCTAAAAACGACGCGAACGATCGTCTGATCGGTCTGGTCGATCGACACCCTGTCCACCGAAGTCATGAAGGTGGCGCCGGGGTGATCCACCACGGAGAAGTTGGCGGGCTGTGCTCCGAAAATCGGGTTGATCGGCTCGCCAAAGTCGAGCTCCACGACGCGGCCGTACTCGTCTCCGTTGGCAAGGACGTCGAGGTTCTGGGTGACGGGCGAACCACCCTCCAGCGCGGGCGGCGCCGTATCGCCGGTCGCCGCGCCAGGAATCACGGCGGGGTTGACCGCGACAGCGGCAACGGACTCAGCGTCCACGGCCACGGAGAAGTTGGCGTAGAGGTTGGCCTGGGGCCCGAGGGTGAGCGAGGCCACCTGGGTCGTGGGATTGAAGTTTACGACCGACCCCACAAGGTTCATGTTGAGCCCTTCGACGGTGATCGTCCAGCTGTCGAGGTCTTCCACTTGGCTGGGCACGACGCGTGGGCCCCCGTAGAAGGTCACGTCGAGGGTGTCGCCACCGAGGAGGTCATCGGACGTGTCCTGCGTCGCAGCGAGGATAGCGAGCTGCACCTGGCGTTCATCGGAGGTGGTCACGTCGCGCCAGCCGTCAGCGACTCCCGAGACACCCACGATGCGCACCTGGTGCTCCGGCGTCACGCGCGCATCGAACTCGATGGCCACGTTATCGCCCGTACGCACAACGGTCAGTGGGACCTGGCCCGCCGAGGCCTCGACCGTACCGGCTGTCACGGTGCCGGACGCGCCACTGATGTCGACTGAAATCGTCGCTCCATCCGGGTCGACGGTGAGGTTCTGAACGACGCTAGCGGCCATTTCGTTCCCGCCCTCGCCATCGTCTCCATCGGAGGAGTTCGAGCAGGAAACAGCGAGCAGGAGAGCGCCAAGTGCGACGGGGAGCGCGCGGGCGCTTGCGCCCAGGAATGAAAAGGCCATCGGTCTCGAGTACGGGGATCTGGCGCGCGTCAAGACACGGCGCCCAGGGGAGGTGAGCGGGTGCAGGAGCCAGAGAGCCGACGGGTAGACGGCGCAAAACGGTCCTAGCTCACGTGCTATCGGACACATCCCCGGTCATAGCTTGAGGGAGTACCCCTGGAACCGTGGAACGCCCAAGGCCATTCGGAAGTTCCTACGGGCTCCCGAGCGCCTACAGGTTGCCGAGCCGGATCGCCCCGGTCGGGCAGCTCCGAACACACGCTTGGTCGCGGGTGCACTCGTAGTTGTCGGGCTTCAGCACCGTCGCGATCTCGCCGCGCCCAAGGAAGCCACCCGTCTCGCAGGTCATCTCGCACATGGAGCATCCGATGCAGACGGATGGATCGATATGGAGGCTGACGAACTCTGGGGGCAACACAGGAGACGCCATGCCCTCGGAAAACTTTTCCGGATCGATCAGGTCCCGGGTCAGGGGATGGGAAGTCAGGACGCGAAGCGCTTCACGCTCCCCTCCCTCCACGAGTTCTCCGATGCGATCGAAGTCGAAGCGGTCCATCTCCACGAGCTTCGGCTGAATCAGGCAGACCTCGGGGGTCACCTGCATGTGCAGCATCTGCTCCGTCAACACGTTCTCGATGATGTCGAACGCACGAAAGAAGGTAGAGATCGCGTGGGCGCGGTACTTGGGCGGCCGATGGCTAGGCTTAACGGTCAAGTCCACGGCAATGATGCGCTTCGGCTTCAAGAGCTTCGCGAAGCGCAGGGGCAGCGCATCCGTGATGCCACCGTCCATGTAGTGTCGTTCTTTCCATTCCAGGGGCTCGAACACCGCCGGGAGCGCGCAGGAGCCGTAAACAGCGTCAATCACGCCGATATCCCGGAAGCCACGCGTGCCAAAGAACACCGGGCCGCGGGTCTCTAGGCAGACGGCGTTGCAGAAGAACGGCATCTTGAGGTCGTCAAAGGACTCCACCGAGATGAGCTTCTCCAGGCTGCGACGGAACGTCGTGCCGCTGTACATGCTCGGTGCACGAAGTCCCTTCCTCAGGAACTTCATCAGGTTGAGCTGGAAGTAGTCGTCCTTGGCGAGGTTCGGAAGCAGCTCTTCGATCTCCGCTGTCGAAGCGTTGCCCGCGACCATGGCCCCGATGAGCGACCCAATGCTCGTGCCGACGATCGCGTCGACCTTGATCCCAAGGGTATCCAACGCCCGCAGGACGCCGATATGGGCCATCCCGCGCATCGCACCACCGCCGAGCACGAGGAGCGTGTCGATCGGCCCTACATCCTCAAGCGAGGGCCCATGGTCACCATCCTCGCGGAGTGACACGAGCAGGGGGTCGGTCTCAACCGATCGATCATCTCTTTGAGGGTCCGCCATGGTAGGGACACTTTGCCATTCGCTTCGCGGCAGGCACGTGTACGAGTTAGGTTTTCGGGCGTGACGCCAGGTCCCTTGAGGGAAATCCGGCGGGCCCGGAAGCGGTCAGGCCAACCCATCGAGGACACCGGTCGCGTCCCCAAGCAAGTGCCCGTCCGTGACGCCCATTCGCTTGAGCAGAGCGGCGTGCAGATTGTTCAACGGAGTCTCCCGTGGCACGACGAGGGTTCGGCCGCCGCGGATGTCGGTGGACTCCCCCCCTACCAGCAAGACAGGCAGGTCGTGATGGTCGTGCCGGTTGCCCTCGGCAATGCCGCTGCCGTAGACGAGCATGGTCTCGTCGAGCAAGGAGCCTCCTGGCCGCCCCTTGGAGGCGAGGCTTTGGACAAGCGCCGCGAAGGACGCCAGGTGCAACCGGTTGATCTTACCGATGGCCTCAAGCTTGTGCTCGTCGCCCGCGTGGTGACTGAGCGAATGGTGCCCGTCCGTCACGCCGATCTCATGATAGCGGCGGCCGCTCCCCTCGTTCCCGTACATGAGCGTACCGACGCGGGTGATATCGGCCTCCAACGCGAGGCTCAAGATCTCGCCCATCAGGCGGGCTTCTTCTTCGAACGTGCGCTCTTCCTCCTTAGGTCGAGCGCTATCTGGCACGCTTTCGACGTGAGCCGAGTTCTCGAACTCCAACTGGCGCTCGAGTTCCCGAAGTCCCGTCTCGTACTCATCGACCCGGTTTCGATCGGCGGCGCCGAGTCGACGGCGAAGCGCTTTCGCGTCGCCACGCACAAAGTCGAGCACGCTGCGACGACGCAGCCGCCGCTCCTTGCGCGCTTCCGCGCTGAGACCGGCGTCGCCCCCGCGGAACAAGCGATCGAAAACCGCCTGGGGGCGTACCTCTTTCGCCGCTGGCACCTCCGACGATTCCCATGATATATGACCGGAGTACGCGCACGCGTAGCCGGAGTCGCATTGGCCGGACTGCAGACCGCGCTCTAGGCCGAGGCTCAACGCGCGAACACGCGTCGCACCGCCCACGGCTCGCCCAGCCACTTGATCCGCCGACACCCCGAGTCGCACTCGGCCTTCCGTCTTGAGCGGCTGCACGCCCGTGAGGAACGCAGCGGCCGCGCGCGCGTGATCACCGGGGCCGTCGCCATTCGCGCGACTCTTGTCAGCGGTCAACCCTCGGATGAGGAGCATCCGTTCCCGAATGGACTCGAGCGGCTTCAGAAGCGCCGGCAGCTCATCGCCTCGATGATCTCCGACGGCCAAGAGCGGACCGTGGCGACGGTGCTTCCTCGCCTCGACTCTCGATTGCGGCAGCACGGGAATCTCCTCCCGCCACTCATCCACCTTGACGCCGTTCGGCACATAGACGTAGACGAGCCTGCGCGGCGCAGCCGATTCGGGCCCCATCGCTTCGAGTATCGGCAACGCTACCGCGACACCCGCGGCGCGGAGCACCGTGCGCCGCGGAAGCTGGATGGAAGAGATCCGAGGTCCAGCGCCGCTGACTTCCGATACGGACACGTCGTTCACGTTGGGTTCATTCGTCATCTTCAATCTCCGTGTCGCGTTTGTCGCTCACATCGTACGGGGCGATCCCCCAGAATTCCTCGAGCCCCACCACCGAGACGATCATGCCTTCAAGGGTCGGATGCTCCGGGTCAAGGCTCGCCACGACGTGCTGCACCGCCGCGCGGTCGGCTCGCTCTAGGCCGCGCCCCAGGGCAAACACGAGGAGCCGCTCCGCAAGGGCCTCAAGAAAGCGGTCCTCTTGGCCAAGGATCGACGCCAACTCGATGGGTCCGTCGAAAGAGCGCCCGTCGGGCAACTTCCCGGTCAGATCCAGCTCATGCTCTCCCCCGTCGCCTCGCTCCCTGCCCACTGCGTCGAAGCGTTCTAAGCCGAAACCGATGGGATCCATGCGCGCATGGCACGCGGCGCAGGTCGCGTCCGCACGATGGGCCTCCATGCGCTCCCGGAGGGAGAGGGCCTCGGCGTTCTTCTTCTGCGGCGCTAAGTTGTCTGCACCGGGAGGTGGAGGTGGTGGCGCACTACCCAGCAGAACATCCAGCACCCATCGCCCGCGGCTCACAGGCGACGTGCGCGTGGCTTCGCTCGTGCCAAAGAGAATCGAGCCGTGCCCAAGGAGGCCCCGGCGCGAAGTTCCGTCGAGGGAGGCCCGTAGCCACTCGCCTCGTCGCGGCAAGCGCCCTTCGCCGGTGAAGGCCTCCGCGCTCAAGCCGTAGTGTTCCGCGAGCCGCCGGTTCACGATGGTCTCCGTTCCTTCGATGAGCTCCCACAAATTCGTCCGCTCCCGCAGCGACGCGATCAACACGCGTCGCGTTTCTTCTAGCATCGAAAGCCGTAGGCGCTCGTCGAAGTCGGGAAAGGCCTTTCGGTCGGCGCGCCGGCTCTCCGTGGCACGAAGCTGAAGCCACTGGTCTGCGAAGGACTTCATGAAGCGATCCGCGCGCGGATCCTCCAAGAGTCGCGCGACGATCTGCTCGTGGGTCCGAGGCTCTCCCGTTCGCATCCACACCCACAGTTCCTCATCAGGGAGCGAGCGCCAGAGAAAGGACGTGAGCCGCGACAGGAGCGTGTGGCGATCCACCGCTGCGCTGCCCCTTTCGGTCCACTCGGCGCCCCTTTGCTGGGTCTCCGCCAGAAACAAGAACCTCGGGGACGCCAGCATTCCGATCAGCGCTGCGCGCACGCGGTGTGCTGGCGACTCGCCTGGAGACGACAGCTCCATGAGCTGAGCCATCACGGACGCGTCGATCTCGTCGTCCATCGCCCGCAGTCCGCGAGACGCAAGGGGCCGCCTCCATAGAAGTTCTGCCAGCTGAGAGACGAGCGACTCGGGCGTCGCATGTGAATCCGCACCTGAATCCGCACCGAGCCCGAAGCGCTCCATGAAGGTCGTTGGTCTGCCCCCATCGAGCGGGCCCTCGACTTCGATCCAGCGCACGACAAAGTTGCGATCCAGCGCCGCCCGGTCCTTCGTCTTTTTCCGGTAGTAATCGTTCACGAAGCGCACACCTGCGGTGAGCTCGCCACGGCCTTGGGCCATCAGCTCGGCTTCTATGACCTGCGGAGCCTCCTTTGTGGCGGGGACGTCGAAGGTCGCTTCCGACACGGCGTCTCCGATCGCAAGCTGTGCGCGACAAGGGTCGGGACCCGCTTGGACTCCGTAGACTTCGGCACGAATGAGATAGCGACCTCCACACGGCGCTGGGCTCATCGTCTCGACCTTGCCGTTCGTCCAGAGCAGCCGCCCCTGGCCCTGGCCACGCCCGCCGGCGAGCGACTCCGCGAAGTAGCGCTGCTTGCTGGCGGCCCCCTCGAGCAACGCTGAGGGAATGGCACGCTCAGCCACCGCTTCCGCAGCCTCTAGATAGCGAGTGAAATGGGCTTCGCTCAGGGACTGCGCCGAGGCGACATGGTCAAAGCTATGCCCCACCTTGTCCTCCGGCAGGAGACTCTTGAGATCGATGGACACCCCGAGTACGTCGAGCACGGCGTTTTCGTACTCGTACGCAGTCAGCCTTCGGAGGCCACGCGCGGGCAGGGGCTGATCCTGCCCCCCGTCCCCCTCGCCAAGCTCGCTTCGAAGCCACTGCACGAACGCGGCTCGTTCCTCTTTCGTCGGCGCAGCTTCACCTGTCGGAGGCATGTCGCCGAACTCCACCTGATCCAGCAGCCAGCCCCAATCGGGAGCGCCTTCGGCAGCGGCATCCCCCGCGGATAGCTGCACCGACGAAGGCGATGCGAGATCCAAAAAGTTCGACTCGGCCGTCGCGTCCTTGTGACAGCGCACGCAGTGCTTATCCAGGAACGGCCGCGCCACGGCCGCGAAGTCCAACTCCGCGTTCGCCGCCCCTTGGTCTGCGCCCAGGAACGAAGAGGTCGCAGCGAGTGCGACGGCGCAGACGGCGGCAAGTCGAGAGGAAGGTAGCACCGCCCCAGCATAGGACAGGGCGGAATCGGAGCTCAGAGACTCTCGTAGGGAGTCACCTCGTCGAACGAAACCTTGACCTTCATCGAGCCCATTTTCGCGACAACCTCGCGCTTCTCACGATCGACCTTGTGGACGACGACCCGCTGGCGATAGCGCGGCAGGAACACGAGCGACCCCTTGCCCAAGGTCGCAATGAACGCTTCGCGGCGTTCGGTGAGCGTAGCCCCCGTCAGCTGCGACTCCATGACGTCGAGGGTCTCCTCCATCTCCCTCTTGGCCTGGGGCGGCAGCTGTTCGACGACGCGGCGCCCTCGCTCCAGGGTCTTCATGGCATCGCGAACTCGCTCTTCGATGCCCTTCTGGGCCTCGGCCTCCAGCTTCTCCAGACGCTCCTCAAGGGCCTGTTCACGCTCATCGACTTTGCGCGAGCGCTCACGCGCGCTGGCTAGCTCTTCCTCGGCACCGAGCCGCGTCTCCTCTGCGGCCATGCGCGCCGAGCGAACGTCCTTCATGAGGTCCTCAAGCTCACCTTCGCGCCGATCGAGCCGCACCTGCGCCACGTCGCACACGGAGTCCGGCAGCCCGATCCGCCGCGCGATGATCAGCGCACAGGACTCGCCCGGAGTGCCCAGCATCAGCCGGTACTTTGGACTGAGCGTTTCGTGGTCGAACTCGGCGCAGGCGTTCTCGGCCCGGGCGTGCCGGTACGCGAATTCTTTCAGCTTGCCAATGTGCGTCGACACGAGGGTCGGGGCCCGCAGCGTCAGAAGGCGTTCAAGGATCGCCGTTCCCAGGGCCCCTCCTTCGTCGGGATCGGTCCCGCCGCCAAGCTCGTCGAGGAGCACGAGCGTGTTGGGTCCGGCGCGCTCCAATCCGTCTCGCACGCGCACGAGGTGGGACGCGAAGGTCGAGAGGTTCTGACGAATCTCCTGTTCGTCGCCGATGTCAGCGACCACACCGTCGTAGAGCGGAACGGTCGTGCCGTCAAGGGCCGGAACGGGCAGGCCGCACCGCGTCATCAGCGCGAAGAGTCCTGCGGTCTTGAGCGCTAGCGTTTTGCCACCCGTATTCGGCCCAGTGATCAAGAGCATGTCGAACTCGACGCCGAGGCGGAGGTCGATGGGCACGACCTCACTCAGCTCGCCCCGCGCGACTTGGTCCACGAGCAGAGGGTGCCGTGCGGCGCGCAGTAGCAACCCGTCACTGCCTCCCTCGTCCCCCGGCTGCAGCGCGCTCCGCGCGCCCGTTTCCTTCGCCCAGCGTGCGCTGGCCAAGGCAACCTCCAGCTCGCCCACGCGGAGCGCGGCGCCGTCGATGGTCGACCTCTCTTCCAGGAGTACCTTGGAGAGCTCGATGAGTATCCGCTCTGTCTCGCGTCGCTCGTCTGCCTTGGCCTCGGCCAAGCGGTTCCCCGCCTCCACCGCGCCCGCGGGTTCGATGAACACCGACTCTCCCGTTTGTGAGCGGTCGTGCACAAGCCCTTTGACGCGACCCGAGCTCTTGGCCTTCACCGCGAGCACAGGCCGGCCCGCGCGACGGTGCACCGAGTTGTCCGAGAGGTACGGTCGCACGTCGCCGCGCGCGACGACGTTGCGGATGATCTCGTCCACCTGGGACGACAACGAGGAGATCTGGCGCCGAAGGCGCTCCAGCTTGCCCGACGCGTCCGAGCGAACCCGACCGCGCTCGTCGACGACTCGCTCGACGCGCTCAAGCAAAGGCCGAGTATCGGGAGACGCCGCCATGAGCTTCGCGGTGTGCGGTGCCTCCACTTCGTAGAAAGCAGCCCACTTCTTGATCCGCAGATTTGCGTCCAAGAAGTCACGGATCGACGCAATCTTGCTCTCGTCCAACCGTCCGTCGTCGCTGTCTGGACTTGGATCTGTCACCCCCGCCATCGGGGGCTCGGCGTCGTGCTTCGCGAGCTCCATCATCTCGGTGACGCGGGCGAGCGCAAAGCGCGCCTCGTCGTCGCCGCGTGGAACGATCATCGCCAGACAGCGGCGCCCGAGCGAGCTCACAGCGCGCTCGGCGATCAGCCCAAGCACATCGTCGAGCTCGAGCACGCCGGCGGCGTAGCCCTCCACGCGGATTTCGCGGTCGTGCTCTTCCCTTGGGTCCCGCTGGGCGTTCATTCGGGCACGCTCACAAGCTGTAGGGTGACCGGCAGCGCGCCGCGGCTGAACATGTCGACCACCACGGACCCCAGGGTCCGCCACTCAGCGTCCGGCCAGTCCCGAAGGGGCTGGTGCCAAGCCTCGGCGACCCATCCGCGTCCCCCCCGCGCCATGAGATCTGAGACCGACGGAACGACCACGTAGTCAAACTGTCGTGCGAAGGCCAGGAGTTCCTCCTGGGAGAAGTCCGTCCGAACGTTAGACGGCAAGAGCTCGATGTCCATCGGCCCAGGCGCAAACTGAAGAAAGCGCTCCGCCGAACCGCCGCGCTCCAAGAGGCCAAGGTGCAACGAGGCCGGAGAGATCTCCGACGACTGCCCGAGCCAACCGACCGAGTCTTCGGTCCCCACGCCTTCGGCGATCAGGTCCATGATCTCCTCATGAACGTCGCGGGTCAGACCGTTGGACGCCGGCGGCCCGAATAGGCTCAGCGCCCTGCCTACGATGTGCTCCTGGAACTCGCGAACAGGATTGCCTTCCTCCACGAGCGGGAAGCCCAACCACGCAGCCGTGGTGATCACAGGCACCTGCGCGCAGGCAATGCCCAGTCCGAGGGCGCAAGCCGTGAAGAGACGGGGCGCCGCGCGCAGGAACATCGCGGCCCCTGCGCCGCCGACAACCCAGAGCACGAGTGCTGCGGGGAGCAGAAACCGATCTAGCTGAAAGGGGTGGCTGACGATCGGAACCACAAAGGCCAGAAGCCCGAGGCCCAGTGTGAGGCCACCCCGCGTGCGGTGTCGAAGGAGGAAAGTCACGCCAAGTCCGACAAGGCTGGCGAAGACAAACGAATGCGAAGCGACCCCGGTCAGCCAGTTCGTGATGCGCCTCCACCGCTCGATTTTCATTTCGAAGTTGCCCGTGACGAACTCCATGAAGTCGCCGCGATGCTCGGCGGCGACCTCTGCACCCAGTGGAAGTGGCAGCAGGAACCACCACGCGAGCCCGCAGGCCAAGGGAAGGACGGTGCGGACCAGGGAGACCCAGGTGCCACGCTGGCCCTTGGCGCTGACCAGCTCGAACAGTGAATCGAGGCCGATGGCGATCCCGAGCAGGAGCGCGTAATTGAACTTGGTAAAGAAGGTCGCCGCGATAAGGAAGCCCGCAGCCAAGTCGAGGCCGAGACGCTTTTTCGTTCCGATCTCCGCCCGCCTGCGCACGATCCAAACGCTGAGGGAGCACGCAATGAGCACGAGCGCGGGAACCTCTAGGAACAGCGTGGGCGCATAGCGCCGCGCTAGTGGTGCCGAGACAGCCGCCAGGGCAACGAACAGCGCGGTGTCGAGGCGACGATCTCTGCGGACGACTTGGACGCCAAGGCCCACGGCGAGGAGCACGAGAAGCCCGAATAGGACCGAGCCCAGCCGCCGGGCCGTCCGCTGGCTGACCCCAAAGATCCCCTGCCAGGCCGCGAGCGCCATGGGGTACGCAAAGGGGTAGCGATCGCACTCGTGGACTACCTCCATCGCCTCGTACCACTCGCCGCGCCGGGTGTGCAGGAGCATCTGCACCGCGGGCAGCTCGGCGTGCATGGTCTCGTCCCACCCCCAAGCCTGCTCCTGGGCCGTCGGCGCCGCCCAATCGGGGCGAGCCCCTGGGACTTCGAAGGCGATGCCCAACCAGAGAACGGCGAGACAGAGTGCGGCGCGCCAGAAGACCACGAGCTTCGGCGGGCTGGTTGCGATTGGCGGCGGCTCCATGGGCAGATCGAACGACAGTCATCGGTCCTTCGTGACGGCAATCCTACCTGCTGACCCCTGGCAGCCCAGTCCTGGACCAGTCGAATCAGCGATCTCAGGCCGCCTCTCGTTACACTGCGACAGACCGATATCACCCGCAGCTCAGCATCGCCCAAGCCCAGATGTCCCAGCCTGGCGGCATGCTCTCCTCTGAACTCAAGGGCGGCGTCGAAGCGGCTAATGCCTTCGCGTCGACGACCAAGATCTTCACCCTCGCCGAGTCCCTCGGCGGCGTTGAGTCCCTCGTAGAGGTGCCGCCGAGCATGACCCGTGTATCCATCCCCGCCGGGATCCGTCGCGCTGCAGGCTTGGCCGATGGTCTCGTCCGCCTTTCGGTGGGCCTTGAGCACGAAGACGACCTCGTCGCCGATGTGACCCAGGCCCTTGCGGCAGCCGCCA
>CAYQKK010000059.1:22095-36474 GCA_964417955.1 uncultured Planctomycetaceae bacterium
CAGCCAGCAGAACCAGCTAGAAGGGCGACCCTGGCTTCGCGGGCGGCGGCGTCGGCGGAGCGGGCTTGCCCTTTTCTGCCTCCGTCCCCTCGCGGCGACTGTCCGCAGCCTCCGCGCCATTCACTTTGGATCCGTGCGCGCCGGCGCTTGAGCCGTTCATGCCGGCTTTGGGAGCCGTCGAACTGGGCTTCGAGCCGGCCGTATTGCCTTCGCCGCAAGCGAGCATCTCGTCGCAAACGCGCTCGCGCATGATGCGACCCGCCTTGAAGCGCACGACGTGCTTGGCGGGGACGGGGACCTTCTCCAGCGTCCTTGGGTTCTGTGCCACGCGTGCCGGACGCTCGCGCACTTCAAACACACCGAAGTCTCGGAACTCAAGACGGTTTCCATCGACCAGCTCGTCGATGACCGAGTCTAGAAATCTCTGAAGGATTTCACGGACGACCACTTTGGTCTGACCGGTCTCTTCGGCGATACGATTCACCAACTCGCGCTTGGTGATCGTTCTTGAATCTTCGTCGGACATTGAGGAGAGCGCTTCGGAGGTCAGACAGTTTCGTTGATGCGGACGCAGAAGGTGGGGACTCCGCAATCGCCGGCTGATAGGAGTTCAGGACCGAACGATTGGCCTCCTAGATGCTCGCACCCCCGGGGCGATCCGTCAACCCGAGTTCGCGCGACGATTCGAGATGCACGACGATCAGCCCGTCAATCGACCGTAGGGCGCCGTTCTAGGACGAATGTCGCTGGCCCGTCATTCACTAACTCGACCGCCATCTTCGTGCGGAATTTCCCTTGCGCGACGGAGATCCCTAACCCGCGCAATCGCTCGCAGAACTCCTCGTAGAGATCTTCGGCCACCACCGGACCCGCAGCCTGATCGAACGAGGGGCGGCGACCCTTTTTGCCATCGGCCGCGAGAGTGAACTGGCTCACGACGAGCACACCACATGGTGTGTCTCCGCGCGTGAGATCGACAAGCGATAGATTCATCCGCCCGCCAGAATCTTCGAAGAAACGTAGGTCGGCCGTCTTTTTTGCCATCCAGGCAACCTCTTCACTCCCATCTCCTTCGAGCACCCCTAGGAGCACTAGGGCGCCGTAGCCAATTTTCCCGACCACCTCGCCGTCCACCGTCACGGACGCCCTCAACACACGCTGGATCACCGCCTTCAATTGCGGACCTCCAGCGGAGTGGGCTTCGAGGGATCAGCGCCAGGCGCACCCGCTGCGGTGCCAGGGGGACCCTCAGCTTCTCCTTCGGCGGCAGCGGCTCGCTCTAGCCGAACACGGGCCCTCAGGCCCCGCACCAGGTCAGCGATGTTCGTGGTTTCGTCAGCGAGGTCGGCGACGGCGCGCCAACGCTCCTCTGCCGCCTCGGGGTTGCCGAGGAAGAGCTCCTGCAGGAGCGCCTCTTGGACAAGCGGCAGGGCGGCCTCGCTGCCGGCCCCTTGGGCGCGCAGAGCGGCATCCAGGGCCCCGAGTTCGTTGCCCGCCTCTTGGCGCGCCACCACAAGGAGCGTCAGGCGCCGCGCGCGACCGATGACCTCCCCCTCAAGGTCGTCGAGCAGGCGCTCGGCCCGTCGGTCCTCACCATCCAGAAGAAAGAGCAGCGCGAGGTCGAGGTGCGCTTCGACCGTCGACGTGCGGTCCACACGTGGATCCCCCTCCGTCATCTCGATCCAGCGCAGGAGATTGTTCGTGGCTGCGTCGAGGCTCCCCTCCTCGGCCTGCATCCATGCTTCGAGCCGACGGGCACGCAGGTGGCCCGGATCCAACTCTAAGGACTGGGCGAGAGCATCACCCGCCTGCCCCCAACGATCGGTCCGAGAGCGATCCATGAGCAGAACATGACTGCGTCCGTAGTGGGCCCACGCGCAGGTGGGGTCTAACTCCAGCGCCTTCTCAAGCAGGATCTCGGCGGCGAGCACGTCGGTCTCAGCACGGGCCGCCAGCACGAAGGAGGTCACCGTGGGCTCGCTGTCCTTTCGGGCTGAGTAGACGCGGCGCAGCACGTCGGGTGCGGGCGCATCGGCTAAGGAGAGCGTCTCCACAAAGACATCGTGACCGTCCGCCAAGAGCTCGGACTCGAGATCTTGAAGCCAAGCACCAACCTCGAGGTTGGTCGGCTCTCGGAGCGCAAGCTCAGCCAGGGCCCTCCGGGCGTCGAGGCGTTGACCCGCGTCCAAGAGCTTGCGCGCGGCAGCAAACTCCGCGCGGGCCTCGCTAGAGAAGCGCGAGTAGGGGCTCGACCAGCTTGAACGCCAGCGAACGGAAGAACCGCCGCAGCCCAGCGCGAAGAGCGCGAGCAGAACGGCGGTTCCGATCCAGGGCCGCACGGGGCGACTACTGACCTTGGGTTGCGTCCACGCCTTCTGGGACGTCGACGGGAGCGACGACTTCGGGCTCGACTTCAGTCTCAACCTCAGGGTCGACTTCAGTCTCGACAACGGGCTCGACCTCAGGCTCAGCCTGAAGGCTCGGGACCGAGTCAACGGCGCCGAGGGGAACGGAGGGGGTGTCATCACCGATTTCACCGCTGCACTCTATCCGCTGGCCCTTCGCAATTCGCCCATCGGCGTTGCGCCAGAGTGCGTCTCCGCTCGCGATCACCGTCACGGGCACGCAATCCACGCGCTCCAGGATGGTGACGCGATCGAATGCGGCCAAGGTCCAGGCGTCCAGCTGGACGCGGATTTCCG
This sequence comes from uncultured Planctomycetaceae bacterium, assembly GCA_964417955.1. Taxonomy (GTDB): domain Bacteria; phylum Planctomycetota; class UBA1135; order UBA1135; genus Saltatorellus. The sequence goes on from CAYQKK010000059.1 coordinate 24,798, forward strand.
GAACGTCGGGGCTAACTCGGCGAACGATCTGCAGGAGACCCTCGGGGGTCGTTTCCATAGAGCGCTCGTAGAAAGCGTCGTCAGAGCTGGCCACGACGTGCTCCAAGAGGCCCACGGGACCCTCGATACGGAACGTGTTCGCCAGCATGACCGCGGAGTCCTGGAAGGACCCGGTCCAAGGAGCGGGAGCCCAGGGCTCGGCCACGGAGGTGGAGGCGCTGTGATCGCCGAACTCCATTTCGACGTCAGAGCTCGAGCCCATCGGCTGCACGGGTGCCTGGGCGCTGGTTTCACCGGCTCCGGTGGAGCCACAGGCGGTCAAGGCGAAGGACGCGGCGACGGCCGCCGTTGCGAATCGGTTGAACATGTTTCGGGGGCGCTGTAGGGATTTTGGCACCGCGTACGCGGCGCTCCGGAAGCGCTATCGACCGAATCCACCCCAACCTTTCGAAGACTGCCTCACTTCTCTTGGCGCACCTGTCTAACGGAGGCCACAGGCCTTCAGGGCGCGGTCACGCACGATCACCGCACGGGCCCGTGCCTTCTCGGCTCCCTTGAGGAGCACCCGATCGAGCTCGGCAGGGTCCGCCATCAGCTCCTTGAAACGCGCGCGAGACGGACCGAAGTGCTCGTCGAACGCCTCGGCAAGGCGCACCTTGAGGTGCCCGTAGCCGGGGGCATTCTCGCCGCCGGCCTCCACGCGCCCCTTCCAGTCCGTGAGCTCCGCTTCGTCGAGGAAGAGCCCCAGGAAGTCGAAGAGCTGGATCTCGCTCGGGTCCTTCGGCTCAGATGGCTCGCGGCTATCCGTTGGGATGCGGCCAATCGCTTTCTTGAGTGCCTTGCCCTCCTCGAAAACCCAGAGATCGTTGCCGTAGGACTTGGACATCTTCTGTCCGTCAAGGCCCGGCACACGCGCCATGTCTTCGCGCTCTGGCAGGCGCGCCTCGGGTCGCGTGAACACATCGCCGTAGCGGCTGTTGAAGTGCGTGGCCATGTCCTGGGTCATCTCCACGTGCTGGATCTGATCCTTGCCCACGGGCACGATGGTCGAGTCGTAGGCGAGGATGTCCGCCGCCATGAGAATGGGGTACGTAAAGAGCCCCACGGACGGCTTGATTCCGTTCGCTACCTTGTCCTTGTAGGAGTGCGCGCGCTCCATGAGCCCCATGCCCGTCACGCTCGCCAGCAACCAAGCAATTTCGGTGACCTCAGGAACGTCCGACTGGCGGAAGAACATCGCGCGCTCGGGGTCCATGCCGAGGGCGAAGTAGGTCGCCGCTAGCTCGCGGACGTGGTTACGCAGCAGTTCGGCGTCCTGGATCGTCGTCAGCGCGTGGTAGTCGGCGATGAAGAACAGATGCTCCCCTGGCTCTTCCAGCGACGCAACATGCTGCTGGATTGCACCAAAATAGTTCCCGAGGTGCGGTCGGCCGGAGGGCTGGATCCCTGAGAGAAACGTCGGCGCTGGAGTCGTCATGGGGTCAACGATGCCGATGGGCCATGATCCGTCAAGGACAGGGTCTCGCTTCTGTGGGTAGAGACCCAGGAATCGTCGGGGCCGGGACGTCCCTGGGGTTGAACTTTGATTGAGCGGCCCTTCTTTCGAGGCTTCCGCTTCACGCGTTGATTCCGAAGGGCTGATTTGCGGATAATCACGGCTTGGGCCACGCCCATCCAACCGTGCAGGTTTTCTCCCCTCCCCCACTCATCGTGAGAGCCACTGGTCGGCGCAGCCGGCCGAGCTACGCCAAGGCGGTGGCCATGGCCATCGGCCTCCTGTCATGGATGTGGCTGCCCGCGTGCGCGGGCCCAGGCTCGGAGCGCGTGCTCTCGCCCATCTTCTCGTCTCACTCCGCAGCCGGCGGTGTACCCGAGGTCGAAGCCCTAGGCGGAGCGCTCCTCTCGCGCCGTGACCCCGACACCGGCGATCGGGACTACTGGGCCGTCCGCCCCATCCTCTCGAACCGCTTCGATGCCAAGGGCGACCGCTTCACCTGGTTCCTTCCGCCGCTCGGCTTCATCGATGAGGACTCGGAGCGCGGCAGCCGCATCGCGCAGTTCCTGCCGATCGCACGCTACGCAACCCAGCTCGAGCCCACGGGCTTCCTCACCTGGTCGCTGCTCATCCTCCCCGGCCTCTACTGGTCGAACCACGAGGATGGCCGCGTCCAACGCGCGCTGTTTCCGATCCTCGGGAAGCTTGAGAAGTTTCTCAGCTTCGACCGCGGCACCTTCGCGCTCTTCCCCCTCTGGCTGAGGGTCGAGAGGTACGGCCGAACGACGGACCACTTTCTGTTCCCTTTCCTCTCTTACTCGCGCGGAGCCGGCGGCAAGGCGTTTCGCTTCTGGCCCTTCTTTGGCGTCAATCGCTGGGAGGGGCGCTACGACCGCTGGTTCGCTGCGTGGCCCTTCTTTAGCTGGCAGCGCAACGGCCTGCAATTCTCGGAGAAGCAGCACCAACAGTCCTGGTTCCTCTGGCCGTTCATCGGCCGCGCCACCCGCGGGGGTGCCTCCCAAACGACGGTGCTCTGGCCCTTCTTTGGGTACACGACGGACCCAGAGACTGGGTTCTGGGCCTGGGATGGCCCGTGGCCCCTCGTGCGCTTCCAAGGGGGCGATCCCGATCGCGCGGTCCGCAAGCGCGTTTGGCCGTTCTACTCGTTCTACCAGGGCGACGGGCTGACCTCGCGCTGGTACGCGTGGCCGCTCTTCAACCGCCGGCACGAGGAGTACGCGGACGGCAACAGGACATCGACGTCGCTGTTTCCGTTCTGGCGCAGCTCAACCCGCGAGCGGACCGTGGAGGCGCTCGCCGAAGAAGGCGAGGTCGAGGGCAGCCCGGTGGGAACGGAGCGCTTCCGGAAGCTGTGGCCGCTGGGCAAGGTGCGCTCCATCGAACAGGACGGTGCAAAGATCGAGCGCGACTTCACGGTGATCGACCTGAACCCCTTCCAAGAGCTGCGCTTTGTGGACGAGCACTACGCTTGGCTCTGGGAGCTCTATACCACCAAGGCCAAGGGCGACGAAGTCCGCAGCCGCTCGTGGCTCGGACTTTGGCGACACGAGAAAGACCGCGACGAGGATCGGCGCACGTTCAGCGTTCTGTGGTCGGCACGGGACTACGATCGCGCGGGTCGCAGGGCCCACGAGCGATCATGGCTCTTCGGGCTCCTGCGCTACCGCTCCATCGACGGCGGCGGCTTCTCTTTACTCCGGCCCGCATTCCCCGGGCCTGGTTGGCCCATGGCGCGGACTCCCCGCTCGGCTCCCCGTTCGGCTCCCCGCTCGGCTCCTACGGCGTCGTTGGACGGCGAAATGCCAGCGATTTCCAAACCCCAGGGGGCGCTTCGTTGATTCCTGGCATCGATAGGCCGATTGTGGGCAGCATGATCCCGAGCATCGCCCCCCCAGCTACCGCCGTGCCCTCGGGCAACGGCGCGCTCGGATCCGGCGCCATGGCCCTGGCGGACCTGCCATCCTGGGCGCCCGCTTGGCTCCCCGACCTGCTGCCACTGCTGTTCGCCGCGGGCGTGTTCTACGTGCTGTGGCAGCTCGAGCGTACGCGTGAAGCGATCGCGACCGTCGGCTCACGCATCGACCTCGCGTGGGCGGCCCTTGTTCGGGTCCACCATCTGCCCAAGCGGATGCGCTGGTTCTTCGAACAGCTGTACCAGTCGGGCATCCAGAACCTGCACGTGGTGCTGCTCGTGGGGCTCTTTATGGGGATGATCGTCTCCCTGCAAACGGGTATCGAGCTGGCGCGCTTCGGCCAAGAAGGCCAGATCGGCACGATCGTCGCGGCGAGCATGACGCGGGAAATGGGTCCGTTCATCACCGCGATCGTTCTTGCGGCCACCACAGGCAGCGCGCTCGCTGCCGAGCTCGGGACGATGTCCGTCTCCGACGAACTCGCCGCCCTCGACGTCATGTCGGTGGACAAGGTCTCCTTCCTCGTGCTGCCCCGCATCGCCGCGCTGATGATCATCGGGCCGGTGCTCACCGTTCTCTGCGATACGATCGGCATCTTCGGCGGCGGCTTCGTGGCCACGAGCCAGCTGGGCGTTGGCTGGGGACAATTCATCGCCACGGCGCTCGAAGCTCTCCAAGAGCAGGGCGGCGTGATTCCGGTTCCGATGGACGTGTACGCCGGCCTCCTGAAGTCGTTCGTCTTCGGGGGCATCATCGCCGTGATTTCGTGCGCGTCGGGCCTCGAAGCCCGCGGCGGGGCTCTCGGCGTGGGCCGCGCCACCAGTCGCGCCGTCCGCGACTCGATCATCGCGGTGATCGTCGCGAACTACTTCCTCACCTTCTTCCTGTACCGATGAGCGAGCCACAAGCCACGGTCCCCGAGCTGAAGAGCAGCTCGGAGGACATCATCATCCGGTTCAAGGACGTGCACAAGTCCTTCGGCAGGCACCACATTCTCAAGGGCATCTCCTTCGAGGTGCCGCGGGGCCAGGTGCTCGGCCTGATGGGCGGCTCGGGAACGGGTAAGTCGGTCACGCTGCGGCACGTCATCGGTCTGCTCCAGCAAGACTCGGGCACCGTTGAGGTGGAGGGTCGCAACGTGCCCGACCTCAGCAAGCACGAGCTCACGGAGCTTCGCAAGCGCATGGGCTACGTCTTCCAGGAAGGCGCGTTGATCAACTGGCTGACGGTGGCCGAGAACCTCGCCCTTCCCCTGCGCGAGAACTCGAGTCTCTCGCCCTCGGAGATCGACGACCTCATCGCGGAGAAGCTGAAGATGGTCCATATCCCCGACGCGGGCCAGAAGCTCCCGTCCGAGATCTCGGGCGGCATGAAGAAGCGCGTCGGCCTCGCCCGCGCTCTCATCACCGACCCAGACATCATTCTCTACGACGAGCCCAACGCTGGGCTCGACCCACAGATCGCGCGCTCCATCAACGAGCTCATGCGCGAGATCGCCGACACGCACCATGCGACCGCCCTCGTGGTCGAACACCGCCTCGAGTGCATCGAGACCGTCTGCGACGAAGTCGTCTTCCTGTTCGGAGGCCGCGCGCTCGTCCACGAGAAGACCGAGGACTTCCTCCGTCCGACCCACCCCCAGCTCATCGAGTTCCTCGGGCCTGAAGCCCGCAACGCCTGAGGGCCCCCGCCGCGCCAAGGACACGCCGTGCCATCATGACTCCACGCCGCCATATTCTTCTGGGTCTCCTGTTCCTCACCGCGATCGGGATCCTTTCGTATTTCACGCTCTTCAAGACGGATTTCAGCCTCTTTGAGGAGAAGCAGGCGATGACCGCCTACGCGGAGGACGCGCGGGGCCTTCGGCCTGGATCGCCTGTGCTGTATGCAGGTGTGCGCTGGGGCAAAGTCGTAGCCGTGGAGCCGAGCATGGAGCGGCCACGCGCCGAGCGCGTGCGCATCGACATTGCGCTCGACAATCCGATTGAGCTCTACGGGGATCACACGGTCACCATCGAAGCCACCTCCGTCCTCGGCGGCGTCCAGCTCGGAATCGATCCCGGCTCGAAGGACACCGGAACGGTGGACCCGGATCGCAACTTGTCTGCAAAGTCCAACCCCGACGTGCTCGCGTCGCTGGGTGAACTCGTCGAGGAGAATCGCGGGCCCATCACCCGCACCATCGCTGGCATCGAGAACGTCGTCGACACGCTCCAAGGCAACACTGGCACCTTTGGCAAGCTGCTCAACGACGAAGAGACCGCGAACAACCTGACCAACGCGATCGAGGCCATCAAGTCCACGTTCGACAACGTGACCGCCCTCACCGAGGAGCTCCGCGGAGGCCAGGGCACCATCGGCAAGCTCATCTACGACGAGGGCCTTTACGACGACATCACGGCCTTCGTCCGTGGCCTCGATGAGTTCTCTGCCGACGCCCGTGCCCTCATCAAGGACGCGCGCGAGGGAGAGGGCATCATCGCGACGCTGATCTACGACAAGGAGATCCCGGACCGGGTGAAATCGACCCTAGAGTCCCTCGACTCCGCGGCCAAGAAGATCGACACCGGCAATGGCACCGTCGCTCGGCTGCTGAACGACGGCACGATCGCCGACGACCTCCAGGCCGCGATCAAGGGTTTCAGCAGCACCGAAGGGACCATTGGAAAGCTCCTGAGCGACTCGGAGATCTACGACAGCGTCCGTGACCTGACCGCGGACCTTGCGGACGCTGCCGCTGCCATCCGCAATCAAGAAGGCACCATCGGCGAGCTGATCTACGACGACGAGATCGTCGACGAGCTGGGCCGCGCGATCCGGGTTCTCACCGGCGGCCTCGAGGAGCAGCGCGAAGCTGCGCCGATCGCAACCTTCCTGTCGACGGTGTTCCTCGGGTTCTAGGAGCCGGCGTTCCTAAGCGAGCTGATGACCGCCGAGCTGTGCTCAGTCCATCGTTCGCCGGAAGTCTTCGACCGTGAAATCGTCGTCTTCGAATAGCCGGCGCCATGGGCTAGCCTGCCACTCGGCTGCGCCGTAGGACTCCGGGCTCCAGTATCGTTCGCCGGACGTCGTGTCATCTCCGCTGTAGCCCAGCTGCACGAGTTCCTGCTGCTGGGCCTCCGAGAGCACCTGCGCTTCCACAAGCTTCTCCGTAGGAGCTGAGTCCAGCCAGTTGAGGAGCGCGGTGCGCATCTGGGTCGCGCGCTCCAGCTCTTCCAGTAGGAGATCCTCCTTGGCCGTTGGGTCGACGGAGAGCTGATAGAGATGGGCTTGGCCGAGCGCTTCTGCCTCTTCGTGGGCAGCGGTCTTGTGTGGACGCAAGAGCTGCAGGTAGAGCCAGCCTCCGTGCTTGATCGCCGCGGAGTTATGGTGGGCAGAGATGAGGAAGCGAGGCGAAGATGGGGCTGCTCCATCGAGGGCCTTGGCGAGGTCGACCCCACCGAAGTCCGACTCGATTCCGCAGCGCGCCAGCAGGGTGCGCCCCACGTCCATTTGACGAACTGGGGCGTCGAGCCTCACTCCCTTCGGCGCTCCCGGCCACGACATGATCAGGGGAATCTGGGTCACAGATGGCCGCAGCGTCGAGTGGCTCCACCAAAGGCCGTGCTCGCCGAGGGACTCCCCGTGATCCGAGGTGAAGGCCACCACCCCCTCGCGCACCTGGGGCAAGCCCAGCACGCGTCCCAACGCCCCGTCGAGGTAGTCCACTTCCGCACGGTACTGCGTCGCCGGAAAATCGAATTGCTTGAGCCCCTTGAGCCACTTCGGAAGACCTATCCCTGGTGCAGCCGTCCGCTCGCCCTCAAAGGGGTCGCCACCGGTCCAGTACTTCCGATCGAAGCCTTCCGGAGGTGAGTACGGGGCGTGCGCATCGAACACGTGCAACCAGATGAACTTCGGCCCGTCAGTCGTGTTCGAAATCCAGTTGGCGACCTTGTCAACCGCCACGCTTCCATCGCGGTATCCGCTGATCGGTCCATCGAATCGATCGAAGCCCTGGTCGACACCGGATCGACCGGGGCCCACGTGGGGTACGCTGGTCGCAGCGCTCGTCTCGTAGCCAGCGTCGGCGAAGACCTCCGCGAGCGTCGTGACGCTCGAAGCCAGCTTCTCGCTGTTGGAGAGGATCCCGGTGTCACGGGCATGGATCCCGGTCAACAGGGTGATGTGCGACGGCAGCGTCACGTTGGTCTGCGACGAGCAGTCGGTGAAGAGGATGCCCTCCCGCGCTAGTCCGTCGAGGCTCGGGGTCGAGACGAAGCCTTCCGGTGCGACGATGCCGATGTGGTCTGCACGATGGGTATCAGACGTGATCAGCAGGACCATGTCCTCGGGCCGAGCAGACGCTCCCGGGGGATCGACGCGGCGCGCGCACGGCGCCCCCACGAGAACGGCGGTACTCCCAGCACGCACCCCCTTCGCCGTCGTCACGCGGATTCGAACGTCGCCCGAGCCGAGCCAGCTCTGAGCGAGCACCACAGGGTGCCACGATCCGTAGCCCACTTGGACGGTTCGGCTCTTGGCTCCGCTCTCCGAGACCGCCTCGATCAAGACCTCGACCTCAGCACCCTCAGAGTTCATTCCCGGGAGGAGCCCCAAGGACATCTCGACCGTTGTTCGCTCGTCGACAGAGCACTCAGTCTCAAGGGCCTGGCCAGCGATCAAGCCAAACGAACGGAGGCCGTGGGTTCCGATCCGCTCGACGACTCCTCGTCCACCAGCCGGGGGGACGAAGGTTGACAGGGGCGCGTTCACAAAGCTGATGGACGCGATCGCGCCCAGGTTGCACTTGCCGCGGAGCGCCACCCCTACTTCGTCCGGGACTAGCTGCTCGCGCAGAACGCTTGGTACCAAAAAGGTTACTAGTTGAAGCTGATCGCTGGCCACGACCTCCTGCACCTTCGGGTAGAGCAAACGCTCGCCGTCTCGGTACAGGTAGAGATTGAGGAGGTCCTTGAAGCCCTCGCTCACCGCCACTTCGACGACCACGTGGCTGAAGCTACGCGCATCCTCGGGGATGGGCGCGCGAACGTACTTGAGCTCGCGACGCCCCCCGAGCTCTGTCACCGCCACAGCGGTGCCATCCGGCCGATTCCTACGGCTGGAACGAACCGTTCGAGCGGTCGCAGCCCAGGGCGATTCCTCCGTATCCGCAGTCAGCGTCCCGACCACTCGACTTTGCTCGTCGTTGCCGCTCTGCTCGGCCTGAAAGTACAGTCGCTCGAAGCGCTTCAGATCGGCGGTGTCCGAGGGATCGGAGCAACTCCCGCCCATCAACGCCAGCACGAATGCAAGCAGGGACGAGCGGAGTGCTGGGTAGGCTACGCAAGGGGGGACTTGACGTTGGGGAGCGGTTCGATGCGGCACATCCCAAGCCTACCACAAGGCCGCCGCGGGCCCTCGGAGTCGAAGGCAGCGGAGCCCCGTGACTTAGCCCTCCCGCGTCGTGATCACCTTTGGATTCTCGAGGGCCCTGTGCACCGGGCAGCGATCGGCGATCTCCAAGAGCCGGGCGCGCTGGTCCGCGTCGAGGTCGCCCTCCATGGTCACTACCCGCTCGAAGTGCTCGGTCAGTGCCTTGGGATCATCCTCGGCTGGCACGCGGTCCAGGTGGAGCGCAACGCTGACCCGTTCCAAAGGCCAGCCCTTGCGATCAGCGTACATGCGCAGGGTCATCGAGGTGCATGCACCGAGGCCCGCGAGCAAGAGTTCGAAAGGCGCTGGGCCAAGGTCCGCCCCCTTGACGCTCTTGGGTTCGTCAGCGACCAGCTGGTGCTGATTCGTGTGCACCGCGTTGGTGTACGGCGGTGCGATCTCGTGCACGACGACGTCACCGGGCGCAGGGGTGACGTCCTCGTGCTCGTCTTCGGCGCTGAACGTCACGTAGCGCGTGGCCCACGCGCCGATCACTGCCGCCGCGTACTCCGCGTCTTCTTCCTTGCTGAGCATGTGGTCGGCGTCCCCGAGGGACACGAAGCTCCGGTAACCGCGGGCCGCCTGATAGATCTTCTGGGCCTCTGTCACTGGGACGGTCTCATCGAGAGGACCGTGCATGACAAGGAGCGCCGCTTCTAAGTCGCCTAGCGCTCCTCCGAGGGATTGCTCCTCAATGTCGTCTAGGAACTGCTGCTTGATGCGAAAGGTGCGGCCCGCAAGCTGCACGTCAGCCTCGCCCTGGCTCTGAATCGCATCGAGCTCTGAAGTCAGGTGCTTCTTCACGTGCACAGGATCCGATGGCGCGCCGATGGACACGACCGCCTCCACGCTAGCGATGCGCCTAGTCCCCGCGAGCACCGCTGCGCCTCCGAGGCTGTGACCCACAAGGAGCGAGGGAGCCCGGTAGTTCTCTTCAAGGAACTTCGCAGCGTGTACGAGGTCGTCCACGTTGGAAGAGAAATTCGTGTTCGCGAAGTCGCCGTCGCTCGAGCCCAGCCCCGTAAAATCGAAGCGGAGCACCGCGAAGCCCGCACGGGAAAGCGATCGAGAGATGCGGCTGGCCGCCAGGATGTCCTTCGAACAGGTAAAGCAGTGGGCGAAGATGCAATACGCCCGCGGCACCCCCTCGCCTACGTTCCAGGGCGGAAGCTCAAGGCGCGCGGCGAGCTGCTCTCCGCTAGCGTTTTCGAATGTGATGCGTTCGGAGCGAACGGCCCTGCCAACGCTCGGTTTCTTTGCTTGGGGTCCCATAAGAGTCTTTACGAGCGCCACCCGTCGCGCTCTTCTTTCTGGAGATATGGAGTGCCTGGGCCGGCATCCATTGCCGAGGCGTCCCAGGTGATCTTGCCGCCAGCACGATAGGCAACGGTCGCGAGGAGAATACTCTCTGTCAGCGGCCCCGAGTAGTCGAACTCACAGAGCGGCGCAGGGGCCGCTGGATCTTTGATTCGGTTGAGCCACTCCGCGTAGTGACCTGGCGATGGCGCGATCGTCTGCGCGGGCGGCACCCACGGCTCCGTACTGGGCTCGGCGAGCTGCACCTCCATGGAATTGTAGGTCGAGACCAAGCGACCTTTGGTGCCGACGAAGACGTGGCAGTCGGGGAGCGGCGCATCCGGCCACTTCATGCTGCCGTCCCACCAGTGCACGTCGACGTCCGGCCCGCCATTCTTGCGTTCGTGGGTCCAGCGCACATGCATGCCTTCAGGCGTGCCGTCCGCATCGGGCTCGGGGCCTTCGACCTCGATCGTCTTCGGCGGTTGAAGCTCGAGCGCCCAGTGCACGAGGTCGATCCAGTGGGCGGCCATGTCCCCGACGGTGCCGTTGCCGAACGCCCAGAACCGACGCCAATGGGCCGGGTGAACGCCAGCAGAGTAAGCGCGCTCGGGGGTGGGCCCTAGCCACAGGTCCCAGTTCAGCGCCTCCGGCGGCTTGGAATCGCCGCCTTGGAAAACGCCCCCCGACCAGCTCTTCGAGCACACCACGTGCACGTTGAGGATGTTGCCGATCGCGCCGCTGCGAATCGCCTCGACCACCCGTCGATAGTTCTCATACGCGTGGATCTGCGTACCCATTTGCGTCGCGACGCCCGCAGTTCGAGCCAGCTCTTGGAGCTCGCGTGCTTCCTGCACCGTGCGCGTCAGAGGCTTCTCGCAGTAGACGGGGAGCTTCCGTGAGAGGGCCCAGCGCGCGATGGCCGCGTGGGTGTGGTCCGGCGTGGAGATCACAACGCCGTCGAGGTCCGCGACGTTCGTCAAGAGATCTCGCCAGTCCACATAGGTGGTGGGCCTGGGTTGCCCCGCGGCCACCACTTGGTCCACGCCGCGCTGAAGCAGTCGCTCGTCCACGTCGCAGAGGTACGCCACGTCCTCGGAGAGCACCCCGGCAATGTTCGCCGCCGCGCGGTTTCCCGCGCCGATGGCAGCTAGCTTCAAACGAGAGGGAAGCGGCGCAACAGCGGCCGTCTCCTCCTGGCGCAGGCGAGTGCGGGCGTGAATGAAGGGCGCAAGAAAAAGGGACGACGCGGCGGCAGCGCCCGCATTCAGCACGGTGCGCCGGCCCATGCTGGTGCCACGCTTGGGGTGCTTCTGATCGGCTGGAGAACGTGACATGAGAGCGCGAGTCTACCGGAACGGGGCTCATCAACGCAGCGATCCACAGAATTGCAGGGCTGGTCGGCCACGCCATTGCGGCGATGGGAGTAGGCTGAGAGCGGCGACCCGCTTCCCAGCCTCCCGTCCCTTCCAGAGAGATGCCCATGTCAGCCAACTTCCCTACGCTTCCTGCGTTCGTTCTCGCCCTCGCCCTCACC
>CAYQKK010000059.1:36574-39312 GCA_964417955.1 uncultured Planctomycetaceae bacterium
CATGTCAGCCAACTTCCCTACGCTTCCTGCGTTCGTTCTCGCCCTCGCCCTCACCCTCACCCTCACCCTCACCACGACTGCCTTCGCCCAAACGGATCCGTTCGGGATCGTCGAAATCAGCGGCAGCGTCACCTTCGTCGCGCCCGCCCACCAAGGGCAGTTCGCCAACCTCGAGCTCGGGGACAGTCTCTGGGGCACACTCCGCGTCGATCTCTCTGCCCCGCCCACCCAAGGCCCGGGAAACTCACTCGCCTATGAGTTGACGGGCAACACACCGGTGGTGTTCGTTGGAATGACTTCTGTCCTGATGGATAGCGCTGCCACCCAACCCCAGCTAGGGATCACCGACGGGGCAGCTCCTGACCCTGATCGTATCGACCTCGCCTACCCCGTTCGCTTTTGGGGCGGCCCAAGCGTCGGCCAGAGTCAAGGGACCGCGCACATTGCTTTCCTCGACGCAGGCGGCGACGCTTGGTCGAGCCCGCTGATCGCAGGCGTTCCAGCGCCACTGATGCCCGAGCTCGACCCGGGACAGAGCGCGAGCCTGCGCGTGGTAACGTCCAGCGGCACGCTCGTCTTCGAAGCGACCCTGCAGACCTTCTACATCGACCTATCGAGCGAGTCCCGCTGCAACGCCGTCCTGAATTCGACCTTCCAGACGGGCCGACTCACGGGCATTGGCTCGCGACTCTTCGTCGACAACAGTTTCTCGATCCTCGCGGACCGGCTCCCGCCAGACAGCTTTGGGCTGTTCCTGACGAGTGCGACGGAAGGCTTCGTCCAGAACCCTGGCGGGCAGAACGGCAACCTCTGCCTCAACGGCATCATCGGCCGCTACCTCGGCCAGGTTCAGTCGTCGGGGACGGCGGGCACGATGACCCTGGACGTCGACCTCTTGAACCTCCCCGTCTTGGCGGGCACCGTCTCGATCAGCGCGGGCGAAACCCGCTTTTTCCAGCTCTGGCACCGCGACGTTTCCACCTTCGGCACCGCCACAAACAATTTCACACAGTCCCTGGGCGTGCTGTTCGAGTGACCGACGTGGGGGCATGAGCGCGCGCTACGGCTGAGGCCAAGATTGAGCTTCCACGAGCACACTCGCCAAATTTTGAGGACCTTGACCCCACTGGGCAGCCGCTAGACGGCAGCTTGGGGCATGCGCCAAGCCCCCCAACAGCAGATCCTTGCCTTCCTGTTCGTACTGTCGGCCCCCGCAGCGGGAGCTCAGTCACTCCTTGTGGAGGTTGGAGCCCAGCGCGGCATTCAGGCTTTCACCCGCGCCCCCGGGCTCTCCGCAGGAATCGCGGCGGAGGACTTTGACCGGGACGGGGACATCGATCTGTTCGTGCCTAACGGCGTAGGTGCCGTGGACCAAGTATACGTCAACGACGGACTCGGGCAGTTCACCGAGTCGGCAGCCGCGCTCGGGCTCGCGCATTCCGGGAATCACCGGGCGGCGCTTTGGTTTGACGCGGACGGTGACGGCGACCTTGACCTCGTGACCGTTGGGGACTGCTACGAGGATGTCCCGTGCACCGGCGACTCGTCGGTGCGCCTCCATAGGCAGCGCGCGGGCGGTACGTTCGAGGAGGTGACGGACGCGTCGGGTCTCAGCGGCGACCTTTCCCTTCACCCGGATACCCATGTCGGCGGCATCGCAGCCGGCGACGTTGATGGCGACGGGGACCTCGACCTCTTCGTCGTACTCTGGGAAGGACTGGCTCATCTCTTCATCAATGACGGTCAAGGTCAGTTCACGGACGAGGCGCTGGCTCGCGGCCTCAGCGTAGAGCAAAACCACTGGCAGCCGATCCTGTTCGACTTCAGCGGCGACGGGCACCTCGACATCTTCCAAGCCGTGGACTTCACGGCCAACCGGTTCTGGATCAACCAGGGGGACGCAACGTTCTTGGATGAGGCGCCCGCCCTCGGGATGAACAATGCCTTCAACGAAATGGGCGTCAACCTCGGGGACCCAGACCGCGACGGCGACCTCGACCTGTACATCACCAATATTCACACGAGCTTCGGCAGACACAACCTCTTCTACGCGCGCGGTCCGGCGCCGCTGCAGTACGTAGAGATGTCAGGCATGCTGGGAGTGCAGGACTCGGGCTGTGGCTGGGGCAACTCGTTCGTGGACCTCGACCTCGACGGATGGCAAGACCTCGTGGCCACCGACTCTTGCGCGGACGCCAAGGCGCGGGTGTTCTTCAACGATCTAGTCAACACCGGGACGTTCCTGAACGTCTCGGGCCGCGCCGGCATCGACGGGCTCAACGGAACTGGCCTGGTCACATTCGACATGGACGGCGACGGCGACCGGGACGTGGTCCAGGCCGACGAAGGCCAACTGCGCCTCTTTGAGAACCGCCACGCGGTCGACGAATTTCGCCGGTACCTCGTGGTGCGCCCACGCATGCGAGGTGGCAACCCCACGGCGATCGGTGCCAAGATCACCGTTACGAACGGGCCCTACACCACGGCCCGGGCCATCCTCGCGGGCTCCAGCATCATGAGCCAAGAGCCCGCCGAGGCTCACTTTGGCCTCGGGACCACCGATGAAGTTGACGTGACCGTGGAGTGGCCCGACGGAACAGCGACCACGCTCCTGGGCGTGGCGGCGAACCAGGTGATCACCGTCGTACCGCGCTGAGCGTCTCCGTTCCTGCAGTGACTCGTTCGAAGCTGACTCCCTTTGGTGGGCTGGGTCTCTTTCCCAGATCAGGCAGCGGCAC
>CAYQKK010000060.1:0-38779 GCA_964417955.1 uncultured Planctomycetaceae bacterium
TCGCCGCTCACTTCCACGCCCGTGATCACCATGGGGCGCAGGGAGCGGATCCGAACGAAGGAGTCCAGGCGATCGGGCTCGTCTTGGAAGCGGCTGAAGCCGAGGGACTTGCCGTTCACGTCAAGACGGTCGAGGGCCCCGGGGGAGAGCTCCATCCTCAGCCTGAAAGGCTTGTCTTCTTCGATGAGTGGACAGGCGCGAAGGTCGAAGCCCTCGTGCTTTCCCCGTCCGCCGCGACGCACGTACTCGTAGAGATCATGGAGATTCCCGCCGCCAAACCACATCTTGCCCCGGGCGATGAGCGCGTGGTGGCCGCGCATGGAGATCGCGACGATGTGCCCGTCGGGCCGCTCGTTCCCGGGGACAAGGTCGACCTCAAGCCGAAGGCGACGGTCGATATCGAGGGGACGCGACAATGGCAGCGAGGGCCCCACATCCTGGGCGAAGTGCTGCACCTCGGCGAGGGTCGCCAAGAGTTCGATTCCGCCCGCCGTGAGATCCCAGCGCTTGAGGCTCCAACCGTTCGCGCGCGCGTCACCCGCGGGAACGGGCGCCTTCAGCCGCGACGGGCCGCTGTCCGCGCCGATCGCGAAGCGCCAGATCAGACGCACGTCGCGGGGACTCGACGCTTGATTGGGCGTACCGAACACCTCCATGGCGGAAAGGACCTTCGGCGCGGCCTCCGCGGGACTCGCCTCCGGAGCAGAGGCTGCAGAAAGCTCGCCTGCCTCGGCAGCCTGGTCTTTGGCCGTGGCGGCGCGCCGTGAACGGCGCTCGAGGTCCGCAGCCAATCCATCGAGGCTCGGATACTCCTCCAATCGAATGAGAGAGCGCGCGAGGCGCGGCTGGCCCTCGGCGCAGAGGAATGCGGCCGCAGCCAGCGCCTCCTCGGGCTCCATCGCGACTTCACGGTTAGCGCTCAGGCCAAGTCCTGCGAAGGCCATCACGTCCTCCGTTTCAAGGAGCCTCGGCGGCCGCCGCGTGCCAGACTGTCGACGGCTATCGGACACTTCCCGAAGATGAATGAGGTTGCGACCGTCAGCGCCGCGCTCGGGCTCAAAGTAGAATCCGAGGCGCAGGACCTCCCCTCGTTTCGCCTTGATCGTCCCCCGGCGCGGAATCTGTTCGAACGTGAGCTCGCGCTGCTTGCCACGCGCCGCTTCAATGCCCTGGGCCGCCCGCTCGATCACGCTCTGCAACACGCCCATCTCGAGGACGCGCAGATCGAGTAGTTCAAACGTCGATGCCCGCCACGTTTCGGTCCGCGCGGCTGCGTAGAGGGCGCGGGCGGCCTCGTAGTCGCGGGCCTTCAAAAGCGGACCGGTCTGTTCGTCGAGCTCGACGATACCGCGCTCGGCAAGGCTATCGAGGGCTCGCCGCTCAGCAAAGGCAAGGTCGTCGCGGGCCTTCACGAGTTCGTCCCCGTAGGACTGGGCTAGCTCCAGAGGCAGCTGGTTGACGTCGAAGCTCTCGCTCGCGTGCTTGGCCTCCACGGCCCTGTCGAAGCGCGTCACCACCGAGTCCTCGCCGCGCAAGGTCGAGGCCTCGATCTCACGGCGCAGCTCTTCTCGCTGGAACTGCATGAAGTCACGCACTTCGCTTAGGGCCCGGTTGACGCGCCGGAACACCTCGGACTCGGCGGACTGAATCGACCCATCGATGAAGCGCGCCACGCGGCGCCGCTCGTTGGCCGTGAATCCGGAGAGGTCGAAGGCTGCGAGCTGAGCACCCTCAACGCTAAGCGATGAAGCTCGGTCGAGCCAAACCTCCGGTTCGGACGGGTTCAGCCAGTCAAGGGCGTCACGCCACCGATTGGCCTCAAGATCGGCTTCGAGCTTCCCGTTCACGAAGAGTCCGAAGCGCGTGGCAAGTCCTCGTTCGGCGGTACTGAGCGCATCGCCATGGGCGCGGGTGACGCGCTCTTCAAGGGCGCTCTGCCAGTCCACAGCGCGACGCTGGGCCGCCCCTTGCGGAAGATCTTGGATCGAACGAAATCCGGTCGCCGCGCGCAGCCGCGCTGCTAGGCGGCCTTGGCTGATGGACTCGGCTTGCTGAAACTGCCGCCCAGCGAGCGCCGCGTCCGCTTCCGCATCCAGCGCTTCGAGAACGCGCCCGAGGCTGCTCTCCCAGGACTGACGAATGTCGACTTCGAGCTGATCTCGAAGGATGTGCGCCCCCTTCGGCAGCTCTAGCACCGCCGGCGTTTCCAGCTCGAGAAGCGCGTCCGCCGGGGTCAGTTTTCCGCTATCGAAGCGCGCTGCGATGGCCTCAAGCACGGGCCAATCCGCCATGCGCGCTTCGCGCTCTACGGGAACGGGGGCGGCCTTCTCTTCCCAAGGGCGTGCGGTCAGGAGCCAAGTCCCGCCCATCGCAACGAAAAGTCCCGTCGCCAGCAGCGCCGGCCCCACCCACGCCCCGCGGCGCGAAGCATAGGCGTCGAGCTGGGTCGTCGCCACGTCCACGCGCCGGCGCTCGCGCAGGAGTTCGATGTCGGCAACGAGCTCCCAGGGTTCCTGGTAGCGACCGTCAGGGTCGCGCGTGAGGCACTTGCGTAGCACCAGCGAGAAGCCCTTCGAAAGCGTCGGCGCGAACTCGCGGGGATCGACAATCGGCTCGTAAAGCACGCGGCTGAGGATCTCTGCCACACCGGTCGACGTTGGGTCGTCGGAGTGGAACGGCGGGTGCCCGCAGATCGCGTGGTAGATCGTTGCGCCCAGGGACCAGAGGTCGCTGCGGATGTCCGCTTGACTCGGGTCACGGGCTTGCTCGGGGCTGACGTAGTGCGGCGTACCGAGGGTGGATCCGGTCTTTGTGATCGACGGATCGTTCTCACTCATGGCGAGGCCGAGGTCCACGAGGCGCGCGCGACCGCGCTGGTCGATCAGGATGTTGGCGGGCTTGATGTCGCGGTGAACGACCCCCATTTCGTGGGCGTGCTGCAGAGCTTCGCACAGCGGACTGAAGAGGCGCAGGCACTCCCGTTCCGATAAGGATCGGCGCTCCGCGATGCGGCGGCTCAGCGGCACCCCCTCCACGAGCTCCATGGCATACCACCAAAGTCCGCCGATGCTGCCCATGTCGATGGCAGAGATGATGCTTGGGTGGGCGAGCTTCGCGGCGAGGCGCGCTTCGCGCTTGAGCCGCTTCACCGCGCGGCGGTTCGTGATCAGCTCCGCGTGCAGCACCTTGAGCGCAACGGCGCGGTCCACGGCCGTTTGCTTGGCCCGGTACACCACACCCGTCGCGCCGCGTCCGATGACGGCCTCCACGTGATAGCCCGGAATCTCGGGGAGGTCGGGGTCCGTGATCGAGCTTTCGCTTGGATCCGAGCTGGGCGCTGCCGGTGACGCTTCGTCCTTTGGCTGCTCTGGCACAGAGCTGTCTTCCGCGGGATCGTCTTCCGAGGAGTCGTCTTTGGACTGGTCGTCGTCCGTAGAGCTGAAGAACGCCTCGATCTCAAACGGCTGTAGCTCGACGATCGGCTCGTCGGGGTCGACGGCCGAGTCGCTTTCGGGCTTCGGATCTTCGGACATGGGAGTGACCACGGATCAGTAGCTTACGAGGATCTCTTCGCGCCGGGTTCGTCCTGGGTCTCCGCTGACTTCACGTCGGACGCGGGACGACGCTTGGTCTTGCCGATCCCGTACTTGTCGAGCTTGCGCTGCAGCGCAAAGCGGCTAATGCCGAGGGTCTCCGCCGCGCGGCTCTTGTTGCCGCCTGCCTGGGCCAGCGCCGCTTCGATCGAGCGCTTCTCTAGGTCGGCCACCGCCTCGCGAATGTCGCCGGACTCGATCACCTGGGACGCCTGGTGGCCCTGGCCGTCCTTGCCCCGTCCCATGCGTACGTTCTCGGAGAGGTGATCGAGGCCCACCTCTTCGTCCGCGAGCACGAGCAAGCGCCGCATCTCGTTCTCTAGCTCGCGTACGTTGCCCGGCCAGTCGTGGCTGCAAAGGGCCACCATGACCTCATGGGGCAGGACAGGCGCGGAACGTCCGGCCTCCCGCGCAGCCATCGTGAGCAGGTGCTCGGCGAGCAGCGGGATGTCGTCCCGTCGCTCGCGCAGCGCAGGCAGGTCGACCGAAAGAACGGCCATGCGGTAGTACAGGTCCTCGCGGAACTTGCCCTCGCGCACCATCTCCTGCAGATCGCGATGGGAGGCCGCAAGGATGCGCACGTTGACCTTGACGAGGCGATCGGAGCCGAGCACGCGGAACTCGCCTTCCTGAAGGACGCGCAGGAGCTTCTTCTGCATCTCGGGGCTCATGTCCCCGATCTCGTCGAGGAACAGCGTGCCGCCGTCGGCCTGTTCGAGCAGTCCCTTCTTGTTCTTGTACGCACCGGTGAAGGCGCCGCGCACGTGGCCGAACAGCTCTGACTCAAGCAGCGTGTCCGGAAGCGCCGCGCAGTTCTCGCTGACGAACGGCTTGTCTTTGCGCGCCCCGTTGCGGTGGATGGCCTTGGTGATGAGTTCCTTGCCCGTGCCGCTCTCCCCGTGGATCAGCACCGGCAAATCGGATTCAACGATCTTGTCGAGGGATCGGAAGACCGTGCGCATCACGTCGGAGGCACCGATCATCGAGCTGTAGTCGTAGCGGCTGCGCTCGGACTCAAGTTCGCGACGGACGACGGCGAGCTCATTGCCTTGGTCACGCACTTTGCGGCCGAGCTGCTCGTTCAAACGCTCGATCTGCTTGCGGGAAGCGTCGAGCCGGCCGTTGCGTTCGCGCAGGCTGGCGACGAGCTTAGCGTTCTTGAGGGCGATGGACGCTTGGCCGCTGAAGAGCTCCATCAGCTCAAGGTCGTCACCGCTGAACGCCCCGTACTGGAGCCGGTTGTCCACGTAGAGCACCCCGATGACCTCGCCGTCCACAAAGATTGGCAGGGACATGACGGAGCGCAGGCGCAGTTCCTCCACGCTCGCCATCCCCTCGAAGCGGTCATCGTCCTTGGCGTCCACGGAGAGGACGGGCTTCTTCTCGCGGGCCGCACGACCCGCAATGCCCATCGAGAGCCGCGAACGGGGCACTACGATGTCGGTGTGGTCAAAGCTCCTCGCGACGCTGACCGTCATCTTCTCGACGTTCGGGTCTTTCCGCGGGCGCGTCTGCAGGCGCTCGGCCGAGGTCTGTTCGTCTTCTAGGAGAATGAACCCGCGCTCGCCGCCCACGAGGGATACGGCGGAGTCCACGACGAGGCGCAGGAGGCGGACGAGCTCTGTTTCGCTGGTGAGCTGCCGAGTGATCTTCGCGAACACCCGCAGGTTCTCTCGCTCGCGCCGGGCCTCCCCGGTCATCGTCGCCATGCCGCTCTCCGGCATCATGCCCGGCACGCCAAGATCCGGAGCTTCGACCACGAGATCGACTCCGCCGATGGTGATTTTGTCCCCCACGTCAATGAGCCGTCGATCCACACGCTCGCCGTTCACGAGCGTGCCGTTAGCGCTCCCCAAATCGATGATCCACGCGTCGCCCTCGTCGATCTCGAGGCGCGTATGATGGCGTGAAACCCGCGAGCTCTGAAGGCGGATGTCGTTGTCGAGCGAACGCCCGATCGTGATCACGGGCTGGGAGAGTTCCAGATCGGCGCGTACGCCGTCTTCGATGACGGTTAGTTTCATGAGCGAGGCCCGCCCGGGGAAGGCGGATCAGCAGAGCTACAGCGTGGGGATGGGGCGGCCCGGATGGAGCCTAATGAGCGCTAGCGCACAAGGAAGCCGGATACCTTGCTGCACCGTTCGAATTTCGCACACTTCGCCCACGTATTTCTCTCAAACTCCTCTCATAAAGGCACTTGAGACGCCTCGCCATCTCACCTTTGACGTCGAATCGATGCCCCAGAACAGCCCACAGCCGCCGCCGCAGCCCCAGCCGACCAGCAGCCCGAAGCCCTCGGAAACCAGCCGCTGGTACGAGTCCGGACTCCCATTCTCCTGCACCGCCTGCGGCAATTGCTGCAAGAGCAACGGGGAGTACAGCCACGTGTACCTGCGCGAGGAGGAGGTGGGCGCGATCGCCGAGCACCTTGGGCTAGATCCCGTGCAGTTCCTGCGCGAGCAGCTCGTGGTGGAGGATGGCTGGATCACGCTCCAGTCGGATCTTCCCCAGTGCCAGTTCCTCGACGCGAATGGGCGCTGCGGCATTTACCCCGTCAGGCCCGTCCAGTGCCGCACGTGGCCGTTTTGGGAGATCAATTTGAGCGAGGAGACCTGGCGGGGCGAGGTCAACAAGATCTGCCCTGGGTCCCGTGATGGCGGCTCCTCAGAGATCCATGGGCCCAACAAGATCGACGGGATCGCCAAGGCGACCGAGGACTGGTACGAAGGCCGAACACAGACTTGGCCGGGCGAATCCCACGAGCTGTGAATTCTCGCCCGCGGCGCCTTACCCTAAGGACGTGAGCAAATCCTGCATCCTCTCCTCCCTCTTCATGGGGACCCTCGCGGGACTCGCGCTCGTCCCCACCGCACATGCGCAAAGTGAGGAGGCCATCGAGCACTTCGAGAAGGCTGTGCGCCCGGTGCTCGTCGAACACTGCGTTCAGTGCCACGGTGGAGAGAAGCCAAAGGGCGGGCTTCGACTCGACACGGCGGAGGGCATTCGGGCCGGGGCCTACGGGGACCCCGTCGCCGTCCCCGGCGACCTAGAAGCGAGCACGATCGTCGAAGTCGTTCGGTACGAAGACCCGCTCTTCGCTATGCCGCCGGTGGGCAAGCTACCGGATGACGCGATCCGCGCGATCGAACGCTGGGTCGAGCTCGGCGCTGCCGTACCCGATGACATGAGCGTCGGCGACGCTGCACGCCTCCCGTGGAACTTGGTCGCGCCGGTCGCCCTCGGGACAGGCCTCATGGACGCTGCCCATGGGGCCGGGCGTGACTGGATCGACGTAGCCCTTGAAGCACGGCTGAAGGAAGAGGGTGTCCAACTATCGGAATCAGCGGAGCCCCTGCGCTGGCTGCGTCGCGTGACCTTCGATCTCACCGGACTTCCTCCGACCCCGGAGCAATGCCGCCAGTTCGAACAAACCGAAGGGGACCGAAGCGCCCGCGCGGCCGTCGTCGATCGCCTTCTCGCCTCGCCCGCGTTCGGCGAACGCTGGGCACGGCGCTGGCTAGACCTGATGCGCTACGCCGAGACGCGGGCCCACGAGTTCGACTTCGACATCCCGAACGCGTTTGAGTACCGCGACTACGTCATCCGCGCCTTCGACGCCGATGTCCCCTACGACCGGCTCGTCACCGAGCTCCTCGCGGGGGATCTTGTGGAGGAGCCGCGCCTCGACCCCACAGGCTCCTTCGATGAATCGGCGCTTGGGACCGGAGCGCTCTTCCTAGGCGAAGAGGTGCACTCGCCCGTGGAGATTCGGGGCGACCAAACCGACAGGCTCGCGCACCAGGTCGAAGTGCTGTCAAAGTCTGTGCTGGCCATGGGCGTTGCCTGCGCGCGCTGCCACGACCATAAGTTCGATCCGATCAGCGCGGAGGACTACCACGCGCTCGCCGGGTTCACGCTGTCCACGGCGGCGGCCCAGGTGCGGTTTGAAACCGACGAACACAACCGCCGCCTAGCGGCTGAGCTGAGCGCGTTCTTGGACGAGGTCCAACCGACGGCTGCGGAGGCCGTCGCTGCCGCGCTCGAGCGCGAGGCGGACGCGCTGGGTTCCGTGCTGGAGGCGGTGGCCCCAAGCGCGGGTACGGTGTCCATCGCCCAAGAGGCGGACCGCATCAGCGTGGAGAACATCGCCGCGCTGGACGCTGCATTCCAAGCACACCCGCCCGTGCCGCGGGCCGCCCTCCTGCTGGAGGACTTTGAGGCCGAGACCCTCGAGGCGGGCGGGCTCGGCCCTTGGAAGCGAGTCGGCGATGCGTTCATGGGCCGGCCACTCCGTGGGGAGGACACGGCGGATCGACCAGAGCTCGAACCGCGCGGCGAAGGCTCGGTCAACAGCTACGCGGGCGACACATCGTCCCCGGACACCTCTCTCTCCAACCGTTTCGTCGGCACGCTCACCAGTCGCCCCTTCCCCGCCGTTCGGCGCTACCTCCACCTTCTCATCAACGGTGGCAAAGAAGGCGAGGGGCGCGTCGAAGTGATCGATGCCGCAACCGGTGAGGTCCTGGGGACCGCGCTCGGGAGTCGCTCCAACAGGCTCCGTCACGCGAGCATCGACCTCTCAGAGTTTCAAGATCGTCAGGTGAAGCTGCGCTTTGTGGATGATCACACGGAGCACTGGGGCCAGATCGGCGGCGATCACATCGTGCTCGCCGACGTAGAGGATGCGGATGCCCTCGATGCCGCGAGAAGCCTGAGCGACTGGAACGCTCTCCTTGAAAGCGCCCATGCGTCGTCCGTGGACGTCGCGCGCGTCCTCGCGTGGGAGCCGCTGCTACGCCGCGATCGGTCCCCAAGCGTGGGAACGCTGCTCGCCTGGCTGACTGCCCCCCCTGAGCTGATCGAAGCCGAGCCCGGCTCGGACCTGCCCCCCGAGACGCCCATCGTGGCCTACGGTGAACTCGACGGCGCGCGCTGGATCGTCAACGGTCCGGCCTTCGGCCCTGCGCCGGTGGGACCGATGCGGGTCGTGCTCGACGTCGACGTGGATTCCGAAGAAGTGCGCGTCGCCCAGATCACGACCCGGGCGAGCGCGCTCGCCCACCCCACGTGGGCGGACCTGCGGGTCGCGCCAGGGACCAAGACGTCCCAGGGCGGCTCCATGGGGTGGGTACAAGCCGGACGAACGCTCCTGTCCCCGATGTTCACCCCGGAATCGGGCCGACTCGCACACCTGGTCCGAGGGCGGGCGAAGGTCCTTTGGGAGGTCGCTGGTCACCGGATGATCTCGGGGCCGCTGCACAAGGGCGTCGTCCAGACCATCGACACGGGCGGCGACTGGCAATGGGTCGAGCAGCGCGTGGACTCCGCAGCGGGCCAAGTGGGGCACCTTGAGTTCACGGCCCAGTCGACGGAGGTTTTCGAGATCGCACTGACGGCCGAGCTTGGCCCGAACGACCCGCTGCCGAGCTCGCCCGGTGCGAGCGACTGGTGGTCGAGGGCAGAGGCCGACGGTGACCTTGATCTGTCCACGTTGAGCAGCCGGGCCCATGGGCTCGAACAGGCCGTTCGCGACGCAGCCGAACTGCTGCGCACCGGCGGCGTCGCCGGTCGTGCACTGGAGGACGGTGAGCGCTGGGCGCTTCTGCGCCTCGCCGAGGACTTGGCGCGTCACCATCCAGGCATCAAGGCCTCGATCGCAGCGGCGCTCGAAGGACCGGGGCTCCCCCTCAGGAACATTGTCGAGTCCCGCGCACTCGAGTCACGGCTCGCGCCGGTCGCCATCGATCTGGACGGACGCGACGAGTTCATCTTGGACCGGGGCAGCTGGCGAACACCTGGCAAGAAGGCCTCGCGCCGCGCACCGTCCGCCCTGCGCGCGTCGAGCCAACCGCTCGCAAAGGCCGGGGAAGGAAGCGGGCGCCTCGCGCTGGCGCAGTCCCTCATTCAGAGCCCCACCAAGGCGCTGCAGCGCGTGTGGGTGAACCGCCTCTGGCAGGCGATGTTCAGCACGGGGCTCGTGACCACACCCGACGATTTTGGAGCCATGGGATCTGGGCCCAGCCACCCAGAGATCCTCGACCAGCTGGCCCTCGACTTCGAAGCGAGCGGCTGGTCAACGAAGGGGCTTCTACGGCGACTGGCGCTGTCGGACGCCTACGCTCGATCGACCGAGCCAACGTCCAGCAGTCGCGAGCTCGACCCACTGAACGTGCTGCTGGCCCGCATGAACGTCAGGCGCCTTGAGGCCGAGGAGATTCGCGACGGCCTCTTGGCCGCGAGCGGTGAACTCGACGGGACGCGCTTCGGCGCGCCCGTCCCGATCCATCTCACCAGCTTCATGACGGGGCGCGGACGGCCAGCTAGTTCTGGCCCCCTCGACGGAGCCGGACGCCGTTCGATCTACCTTGAGGTCAGGCGCAACTTCCCCCACCCGTTCCTCACCGTCTTCGACTGCCCAAGCCCTTCCACGTGCCACGGTAAGCGCACCAGCTCCAACGTGCCGGCCCAGGCCTTGACCATGATGAACGACCCGTTCGTCGAAGAGCGAGCGGTGCACCTCGCCGACCTTGTGCTGGCTTTCGACGACAGTGCACAGCGAATCGACGCCCTGTGGCTGCGCGTGCTCGGTCGGCGCCCCACCGACGAAGAGCAGACCACATGGCGGAAGTACGCGGACGAGGCGGGAGCAGCGACTGAGGGCAGCGAGGAGGACGCTGACGCCTGGGTCGATCTAGCCCACGTTCTGTTCAACGTGAAGGACTTCCTCTTCCTCCGGTAACCCCCCATGGAAACCCCACACGATTCCTTCCGGAGCGCCCCCGCGGGTCCCACTCGGCGCAGCTTCCTCCGTCTGTCCGCCGGCGGCTTCGGCGCCGTAGCAGCGTCCGCGCTCTTCCCCGGCTGCGCCGTAGGCAGCAGGTCCCCTTCGCCGGTGAAGAGTCACCCCCTCACCCCCAAGCCGCCGCACTTCCCCGCGCGCGCGACGAACGTCATCTTCCTCTATATGGACGGCGGGCCGGGCCAAATGGACTCGTTCGATCCCAAGCCCGAGCTTGAACGCTGGGTCGATCAGCCGCTCCCGATCGAAGCCCCCCCCACGCAGTTTGACGACATTGGGACGGTGTACCCGTCGCCCTGGAAGTTCCGTCCCGGCGGGGAAAGCGGGCTGCTGGTTTCGGACCTATTCCCGAAGCTGCGCGAACAGGCAGACAAGCTCTGCGTCGTGCGCTCGATGACGTCGAAGTTCCCCGAGCACACAGCCGCCAACTACCTCCTCCACACGGGCCACAACCCCGCGGGCAGGCCGTCCATGGGCGCGTGGTGCAGCTACGGCCTCGGATCCATGGCCGACGACCTTCCTGGCTACGTGGTCGTCGATGGCGGACTGGTGCCGCCGGGGGGCATCGAGTGCTATGGGTCAGGCTTCCTTAGCCCCACGTTCCAGGGTTCCGTCTTCCGTCCCAAGGGAGACGCGGTCGCGCATTCTCGGGGTGCGCACACGGGCACCGAGCGTGAGCAGCTACGTCGGCGACTCCTCGGAGATCTTGACGGTGGGCACGAACGGGATAAGAACACGGACCCAGCGATCGAAGCGGCACTCGCTAACTACGAGCTAGGGTTCCGCATGCAGGCGGCCGTCCCAGAGCTGAGTGACCTTTCCAAGGAGACGGCCGCGACTCGCCAGCTGTACGGCCTCGACGAGGACTTCGCCGCCACCCAGAGCTTCGGCCGCCAGTGCCTCCTGGCGAGGCGCCTCGTGGAGAAGGGCGCCCGCTTTGTCCAGGTGCCCATGACGAGTGTCTCCGCCAACGACCGCTGGGATCAGCACCAGAACCTCGTCACGGGACACACAAAAAACGCCCGCGCCGTGGACCAGCCCATCGCAGGGCTTTTGGCGGACTTGGAAAGCCGCGGGCTCTTGGAGTCGACGCTCGTGGTCTTCGCCGCCGAGTTCGGCCGGACGCCCATGGCCCAGGGCAGGAACAACGCGGCGCCGGGCGAACCCGACACCCGCGGCCGCGACCACAACCCCCACGGCTTCTCCATCTGGATGGCCGGCGGCGGCGTCAAGGGCGGGATGACCTATGGCGCAACCGACGAGTTCGGGTACTTCGCGGTCGACAAGCCGGTCGAAATCTACGACCTGCATGCGACCATGCTGCACCTCCTCGGGCTCGATCACACCCAGCTCACCGTGCGCTTTGACGGTCGGGATATGCGACTGACCGACGTGCACGGCCACGTCCTCTCCGACGTGATCGCTTAGGGCGCGATCATTCCCCCGGCCGGGGTTTATGTGAAACCTTTGGCAAAAAGACCCTGCTTAGGCACCCTTGGGGCGGGATTCGGCTCTTTCTTGGGTTCACCATGAAAGATCTGAGGCCGAAGATGCGAATAGAGCGCTGACGCCCCACTCCTTCCACCCTGCACCCTCACTCGACCGATGAAAGTCACCCAATTGATCCTTCCCCTCTCGCTCCTGGCAGCCGTCCCCATCGGCATGGCCTTCAGCCCCGCTTCGGAGAAGCTCGACCTCAGCCCCCGCTTTGAGGAGGGACAGACGATCACGATCGCACAGACCTTCAAGGCCGACGGCGCCCTCGATGAGCTTTCCGTGCTGGTGAACGGCGCCCCCATGATGGACGGGAGCGGCTTCACCGCTGATATGGAGGTGGACGGAACGATCGAGATGACGGAGAACATCGTCGCGCTTCGCGAGGGTGAGATCGCCAAGGTGCACGTCACTATGGACACCATGGACGTGGCCGTGACGGGCGAGTTCGAGGCCCAGGGCGAAGGTGATTCCATCGACGAGTCCATGGAAACCGAGTTGGTTGGCCGGACGATTGCGATCTCGGTGGACGAAGACGGCGATGTCACCCGCGAGGACATCACCGAGGGCGAGGACCCCATCGACGAATTGGAGATGGCCGGCCTGACCTACCAGAACCACTTCGAGATGCTTCTTCCGAAGGAGCCCGTTGAAGAAGACGTTGCCTTCGAGCTAGCGCTCGACTGGAAGGATCTCGTCATGGACGCCATGAGCGGTATGGATTCCGCTGATATGGGTGAGGAAGAGCGCGCGGCCGCCGAGGGCTTCATGAATGCCTTTGTCGACGCAACCACCGTTGAAGCCACCGGCAAGGTCACGGGCGTCGAAGACGGCGTCGCGACGATCGAGTACGAGCTCTCCGCCACCATGACCATCGACGACCTTGTGTCCCTTATCAAGTCCATCGCGCCCCCGGGCGAAATGGACCAGGTCCCCCCCGGCATCGAGTCGATGATCGAAGCCACCGCTGAGTTCAGCGGCACCGGCACCTTCGACATGAACGTTGGCCAGATGACTTCGCTTGATCTCGCTGGCGACTTTGAAATGAGCGCCAGCGGAGAGATGGACATGGACGGGACCGCTGCTAGCGCTAGCATCCTGATGAGCGGCTCGATGGAAGTCGCCGCGACACTCACCGTCGAGTAGAGCGATCCAGTTTGCGCCCTCGGCCTGCGGGTCGAAGGGCCTGCCAAGAGGCGGGTCTCCGATGAGTCGGAGGCCCGCTTCTTTCAGTTGAGCAGCCGTTCAGTCTCGGTTGCGCCCGATGGCGGCCGCGGCCTTGGCCGCCGCAGCCTTCGCGGCTTCCGCCGCCGCAAGGGTGAACGGCTTGCGTCCCGAATCCGCCGGAGCGCTGGCCACGGCCTCCGCAAGAACCTTCAGCCCACGCAGGTCCATCTTGCCGGTGCCGAGTTTCGGAATCTCCTCCACCTCGTACCACGCGCTGGGCTTTGGCTGGAACAGGTTCGGGAGACTTGATTCGGCAAGGCGCCTCTGGAGCTCGCGGGGCTCGATTCCGAGGCCCGCATAAAGTACCACTAGCTGCTCCCCCTTGCGCTCGTCTTCCACCGCCGTGACGGCGATCTCCGGGACGCTTTCGCTCTCGTCCGCTCCTGGCTCGGTTCGAACGAGCTCGTAGGCGAGGTCGAGCAGCGTCTCCTCCACGCGCCCGTGGGGCACCATCACGCCGCCGATCTTGCTGAAGCGCGAGATGCGATCCGTGATGAAGAGAAAGCCGTCCGAGTCGAGGTAACCGATGTCGCCGGTGGTGTACCAGCCGTCATTCAGCACTTCGGCGGTCTTATCGGGCATCCCAAGGTAGCCCTTCATAACGCTGGGCCCCTTCGCGACGATGAGCCCTTCGTCGCCCGCTTCGCGCTCGACGACCTCTGCTGGATAGCGGTCTTGGTCAACGATGCGCACCGCAACACCCGGAATCGGGCGCCCGATGGAGCCCGCCTTGTGACTGCGAGCGCGACGGGGGGCGCTGTCTGGGCTCGGAAGGTTCGCGGAGACGACGGGGCTTAGCTCGGTGCAGCCGTAGCCTTCCATCAGCTTCGAGCCGTACTTGGCCTGCCAAGCATCGCTCAGCCCCTGGGACAGCTTCTGCGCGCCCGACAGCGCCACGCGAATGTTCGCGAAGTCCTCGGGCTGGCACCGGCGCAAGTAGGACTGGTAGAACGTCGGCGTCGCGATGGTGATCGTCACCTTGTTCTCGCCGCACATCTGACCGATCACCTTGGCCTCCAGCGGATTCGCGTGGTACACGCCGCGCGAGCCGGAGAGCAGCGTCGCCCAGAGCGTCACCGTGTAGCCGAAGCTATGGAAGAACGGCAGGATGCCGAGCACCGCGTCGCCGGGCCCCAGGGAGATCACCTGGAGCACCGACTGCACGTTGGAGAGCACGTTGGAGTGGGTCAGCATGACGCCCTTGGGCGTCCCGGTGCTGCCGCTGGAGAAAATGACGGTCGCCACCTCTTCGGACTCCGCCAGGCCGTTCTTTGACTTCGGCGCGTGGTGGTTCGCCAGCCACGTGCCGGGCAGGAACGACTGCGCGAGGTACTTGAGCTTCTTGGCCGTTGTGATGTCGCCGCGGATCTCCTCCAGGATGATCGTCTTCTCTAGTGCCAGCGGAGACGGACGGTCGAGGCCTTTGAGGAAGCGGCGAGCTGTGATGACCACGTCCACGTCTGCCGTCTCGCACATGGCGGCGAGGTCGGCATTGTCCATCGTGTAGTTGAGGTTGACGGACGTCCGGCCGCTGAGCGCGAGCGCGAGATTCGCCAATGCGCCGCCGGCGCCAGGGGGCAGCAGCACCGCAACGTTCTGCTTCGTTCCGATGTACGGCTGCAGAATGTCCCGCATACAGAGCGCCCCCACCATGAGCTTGCGGAAGTTCAGCTCGGTGCCGGTGCTATCCACAAGGGCCGGCTTCGAGGCGTAAGCGCGCGACTCCTTGAGAAAACGCCAAGCCAGGGACCCGCGCCGCCCCTGGCGCTCGGTGCGCTGGGACGCGATCAGCTCTTGAATCCTCTGCCGCGCCTGGAACGCACTGGTGCCGGAGTCCATCGGGTCCCCGATGGAGATGTCGACCTTGTAGGGTAGCGCGCGGGGCATCTTGAAGAACGCTCGCCCGCCCTTGTAGCTGAAGATGCTCCCCCACAGGCGGTCGAGGGCGACGGGTAGGATCGGGACGTTCGCTTCGCGCGCGATGCGCTCCATCCCCGTCGCGAAGGGCATCATGTGCCCGCTGCGGGTGATCGACCCTTCCGCAAAGATACAAACGAGCTCGCCGCTGGCGGCTGCATCCGCCGCCGCCTGGAGCGCCGCCTCCTTCTCTTCCCGCGTGTCGCCGCTGGAGACCGGGATGGCCTCCATCTTGCGGGCAAACCACCCGAGCAGCGGGACCGTGAAGAACGAGCGGAACATCAGGAACCGAACGGGTCGGCCCGCGATCGCCGCTACGAGCACGGCGTCCACGAAGGACACGTGATTGCATACCAGCAGCGCACCGCCGGTCTCGGGGATCTTCTCGCCGCCGCGTACACGCATCCGGTAAACGGTATTGGCGAGGGTCCAGATGAACAGTCGAACCGTGAAGTGAGCTGCGTATTTCAAGGAGACGAGAAAGGCGAAGACGAGCAGCGCACCGATCGCGACAAACAGGGCGCCGCCGCCAACGCCCGCCCCTTGGAGCAGTGCCATGAATGGTGCCGCGATCAAGATACCGATGAAGTCCAGCACCTGGCTGAACCCCAGGACGGAGCCCCGGGTTTCGTTCTTCGGCAGTACCTGGACCAGCGTGCGAATCGGCAGCGTGAAGATGCCGGACGAGAGGCCCAGGAGCCCGAGGCAGATCGCGATCCATGTGACACTGGTCGGAGCGACCTGGGTGGCGAAAGTCGCCACTGCCATGCCGAGAAGTCCCAGGGGCGCAAGGCCGCCTTCCACTCGATCCCCCGACAGCTTGCCGCCGAGCAATGCGCCGCCGGCGATGCCCAAGACGACGGGCAGCAGAAGGAACGACGTCCCGTCCTTGTCGAGGCCCAGCGTCTTGATCCCGTACTCGTTGACGACGAGCAGCAGCAGCGACGCCACGAAGTAGTAGAACGAGCTACCGAGAATCGACACGACAAGGTTGCGGTCCTGGCGAACGACCTTCCACTGCTCCCGCATCGCGGAGGGGAAGAACCAGTTGAGCTTCCGCTCGGGGTGCTTCGCGGGCTGGTGCTCGATGGGCAGAGAAGCCAAGAGCCCGAGGGTCGCGAGTCCAACGTAGACGGCACCGGGAATCCAGAGCGCCGCACCAAACTGCTGGGCCAAGACCCCAGCAAGGACGAGGCCGCCGAGGATCGACAGCGTCGTCATCGTTTGGATCAGCGCGTTCGCCCGCGACATGTCGCGCTCGTCCACGAGTTCCTTCACGATCCCGTACTTCGACGGCCCGAAGAGCGCGCTCTGGGCGCCCATCATGAGCACGGCCACAAGAAGCAGCGGATAGCTCTCCAGCGCAAGCGCCGCGAGGGCGCCCCCCATCACGACGATCTCCAGGAAGTTGGCGACCTTGATGATCGTCGACTTGGAGAACTTGTCCGCCATCGCCCCTGTGAGCGAACACAAAAGAACGAAGGGCAGAGCGAACAGCGTCGCCGGCCAGAACTGCCCGCCGCTCACCGCCAGCTGGCTCTCCGCCATCCACGGAATCGCCTCGGTGGTCGAGGCGGACACCGCCAGCAGCAGCACAAGCTGCTTGAAGGCGTTGTCGTTGAACGCCCCGAGGGACTGGGAGAAAATGAGAGAGCCGAAGCTCTTCTTGAACAGCAGATGCAGCATGGGAGGGTCCTGTCGATCCTACGCGATCATCGCGCAGACCCAAGTATTCGCTGCTAGGGCCCCTCCCTTCGACGATCCCTGGTGATCGACTGACACACCGCCGTGAATCAACTGAACGTCAGTCGCAGGCCGTCCGTGAAGTTGGACGTCGGGTTGCCGCCAGAATCCGAGTCACGGTGCCAAAGTTGGAAACTCCAAGTGTCGCCGGGCGCAACGGCCTCAAATCCAAGGGGCTGCGGGATCAGGGTGAGATCGATCGGGAGGCTAATCTCGGCCGCGAGGCCAGAATTTTGGATCTGCCCCGGTCCGACGTAGCGACCGATCGCGCCACCAAGACACAGATTGCCTGCGCTGCCCGCGGGGTTCATGACAAAGCCTTCGGTGCGGCTAACGATGAAAAAGCCGAACACGAGGCTCGTGATGTCCGAGGCAGTCACCGTCAGGTCGTTGTTGGCCACCGCCAGTGAGCCCGTGGCGGACATGCGTCCTTCCGTCCCCTGGGAGTTGGGGTTCGTCGAGCAGTAGCTCACTCCGAGTCCGTCGGAGGAAAACTCCACGACGTACCCTGCGGGATGCTCCATCTGCGCCGCGTCGTTCCAGGTCTCGCCAAAGCCCGTGCTCTGCAGCAGCTCAAGGTAGTCCTCGGCGCCGAAGGCACCGGAGTTGTTCGGCTCGCCCACCAGCCAGTTGGTGTAGGTGAAAGCTTCACCCGTGATCCACTCCCAGCCGCCTTCCGGCTCTGAGTAGCTGGGTGACGCCGTGTTGTGGAATGCGCCGAGCCAGTAGTTGTTGACGTTCCCCAGCGCGAAAACAAAGTCGTTCTCTTGGGCATCGTTGAGGGTGACCAGTCGCCCTTGGATCCCCATGTGCGACATGGCCGCAGCGTCGGCACGCGCCTGATCCCATGAGATTCCCGGTGCGGAAACGCCCAAGTAGAAGTTGCCGTTGACGGGGTTCAGCCGCGGCGATCCATCGTCGAGCGCCAGGGTCCCGGAGCCCGAGGCGCCGGAGAATCCGCCGACCCGAATGGAGTACGTCGCACCTGAGGCCGCGGCGAACGAGATGGAGCTTTGGAGCGCGCACGAGTCATCGTTGCAGTCGAGGGGCACCAGCGCGCCACACCCGCCTTCGAAGACCTCAAGCGCGGTGTCGTACGTGCTCCCGCAGGTGCTGATCGTCAGCGTTGAATTCGCCGTTGCGGTGTAGGTGTACCAGAGGTCAGGACCGCCTCCGCTGGCGCACGGCCAGACCTCAGCGCTCAAGGTCGCGACCGCGGTATCGAAGGCCACCGTGCCCACGGGGAGTGGAAGCGCCCCGGCGCATTCGTCGTTCTGAGCCAGTGCAGTGGGAGTGATCAGAGCGGCGAGCGCGACGATGGCGCCTACTTGATGGGTCTTGCGATTCATGTGCTTGACAGTAAGGAGGCGGGTCAGAAACCGCCAGACCGATCGGCATGACTCACCTCAAGTCAAACACGTAGCGCCCACTCCCGACCCCAAAGCGCCGGGTGCCCGTCCCGTTTTCGAGCACTTCGACGGATGGCGAGAGTGACCCGCCATCTTCTGTGAGCTGCTTCTGGTCCGCCGCCCCGAGCTCGATGACCGCGCGCGTGTTCGGGGGGATCACGATTTCAAAACGAACGCCACCGGGGATACGCCGCCATCCAGACTCGATCGTGCCGTGAATCGTCCGATGGGATGTTTCCAAGTGCTCAAGGCCCGCGAGCACCTGGGGCCGAATCGTGACTCGATCGAATCCCACCGCGTCCGGGGAAGGCTGAATGCCGCCGAGCCAGCGGTAGAACCACGCCGAGACGGAACCGAACATCGGGTGGTTGTTCGAGAACGTGTTGTCGCTGCCCTCCCAGTGCTCCCAGAGGGTTGTCGCCCCCGAGCGAAGCATCCAGCCCCAGGACGGAAACGTCTCCCGAGCGGCTAGGGCCAAGGCGAGATCCGATCGTCCGCCTCGGGAGAGCTGCTCAAGGAGCATCCGCGTTCCGAAGATGCCGGTCTGCAGCCGCGGCCCGTCGTCGCTCTCTAGGCTCCCGACGAGTTGATGGAAGACGGCCGCGCGGTGTTCATTGAGAACGACGTCGTAGCCGAGGGCGAAGACCAGCTCGGACTGGGTACCGGACCCGATGATTCCCTCGGATGCCTTACCTGCGAAGGCCGCGCGCCACGCGGCGGCGGACTCTTCCGCGAGAGCGTTGCACCGCTCGGCCACGGCGTTGTCGCCCAGGCGCCCTGCCAGTCGCGCTACGCGCCGCGCCGCGTCGACGAACATGGGCGTGGTCAGCACGGCGCCGCCCACCCGCTGCAGTCCCTCGTGATCCCCGAGGCCGACAGTCACGAGGCCGTCCTTGCGACGCGCGGCCTCCACGTCGAGCCACCGAAGCGCGGCGGGAAACTGCTCCACGAGGAGCGCTCGGTCCCCGTAGTGCTGATCGAGCTGCTCTAGGAGCAGCGGGTGCACCATCGCCCAGCCCACGCCGCAGTAGTCGATCCCCACGAACGGAGCGGTGTCGGTGAACCTCCCATCGGCAAGCGCACTGTCCCCCCAGTCGCGGACCGTCTTGGCGTAGAAGCGCGACATATCGAAGTTCATCAGGAACGCCTCGCTGGTCGCAACAATGTCGCCGCCGTAGGCGAAGCGCTCGCGATGGGGACAGTCCGACTGCACGCCGACAACGTTGGCGAGGAAGGTGTTGCGGCACATCTCTTGGATGCCGTTGAGGAGTTCGGACGAGGAGCTGAACGAACCCACGGACTGGAGGTCGGTGCGCAGGAGGCGCGCGCGACAGGCGGAGGCCTCTATCCCGGCGGCGTCTCCTTTGACCTCCATATAGCGGAATCCATGGAAGGTGAACTTTGGGCGGTAGGTCTCTCCGCCCCCGCGCGTGGTGTACACATCCTGTTGCACGGCGAACTCTGGCGCCCCCGGCCCTCCCTTGGGGATCTTCATCCCGTTGGGCCCGTTGCGCGTGCCCTTGATCTGACCGCAGATGCTGGTCATGGGATTCAGGGTGCCGTCCTCGTGGAGGAGCTCGCCGTAGCGGAACGTCAGCTGCGTTCCGGCCTCCACCGCGAGGTCGATTTCCGGGACGCCCGTGAGGTTGCGACCGAAGTCCACGATGAGCGTCTGGGCGTCGAGGCGCGTGACGCTCGTCGCGGGGACGGTCTCGGCCATGCGTACGGGCTCGACGCGGATCGGCCGCAGCCTAGTCGCTGGTTCGGGCCCGACATGCACAGGGGCCCACTCGTCGTCCTGGAAGGCCGGCTCACTCCAGCCGACCTGAGCGAGCCGCTGATCCCGCACCTCCCCGAGGTAGAGATTGTCGAAGAGCGTCGGGCCCGCGGCGGTCTTCCAGCCGGGGCCCGTGGTCACGGTGGTCGTCGTTCCATCCGCCATCGTCAGCACAAGGCACGCGATAGCACTCGGCGGCCCGGTGGCGAGGGTCTCCGCGATGTGTCGATGACACCACATGCGCAGCGGCAGCGGGTTGTACCAGCCGTTCCCGAGCTCTACCCCAAGACAGTTCGCGCCCGGCTGCAGAAGGTCCGTGACGTCATGGGTTCGGAACAGCACGCGCTTCGCGAAGGCCGTCCAGGTCGGATCCATGTCGGCCTCGCTGATCGGCTGACCGTTGAGGCTTGGCAAACAGATCCCGAGCCCCGCCACGTGCAGCCGCGCCCTCACGAAGGGCTGATCGAGCACGAACTCCCGCCGCAGAAGCGGGGCGGGACGGTTCTCGTAGGCGCTCTCATCCGAGGCATGGGCTTCGCCGCCCGCGTCGATCCAGCGGGCCCCCGCCCAGTCGTCCGGCCCGAGCGGACCCACCTCGAAGGTTGCGGGCGAGCTCCAGGCTGACGCCTCATCCGCCGCGTCCCAAAAGCGCACGCGCCACGCGCACACATCCCCCGCCGCCAACGCGCGTCCGCCGTAGGTGACCGTCGGCACTTCCGTGGCGGCGACCTTTCCAGAGTCCCAGAGATCGGCGCCATCAGGCGCAAAGAGTGACGTGTCGCTCGCCACCTGCACCTGCCAAGCGGATTGGATCAGCGAGCGCTCCTCCCCGTCCAGCTGCCAGGAGAATCGGGGCGTCCCCGAAACCGCAAGCGGCGCGCACTCGCCCTCGCAGCGGAGTCCGACCTGGGAGCTGACGATCACGACGGAGGCGAGAAGACTGATCATGGGAAGCACTCTAACCGCGGCCGCGCTACGCTCGCGCCATGCGACTGCTTCTCCTCTGCCTCTTCCTCATGTGCCTCGCACCTGCGCAAGAAGCGACCACACCCGAGCGGCCCAACCTCTTGGTCATCGTCACCGACGACCAGCGCTTTGACCAAATGGGCTGCGCGGGGCATCCGGTGCTCCAAACGCCGCACATGGATTCGCTAGCCGCCCGCGGCGTCCGCTTCACGAACGCGTTCGTAACGACGCCCATCTGCGCCGCAAGCCGTGCCAGCATCATGTCCGGCCGCTGGGAAGCGACCCACGGCTACACCTTCGGCAAGCCCCCCATGAGCCAGGCTCTTGCCGAGGACACCTACTTCGCGCAGCTCCGGCGCCGCGGCTACCGCACGAGCTTCGTGGGCAAGTGGGGCGTGCGCATGGAGAAGAGCGCCCGGACGGATCTCTTCGACGACTTCCGCTCGATGTCGCCGCCCTACCTCAAGAAGGACCTAGCCCACCTGACGGAGCGCACCGCCGACGCGGCGATCGACATGCTCCCCAAAGACGGCACCGGCGCACCGTTCTGCCTCACCATCTCGTTCAACGCGCCCCACGCGGAGGACGCCCACGAGGACCAGTTCATCCCACCGCCTGACCTCGCGACGCTGTACGAGGACGCCGAAGTCTCGCCCCCGCCCCTCGCCAAAGAAGGCTTCGAGGCCCTCCCCGAATTCCTCGCTAAGTCCCTGGGCCGCCGCCGCTGGACGTGGCGCTTCGACGACAGAGAAAAGCAGATCAAGCGCACCAAGGACTACTGGCGGATGATCACCGGCGTGGACCAAGCCATGGGCCGCGTCCTCGCCGAGCTAGAAATCCGCGGCCTCACGGACAACACCGTCGTCCTCTTCATCAGCGACAACGGCTTCTTCCTGGGCGAACGCGGCCTCGCGGGCAAGTGGTTCATCTACGAAGAGTCGATCCGCGTCCCGTTCATCATCTCCGACCCCCGCGCCGACTCCAAGACTCGCGGCACCACCGAAGACTCCATCGCCCTCAACGTAGACCTCGCCCCGACGCTGCTAGCCCTAGCCGGCGCCGAGGTCCCAAAGACCTACGAAGGCCAAAGCCTAGCCCCGTACCTGAATGGCGAAACCCTCCCGCGCCGCGAGGACTTCCTCGTCGAGCACCACTTCAACCACAAAGAGATCCCCAAGAGCATCGGCCTCCGCGGCGAGCGCTGGGTCTACGCCAACTACTACGAGCAAGACCCCCCGTACGAGCAGCTGTTCGACCTAGCCGCAGACCCAAACCAGCTGAACAACCTAGCCGCCGACCCAGCCCACCAAGAAACGCTGACCGACCACCGAGAACGCTGCCGTGGAGTGTCTAGCATCAAGTAGCAGTGCTGCTACTTGATGCTCGTCGTTGATCGTAGCGCCCACTCATTGAGCTGCCGCAGCGTCGTCTTAGCGAGCTCTTTCTCTTCACCGGACTTGCTAGCAACGATCCCGATGAGCACGGGAAGGGTCTCCACGGCTCCGAGAGTTCCAAGTCCTCGAATTGCCTCCATCCGAACCTCGAGGGAGCTGCTGTCGATGTTCTTGAGAAGCATCTCGAGGGCGGTCTCGCGGGTTGGCAGGGTGCTAACGCTCGACCACGCTTCTCCCGCAGCGCGAAGCTGGCGCAGCCCTTCGATCCTCGTCGTAACGAGTTCGGTCAGCGGAGCTGAGTTGGCGGACCCAACGGCCGCGACGAGTCGCTCGACGACGTTCGGCGAGGAAAAGCGCAGTACTTCGGCCGACAACCAGTCCTTGTCGTGAAACCCACCTCTGCCGCTCTCGATCCTCCGAAGTAGCTGGGAGAGGGCGCGCTCTTGGACTTCACCCTCGGGGCGCTTGATCACGTGCGTGACCAAATCCCTGTAGGTGCTTCCGAACTCCAGCCAGTTGTTCAAGAGGGATGATGGAACAGAGATGCGCCCCTGCGCCGCGAGAGGTGCGGCGAAGTCACCTAAGCGCTTGAATCGAATCGTCTGGCTGTCTTGATCGACGCAGCCGCTCGCCGTGTCCAACAGGTTCTGAACCGTAGTGTTGCTCGTAGGAGTTTCGGACAAAAAGAGCTGCTCTTTCACCGCGTTGGAGATCTGCGGCGCTGCGTACAGCGCCACCACCATCGCGTTCCACTGGGGCATTAGCGGAAGATCTAGCTCGCTCACGCGGACCCGCATGAGCCTCAAGAACAGCTCACGCTTGGCGGGATCGCTGAGCGCTTTGGCTAGCACATCGGCGGCTAGATTGGCGTCCTCCGCGGTGACATCCGACTTCGAGAAAAGCGCCAAGAGCGCCGTGGCCCGCTCGCGCCAACTGCGCGCCTCATCGAAGGCAGCGTCTCGAAAAAGAGACGCGCTGCCGCTCCAAAGTGCGAGGTCCGCAGTGGCCGTCTGCTCCATGGCGCGACCAGCAGCACAGACCCAGCGGAGCAACTCCGCTTGGCGCTCTGGGGCCAACTGAACGAGCTGCCCCGTCTTCAGCTTGAGCTCGTCCGGTATCAACTGGGGGTCGACCGCCAAGAGTCCATCCGCGATGTAGCTTGCGCGCCTCTCATCCTTCGCTGTTGGGCAGTTCCCCCAGAACTGCCCGATGGCCTTCCCGCGGTCGCCGGATGCACTCGTCATGATGGCGCGATAGACACCGAGGGCCACGGAGGGGTCCTGGATTGTCAGATCGAGCGGCTGGCGCGTGTCTTGGAGATGCCCTTGGAGATCAGGGAATGGGCCGTCGAAGACCGTCCGTATAAGCTCCTCCGCCGCCGCAGCGTCCGGTGCCGCGGCCCCCTTCAGTGCGGCGCGAATCGCCGTATCAACATAGAGCGAAACTCGGCTGAGGCCCGTCGATGTACTGACACAGCACTCAAGAAACGCATGGACTTGGGGAATCGTGGCGCCGATGAGGTCCTTGGCAGTTGTTGAGCCCCCTTGAGACCTGGTGAACGATGACACCACCTGCTTCGGTGTCGCAGACTCCAGATGGCCGAAGACAAGCTCTCTCCTCTGGGCCCCCCCCGGGCCCCGACGGATCAGCTTCGACCAGGCTGCATTTCGAACCTCGTCATCTGCCGAGTCGAGCAGCGGCTCGAATGCTAGGTACGGTCCCTCCTCGATCACAAAGAGGGCGGCCTGGCGGGAGAGACCAGGTAGAGGCAGACCATCGGCGCCCAGGAAGAACGCCTCTGCGCCGCGGTAGCCGAGCCCAGCCCCTAGGGCCTGCTCCAGATTGGCCTCGATCAGCCCTCGGCTCGTGTCAGTGGCGAGTCCGTACTCGAAAGCCTCGCACGCAACGGCAAGTTGTTCCGCGGCCGCTAGGGTTTGCGATTGGAGAACGGCTTCCAAGAGCTCTGCTGCCGGGGTCTGATCCTTAGACAAGCCGTCGCCCCACCAGTCCATGTTGACACCATCGCTATAGCGCAACGGTGTGTAGCCCGCGCGGTAGAGCCGCATGAAGCGATCCATGTCGGTCTCAGCCAGCGCCCGCATGGCTTTGATAGCGGCGGCTGGGTCGATTCTCTTGAGCTGGTAGACCGGCTGCCGAGCCGTCTTACGCCGGCTCAAGTCATCGAACGACTGCGTCATCAGCATTTGTCGCAGCGTCGGGATGGCGGCTCGGCCGAGCAGACCGACCGCGTCTGGATCTCTCCCCGCAGAATTCATCAGCGCTCTGATCGAGGCGTCGAGATCGAGCGGTGCGGCAGATGCCTCCCCTTGGGCTCCTTGTGATGGCACCGCCTGCGGGTTGATCAGACGATCGATCGTGCCGGCGGCGTCTTGGACTGGGAAGCAGGGCGGAAGTGAAGAAAGGAGAGTGGCGGCGAGCGTGGCGCTAAACATGGGTCAACCTCGGGTCGAATCGGATGGGAATGTCGAACGCTCGTATCATCGGCGGGAACCGGCCAGCGGTTGTCAACGCCACATCAACGGGCTCAGTCGGTAAGGGGCACGCGCGTGAAGCGATAGCCCACGCCGCGCACGGTCAAGAGATGCCGCGGGGCCTTGGGGTCCGCTTCGATTTTCTTGCGCAGCTTGAGGACGTGCTGGTCGACAGTGCGCGTCGTCGACTCGTTGTCGGGGCTCCAAACGTCGTCAAGGATCTGCGTTCGATCGACCGTTTCCCCATCTCGACGCATGAGGTACTCGAGCAGCTCTAGCTCGCGCCGCGAGAGGCCCGAGCGGCGGCGGCCGCAGCGCACGGTGAAGCGCTGGAAGTCGACTTCTGTGTCGCCGAAACGGACGACCTCGGTGATGCCGCTCACACCGGGCGCTCCGCCGTCGGCCCGGGCGAGCAGCGCTTTGACGCGCAGCAGCAGCTCCTGCATAGAGAAGGGCTTCATGACGTAGTCGTCGGCTCCGTACTCAAAGCCCTGGACGCGGTCGGCTTCTTCGCCCCGGGCCGTTAGGAGAACGATGGGAATCGCCAAGCGGTCCGATCGCAGCGCACGTAGCACCTCGAAGCCGCTCTTCCCCGGCAGCATCACGTCGAGGAGCACGAGATCAATCGCCTCCCGCAGTGCAATGGACTCACCCGCTTCGCCGTCCCTTGCCTCGGACACGAGGTAGCCGTTGGCGCGGAGCGCGTCGCTCACCGTTCGCCGGATGA
This sequence comes from uncultured Planctomycetaceae bacterium, assembly GCA_964417955.1. Classification (GTDB taxonomy): domain Bacteria; phylum Planctomycetota; class UBA1135; order UBA1135; genus Saltatorellus. The sequence continues at coordinate 25,539 of CAYQKK010000060.1, forward strand.
CCGGCTCGTCTTCCACGAGGAGGATGTGGCTCGTCACGCGGACTCCTCGTTCTCAAGCGCTACGGAAACCGATGCGATGGCGCCGCCGCCGGCATGGGGCCCAAGGGTTGCACGGCCGCCGTGCGCCAGCGCGATCTTCTCGACGATGCTGAGACCGAGGCCCGTCCCCGTGGACTGGACGCCCCCGCGCTCGAAGGGCAAAAACAGATCGGCGCGAAGCGCGGCGGAGCTCAGCCCGCTGCCCGCGTCGATGATCTCGAAGATCAGGTCCCCATCGGCTCCTCGCGCCCGAAGCTCAACCGACTGGGCGCCGCCGTGCTTGACGGCATTGTCAATAAGATTGGCAAGGGCTCGCTCCATCGCCGCTGGGTCGAGGTAGGCGCTTTCCGGCAGCCCCTCGACCACGAGATCGAGGGCGCAGCCAAGGGGATGACAGCGTTTGCGTTCGCGCTCGACAAAGCCCGCGATCCAGGACGAGACCATGACCGGCACCCGCCGCACCTGGGGCGGCAGCCCTCCCTCGATGCGGCCGAAGTCCAAAAGATCATCCACGAGCCTTCGAAGCCGTGCGGTCTCGCTCTGCAGCGACTCTACGTAGTGATCCTCGGCGCCTTGGTGATAGCCATGGGCCATGTTCTCCGCGAGGAGCCCGATGGCCGCCACCGGCGTGCGGAGGTCGTGGCTGACGCTCGCGACGAACGTCGATCGCAGTGAGCGTAGCCGCTCTCCACGCTTCATGGCGAACCAGGCGAAAGCAGAAGCCGCCACTATGAGCAGCGCGGTGAGCAAGAGCCCAATACGGAGAGCTTGGAAACGGCGCGTCATCGGCGCCATGTAGCCATCGACATCCGACTGGTGAACCCAGAGGGAAGCGGTCGTCCCCTCAAGGGAGAGGGGCTCGATGAGCGCAGACGACGGACCGGAATCCCCAAAGGCCTGAACCACAAAGCCGTCGCGGGTCTTCGCTCCATCCTCCGAACCAGATGCAACGAGACCATTGAGCGCCCCATCGAGCTGAGCGGCCGTATGCACCGAGGTACGGAGTCCACCGTCTGCTGTCCTGCGATGGGCGACCCAGACCTTGTGCTCCTCTAGCGGAACGATCGCCCAGCGACCGAGCGGACCGCCGCTTACTCGATCAATCCCCCACCCCTTCGTGAACGCCAACCCCAAGCGGGCTTCATGATCGAACAGCGCGTCCCAGACTCCGCCGCTCCCGAGCAGGCGGCGTCGCGCCGCCTCTTCCAACGCTGACCACCAAGGATCCTGTTCGAGCTCTGGTGTCTGACCGGCCCATCGAATTCCATCGCCGACAGGGACTGGCAGTGCGACGCCGTGCGACTCAACCGCAGAGCGTAGAGCCGCGAGCTCGGAATCGCGCTCCGAAGGCGGCAGCCAACGCTCAACGCACAGGAGAGCCAGGAGCCGCGCCGAAATGCCTTGGTGGTAGGGGGCGGCAAAACTCGTCCGCGCGGCGTATTTTTCGTAGAGAGTCAACGCCGGCTCGAGCGACTCTTGGCTTCCCCCGTCGGCGAGGAGTCGCAGCCCATGGGCCAGCCCCATGAGAAGCTCCCCCTGGATTCCGGAGTTCGCTGCAACCGCGTCCGCCGCGTGCTGCGCGGCAGACGAAATCTCGCCGCTAGCTAGATCAGTCTTGGCCGCAAGCGCGTGAAGCCGAGCAGGCGAGGTCCGTGGGAGACTCGGCCAGGCAGCCGCCTCATCGTCCCCCAAGCGCTCGCCTGCACCAAGGGACATCGAGACAAGCGCGGGAGCCACAGGTTCGGCCCGTGCAATGCGAGTCTCCCAAAGGCCACGGACGGCCCTCGCCCTCACGGTGGCATCGCTTCGGAGCCGCGCCTCAGCCACGAGGCTGAGGTCATGCAGACCAAAAACGCCGAGGGCAGCGATCGCAGGAGCTACCACCACCCCGAGGAGCAGCAATAGAACGCGTAGGGGTCGGGGAGCCTTGGGGGTCGCCATCACCCACAGCCTATGACGAATCGCAGCTCCCGGGCGTCAACGCTATGTCAACGGCCGATACGATGCAGCCCATGAGTCCTACGATTCGATCCCTGTCAGCGGCGGCCGTCGCCCTCGGGCTCCTCGCCTGTGGCGGGTCCCAAAGCGCAGGTTCACTTGCCGAACTGGACTTTGGTGAGGATCTGCTCGCACCTGATGCGCAAGCGATCCGACAGGCGGCCGCGCTGGAACTTCTCGCTGTGTCCCCGGACGGCCGGAACGGGCCGGCGTCGCTCACGGATCCATCATTCTTCCATGGGTTTGAGGTGCTCGGGCAAACCACCTTGGCCGAGCCTGCGCTGGTCCTTGAGCTGCTCGATCTGATCGCGCAATCGTGCCGGGCGAACGACACGTCCATAGCCGCTTGCTTCGGTCCGCGGCACGGCGTGAGCGTGCGCAGCGGAGGCTCGACGGTTGACCTTCTGATCTGCTTCAAGTGCCTACAGATGAGAGTCTTCCGCGACGGCGAGAGGGTCCATAGCGGACTCTTGGCCTCGACCTACGAGCCCCTTGTTTCGAAGATCTACCGGAGCGCCGGGCTTAGCATCGCGGACTAGCGGCAGCCCGGTACCCGGCAGTGCAGCACCGGGCTGCCGCTGCTAGCTGTAGATCTCGCCGCCCGTCTCGGTGAACTCTTCGGCCTTCTTGCGCATGCCGGCTTCTAGGGCTTCCGTGGTCTCAAGGTTGTTCTCCTTGGCGAACTTGCGCACGTCCTCGGTGATCTTCATCGAGCAGAAGTGCGGGCCGCACATCGAGCAGAAGTGGGCGACTTTCGCGCCCTCGGCGGGCAGGGTCTCGTCGTGGTAGGCGCGGGCCGTGACCGGGTCGAGGGCCAGGTTGAACTGGTCCTGCCAGCGGAACTCGAAGCGGGCCTTGCTGAGGGCGTCGTCCCAGGCCTGCGCGCCCTTGTGGCCCTTGGCGAGGTCGGCCGCGTGGGCCGCGATCTTGTAGGCGATCACGCCGTCCTTCACGTCCTTGGCGTTCGGAAGGCCGAGGTGCTCTTTCGGCGTCACGTAGCAGAGCATCGCCGTGCCGAACCAGCCGATCATCGCGGCGCCGATGGCGCTGGTGATGTGGTCGTAGCCCGGAGCGATGTCCGTCGTGAGCGGGCCGAGGGTGTAGAAAGGCGCCTCGTGGCAGACTTCCATCTGCTTCTCGACGTTCTCCTTGATCTTGTTCATGGGCACGTGGCCCGGTCCCTCGATCATCACCTGGACGTCGTGCTTCCACGCGATCTTCGTCAGCTCGCCCAGGGTCTCCAGCTCGCCGAACTGCGCCTCGTCGTTCGCGTCCGCGATGCAGCCGGGACGCAAGCCGTCGCCGAGGCTGAAGCTGACGTCGTACTTCTTCATCACTTCGCAGATACGCTCGAAGTGCGTGTACAGGAAGTTCTCCGCGTGGTGCGCAAGGCACCACTTGGCCATGATCGAACCGCCGCGGCTCACGATGCCCGTCACTCGCTTGGCGGTCATCGGCACGTAGCGCAGCAGCACGCCCGCGTGGATCGTGAAGTAGTCGACGCCCTGCTCGGCCTGCTCGATGAGCGTGTCGATGAAGAGGTCGATGGTCAGGTCCTCGATCTTGCCGTTGACCTTCTCAAGGCACTGGTAGATCGGCACGGTGCCGATGGGCACCGGGCTGTTGCGGATGATGTGCTCGCGGGTGTCGTGGATGTTGTCGCCGGTGGACAGGTCCATGACCGTGTCGGCCCCCCAGCGAATACTGCGCTGGAGCTTCTCGACCTCTTCCTCGATGCTGCTCGTCACGGCGGAGTTGCCGATGTTCGCGTTGATCTTCACGAGGAAGTTCGTGCCGATGATCATCGGCTCGATCTCGGGGTGGTTGATGTTCGCGGGAAGCACAGCGCGGCCGCGGGCGATCTCGTCGCGCACGTACTCCGGCTCGACGCCCTCGCGGCTCGCGACGAACGCCATCTCCTCGGTCACCACACCCTGCTTGGCGTAGTGCATCTGGGACATGTTCCCGTCCGCGGTCTCAAGGCGCGCCTTGATCCACTCGGACCGCGGCTTCGGCACGCCCTCGCGCACGTCGCAGCCCTGGGGGCCCGACGTGTCGTAGACGTCCACGGCGGGGTCGTCGTTGGACAGGTGAATGCGCCGCTTGGGCACGTGCAGGGTGTGCCCGTTCCACACGACGGTGTCATGGACCTTGTGGGAGCTCGGGAAGCTCTCCTCGAAGGGCTCAAGGCGGCCGTCAGAGTCAACAGAAGTGGGCTTGCCGCCGTTGGCGGGCAGTACGGGCTCGATCATGGGTCTTCCTACGCCGGTGCTAACCGGATCAGGTTCAAGGGGTGCATCTCAGGCGTACAGCGCCGCCCCCGCCGGAATGGTTTCAGCCGAAGAGTATACAGCGGAGCCCGGCGGAGCCGCGGCGCGATCCCCCTTTGGGGAACGAATGCCCGTCCTGTAGGCTGTGAGGGATGCGTCCGAGAGCCACAAGCCCGAAGGCCCCCGCGTGGGCGAGCCTCAAGCGTGAGGCGCTCCTCGGGACCCGCATTTCGGACCTCGGCGTCGAGCTCGAAGGCTCCCCCCTCAAGCCGCGAATGGACGCGCTGCACGAGGAATTCGAGCGCCGCGGCTTCCGCTTCCGCCCCTACGCCTGGCTCTCCACCGACTGGTTCGCCCCCGACGGCTGCACCGGCTTCGCGATTCCGTTCTACCTGGCACATCCGCGGCTGATCCGCCTCGAGCGCAGCCAAATGCTCCAGGTCGAGGGCAGCAACACCGAGCAGTGCATGAAGCTCATGCGCCACGAGGCCGCGCATGCGCTCGACAACGCCTACGGCCTGCGGCGCCGCAAGGAATGGCGCGAGGTCTTCGGCCCGGCGGGCGCCCCCTACAGCTCCTCGTACACCCCGAACCCCACCAGCCGCGACTACGTCCTGCACCTCGACTACTGGTACTCCCAGAGCCACCCGCTGGAGGACTTCGCGGAGACCTTCGCCGTCTGGCTGCGCCCCGGTTCGCGCTGGCGCTCGCGCTACGAAGGCTGGCCCGCCATGGCCAAGCTGCAGTACGTCGACCGATTGATGAAGGAGATCGCGGATCAGCCCCCCAAGCTCAAGACACGCCGCAAGGAAGAACCCTCGAACCGCGTCCGCATGACGCTCCAGGACTACTACGACCAGAAGCGTCAGCACTACCAGGACGAAGGCACGCCCGCATTCGACGGCCAGCTCAGCCGCACGTTCCCGACCGCCGACGACGCCCCCGCTGCCGCTCCCAAGCTCGCCCCCTTCCTGCGCCGCCACCGGGAGGTTCTCGTGCGCCGCGTCGCCGGAGCCACCGGCCAGCACCGCTATCTAGTGGACCACGTCGTGCGCGAGATGATCGTGCGCGCGAAGCTCCGCAACCTGTGCGTCCACTACGACGACAAGAAGTCCATCCGAGGGAGCGCCGACACCGAAGGCGCGCTCATCGACACCGCCATTCTCCTGACCTCGCTCACGTCCCAATTTCTCTTCGGCGGGCACAACCACTACCACCGATGACGAAACGCAAGCTGCGCGTGGCTGTGCTCATGCACCAGGCGCTGGTTCCGCCGCCGACCCTTGAGGGCCTCGATCCCGAGGCCATCAACGGCTTCAAAATGGAGCACGACGTATGCACGACGCTGGAGAGCCTCGGGCACGAGGTCATTCGCGTGGGCGTTGAGGACGAGCTCGCGCCCATCCGCCGCGTGCTGAAGGAAGCCAAGCCCCACATCGCGTTCAATCTCCTGATGTACTTCCACGACGCGGGCATCTACGACTCCGCCGTCGTCGCCTGGCTAGAGCTTCAAAAGCAGCACTACACCGGGTGCAACCCGCGTGGCCTGCTCGTCGCCAACGACAAGGCGCTCTGCAAGAAGGTCTTCGCCTATCACCGCATTCGCGCGCCGCGATTCATGACGGTGCCCCGCGGGCAGTCGATCAAGCAGCTACCGAAGAGGCTCTCGTGGCCGCTGTTCGTCAAGTCGCGCAGCGAGCACGCCTCTACCGGCATCAGCCAGGCGTCGATTGTGCGTGACATCGATCAGCTCCGCGCCCGCGTCGCCTTTATTCACGAGCAAGTCGGCACCGGCGCGCTCTGCGAAGAGTACATCGAGGGGCGCGAGCTCACGGTCGGCGTTCTCGGCAACAAGCGCGTGGAGATTTCGCCCGTATGGGAGCTCTTCATGGACGAGCTGCCCCCCGGCGTCGCCAACATCGCCACGAGCCGAGTCAAGTGGGACCAGGCCTACCAAAAGAAGATCGGCCTCCGCACGGGCCCCGCCCTCGACCTCGACGACGCAAAAATCGACGAGATCCGGCGCACCGCCCGGCGCATTCACAAGGCCGTCGGACTCTCCGGCTACACGCGCGTCGACATGCGCATGGGAAGCGACGGCCGCGTGTGGGTGCTCGAGGCGAACCCGAACCCAGACCTGTGCTTCGGCGAAGACTTCGCCGAGGGTTTCGAGACCCTGGGCTACGACTACCCGAAGCTCCTGCAGAAGATCCTTAACCTTGGGTTGCGCTACGACGCACCCTGGAAGGGCTAAGGCGATGCGCGCTGACCTGATTAGCGACAGCGATCCCAGCGCGAGTGGCGAAGGGAAAGCGCCGGCTGTCGTCTACGTGCCGGGCATCGACGGAACGGGCGAGCTGCTGCTCGGCACCGCGGCGCGTATTGAACGAGCGTACCGGCTCCTTCGGGTGGCCTACGTACACGAGGGCATGGAGGGGAACGCGGCGCTCTACGATCACCTCGCTGACTCGATCGCCGCGCGGATGGACGAGGCAGGTGTGCGCGGCGCGATCGTAGTCGCGGAGTCCTTTGGCGGCGGGGTCGCGCTGACTCTCGCCCTCCGGCGCCCCGACCTCGTGCGCGGCCTGATGCTGGTCAACACGTTCTGCTACTACCCCCACCGCGTACGGATTCGCCTCGGCGCTGCACTCGTCCCCTTCACGCCTAGGCGCTTGCTGCGTATTGCCCGGCTGCGGCTTGCGGGCAAGCTGTTCTTCCGCCCGCGCAAAGACCCGGAGGCAGAAGAGCTCTTCAGACAGGCTATCCCCGGCTTTGCCGCCGGGGGTTACGCCGAGCGCATGAAGGCCATCCCCACCCTTGATCTTCGGGATCGTCTCGGCGAAGTCGCGGTCCCCTGCGATCTCTTTTGCGCCAGCCACGACACGGTCGTGCCGTCCAAGACCACGATGGCCGTGCTCGACGCGGGCCTGCCGAACTCGATCCTCACCGTCGTCGAGCGCGCGAACCACATCATCCTGCCCCTGTCGGAGGAGCCCTGGGTCGAGCGCATTTCCGCGCTGGCGGCGAGGGCGTAGACGCCATTGGGGGTCCGGCGCAACGCCGCGAGGATGGATCCTGGCGGTGCTCACGGAATCGCGACCCGTGGCGCAGGCTCCTATCCATCGAGATCGGGGGACGACCTGCTAGAGTGCTCCTATGGTGACCCACAGAAGCATTGCCCTGGCAGCCCTCCTCGCCTCCGCCTGCGCCTCGCCGACGCGCATGGAGGCTTCGGCGTGGCGCGACCGCGTCAAGACTCTCCAAGCGGAGCCGGTCGAGGCCGCTCTGGAAGTTGAGCTACCGGCGACGCTCACAGGCCCGCTGCTGGCCAAGTCGTTCCTGATCTACGAGCTCCGGCGCGGCGACAAGGATGTCTGGGACATCCGCTTCCAAGGGCCCGAGCGCAACCGCCAGAGCATCGATTCCTGGGCCGCCGTGACGCTGACCTCGCCCGGCAACGAAAGCACCGCGGTGGTCAAGAGCGCGAAGGTCTACAGCGGCCGGGTCAACGTGGCAAGACGAGGCAAGAAGTCTGAGGACGAGCTGCTGCTCTTGGCCTTGGCTTTCACGGAACGCTCACTGTTCGACGCGTGCGAAGTCCTAGGTCCCATGGACCCAGAGGCGATCGCAGCGCCTGAGAACGTTGAGCGCACCGGAGGCGCCTACGTCGGAGCTTCCCTGAGCGGCTTTGCTGCGTCCTTCACGGTCCAGCGGTCCAAGACGATCGCGTCGCTGATGGCCAAGGTCATGCAGTGGCCGTCGGGGCTCTTGGGCGTGGACCACGACGCTCCGGTCTCGTTCCTCCCGGATGTCCTGGCGGCGACGCCGTGCAACACGGACTTCGGACCTGGCTGGCGCGTCCCACTGGAGGTGCTAGTGGACGAGAACCAGGCCTTCGTGGGTCAGGTCACCGTCGTCGAACCGGGCGGTGCCCTGAACCTCAGCGCGGGGGTTGTCGAGGTCAGCGGCTTCGCTCCCCACCGCCCCAGCGAGCCGGTGCGACTGCGCCTCACAGGCGCGCACGCGCCTCGAACGGATCATCTGAAGCCGGAAGCCGTCGACACCCTTCTCACGATCAAGCCGCGCTCAAAGTCCAAAGGGGTCGTCCTTCCGTAGTCCGCATGGTTCAGGCGAATCGACTCGATGTGGGAACCATGCCCGCCAGTTTCTTCGATTGGCGTGATCCGGGATGGCGAGGTCCTGCGCAGGGGACGGAACAGGCACGACGCCTTTCCGTTCGAATTCAAGTTCAATCCCCATGCGACTCTTCCCCTCCTTCCTCGCCGCGGCGGCCATCGCCGCCGCCCCGGCGGTCGGCGGCGGCGCTGGCACGCTCTGCGTCGGTGGCGATCTTCGCCGCGGTGTCGGCAACGCCATCGTGAACTCCGGCACGGCCGGGGCGGTCAGCCTTGCAGCCGATCTCATGAACATCCCCACCACCGGTTTCGGGAACCCGAGTGGCATGCCGGTCATGGAGAACCAGCGACTGTTCTTGCAGTACTGGTACCGCGACGTCGACGGTAGCGGCATGGCGACGACGAACCTCTCGAACGCGCTCCTCGTCGTGCCGACGATGTAGTCGCCTCGGCTCCCCTGGCGGCCTTTTGCGCCCTCGCGGCTCTCCTACAGGAAGGGGGCGCCGCGAGGGCGCATCTCGTTGGCTGCGCGCTCGCCCCGGCTGGGCTACACTCTGGCTCTCGCACAGCCTTTTCCCTACGAGCCCCCTCCCATGAGCGTTCTTTCCCTCGCGTTGGCTCTAGTACCAAGCCTTCTTCCATCAACCCTCCCAGCTCCGCTCCCCGCCCAAGGGGAGCACCCCAAAGCGGCGATCGAAGGATACTTGGCCGCCTGCGAGTCCTCTGGCTGGAGCGGCCTCGTTTACGCCGAGAAAGACGGCAAGGTCGTCGTCCACGCCGGGTACGGCATGGCCGACCGGAAGGCGCGCCGGAAGAACGGCAAAGGGACGCTCTTCGAGATCGCGTCCGCCACCAAGCCCATCACCGCGTGCGCGATCATGGCGCTCGTGGAAGACGGAAAGATCGCGCTCACGGACTCCATTGAGAAGCACCTGCCGGGCGTGCCCGAGGACAAGCGCTCCATCACGGTGAAGCACCTCTTGTCTCACACCTCCGGCATGCCGCGCATGGGTGCATCCGGCACGGGCGACGACATGGAGGCCGCGGTCGCGACGTACCTTTCGGCGCCCATGGAGCGCGAGCCGGGAGCCGCGTACGAGTACTGGAACGGTGGCTACGCGCTCCTCGCGGCCATCGTGACGCAGGTAAGCGGCTCTTCGTACCAGGACTACTGTCGCACGCGGCTTTTCGAACGGGCAGGTATGAAGTCCTCCGGCTTCACAGGGGACGAAGACATCGCCGAGAAGCGTCAAGCGGTGGGCTATAGCGGCGACTCTCCGGTGCGCATGGCGGCGGAGCATCCCTATGGATCCTACGGGTACCAGTACCTTGGGATGGGCGGCGTGGTGAGCTGCGCGGCCGACCTGGTGAGGTTCACTGAAGCCTTCGATGGCGGCGCCATCCTCAAGCCTGAAACGGCCGCTCTGATGCTCAAGCCCTCCGGCGCAAGCTCTGGGCTTGGCTGGCGTGTCTCTGAGACGGCCAGGGGCACACGGCGCATTGGTCACGGAGGCGACGTTCGCGGATTCCACACGCAGTGGCAACGCTTCCCCGATGAGGACGCCCTCGTGATCGTCTTCTCCAACTGCGAGACGGGGCCCCCTCTCCATCTCGCGTGGAACATCGAGTCCATGCTCTTCGGCTCCAAGCCGATCTACCCGGTGCCGCCCAAACCCGGAAAGATCACCAAGAGCGAACTGAAGGCGGCGGAAGGGATCTACGAGTCCTCGAAGGGTGAGCGCATCAGCATCGAGAGCATCGGCGACCAGATTTCCCTTAGCCCCGTCACGGTCACGGACGCTAGCACCGCCGAAGCCGCTAGCCTGAGCCCTGAAGAGCGCAAGGCCTGGGACAATGCCCGGGCACTCCTCGACGATGTCATCGCGGGCGAAGCAGAGAAGGTCCGGCCGAGAATCGTCGACCGCGTCCCCAGCATGTGGGCCACGACCCTCACTACGTTGATCTGGCCCAAGCACGCGGCCCAGTGGGGCCCGCTGAAGGCAGCGAGGTGTGTCAGCGTTCGCCCGAGCGTCAACGACTACTGGACGATCCTCGTGCAGCTTGACCACGAAGAAGGCCTGCGCCCGCTGAAGATGGTGTTCCAGGGAAGCCAGCTAAGCGGCTTCGAGCTGAGCACCAAGACGGAGAAGATGGCTGGCACGTATACGTGGACCCAAGACGAGCGGTTCGAGTGCTTCGAGTGGATGCCAGGCCCGGTAAAGCACCTTCAGTTCAGGGGCGGCAAGCGGCAACGCAAGTCGCTTACGGTCAACGCAGGATTCGGCAACATCATCACCTTTCGCCGGGTCGAGGACTAACTAGCGGCGGGGCAGCGCTCGGGAGGGATTTTCTGGAGTTCGCGGGAGAAATCACAGAAACCCTGACGGACTCCGCGCCTCCCAAGCGGTTCCCCTGTGTGAGCGCGGTGGGTTCTGCCTGCCGAACGACTATCGCTCCCCACGGCCGACCTCTCCATCGGCTTTAGGGGCCGAAATGCGTTGCTTTGCCCCCCGAGCCTCGTCCTCCGGTTTGCGCCGAGGGACAGACTCGGCCTATCCCGGCCGGGACCTCTGCCAAGCTCAGGGGCAGGACGGACCCACCGCCTCACACCCGCCCCGCGACCGTCAGCCTCACTCGCAGCTACGAGGATGAGCGGCCGCGGGGCCTCTTTTTGGGCTGGCCGCACCGCCGCCAGCCCATTCGAGGATCTCACGGGACGGCGCGGGTTGCCCCCGCCCCCCGTAGGAACGACAATCCCGGGGCATGCCCCATCAAGACTTCCTACCGATCTCACCTGAAGAGATCGAAGCTCTCGGCTGGGACCAGCCCGACATCGTTTTCGTCTCGGGCGACGCGTACGTCGACCACCCCTCCTTCGCCAACGCCCTCCTGGGGCGGGTGCTGCAGGCCGAGGGCTACAAGGTCGCGCTGCTTTGCCAGCCCGACTGGAAGAACGCGGACGCATGGCGAGCCATGGGCAAGCCGCGCCTCTTCTACGGGGTCAGCGGCGGCAACATGGACTCGATGATCAACCACTACACCGCCAATAAGAAGCGTCGCAATCAGGACGCTTACTCCCCTGGCGGCGAGATCGGCCTGCGCCCGGACCGGGCGACACCGGTGTACGCCCAGCGCTGCCGCGAGGCATTCCCGGGCGTGCCGGTGGTGATCGGTGGCGTCGAGGCCTCGCTGCGGCGCATCGCCCACTTCGATTACTGGTCCGAAACCGTCAAGCCCTCGATGATGGTGACGAGCAAGGCGGACCTCTGCGGGTTCGGCATGGGCGAGAGCCAGATTGTCGAGATCGCCAAGCGCTTAAACGAGGGCCAGTCCATCCGCGACTGCCGCGATCTGCGCGGTGTCGCCTATCTCTTGGGCAAGAAGGACGATCTCCCCGAGCACGCCTTCGATCGGCCCATCGGCGAACCAGTGACGAAGACCCGCGAGCTGCCCTCGTACGAGTCTGTCCTCTCCGACAAGATCGCGTTCGCGGAGATGACCCGCACGCTCCACCAAGAAACCAACCCCCAGAACGGCGCCCGACTGACCCAACGGCACGGTGACCGCACGCTCGTGGTCAACCCGCCCGCGCTGGCCCACGAGACGAAGGAGCTCGATGCCATGTACGACCTGCCGTACACGCGCATGAGCCACCCGACGTACCGCAAGCCCATCCCCGCGGACGCGATGATCCGCGACTCGGTGACGATCATGCGCGGCTGTTTCGGCGGCTGCACGTTTTGCTCGATCACGATGCACCAGGGCAACGCGATCCAGAGCCGCAGCGAGGACTCGATCATCAAAGAGGTCGAGACCATGGCAAAAGAGAAGCAGTTCAAAGGTGTGATCTCTGACCTCGGCGGGCCGACCGCCAACATGTACCGCATGCGCTGCACCAAGCCCGAAGTCGAGGCCATCTGCCGCCGTGCTTCGTGCGTGCACCCCACCGTGTGCAAGCTTCTCGACACGAGCCACGACCCGACCAAGAGCCTGATGAAGAAGGCCCGCGAGGTCCCGGGCATCAAGAAGGTTCACATCGCCAGCGGCATCCGCATGGACCTCGCCCGGTTCGACGATGACTACCTGGAGGATCTCGCGACCCACCACGTGGGCGGGCACCTCAAAGTCGCGCCGGAGCATGCGTCGGACGCGGTACTGACGCACATGAAGAAGCCGGCGACGAACACCTTCGACCACTTCGCCGAGCGCTTTGACGCTGCGTCCAAGCGAGCGGGCAAGGAACAGTACCTCGTGCCCTACTACATCGCGTCCCACCCGGGCTCGGGCGTGGACGAGATGATCGAGCTCGCGGTATACCTCAAGTCGTCAGGCTATAAGCCCCGCCAGGTCCAGGACTTCATCCCGGCTCCGATGGACATCGCGACCTGCATGTACTACACGGGCCTCGATCCCATGACGATGGAGCCGGTTGAGACGGTCAAGAAGCTCCGCGACCGCAAGGTGCAGCGTGCGCTCATGCAGTTCTTCGCTCCGGAGAACTACTTCACGGTGCACAAGGCCCTGTGCGAGGCCGGTCGCAAGGACTTGATCGGCTCGGGCCCCGAGTGCTTGATCCCGGCCAATCCACCCAAGGCGGCGATGGCCCTCAAGAAGGGTAAAGCGTCAAAGGAGCAGGCGCGCCCGACGAAGAACCGGGGCCGCAGGGCCCAGGCGAAGAAGGGCCCAGCGTTCCCCAACGATCGGTCGTACGAGGAGTAGCCCCGGCGGGCTGTGGGCTGTGGGCTGGGCCGAACCGACCGACCGCTGAGGCAACTGTATCTCTGGCATCTACTCTGAC
>CAYQKK010000061.1:0-23015 GCA_964417955.1 uncultured Planctomycetaceae bacterium
TCGATCGCCGCAGCGACGCCATCACTCCTCGCCCTCGGGGGGCTCGTCGCATGCGCTTGGCTAGCGTCCTTCCAGGAGCCCGTCAGCACCGCGCCAGAGTCGGTGGACGGATCGGCGCGCGGCCAAGCGATGGCCGCCTATGCCACGGGGTTTCTGAACCAGCTGAGCGGTAGCGCAAGGGACCTTGCCACCACGACGTTCGACGCACCCGAAAGGCGCACGTGGGCGTTCGGCCCGGTGCGCCGCGAGGGCATCAAGCTCGACGACCTTGCGCTGAAAGATCTCGCCATGCTTGAGGCACTGCTCGATACCGCCCTTTCCGAAGCCGGAATGGAGGCGTGGCACCAGGTACGCGACCTTGAGAACGTACTGCGCAAGCTGGAGTCCACACCCGAGAAGGTCGCAACGCACCGGGATCCTAATCTCTACTGGCTGCGCATTTACGGCAAGCCCGATCCCAAGACCACTTGGTCCTGGCGCTTCGAGGGACACCACTTCGCTCTGCACGTCACGTGCAAGCCCGGTATCACGCCGACGGTGACTCCCTTCTTCCTGGGCGCAAGCCCGCTCTTCGGGCCCAGCCAGCCCGCCACACCAGATGGTGTCCGTGTGACGGCCTTCAAGGACCTGAACCAAGGCCTGCAAGACCTGCTCGCGACCCTCGACGACGAAGCGGCCCAGAGGGTCCAGCCTTCCTCTCCCTCGGGCGAACCCCAAGGGCGTCCCCGGGACATCCGCATGGGACCTGGCCACCGAGAGCTGCCGGCACCGTCCGGTGCATCCCTTGCGGAGCTCTCTCCGAAGACTGCGGCCCAGCTCGAAGCGCTGCTGAACACCTACCTCAACCTCTTGGATCCCGAGCTGCGGTCGTACCACTTCGACGGCCAGGACCCAAAGTCCATTCACTTCGCGCGCTGGGGGAGCAGCGACCTCGGCGCTGCTCGGACCTGGTCGATTCTGACGGAGTCATTCGCGTTCGAAGTGGCCACAACCGATGGACCCGCCCATATCCACGCCCTCCTGCGGGACGTGAAACGAGACTTCGGCGGCGAGTCGCCGCGCTGAATCGAGCTGGTTCGCCACCGGCATGGGCGGTTCTGCAATACTCCCGCCCATGATCCACCGGCTAAGCACGCGCGGCAGCGCCCTGGCCCTTTGGCAAGCGAAGCGCACCCAGGCACTCCTTGAGGCCCTGGGGCATCGCGTCGAGCTTGTCATCATCGAGTCCAGTGGCGATCGGGACCGGCAAACCGACCTCGCTCGCTTTGGGAGCATCGGCATCTTCACCGTAGAGGTCGATCGTGCGATCACGGATGGGCGCGCGGACATTGGCGTTCACAGCCTTAAGGACATGACGACGACGCTCCATGAAGGCGTTCAGCTGGCGGGCGTGCTGGAGCGCGGCGTGACCGAAGACGCACTCGTCGCACGTGACGGACTTTCGCTCACGGCCCTGCCCGAGGGAGCGACGGTGGGCTCGGGTTCCCAGCGACGCGGTGCGATGCTGCGCGCGGCGCGGCCAGACCTCAACATCGTGCAGATCCGCGGCAACGTCCCCACGCGGCTTTCGAAAGTGACAGATGGTGAAATGGACGCCACGGTCCTCGCCCGCGCGGGGCTGGTGCGGCTCGGACTCGATCAGCACATCACGGAGGTCCTGGACCGGGCGCGTTTTCTCCCGGCGGTAGGCCAGGGCATCGTGGGACTCACGTGTCGCTCCGACGACGCTGAGCGCGCAGAGCTGCTCTCCAGCTCACTCAGAGATCACGCTGCTTGGGCCGCGGCGATGTCGGAGCGCTCATTCCTCCGCCAGATGAAGGGCGGCTGCAACGCGCCGGTCGGCGGACACGCCACGGTCGAAGGTGACACGATCCGACTCCAAGGCCGCGTTCTTTCCCTCGATGGGCAAGAGTCGGTGGAAGGGACGGTTGCGGGCGCTGCCGACCGTGCGGAAGCGCTGGGCGTCGAGCTTGCACGAGAGCTAGACGGGCGCGGCGGCGGACGCCTTATCGAGGCGGCGCGGGACGCCGCGAAGCCTCTGTAGCCCTCCCTGGTACAGGCCCCACTGGGTGGACCACGATGGAACGAAGAATCGCACTGACGGGACCGGCTTCTGAACGCTCTGCTCGGCGTTGGATGGACGCGGTCTACACCGTGCCCGACTGGCGGCCCCTGCACTTCCCCCTCGTGCGCGTGGTCGGCCTCAAGATCCGTGCCGCAAGGATCGACTCCCTGCCGAGCATGGTCGCCGTTACGAGCCAGAATGCGCTGCCAGCGCTGAAGGCCCTGTGGGGTGAACGCCCAGACCTCAAGAGCGTCCCGCACAGCGCCGTCGGCATTGCGACCGCACGCGCGATGCGAGCCCTCGGGGTCGACCCCGTCGCCGTTTGCAAGACGGAGAGCTCTGACGCCGCGAGCCTCGCGGATCGCGTCCTCGCCCTGACGGAGCCCGGGCATACGGTTCTCTGGCCCCGGGGGGATCGGGCCACGGAGCTGCGCGGGCGGCTCATGGAATCCGGACGAGTCGTGCTCGACCCGATCGCCTACCGGACCGAAGACATCGAGGGCTCGGTCGTGCCTAAGAACCTCTCGGCCGTCTTCTTCGCGAGCCCATCAGCCGTGAGGGTCTGGCTGAGGACGCCCAACGCTCCCCGGGCCCTCGCCATTGCGATTGGACAGACGACCTACGCGGAGATGGCGCCCGAGTACGCGTCGTTTTCAAGGATGATCCAGCTCCCGCGGCCCACCCCGAAAGCGCTGGCTGAAGCACTGGCCAAATAGCCACGCGAAGCGCGCTCTCGCGGATAGACTGAGGGCGTGACTAAGAAGACGTTTCAGCTCTCGAAGAGCGAAGAAATTTTCGCCGCCGCCCAGCGCCTCATTCCTGGTGGCGTCAATAGCCCGGTCCGCGCGTACAAGTCAGTGGGAGGCGTACCGCCCCACCTTGTGCGCGGGGAAGGCCCGCTTGTTTGGGATGAGGACGGCAACGAGTACGTGGACCTCGTCGGTTCCTACGGGCCGCTCATCCTCGGACACGGTGATGCTGAAGTGCGTGCGGCCCTCCACGAAGCGGTGGACTCAGGCACGACGTTCGGTGCTCCGACCCGCGGCGAGCTGGAGATGGCGAGGGCCATCACAGAGCGCGTGCAAGGCTGTGAAGTTGTCCGCCTCGTGAACTCTGGTACCGAGGCGACGATGTCCGCAGCGCGACTTGCGCGTGCCGCTACGGGTCGCGAGAAGATCCTGAAATTCGAAGGTTGCTACCACGGGCACGGCGACTCCTTCCTCGTCGCGGCCGGCAGCGGAGCCCTGACGTTGGGCGCACCAGATTCCCCCGGCGTCACAGCGGCCACGGCAGGCAATAGCTTGGTCGCGGTCTACAACGATCTCGACTCGGTGAAAGCCGTGTTCGATCAGCATGGAAGTGAGATCGCGGCGGTGTTCGTAGAGCCGGTGGCGGGAAACATGGGAACCATCCCCCCCGACCCGGGCTTCCTTGAGGGTCTCCGGGCCTACTGCGATGTGTCCGGGGCACTGCTGATCTACGACGAGGTGATGACCGGATTCCGGGTCGCCAAGGGCGGCTTTCAGGATCTTCACGAGACGCGGTGCGACCTCATCACCCTGGGCAAGGTCATCGGGGGCGGTCTCCCCGTTGGCGCGTACGGCGGCCGGGCGGACCTCATGATGCAGGTGGCGCCCGCGGGGCCGATGTACCAGGCAGGCACCCTGAGCGGGAACCCGCTGGCGGTGGCGGCTGGACGGAAGACCCTGGAGATTCTCGGGCGCGATGGCGTCTACGAAGCCCTTGAGGAGGCGGGTTCATCCCTACAGAAAGGTCTCATGGCCATAGCCCACGATCATGGACGAGCGATTTCGGTAGGACGCTTGGGATCTATGATGTGTCCCTATTTTTGTAGCTCGTTGCCACGCAATCTGGCCGATGTAACCGCTTCAGACCGGGCGTCGTGGACGCGCTTCTTCAACGCGATGTTGCGCCACGGTGTCCTGCTGCCCCCCTCGCCCTACGAGGCCTTCTTTCTTTCCGTGACACACACAGAGTCGGTTATCAGCCGCGTCTTGGAAGCCGCCGAGGCAGCCTTCCAAGTGCTCTCATCGACTACGAAGTAGACCCTACCCATGACACCTGAAACGACCCAGCGACTGGATCAGCAGGGAGCCATCCGCGCTTCCTTCGAGATGGCGCGCACGACGCTCGACGCGTTCCTCGCTGACGAATCGAACCTGGAGGCCGTGGGCCAGTTCGCAGAACTGTGCCACTCGACCTTGACGAGCGGCGGCAAGCTGATGGCCTGCGGAAACGGCGGCTCGATGTGCGATGCGATGCACTTCGCTGAGGAGTGGACCGGGCGCTTCCGCGGCAATCGGAACGCGCTGCCCGCGATCGCTTTCTCTGATCCCAGCCAGCTGACCTGCATCGCCAACGACTTCGGCTACGACCAGGTCTTTGCGCGCTCCGTGGAAGCCTACGGCAAGGCCGGCGACGTCTTGGTTTGCATGTCTACCAGCGGGGGAAGCCCCAACGCGATCCTCGCCATCAAGAAGGCCAAGGAAATGGGCGTGAAGACGGTCGCCCTCCTGGGCAAAGGCGGCGGCGACATGAAGGGCCTCGCGGACCTCGCAATCGTGGTGCCAGAAGCGACGACGTCAGACAGGATCCAAGAGCTCCACATCAAGATCCTGCACATCGCCATCGAGGCCGTTGAGCGCACGATGTTCCCCGGCAACTATGGGGAGTAAGACTGAGGCGCGCGCGTCGATTGGGCGTCTCGTCTGGATCGCAGCCGTAGCGGTCGTTGGCTGCGCCGCGCCCCATGGGGGTCGAACGTTCGCGAGCGTCGCTGTAACGCAGCCGAGTGTCCCTGCCTGGGAAGTCCTTGGCACAAGCCGGAACGGCCGCCCGATCCGTGCGCTCACCCTCGAAGGAGCCCCCTTCCGGTCGGAGGCGCCTCGTCGCGTCGCCCTGATCGCGAGCATCCATGGAAACGAGCGGGAGGGCGCGCGGCACCTCCCCGATCTTCTTGATCAGCTCGTCACTCATCTCTCCTCTCAGCCGGGCACGGTGCGCGTGTACGAGGACGTCAACCCTGATGGAACGTCGCGAAACGACCGTCGCACGTCCAGAGGCGTCGACCCGAATCGGAACTGGCCAGCGAAGAACTTCCTGCCGGCCCGAGACCGAGGTCCCAAGCCCCTTTCAGAGCCAGGGGTCGCAGCCGTACACGGCGATCTCGAGGCCTTCGCTCCCGAACTAGTGATCGTCCTGCACTCCACAAGCCGTGGCCCCTTCGTGAATTTCGACGGGCCGGCGAGGCCCTACGCCAGGGCATTCTCGAACGCCGCAGGATCTCCGTGGACCGTGCAGCCGTCCATGGGCTATCCGACGCCGGGCTCCTTTGGATCGTGGATGGGCGTTGATGGGGGCATTCCAACGCTGACGATCGAATTCGAACGCGGCTGCTCGGAAGCCGCCAGCTGGCCGGCGCTCAGCGCAGGAATCCATGCGACCTTGGGCATGACAGGCGTCACCGCTACAGCCGAGCGTGAGCCATTCGTTGTGGACTAGGTGCCCTGATGAGCACCCGCCTCGACTTGAGAGGTGCTCCCTAAGCGGAGCTTTCGCTCAATCCGCGGGCGCCGATAGCCCGAACATCATCGGTGGAGAACCCGAATCCCCCTCGATGCGCCCGGAATTTCTTTCCGGGTAGCGAGTCGGAACTGCCTGCCATGAGCCTCGAACAACCCACGGATGGAGAGCATCCACTCGACCACACGTCTGGTGGGACTCCTATGGACCCGGGGTCGACGCTCAGTCTCCTCGCGGCCATGGGGGAGATGCTCAGCAGCGCCTGTGTGGTGGGTCAGCTGGCGTACTCCGATACACGGGCGGGCCAACGCGCCGTGTCCGTCGTGGGCCTTGAATGGATGGATACGTGCCACAGTCTCCTTGGGCTTCCAGAGGCACGCGACATCACCGTGCTGCAGGCCCTTCGTCGAATCGAACGGGGTGACCGTCGTGAGTTCCTGGGAGCCCTCCGGCGCTGCATTGCCTCGGGGGGACTTATCCGGGAGACGCTCGATCTCCGGGACGGAGTCACCCGACTCAGGGTGACCGCCCAATGCACCAAGCCCAGGGATGGCCGCAGTCAGATAACGGTCGTCTTCCAGGATGCCACCGATGACCGCGTCCGTGAGCAAGTGCTTCACCGCGAGCTTATGCGTCAGGGGCAGATGGTCGAGATGGCCGGCATCGGCACCTGGACTCTCGATCTTGCCTCGGGCGCACTCAACTGGTCGGACCAGGTCTTCAAGATCCACGACATGACGCCAGGCCCCATGCCAAGCGTCAAAGAGGCATTGGCCTTCTACGACCCCGCGGAAAGCGCGCTGGTCGAAGAGTCCCTTGAACGGCTCCTTCGAAAGGAGGCGCCCTACGACTTGGTCTCGTCGATGGTCACGGCAACGGGACGACGAATCAAGGTGCACGGCCGCGCTGAACTGATCTGTGCTACGGACGGTACGCCTACCGAGATCGTAGGTACGTTCCGCGACGTCACCGAAGAGAAGAAGACCGTCGAGCGCCTTGAAGCCAGCGAGCAGCAGCTCAAGTTCGCCTTGGACGGTTCGAACGACGGCCTATGGGACTGGAATATCGCTAGCGACGAGGTCTACTTCTCGCCGCGGTGGAAGGAGCTCATCGGACATGAAGACCACGAACTGAACGATGGCTTCTCCGAGTGGGCAACGCGGGTGCCGGAGGACGCGATGCCCGACATCAAGGCGCAGCTCGACGCCTGCCTCAGCGGAGAGACCGACGCGTTTCACACTGAATTTCAAATGCGCCACAAGGACGGCAGCTGGCGCTGGATTCTCTCGCGAGCCAAGGTGGTTGAGCGCGACGAGATGGGTGCGCCGCTGCGTATGGTGGGCACACACACCGACATCACGGAGCAGGTCGAGCTCAGGCGTGGACTCGTCACGGCCAAGGAGTCCGCGGAACAAGCTGCCGTCGCGAAGTCAGAGTTCCTAGCGACCATGAGTCACGAGATCAGGACTCCGCTCAACGGCATTCTCGGCCTCACCGAACTCCTTCTCGATACCGAGCTGAATAGCGAGCAGTCCGAGCATCTCAGCGTGATCTTCCGTTCGGGCACGGCCCTCCTGGAGATCCTCAACGACATCCTCGATCTGTCGAAGTTCGAGGCCGGAAAGATCGAGCTCGAGTCAATCCCCTTCAGCCCGGTGGATTGCGCGGAGAACACGATGGTGCTTCTTGAGCAGCGGGTGGCCGAGAATAAAGACCTTGCGATGAAGCTGATCGTGGACGAGAGCGTCCCCGATGCCATCCTCGGCGACCCTGGCCGCCTGCGGCAGATTCTGCTGAACCTCGTGGGCAACGCCGTGAAGTTCACGGAGCAGGGCTCCATCAAAGTCATCCTGTCGACGCTGCCGCGAACAGATGGCAGCGAAGACCTTCGTATTGCCGTGCACGATACGGGCATCGGGATCAGTGCCTCGAAAGCCAAGAGTCTCTTTGAGTCGTTCACGCAGGCTGACTCCAGCACCACGCGACGCTTTGGGGGAACAGGCCTGGGCCTCTCCATCTCGCGCAAGCTCGTCAAACTGATGGGCGGGACCATCGCGTGCCGCCCCGGCCTTCGGGGGGGCTCGGTCTTCTGGATCGAAATACCCGTCGAACCGGCGGAGGCGCTCCCTCTACCCGATCGACCGATCGAGGGCGCAGCAGCCGACCGCCCAAGCCTTCATCCAGCGAGAGAGGTTCGAGTTCTGGTCGTCGAAGACAATCAGGTCAACGAGATGGTGGCGCGGCGCATGCTGGAGAAACTTGGCTGCGACGTCACCGTCGTACGGGACGGCGCCGAGGCCGTCGCGGCCACGCTCGATCACTCGTTCGATGTGATCTTCATGGACTGCCAGATGCCCGTCATGGACGGGTATGAGGCAACCCGGATCATTCGCGCCCGGGAGGCCGAGGCGCACGTACCCAGGGTGCCCATCATCGCGATGACGGCCAACTCCATGGGCCACGACCGCGATGCGTGCTTGAAGGCTGGAATGGACGACTACATCTCGAAACCTGTGCTCATCGGCGTGCTCGAGGGAGCCCTTATTCGGAGCCTAGGCCGCCAGCGGACGGCCTAGACCTAAGATCAGCGCCACGGGTCGCATGCTCATAGGAGCGCGCGCCCCGTGGCGCAGGCGCCGATATGCTGTCGAGGCCCCACACGAAGGGGTTGATCGGAAGATTGGGAAGCGCCATGCCCACCTCATCTTCGATCACGTCTACCACGCGGCGGTCGCCCCGCGGTGGGCAGAGAGCCAAGAGGATCTCATGGTTCGTCAAGCGCAGCGTCCCCTTCGGGCCCGTGACGTCAATGGTCTCATCGGAAGTTGCTACAGCGGTCACTCCCTCCGGGAAGAGAGTATTGAACGTCGAGGCCACGGCCTTCGTGCAACCGAGATGGGCCATGGCCAGGACACCCTGAGCGCCTTCGGCCTTCACAAACTTGAAGAAGGCACGGAAGTCCGGCTCGGAGTCCGGGACCATCATGAAGATGCGATCGCACTCGTTGCGCGACTTCGCCCACAGCTGACTGACCACGGGGAGAACTCCCTCTGGGCTGCCACCCCACTCGTGGATGACGTGCTGAAGATCCTCGCCGCGGCCCATGCAGGCGTAGCCAACTACGTTCCCCTCGTGTTCGCACACGTAGGTCTGCATGTTCGGCATGTTGAGGAGAGACTCGGTCTCCTCCTTGATACGGAGGGTGCGGGAAGTGTGCTGGCTGTAGAGCCCGTGGATCGCGCTGGCGTCGTCGTGGGTGGCGGGGCGCACGCCCGTTGGTTCGGGAAGGAGGATGGCGTTGCCATGCTCGATCACGAAGACGTTCTCCGTGCCGAACGGAATCCAACCTCGGGCTTGATACCACTCGGGCTCGTCCGCCCAAAGAAGCGAGAACGCCGCTCCCTGTGCCTTGGCTTTGCCCAAGGTTTCAGCGAGCACGCGGCTTCCGAGTCCGCGCCCACGAATGGTCGGGCACGTAGCGACCGATCCGATGAACGCAGTCGGCACGTCCACAGCTTCGGTTGCGAGCGTCCGAGCGATCCACGCGCAGGTGGAGACGACCTCGTCGTTCTCTTCCAGCGCTTCGACGCGCCCAGTGGCGTTTGATTCGAAGATCAGGGGATACTCGCGGGCCATGGGGCGACCCTCACGGAGCACTCGCTCCATGAGGTTCAGGGCTGCGTCTTTCTGGGTCGTAGTTTCCATTGTCATCGGGCTTCTCCGTGGCCTGTGCGGGCCTGTGTGGTAGGTGAGTTATTGGGTTTGTCAGACTTGGTGTTCGAATCGTCGGACGGCCCCTGCGCCCTTGCGGCGCGATAGGCTTCCAGTAGATCGCTGCCCGCGAGAAGGGCCTCTTCCACCGACGCGCGCGCCGTTTCAACGACCTCGCCAAGTTGGCGTGGGTCGTCGATGGCTTCGGAAGCGGCGTCGAGGTCTTTGGCTGACTTCTCCAAGCGCTCTAAGAGGGCGCGGAAGGCCGCGCCTTCGGTGGATTGGATCGTGGCACTGGCGGCCCCTGGGGCACCGGATGAACCGGCACCCTGGGCCTTCCCGTGGGGAGACCCAGCGGCGCGTTGCGCGCTGATTCTGTCAGGTGGGATCATGGACTAGAGATAGTTGAGCAGCGTCTGCTGCATGAGTCGGGCCCCGGTCGCTTGGGCGAGCTGGAGCGTTTGTTCTGCCCTTTGGAGATCGAGAGCGACCTGCGCGAAGTCTGCGTCCTCCACGTTCGACACGAGCCCGTCGACCGTCACGCGCAGATCCTCAAGCCTCGTTGTGGCCACGGTGATGCGTTGTCCAGCGGCGCCGAGCTTTCCGAGGCCGACCAAGAGATCCCCTTCACTGCGATCGAGCTCGCCGAGACGCGCCTGCAGTCGGTTGAGAATCTCAGTGCGGTTCGTTTCGTCGGGCATGCGAAGGTCCGCAATGGCACCGCGAATCGTCTCGAAGACGCTAGGCGTGCCCGCAAAGGTCGCCAGCTCTTCGCCCGCCTTGGTCAACCCCGTTGTGTTGACGTGAACGATCGAGCCAGACGTCTCGCTCTTCAGCTGGAGATCGGTCTCCGTGAGATCGACCGAGGTGAAGGTGAGCCCGTCGAGGGAGAGCGATGCGTCCCCTGTCAACGTGGTATTGAAGTCCAGTCCAGTCCATCCGGACAGATCAACATGCACCCAGGCCCCGTTGTTGTCCTGCACGCTCAGCGAGTTAGGCAGCGGCGTGGGGATCGTGATCACCGGCCCCGTTCCAAGCCGAATCGTGCCCGCCGCGGTCACCTCAAGGGGTTGATCTCCGACGAGGCTGTCGCCCCCAGAGTTGACCAGGGCAATGCCCTCGCCCATGGCGCCCGTCGTGCCGTCTTGACGAACGGTCAACGTCTCGTAGCCCGACCCAGAGTCCGCCGTCGTGCCTGAAGCGATTCCGGTGACCTTGCCGTAGTCCGTGCTCGTGTAGTCATAGTTGCTGAATACCTCTTCGCCGGTGACGTTGAGCACGAGTTCGCCCCCACGACTGGTCAGCACGCGCTGCTTCTGGTCGTTGCCCTCGTAGGAGATGATGGACTCTCCCTCTACGGACGACGCCTGGAAGGGCTGGGTGTCCGTGGCCGTGCCTGCGAATAGATAGCTATCGCCACTGCGGGTGTTCGCGATATCGAGCAGCTGAGCTTCAAGGAGTTCAATCTGGGAAGCCACGGCGGAGCGATCACGCGCATTGAGCGCACCGTTCATGCCCTGGATCATCAGAGCCCGAATCTCCGCAAGGACGCCAGATCCCTCTTGTAGCCGCGCGCTCGCCTGCTCGACGTCGGGACGAGCCCCTTCGGTCGAAGCTACGAACGACTCGATCGCGCCAATCTGGCGACGGAGTGAGAGAGCCACAGAAGTGCCCACGGGGTCGTCCGACGAGCGCACGATGCGCTTGCCGCTCGATGCTTGCTCTTGGGCCCGAATGAGCTTCGCCGTATTGCTCTCGATACCGTCACGCACAAGCGCGAAGATTCGTCCTTGCGTAGGTCTTATGGACATGACGTGATCCGCGCCTCGACGCTATGGGTGCTGGAGTTCTTCAACGGTGTTCTAGACCAGGGCTAGGATCTGATCGTTCATCTGCGTGACGACCTGCAGGAACTGTGCAGCGGCGCTATAGGCCTGCTCGTACTGGATCATCTTGACGAGCTCCTCGTCCACGTTGACCCCCGAGACCTCCTCGCGCTGCGCTTCGAGACTTGTGAGAAGGAACTCCTCGATCTCCTGCGCGCTTGAGGCCGAACTGATATCGAAGCCGATGTTCCCGACCACGGTTCCGTAGAACTCGCCGAGGGTCCCATCGAGCTCGTCGACGTCGTTGGTTTGGACCGCAATGATGTCGAGCAGAGCTCCGCTGTCACCCACGGCCCCCGTCGACGAAGCTGCAATCAACCTGGGGTCGTTGCGAATGTCCTCGCGCAGGTCGATCGTCGAAGCGTCGTCGCCAACAAGAAAACCGTTGAGGCCCAGGGCCACGAGAATGTCGCTCGTGTCGGAGTCCGCGATCATGTCGGTGCTCAAGGCATCGCCGTTGCTCTGACGGATCTCTCCTACGCTGAACGAAACGGAGACACCGTCGCTGATGGCGAGGTCGTTGCCCGGGGAGTAGCCCGATCCCACGTCAAGCCTTGCGACCAGCGCTCCCAATGAGTCGCGGACGGCCACCTCAAGACCGGGGGTCGTGCCAATGACACCGTCCCCAATGGGCTCAAACGTCCACTGTTCGTTCGCCTTGCCTGAGTACTCGCCGCTGAGGGTCACCTCCACCGCGAGATCTCTACCAGTGAACGTGCCCGCCTGGAGTCCGAGCGCGGCGAGCGCGGTTCCACCCGTGATTTGAAAAGACTCTGCACTGCCCTCACCGAGGGTCTGGATGGCCATGCGGCCACCCACCACCGTTGCCTGGAGATTGCTGGCCGCCATGCCGGGGTCGGCATTGAGCAGGTCAGCGAGCTCGTCGGGGGTCGCTTCGCCCACGCTCTCGAAGTCCGTGGGGTCAAGCGTGATCGTGAAGGGGCCGCCCGCGCCAGTCATCTGGAGCGTTGAAGACGTCGTGATCGAGAACGGGCCGGCGAAAGAACCCACTGTCGACGCGCGGCCACCCCCGAAGGTGCCCTCCGTGTCCGGCTTGGAGTTGACGGGGCGCCCGAAGTGAAACTTGGTCCCCGAGGTCGAGTTCATGATGACGCGCCCGAACGTGTCGAGCCTGGCTGTGACACCTCGC
Organism: uncultured Planctomycetaceae bacterium; assembly: GCA_964417955.1. Lineage (GTDB taxonomy): Bacteria > Planctomycetota > UBA1135 > UBA1135 > Saltatorellus. The sequence continues at coordinate 12,356 of CAYQKK010000061.1, forward strand.
TCGGCAGAAAGCGCGTCTACGAAGTCATTCACCGTCATGCGAGCCGGATCCACTTCGATCCGACTCGTCGTAAGCTCGCCGGTTGCATCGGTGACCACATGGAGATACAGCTCGCCTTCGGAGACATCGAAGGGCAGACCCGCGTCGCGGAGCAACGTATCGCCCAGCTCTCCGTCGCCGTCGAGATCAGCCACGAGGCTCTCGCCGCTTAGCTGAGTAAAGCCCCCCGCGAGGGGGACGCCCGTCGAGTGCGCACGGTTGATTTCCCGCACGATGGAAGATGCGTAGACGTCCAGCTCGCTGCCGATCCCGTTCGTAAACGAATCGGCGAACGCGATGAGGCCGGCGAGTTCGCCGCCGGTTGGCTCGACCGGCTGCACGCCGCCCTCGAGCGTCACCACGATGGAGCCGTCCGAGCTGGTCTCTACCTCCATGGCGTGCACGGATCGGGACCCAACGAGGAGCTGCCCGCCGACCTGCACCTGAACCGCGCCCTCGGTGTTCTCTCGGACCTGGACATCGATATGCGTCCCGAGCTGGCGAAGCGCGAGGTCCCTTTGGTCTCGCAGGTCGTTCGCAATGGTCCCTGCGGCAGCTTCGATCTGGGTGATCTCGAGGTTGAGCTGCACCACGCGCTCAGCCAGGACGTTCACGCTCCCCGCGACCGCGACGGCCTTGGTCTGCGCGTCGCTGGAGAGCTGGTCGAGCTCGCCGGATACCTGCCTAAAGCGGCTGATGAGGTTCTCGGTGGACTGAACCGTTCCCGTCCGGTTGACGAGGTCGGCGGGGTTGGCGGAGAGCGCAGAGAAGCTATTGAAGATCTCATCCATGAGATTCCCGATGCCCTCGTCGCTCGGCTCGCTCAGTAGTGCCTCCACGCTGATCATTTCATTGAGCTCCGCGTCGATCCGACCCAGGGCCGACGCCTGGGAAGTGATGCGAGAGTTCAGAAGCTCGTCAACCGAGCGAATGACCCGGTCGGCTTGCACGCCGTGCCCGAGCTGCAGACCACGGAGATTGAGCGGACGGGAGTTCGAGATGAGAACTTCCTGACGGCTGAAACCTTCCGTGTTCGCGTTGGCCACGTTGTGACCAATCGTGTCCATGGCCGCTTGGGCGGTCAGCAGCCCGCGGAGGCCGATGTTGGTACTAAGTGACATGATGTGTGCTCCTGTTGGACACCACTAGACCTCTGCGTCGATGAGGGTTCCGCCGTCGAGCGGTGCCGAACCATCGGCGCCTCCGAGGACAGCGTTGAGAATCTCCCGCGTGACGTCGCGGTGCATGCGAATGAGCGCGGCGACGCGGCGGTTGACCTTCTGAACCTCTAGAATCACGTCGCGCAGTCGCATGCGCTCTAGGGCGAGGGGCGCCCCCGCCGAGCCAAGACGCTCGGCGATACTTCCGAGGGTCAGAGCGCTCGGCTCGACGCCAAACGCACGACCGAGATCTTTCAGGGTCCGATCACGCTGCCCCTTGCGGAACGGGAGTCGCTCCAGCTCGAGCTCCAATGCCTCGGTCGCTCGGAGAAACTCTGGATCGGACGGTCGTGTCACGGCTCGCTCTTGGCTTTGCAAGAGCTTGAGCACGCGCTCGTGGGCCGCCACGTCCTCTCGCACAGCCACCAAGAGTCGATTGCACAGCCTTCGCGACTCCGCCGAGACGGTGCTCTTCGTTGGTGCAGCGCTCATCGCGTCCCTCCGTTCTTGTCCGTATCAGACGGAGCCTCGCCTGACTCCTTGGCCTTGCGCAGAGCCTCCGCTTCGGTCGCGGCCTTCTCGCGGATCAGCGCTTCGTGAACAGCATCGGCGAGTCCCAGCGACCCGCGGGAGGACAGCGAAGCGCCGATCTCCTCGTCGAACCAACCGTTGAACGTATCGGAGCCAGCGCCGCCGCCGAAGAAGCCGTCGCCGAGCCCCTTACGCATCTCGGAGACGAGCAGCGTCGCGAACAGCGACTCGATTTCGCGGGCGACCATCTCCGGCTCGCCCTCGTTCTTGCCGCCGTCTTGCACGCGCGAAATACGCCCTGCCATGAGGTCGTTGCGTGCGGGCGCCGCCGCACGTTGAAGAGTCAGTCCTTCCATCAGATTCTCCTGAGTTCAGCGATCAGGAGACCGCCATCCAACATCGCCTCGAGGATCGCGACCATGTCGCGGGGGGTGGCGCCGAGGACGTTCAACACGGCGACCACTTCCTCAAGCGAGGATGCGCCTCCGAGCAAGACCAGTGACGCCTGTTCTTCTTCCACATCGAGTGCGGTCCGAGGCACCTCGGTCGTCTCCCCCTGGGAGAACGCGCCGGGCTGGCTGACCTCGGGCGTCTCCGCCACGGTGACCACGATGGTGCCGTGATGGATCACACCCGGACGAAGCCGTACCTCACCGCCCATCACGATGACGCCGGTGCGCTCGTTGATCACGATGCGCGCTAGGTTGTCGGTGTCGACCTCTAGGTTCATCGCCTGATCGAGGTAGGCGACGACCTGGTCATCCGGGATCCCCTCCAACACCGTCACGCGCACCGAGCGCCCGTCGGGAAGCACCCGCGCCGTATCTGGATAGAGCCGGTTGATGGCCTCTGCGATACGGACCGTGTTGCCGAGGCTCGCCTGACCGTTCTTGGCATCGAGGTAGATGTAGCCGTGCTCCGAGACAACACTCGTCTCGATCTCGCGCTGAACGGTGCCGCCGCCGGACAGCGTCCCGACCGTGTTGTGGTTCTTCGTCACGGACGCGCCGTCACCAGATGCCGAGAAGCCGCCGGTCGTGATCGGGCCGTACGCCGTGGCGTAGACCGTCATGCCCGAGACGTCGGTGAGCTCGGCAATGCGCAGTTGGCCGCCATAGAGACTCTCTGCGTCACCCAGAGCAGAGACACGTACATCGATTTTCTGCCCAGGCTTCGCGCCGGGGGGGATCACGCCCTCCACGTGTACAACCGCGATGTTGGCGGTGGCAAGGAGCGACGGATCAATGTTGATGTTCTTCGCTAGGAGGCTGTTGGAGAGGAGCTGGGTAGCCAGCGCGCCGGAGTCTCCGGTGGCAGCGAGGCCCGTCACGAGTCCGATCCCCTCAACGACGTTCTCCTCCATTCCGCGAACGCGGACGAGGCTGCGAATGGGCGAAGCCACCCGGCTGGAGAAGTCGGTTCCGCCGCGCTTGGACGTTTGAATCCGAGGCGTACGGCGGAAGGCTGCCGACGATGTACCGCTTGGCTGGCGCGGTGCCTCAACGGCGATCGGCTGCGCAAAGGGCGTTTGCACAAGAGGACCTGGGCTCGCCACATCCTCAACAAGAGGTGCAGTCGTGTCCGTCGGTGTCGTGCTGTTGACCAAGCCTGCGCGGCCAGCAAGCTCCGTGGCGGCGGTTTGCTTGCCGGTCACGCTTGCGGCCGCTTGCCGCTTGCGCACCGCCATCAACGCGTTCTCGCGCATCCGGCTCTCGGCTGCCTCTTGCGCAGCTGCCACGGCAGCCGCGCGAGCTGCTGCACGGGCAGCCTGAATTTCCCGGGCGGCACTCGGTCCGTCCTGGACAGGGCCTGCTGCGACGAGCGCAGTCAGTAGTAGAGCTGAGAGACCCATTAGAACGGCCAGATCCAGTCAATGGCGTTGTAGAGCCAGCCTGCGAGTCCGCGACGCCTACCCGTATCGGAGAGCTGTCCGCTACCGAGGTAGGAGACGTAGGCGTCCGCCACGAGCTCCGACTCCACCGTGTTGTTGCGCAAGACGTCGTACTTGCGGACGATCCCGCGGAACTCGAGGACCTTGCGTTCATCGTCGATGCGAATCTCGCGTCGGCCTTCGATGACCATGTTGCCGTTGGGGAGAACGTCGATCACCATCGCGGTGAGACGTGCCTCGAACTCGCCGGTGCGCTCGTAGTTCGCCGCACCTCCAAAGGAGTCGGCTTTCGAAGTACTCAGGGTGGGCAGTGTCGTGAACGCATCCGGCTTCACGTCAAAGTCAATCAGCTGATAGTTGAGCGTGCTGTTCTTCGCGAGATCCGTTTTCGCCTCGTTCTTGACGTCCTGGGTCTCGTTGATCATGACGGTCAAGAGATCTCCTACGCGATGGGCGGTCTTGTCCGCGATCGGTGAGATCGGTCCGCGCGCTGGGTCGTAGATCGACCCGCGCCTTTGGGCGGCCGCGTCCGTCGCGCTAAAGAAGGCGCAGAGAAGCGCGAAGACGATGGGGTAGGTGTTTCTCATTGGATCTTGACCTCGATGGACTGCGGCCCGCGGACGGTGCCGACGAGCTCACGGCCCGTGGACTTGAGAATGACGGTGACGCGCTCGCCAAGTCGGCCGTCGACCTTGGCCAGGCCGACGTCGGACACGGCTACGTTGCCTTTGACGACGCGCACCGTGACGTGGTCTCCGCGGTGGACGACCACTTGGCGGTGCACGTCGCGCTCCGAGACAGCCACCCCGGCGGCCAGGGACTTGAGTGCGACGGCGCCTCCAAGCTCTTCTAGGCTGAGCGCGTTCATGCCCGCGGCCCCGCCAGCAGCCACGCGCTTGATCTCGAAGAGTCCCGCGTGAAGCGGCTCTCCAGCGTTGATCGCGCGGCGAAGCACGGCGCGGCGCTGCCAGATCGTGACCTGAAACGACACGTGGACCGTGCGGTAGAGCTGGTGGTCCAACCAAACCTGAACGGGCACGGTGCGAATGCCCGGGAAGGTCGTCTGGTTGAACGGCGGGACGACGATGCGCGGTGCCGTGTCGCTGGTGGGAACCTGTAGGTCCACGATGGGCCCGGTGACCTTTGCCTCGGAGTCAAGGCCGGTCAAGGACTCCCGCAGCTTGGTGGCTGCGGCTGCCTGGATCTCGATGCCCTTCACCACCTGAACGGCAGGAGTCACGCAGCAACGGGGCGCGCCGGTCACCTGAATGTCGACACCGGGGAGGGACTGGCGCAGCGAGGCTTCGATGAGGTCCGCACGAAGCGTCCGGTGGTAGCCGGGCGCCGGGGCGTAGCCCAAGGAGGCGGCTTCGACCAGAGCGACGGTGGCGGCGTCTTCGCCGGTCACCTTCGCCACTTCGGCGACGGAGATCTCGAGCCCCTTCGACGTCGATGCGGAGGGGAGCTCGACGGCGATGCCGCCGAGACCTGCGAGTGCAAGAGCAGTGAGGATCATCATGGCGAAGACCTAGCGAACGAGCTGGTTGACCTGCTGGAGCATCTCGTCGGACACGCGGATCGCGCGGCTGTTGACCTCGTAGTTGCGCTGGGCAACGATCAGGGCCACGAGTTCGTCGACCGTCTCGACGTTGGATCGCTCGAGATAGCCTTGCTTCACGGTGCCGGTGCCCTGAACACCAGGCTGCTGGCTCTGCGCCTGGCCCGAGGAGACCGTGGGGGCGTAGTAGTTGCCGCCCATGGCCTTGAGGCCCGTCGCGTTCGCAAAGGTGCTCAGACGGATGGTTCCGATCTGGGTCTGGACGTTGTTGTCCTCCTGGGCAAAGACCTGGCCGTCGGCCGAGACCGAGATACCCTGCGCGTCGGGGGGAACCGAAACCTGGTCGGTGAGCAGGTAGCCCTCCGCCGTCACGAGACGGCCGTTGAAGTCCTGACGGAACGTGCCGTTGCGCGTGTAGCGGAGCTCTCCGTTCGGAAGTGCGATCTCGAAGAAGCCTTGGCCCTCGACGCCGAAGTCGAGCTGGTTGCCAGTGAGCTCGAGGACGCCCTGGAGCATCATCTTTCGCGAACCAGAAACCTCGGTACCCGAACCGATCTGAAGACCGGTTACGTCGTTCTGCTGGTTGGCCAGCGGAAGGCCGGGCTCCCGATAGGTTTGGTAGAGGAGCGAGCGGAACGAGAGGCGGCTCTTCTTGAAGCCACTGGTGTTCACGTTCGCGATGTTGTTCGCGATCGTATCGACCTGGAACTGCTGGGCCTTCATGCCCGAGGCAGCGGTGTAGAGTGAACGAATCATTTTGCTTTAGATGCGGGGGGGCCTACTGGTGAAGGCGCCGATAGCTTTGGTCGATGGTGCGGAAGGCCTGGGCGGCCGAGTCGAAGGCGCGCTGGGCGGCGATGAGCTCGACGAGCTCGTCCACCGCTTGAACGTTGGCGCGCTCGATGAATCCCTGGGTAACGATGGCGTCGGACTCGACCACTTGAGCCCCGGCACGAACGCGGTAGCTGCCTTCGTCGTTGGGCTCGATGGGGTCGGTGCCAAGAACGTCCACGACACGCAGACGGCCGACGGGGAGACCCCCTTGAATCACGCCCCCGCGGTTGTCGACCTTGATGGCGCCGCCGTTCGGGTCGAGGACGCCGCGGGCGCCGGCCCACTGGACGGGGTTGGAGTCGCGATCGATGAGCTGGCCGCTTTGGGAGAGCTGGAACTGACCCTGGCGAGTGAGGAGCTCTTCGTTGGGTCCGTCCACTACGAAGAAACCAGCCCCTTCGAGCGCGAGGTCCAGATCCTCGCCCGTCCTTTGGAGAATGCCCTGGTCCATGTCCAGGCGAGTTCCGGTGACGACCTGCTGATGCTCTCGATCGTTGCCCCAGCCCTCAACGCCGTGCGCCACGTGGAGCATGCGTTTGAAGCCCGTCGTCTCGGTGTTCGCGAGGTTCGAGCTAACGATTTCGATTCGTTGCTGGTTCGTGCGCATGGCTGCCACGGTTCGGTAGAGACCGACGTTCATGCGTGAGGTAGAGCAACCGCGGTGCCAAGTGCCTCAATACGGCTCTGAGCGCCCAGGAACGAGGGGGAGCCCCCAGCGCGTGGGCTATTTCTTCTGGCTCTCGCCCTTTTGGGACGGAAAGCAATACCCGGTGCCTGGAACGACGACGGCCCGCGCAGAACCGAAGTTCTACGCGGGCCGTCCGTAGCGAGGTCGCGGCGCGGTCTGTGCCAAGCGCGGCTTAGACCAGGTTCACGGTCTCGGAGAGCACTTCGTCCTGGGCGGATACCACCCGGGCGTTGGCCTGGTAGCCGCGCTGGGCCTCGATGAGGCGCACGAACTGCTCGGCGGTGTCGACGTTTGAGTTCTCGAGTGAACCCGAGATGATGGCACCGGCCTTGCGAATGTCGCCCTCGCCGAACCGTGCTTCTCCAGAGTTAGGCGTCTCTTCGTACATGTTGTTGCCCGAGGCGCGCAGTCCCTCGTCGTTTTGGAACGTCACCACGGCGAGCTGACCGAGCTCGCGCGTCTGGCCGTTGGAGTAGAAGCCGTCGATCTGGCCGTTCGTCGACACGAACACGTTGGCCAGTTCACCGTCTCCGTAGCCGTTCTGATCAAAGACGTAGGCGGTGCCGGCGCTACCGAACTGGGTCAAACCCTCGACGTTGCCGTCGAGCCCGAGGTCGATCTCTACTTCTTGAATGGGCTGGCCGGTGAACTGCAGGCGAATGCGGCTGTCCACAGAGCCGAGGCCCGTGGGCGCCCCGTCAGGAGCGAACGTGATCCCCGTGATGGGATTGTCGATCCCGCCTTCGGCAATCGTGCCGGTGCCTTCCGGAATCTGGGCGTAGAGGTTCCAGGTCAGGTCCGCTTGGCGTTCGTAGCTCATCGTCACCGTATGGGCCACACCGGCTGCGTCGTAGACCTCGGTGGAGGTGACCACCGAGTCGGGCCCGGTGCCGTCGGTCGTCACGGACATGGCGTAGCTGTTCCAGTCCGTTCCACCCGTGTTCGCCGGATCGTCCGTCACACTGAGGAGCAGGTCTGCCTCACCGGCGCTTGCGGCCGTGATCGAGAGACGGCCCGAGCCGTCCACGCTCACCTCGGCGTCGGTGTAGTAGGTGTTGAGGAAGCCCACGAAGTCACTCATCGTGGTGCCGTCGCCTGCAGCTCCGTAGGTGAACGTGGCGCTGATCGGGGTCCCGTCGGTGTCCTCTCCGACGATCTGAATCCGGTCGCCGTCCACGTATTCCTCGGTGTTGCCCGTCAGGCTGTTGATCTCCGCGGTGGTGAGATCACTTGGGATCGGTGTCTCCGATCCACTGGCGAGGGTCGTGGAGAAGCCAACGAGCTGGGTCAGGTCCGCGACGCCGAGCGGCGGGTTGAAGTCGAGGGAGAACTGCGCTCCCTTGCGATCGGTCTCGACGACAATTTCGCCAGTCGCAGCGTCCACGGAACTCGTGACGTCCTGAAGTGCGTTGATAGCCGCAGCGATGGACGCAGCCGTGATGGTGCCCGTCGTTCCATCACTGGGGACGACGACCTGCTGGGAGACGCCGCTGTTCGCGATCACCTCCATCGAGACGATGTCCCCGGGAACGCCGCCAAGGGCGGAGATGTTGTAGGTAGCGGCGGTGTTCGTGCTGCGCTTCTCCGCGGGAGTTCCTACGAAGTAGGCGCTGTTGGCTGAGAGCGATTCCGCCAAGGGACCCGAGACGACTGCGGGCAGGTTTCCTTTGATCGTCACTTCCGTGGTGATCTGCGGGGGAAAGAGCGAAGTCACGTCAAGCTGCACCGGCACCCCGTTCGGATCGAGGACATCCGCGCCAGATGCTTGGTCCACGAGGTTCTGCTCGGCGTCCAAGCCGAACGTGCCCACCCGCGAGAACATGCGATTCTCAGGCGTTTGCAGAGCGAAGAAGCCGCCTCCCTCTAGCGCGAGGTCAAAGACGCGCCCGGTGTCGGTGAGCGAGCCCTGCGTGAACGTTCGATCGATGCTTCCGATGCCGACACCGTAGCCCACCTGCATGGGGTTGATACCGCCGCGGGAAGCCGTCGGAGCACTTGCAAAGCGGAAGTTCTGGGAGAAGTTGTCCGAGAACGACGCGCGACTCACCTTGTATCCGGGCGTGTTCTGGTTCGCGAGGTTGTTACCGATGACGTCGATCCACTGCTGGTGCGTGCGCATGCCAGAGAGGGCGGAATAGAAGGATGAGGTCATAGGTAGTGCGGTACTTCGGAGGAACTAGGGGATACGAAAGGGGTGGGATCAGGCAGCGCTATCTTCGGACTCGAGGGCGTCGCCGTCGGTGTCGTCGCCGTCTTCGTCGGGGATGATTTCATCGCCGTCTCCCACGGAGCCAAGGACCTCAGCGACGTCTTCAATGGGAACGTCAACGCCTCCGATTCCGAGGAACACGCGTCCGTCTTGGACTTTCGCGTACTCCACGGCTCCCTCGACGCGCTCGCCAGTCTCGCTGTTGAGATAGGCAACGTTCTGGCCGACCATCGAGCTAGCACCCGTGATTTGCCCAACCAGTGCGTTGCTTTGGTCGAGACGGGCGAGGCCCACGAGGTTCTCGTTGACGAGCTCCATTTGCTCCAGAGAAGAGAACTGCGCGAGCTGGGCCGCGAGCTCCTCGTTCGACTGGGGCGAAAGGGGGTCTTGGTTCTGAAGCTGCGTTACGAGCAGCTGCGTAAATGCGTTCTTGTCAAGCTGCTGACTCGAACTAGCCGCTGTGGCGCTCGTCAGTGCTGAGTCGATGCTGATTCCGTCGATCATGGGGGTACCTGTTGGGGTGAGTGGTGTGAGCTGGGGGCGTGGTTAGGCGACGAAGTCGATGCCGTCGGGGCTGGAGAACGCCCGGGAGGTGGATGACGGCTGACGCTCGCTAGTTTCTTGGTCGTCCGCGCCGGCCATCGAACGTGGCGCGCGACGGGAGTCTGCGAATGAGCGGCGTTCGGCAGCGGCCTCGAAAGACGCTTCGTCGCTGTCGCCTGCTTGGTGCGCGAAGTCGCCGTCTTCGATGAGCGAAAACTCAAGGTCAACGGACTCAACTCCATCCTCGGCCAGCCATGCGCGCAGCTCTGGCGCATGGGCCTCGAGCACGGAAAGGGCTTCCTTGGTCTCCGCGGCAAACTTCGCCATCACTTGATTCCCGTCGACCTTGATCAGGAGATCGAGCCGTCCAAGCTCGATGGGTCGCAGCTGAATGCGCGCCTCTCGGCTGCCGTCGAGGATCTGCATGCGCACTTCATTCAGAAGCGCGCGGGCGTCCTCGGGGGGCACGTTCGGGCGCGGCGCGGCGGCTTGGGACGGGGCCTTCGCGGGGGAGGCGCTCGAGGCGCGTTGAACGGCTTGGGCGGGCTGCACGGATTCGCCGCGGCTGGATGCGCTGCTGGCCTGGGTGAGCGCCTGCGCAGGGCTAAGTCCGGCGATAGGCTGAGCTGATGCGGAGATCAAGGCCTCGGGGGCTCCCGCCGTCACGCTGGACCCGATCGGATCAGCCGCAGCCAGCGCCGCGGCGTTCGAACCGCTGAGTCCTTGCGCATCGTTTGGATCGAGTTCCGGGTGCACCAGAGCCTCTGGGGCACTCTCGGTGGACAAGGTTGGCTCTTCCTGTATGTCGCTCTCGAGGGGCGCGTCAGCACCTGGAAGTTCATGGGACGGGACTTCCTGGGCTTCTGGCTCAGCGGCCGAGCGAGGCTCATCAGCCTCCCAGGAGTCGGAGCTATCTCGACGCTCCACGATGCGCTCATCGCGGGGCTTCCAAACCTTGCCGTTGGACTCGCGGGAGTTGTAGGTGGCTTCAGCAGCGTCTGTGCGGCCTTCGCGAGTCCGCGCGGCGACATCTTCGGCAGCCTCTTCTGCGGCACCGTGTTCGGTGCGGTTGGCGAGCAGCGCAGCAAAGCGACGACCGCCCGCCAGTGCATCGGATACCCGAGCGCCTGACTGACTGTTCGACGTGCCGTCCTGGAACGTGGGCGCAAGCGCCGGGGCGCGCCAACGTCCAAACCAATACAATGGA
>CAYQKK010000061.1:23025-37719 GCA_964417955.1 uncultured Planctomycetaceae bacterium
GCTCTACCGTTCGGTCATTCCGGGGCTTCCAGGCCTTCTCGCGGGCGCCTCGGGCGTTGTAGGTCGCCGCGGCCGCGTCGGTCCGACCTTCTCGAACGCGAGCGGAGAGATCCACTTGGGGCTCAGGCCCGCCACCCTCCTCGGTGCAACCAGCGAGCATCGCAGCAAATCGATCACCGCCTGCCAACGCCGCGGAAATCCGCGCAGTGGGCTGACTCTTCGAGATGCCGTCCTGGAACGTGGACGATCGCTCCGTGCCGAGCGATCGTCCATCCATATCCATGGAACGGAGGACGAGTTGGGACTTCGTGGACTCCATCGCACCCAATGGAGCAACGCGGGTGCCAAGTGCCGGGCGTCATCGTTAGAGCGCCTGACGGCGCCAAGGCGCGAAGGAAGTTCCGAGGAGCGGAAGAAAAGGCCGCCCCGAATTTCACGGCCGAGTGCTAACCCGGACTCTTCGAGCTAAGCCGCGCCGACCCGTCCTCGTGGCCCACGACCATGTCGCTCGCTAGCCCGATGAAGAGTCCGCTCTCAACGATGCCGGGAATCTCGGCCAAGGCCCGTTCCAGTCCAGCAGCATCCGCAATCCCCGCGTCGTAGTGCACATCGAGGATCTCGTTGCCGTTGTCGGTCAGAAACACTTCTGTGGCGTCTGCCTTCCCCATGCGCAACGAGGGTGAGCCACCCATGGCTTCGATTCGACGCTGAACCACGGCGCGAGCAAACGGCAGGACCTCGACGGGCAGATCGAACGTAGTACCTAGGCGCTCCACCACCTTGTCAGCACCTACGACGGTCACGACTCTTTCGGAAATCGACGCTACGACCTTCTCGCGCAACAGAGCGCCGCCGGCGCCCTTGATCATCTGATAGTCGGCGTCGATCTCGTCGGCGCCGTCGATCGTCAAGTCGATCGCCGTGACGTCGTTGAGGGTCGTGAGCGGAATGCCGAAGGTGCCCGCCTTAGCTTCGGTGTCGACGGAGGTCGGCACGCCTTGAATGACGAGACCCTCGGTGCGGATCCGTTCGCTCAGGCGCTCTAAAACGAAGTACACCGTGGATCCGGTCCCAAGGCCCACGATGGCCCCTGATTCGACGAGGTCAGCGGCGCAGCGCCCGGCGGCTCTCTTGGATTCGCTCATGGGGCTAAGTTAGCAGTCACGCAGTCCCACGGGCTGCCCTTATTCCGGACCTCTCATGGCCATGACCACGAGAGAGCCTGCGGGGGAGACGTGTCCGGCGCGGGCCGCCGCGAGGATGGCGGCCTTCTCCTTCGAGTCCTCAACGGAAAGGGCCTCGCCGCGTGCCGCTCGATCGATCAGCCCAAGGACCTCTTCGGATGGCAGCGCCACCATGGGAGCAAAGGCCCGTATCTCAACGGACCAGTCGCTTGGGAACATCTGCGCCAGCTGGGACGCCGTCAGATCGGGCCCGTGGTTCATTCCGCTCGTGCGGTCGAGGCGACGAGTGAGCGCTTCCAAGCGCCTCGTCCATTCGTAGCGCGGAAACCCCTCGTCAGCCAACGGCTCGGCGGCGACGATGCCAACCCTCGCGGCAGCGGATGCTCTCAGCAGAACTCGAGCCGGTTGCTCTAGGTGATGGAGGACGTGGCGGATCGTGATCCAGTCCGCCGACGGAATCGCCGTGCTCGGGTTATCGATCTGACCATCTACGATGGGGAGCCCCTCTTTCTCGGCGCGCTCCAACGCCTGGCGACAATTCTCGATGCCGCTTGCGCTCACCCCCGCCCTATGGAGGTCTCCAACCAATGCGCCGTTGCCTGCACCGAGGTCGAGCACGCTGCGGGGGTGCTTTGTGAGCAGCCATTCCAAGAAGCCTTCCCGAAGGGCCTGGCGATGCTCGTCGAGGACAGGGAATTCACTGCTAGTCACGGAAGCATTCTCGCCTACGGGAATGCGAAGTCCAACGGTCGCGGCGGAATCCGATTCAGTATGAGCAGCTACACTGCCTGCATGCGTTCACTACTCCAAGCCGCGGCACCCTCCTCGCTCTTTCTACTCCTTGCAGGGAGCGCCCTATGTGCGACGCAATCGAGTTTGCCCCAAGAAGCGGACCCTGCTCCCAAGCAGCCCAACATCCTCTTCATCTTCTCGGATGACCACGCCACGAACGCGATCGGTGCGTACGGAGGCCCACTCAAGGGAGTCAACCCGACACCGCGGATCGACGAACTCGCAAAGTCAGGCACGTTGTTCAAGCGCTCGTACTGCACGAACTCCATCTGCGGTCCGAGTCGAGCCGTTGTCCTGACGGCCAAGCACAGCCACCTCAACGGGTTCAGGGCGAACGGCGACCGATTCGACGGGTCGCAGCAAACCTTCCCGAAGCTGCTGCAGAAGGCGGGCTACGTCACTTCACTGATTGGGAAGTGGCACCTTGGATCCGACCCGCAGGGCTTTGACTACTGGGACGTCCTGCCCGGGCAAGGTGCGTACTACAACCCGTCGCTTCGGGGTGCCGGGGGCTCGCGAACCATCGAGGGGCACTGCACCGACATCGTGACAGACCTAGCACTCGATTGGCTCGACGAGCAGAAGGCCAAGGACGACGGGAAGCCGTGGCTCCTGATGTGTCAGCACAAGGCGCCTCACCGTACATGGATGCCGGCGGCTCGACACCTTGACCTTTGGGCCGACGAGGACCTGCCCGAACCTGCCACGCTCTTCGACAAGCACGAGGACAATGCGAGTGGCGCCCGTACGGCCCAGATGAGCATCGATGAACACATGGAGCTCTTCTACGACCTCTTCGTTCTCGACAACGAGGATCAGCCGCCCCCGGGCAACGGGGCCCTTGACGGTTCGGGCTTCCGCAACCTGAGCCGCATGACCGATGATCAGCGCGCCAAGTGGGACGCCGCCTTCGGGCCGCGCAACGCTGCCTTCCTCAAAGCAGGACTTGAGGGCGACGACCTCGTTCGCTGGAAGTACCAGCGCTACATCAAGAACTACCTGCGCTGCATTCGGGGCGTGGACGAAAGCGTCGGTGCGCTCCTCGACTGGCTCGACGAATCAGGGATGGCCGACAACACGATCGTGGTGTACTCCTCGGACCAAGGCTTCTATCTCGGCGATCACGGCTGGTACGACAAGCGCTGGATGTACGACGAGTCCCTGGAGATGCCCCTCGTCGTCCGCTGGCCTGGCGTGTCCGAACCGGGCACAGTGCAAAGCGCGATGGTTCAAAACCTTGACTACGCGCCGACGTTCCTCGACGCCGCCGGGGCAGAGATCCCAGCGGACATGCAGGGTGTCTCTCTTCGCCCTGTCCTTGGCAAGTCAGTCCCCGAGGACTGGCGCGACTCCATCTACTACCGGTACTTCGCTTTCCCAGGGGCACACTCCGTACCGCAGCACTACGGCATCCGCACCGACCGCTACAAGCTGATGCACTTCCAGCAGCTGGACGAGTGGGAGTTCTACGACCTCCAAGAGGATCCGGACGAGCTCAAGAACCTCTTCCAGGAGCCCGGTTATCAAGCTGAGATTGCGCGGCTTGGCATGCGCCTTGGTGAGCTCAAACGAGACGCGCTCGACTTTGAGTGACGCGCATTGAGAGTCTCCTAGGAGACTCCCTACCGCGCTTCAGCTGCTGGCAGCCACGCCCCGATCCCCCAAGAGAGAGCCTGACGAGAGGGTCGCCTATCCCCAGGCGGCCGCGGCTCTGGGAATCGGAGCAAGAGCATGGCGACTATCAGCGGAAGCGAGAACGGAACAGGACGAATCAGGCGAGCTTCGAGCGTTGACCTCAAGGGGCACGCCGCCGTGCTCCTTGCGGGCTCTCTCGCCGGACTCAGCGCCGGCTGCAGCGGCTTCGGTGAGGTCGACGTTGAGTCCAATCCCACCGTGGTATCGTTCGCTTCCGACACCTTCCCGGGCTCGGAGCTCCTCGGGTCAGGAGCACTGGTTGTGGCTTTGGTGACAGAGCAGCCGGAGACTAGCGAGGAGATCGCCGTCACCGTCTCAGATCTGGGTACAGGCAACGCGACCTCCGGATCGGACTACGGCGCCTTCGCTCCGTTCATCGTCACATTCCCCGTCGGCTCGGTGAGCGGCGACACGGTCAACGTCGACCTCTCCGTTCTGAACGACAACACCGCGGAAGGCGCCAACGAGATCGTGCGCTTCGGTCTATCAGACGCGAGCGGCGCCGCGGCCGTCGGCATCACCCAGACAGAGCTTGAGATCAACGACGCGCAGGTGGCTTCCCTGTCGTTCGACACGACCTCGACGATTACCCCCGATGAGTCGAGCGCCAGCTACGACGTCGTCGTCACCCTAGGCCTCACCGCGGGCGCGACGCTCGGCTTCGACATCGACACCGTGCTGCAAGACGACGGGACGGGCACGGCTGACTCGGGTGCGGACTACGTGGCGGTCGCTTCGACTCCGATCCAATTTCCCGCAGGGACGGCAGCCGGCGCGCAGCAGATCATCACCCTGCAGGTGCTTGACGACGCGGATTCCGAGGGCATGGAGTACTTCGCGATTCACATCACCGGTAACGGCCTTGACGAGCTGGATCGCAGTGGACCGACTCGCCACGTGGTAAACATCACCGACGACGAGTCCGCCCCCACCGCCGTAATCACGGCCACCAGCGGCCCGACGGGCACCGAAACAACCCACGCTGGTGCCGGAGACGTCATGTCCCTCGGCATTGGAGTGAACGACGCTGGCCCGAACACGGGCAGCCTGCTTGTCGTGACCAACTCCGGCGGGCAGGCCATGGACCTGAACCAGCCCACTCTCTCGGGCGCGAACGAAACGGACTTTCGACTGGAAGTCGAGAGCGCATCCCTCGAAGTCGGCACGCGCGCGTCGGCGGGGCTCACGCCGCCTTCGGAGTTCATCGACCTCGCCGCCCCCTTCCGTCGCTTGGATAGCCAGGCCGCGAGCGCAACCAGCGAACTCAAGCAAGTGGCCCAGCCGGGTCTCTCGCTCACCCTCGACGAAGCAGCGCTCCTCGACCTATCGCTCGTCGACAGGGTTCGCTTCCACGGCTTTCCGCTCCCGGACGGCCTCGGGGACGTGACCCTCGAGCTTGAGCGCATCGAGCTGCCCATCGCGAGTGATGCCATCCTTAGCGTCGACGGCGTCACGGTCCCCGGTGGGCCGCGGGCGCTCATCTCGGACCTGTCCACTTGGCGCGGCAGCGTCGTGGAGATGCCGGGCGCCAAGGCGTTCATCGCCTTCACCGGCGAAGCCGGACCCCAGGGATTCATCAAGCTCGATCAAGCGACCGACAACATGATCCACATCGCTTCCGAGAGCCGCGCTTCAGCGACCTCTCCCGCGATGAGTCGCATGATCCACGAATCTGGACTCACGGACCTTGCCCTGAGCGAGCGAACCTCCTGCGGCGGTCAGGTGGCCGTGCCCGGCACCACGAGGAACAACGACTTGGCGTCGATGGGCTTTCTGCCCCCGGATGGGAGCGGAATACCCACCATCGGATCGACCCCGGGAACCAGCGAGACCACGGTTGCGAACTGTCGCCTCGCCATCGAAACGGACTTCCAGCTCTACGAGAAGTTCAACTCGTCGAGCGATCTGACGGACTACGTGACGAGCCTCGTCGCCGCCATCAGCGATCAGTACTTCGAAGACGTACAAACGACCCTGTCCATCGCCTACCTCGGCATCCACACCGACAGCAACGACGGTTGGACCACACCGGACGGGCCCGGCGACACCGCCGCGATGCTGGCCGAGTTCAAGAGCGCTTGGTCCGATGGCGCGAACACGTGGCCCGTCAGCGCTGACCTCGCTCACTTCCTCTCCGGTGCCAACATCGGCGGCGGCCGCGCCTACCTTGGGGTGATCTGCAACCAGAACTTCGGGTTCGGCGTCAGCGGCAACCTCCGCGCGAACATCAACTGGGGCACTTGGACGGGCAACGCGAGCGCTATCGCCTGGGACTTCATCGTGGTCGCCCACGAGCTCGGTCACAACTTCGGCGCCGAACACACCCACGAGCTGTGCCCGCCCCTGGACGAGTGCTTCGCGGGATCCTGCGTCTCCAGCACGTCCTGCGGCCAGGGCACGATCATGAGCTACTGCCACACCTGCGCCGGCGGCACGAGCAACATCAACCTCAACTTCCACCCGGTCCTGGCGGATATCATGCGTCAGGAAGTCAACGGCAGCTGCCTCGGCGACGCCTTGATGCAGGCCGGGGATGAGATCCGCTACCGCCTGCGCTTTGATCCGCGATCGGGCGCCGGAGCCAAGACGGCGACGCTCCAGTTCGAGCACACCGCTCCCAATGCACCCAGCCCGTTCAACATCACGCTGAACGCGACGGCCAACTGATAAGAAATGGCGGGAGCCCGCACCTATCGCAGTCCAGAACGTCTGCAATAGGGCCATGCAAATCCTGAGGCACCCGTCCATTCCCACCCCAGCCGGTCACTACTCGCCCATCGTGGAGCACGGGGGGACCCTCTTCGTTTCGGGCCAGCTTCCCATCGACGCGGAGACGAAAGCGACGCCTGAGGGCATCGAGGCACAAACGACGGCGGCGCTCCACAACGTGGAGAAGCTTCTGAAGGTCGCTGGCGTCGACCGCAACGCCCTGATTCAGGTGCGCATCTACGTGATCGACGTAGAGCTGTGGCCGAAGGTCAACGACGCGTACGCCAAGTTCATGGGAGAGCATCGTCCCGCGCGAGTGGTCGTGCCCTGCGGTCCTTTGAACCATGGCTGCCTAGTAGAGATCGAGGCGACGGCGGCGGCCGTGCCGAAACGCTAGCAGCGCGGTAGACTGAGAGGGTGCCAATGATCACCCCGCAGCTCTGTTCGCTTCTCCTGCCCTGGGCTTCGCTGCTGGCTCCCTCGGCCGTTCCATCCCAGGCAGAATCCACAGAGTCACAGGGCTTCGCGGAGGTACGCGGGATTCTTGAGTCGCGCTGCCTTACCTGCCACGGCGGCGAGCACCGCAAGAGTGGTTTCTCCGTCGCAAGCGCCGAGACATTTCAGGCAGGCGGCAGCCGCGGCGCCGTCGTTCGCGCGGGGGAGTTCGAGAAGAGCCGCTTGCTTGAGGTCATCGAGTACGGCAATCCAGAGCTCGCGATGCCGCCATCCGGCGCGCTCCCCAACGACGAGGTGCAGGTTCTACGCAGCTGGATTCTGGACGGGGCTCAATGGCCGGAAGGCCTGGACGGACGGCTCGCTGACCCAGAGCAGCATCCACTGGAGGAGCACCGTGCGACGGCCGACGCATCCTGGTGGGCGTATGGGCCTCTTCAGGAGCAAGAGTCCCGGAAGTCGGGCGGCGCGGACGAGCCGAACCACCCCGTGGATCAGCACATCTACGCGGGGCTTGAAGCCGCTGGCTATGCACCGGCCAAGCGCGCGACCCCGGCGACGCTCCTCCGCAGAGCTTCCTTCTCCCTCACGGGCCTCCCGCCCAGCGCAGCGGAGCGCAAGGCTTTCCTAGCTGACGTAGAGGAACGCGGCTTCGACTCCGCCTGGTCGAGCCTCCTCGATCGGCTCTTCGCAAGCCCTCACTACGGCGAAGCCCAAGCCCGACACTGGCTCGACCTCGTGCGCTACGCCGAGACCGACGGCTACGAGCGCGACTCTCAGAAGAAGAACATCTGGCGCTACCGGGACTGGGTCGTGCGGGCCCTTGGCGGCGACATGCCCTACGACCAGTTCGTCCAGTGGCAGCTCGCGGGCGATGAGTTCGCTAGCGATCTCGACGATCCCTTTGAGGTTGCCGAAGCCCACATCGCCACGGGCTTCTACCGCGTGGGCCTCTTCGACGACGAACCAGCGGATCGGCTTCAAGCCGTCTCGGACGACCGCGCGGACATCGTCGACACCGTGAGCCAGGTGATCTTCGGAACCACCATGGGCTGCGCACGCTGCCACGATCACAAGGCAGACCCGATCACACAAAAGGAGTACTTCGCCCTGACCGCCCACTTCACGGGGGTCACGCGCTACTCCAAGAACGGCCATCGTCCGTTCGCTGATCGCCCGGGGGATGGGATTTGGGAAGTGCCCGCGCACGAAGCCCGGCTCGCCGAGCTAGAAGGCTGGTTGGGCATCGAAGCCGCGCAACTCGGCATCGGAAAGACGATCGACGTTCCTGAGGTAACTGAGTACGTCCGCACCGCAGAGGCGGACGCGAACCCGTGGCGCTACCGCTTCCTCGGGGAGCCCACGGACGACGGCTGGCAGGCCCCAGCCTTCGACGACGCCGAATGGAGCGCGGGACCCGCAGGGTTCGGCACCCACGGCACCCCTGGCGCCAAGATCGGCACCGTCTGGAACGGACCGCGCGTTCAGCTGCGCCAGACCTTCCGGTTGACGGAGATTCCTGAGTCCCTTCAGCTCCGTTACCACCATGACGACGACCTCAAGGTCTACCTGAACGGGCAGCTCATCTTCGAGCGCGCGGGCTACATCACCAAGTACCAGGACCACCAGCTCGACGCGACTGCGATCAGCGCGCTCGTCGTGGGACGCAACGTGCTGTGCGTCGAGTGCTCCCAGGACTTCGGCGGGCAGTACGTCGACGTCGGCCTGAGCAACCGCTGGGACTTCGCGGCGCCGGGCGGTCTCCTCGAAGCCGTGCGCCGCACGCTGGCGAGTCCGGCAACGGAGTCCCACGACGATCTAGCCAGGCTCTTCGCCCTGCGCGAGCGGCACCTCGCCGAGCCGACAGCGCGCCCCTACCCCGCGCACGTCGTGTACGAGGAAGGCGCTACGCCCCCGAGGCAGTTCGTCGAGATGCGCGGCAGCGCCCATGCTCCCGGGGACGAGGTCGAGCCCGCGCTCCCCAACGCATGGCTCGTGGGCGCTTCTCCCGATGCGCCTGAGTACGCGCTGCCTAGCCCAGACGCCGCGTCACCATCCAGCCTCCGGCGCCGCGCACTCAGCGAATGGGCGTTTGACCAAGGGAGCCACATCACCTCCCGCGTCGCCGCCAACCGCGCGTGGCAGTTCCTCTTTGGCCGCGGACTTTGCCGTAGCTCCGGGGACTTCGGCCGCCTTGGGGAGTCCCCCACCCACGCTGCGCTGCTCGACGCCGTGGCCGCCGAGCTTGTCGCCCGGGATTGGTCTCTCCAGTCGCTCCAGCGCTGGCTGATGGAAAGCCGCACCTACCAGAGTTCAACGGAGCGCAGCGCACGCGCCGTCGAGGGCGACCCGCGCAATGATCTCTACGCGGGCTTCGACCCGCGCAGGCTGACCGCCGAGGAATTCCGCGACGCTGCGC
Source organism: uncultured Planctomycetaceae bacterium (assembly GCA_964417955.1). GTDB lineage: Bacteria > Planctomycetota > UBA1135 > UBA1135 > Saltatorellus. The sequence continues at coordinate 32,278 of CAYQKK010000061.1, forward strand.
TCGCGACGAGCGGCGAACTCAACCCCGAGCGGTTTGGCCCCTGGGTCTACCCACCGCTTGCCAAGGAGGTCCTCGCCACTTCATCGCAGCCGAACAACGCATGGGGTCAGTCCACCGCCGAAGACGCACTGCGGCGCAGCCTCTACGTCCACGTGAAGCGCAGCCTTAGGGAGCCGCTCCTCGCCGTGCTCGACCAACCGGACCCCGACCTGTCGTGCGCGGTTCGTTTTCCCACGAACGTTCCAACCCAGGCGCTCTTGACCCTCAACGGAGCCTTCGTCAACAAGCGCGCAAGCGCATTGGCCTCCGGCGTGCTATCCCGAACGGACGGCCCAGACGCCGTGCGGGCAGCCATCGAGCAGGTCCTTGGCCGCGAAGCCGACCCAGATGAGATCCAACGCGGCACTTCCTTGCTAAACGAGCTCACCCAAGAGATGGAGCTCCCCCTCGAAGACGCCATGCAGCTCTTCACCCTTGGCCTCTTCAACCGCAACGAGTTCATTTGGATCGACTGATGCAAGAACCACACGCAAACGGCGCGCCGTGCCGCATGAGTCGTCGGCAGTTCCTCGGACAGAGCGCAGGGGGCTTCGGCGCCGTCGCGTTGACCGGAATGCTCGGCTCGGAGTTCCTGAGCTCACCGGCCAGCGCCGCAGCGCCGGTCACGCCCGGTGCCGTAGCCAAAGCCAAGCACGTCATCTTCATCTTCAACTACGGCGGCGTCAGCCAGGTCGACACGTTCGACTACAAGCCGGAGCTGTACCGTCTCGACGGCAAGACCATCGACATGCCCACGTTTGGACGCCAGGGCAAACGCAAGGGCGGCCGGGTCGTTGGCCCGAAGTGGAAGTTCCGGCAGTACGGCGAGTGTGGCAAGTACGTATCGGATCTCTTCCCCCACGTCGGCACCCAGGTGGACAAGCTCGCCTTCGTCCATTCGATGTATGCGGAGAGCCCGATCCACGGTTCGGCTATCCTGAACATGAATTGCGGGCGGATCGTGTCGGGGCACCCCAGCCTTGGTTCCTGGGTCAACTACGGGCTGGGCACGCTCAACCGCGATCTGCCCGGCTACGTCGTCATGCTCGACGAGTCCGGCGGCCCCATCAGCGGGGCGAAGAACTGGACGAGCGGCTACATGCCCGCTTCGCTCCAAGGCGTCCAAGTGCGCACGGAGGGAACGCCGATCCTCGGACTGGAGCGACCGAAGGGACTCACCGATGAAGCCCAGCGCAGGCTCCTCGATCACCTGAAGGCCGAGAACGAGCTGCACCGCGCCACTCGCGGTCAGAACCCCGAGCTCGCCGCGCGCATCGAGCAGTATGAGCTCGCTTACCGCATGCAGTCCACGGCCCCCGAGGCCGTGGATCTCGCCTCCGAGTCCGAAGAGACGAGAGAGCTTTACGGGATCGACCGAGACCAGACGCGGCGCTTTGGCTCCAAGTGCCTGCTCGCGCGGCGGCTAGTGGAGCGCGGAGTGCGCTTCATCCAGATCTACTCCGGCGGCGGCCACAACGACGACAACTGGGATGCCCACGGCGACCTCGTGTTCAACCACTCGCGCCACGCAGGCCGGACCGATCGACCCATCGCCGGGCTCTTGGTGGACCTCGAGCGCCGCGGCCTCCTCGACGAGACCCTCGTGGTGTGGGCAGGTGAGTTCGGCCGCCAACCCACCGCCGAGTACGAGAAGGGCACGGGTCGCGACCACAACTCCTGGGGCTTCACCGTTTGGCTCGCCGGCGGCGGCATCAAGGGCGGGACCAGCGTCGGGGAGACCGACGAGCTCGGGTCGAAGGCAGTGACCGACCGCTTCCACGTGCGCAACCTGCACGCGACCGTGCTGCACCAGATGGGGCTCGACCCGAACGGCCTGTCCTACTTCTTCAACGGGCTCGACCAGCGACTCGTGGGCGTCGAAGGCGCTGAGCCCATTCGCCAGGTCATCGCATGAGCTTGGTGGGACTGATTCTCTTGGCCGTTGGCGCCGGCCTTGATGAACCGCTGGACGCCACCTTGGATGTCATCGAGCAGCGCTGCTTCGAGTGCCATTCGGTGGGAAAAGTAAAGGGCGGCCTGCGCCTCGACACGGCGGAGGGCTGGAAGAAGACCATCGACGTCACCTCGGCCCCGGACAGCGAGCTGCTCTATCGCATGCGCCTTCCAGCAGACGACCCGGACGCGATGCCGCCGAAAGGGGAGCGCGTCTCGGAGGCGCACGCCGCAAGGCTAGAGGCCTGGATCCAGAATGGCGCGGACCTCGACCCTATCGATGCGTTCCTAGCGCGGGCCAATGAGCGCGACGCCGAGCAGGAGCGGTCTATCGCTGCGCTCGCGGTGTCCCTAGGCGCCAGCGTCACCGAGAGCCGGAGCGCGGACGGATGGCACGTCAGCTGGAGCCATCTCCCGACCGATCCAACGCCCGAGCGAGTTAGGCGACTCGACGCGTTAGCCCAGCGGGTCGTCGAGCTCAGCTTCGCGGGAACCAGCGTGACCGACCCATCGCTGGCCGCGCTCCCCGAGCTTCCGCTCGTCGAGCGCGTGCACCTTGAGCGTACGCAGATCTCCGACGAGGGCGTCGCCGCGCTTCTCCAACGTACGCCGAAGCTGAGCTACCTCAATCTGCACTCCACCGGCGTCACCGCCAACCTAGCGCAAGCCGTCCCTAGCCTCGCCTCCATCCAGAAGGTCATCCTCTTTGACACCGAGGCCGCGGCGGATAAACGCCACCATCCGTTCGCCGCGATCGTGGACTATCAACCGCGGAGGCTGCTCGCCGTCGACCGAGCGAGTTCTCGCGTGGTCCTCCTACGCGAGGTGGGGTTGGATACCTATCAACTCCTGTGGGAGCACGATGGCGGCGGCTTCGAGGGCCTCGCCGCCGAGTGGCTCGGGGGAACGCGCTCAAAGGAGGCGCAGCGGCGCAAGGGCATCGATGACGGCCACGGCCGCGTGGCCGTGCAAATGGGCCCAGCACTCGTCATCCACTTCGATACTCGGAACCAGACCGGCGACGGCAAGCGTGGCACCGCCGCGGAGCCGACCCTCTTGACCGGCTTCCTCTCAGCCCGAACCCCGTGGGCCCACAGTCGCCAGCCCCAGCGCCTTAGGCACGATCACCGAGCGCTTCTATTGCCGCCGAGCCATCGCCCCCTGCCGGAGGGCTCAGCCACCCGGCCGCAGATCGTCGAGAAAAACGCAGCCGGCGTGATCGTGTGGACCTTCACGGACGTCGAGCGCTTCCCGAAGGGCTTCCAATCGGTACAGATCATCGAACGCACGCAGTAGCAGGCGACGGCAACTGCACGATAAACTCGAAGGCGCCGACCTATCGCCCAGACCTCAGCGCCCATCTCGAGCGGGTTGTGTTCTCCCATCCCGTCAAGGCGGACCTCGACGAGCCCTGTAGCTACCTAATGGCGAGCAGCGGGCGCCAAGCTACCGGCGCCTTTCGGCGCTTGGATTTGCCCGCCGTGGTCGTCAAGGCGAAGCGGTACGGCTCGTCCTTGAGGGACTCGGGCAGAACGACCACAAGCTTGAACGCACCGGTCTCCGTTGACGTTGCCATGGCGACCACCTTGGCCGCCCTTGAGGAGGCGCGGCGAATCAAAAACTCCACGGTGCCCGAGGGCTCTTCCGTGGTGCCTTGGATCACGTAGCGTGTACCGACGTGGTAGGTCGACGCTGGGATCGGCCTGTCTGGTGCCAGCGTGATCCCGCTAGAGACGAAGGCATCCAAGGGAAGAGTCGAGTCACGCCCAAACACAACGGCTTTCACCGGACCGTCCCGTCCGACAACACGGCTTGACCTCTTTGCACGGCTAGGTCCTTCGATGAAATGGAGCGGTCCGTCTTGCGCTCCTACGGACACCAGCAGCAGCTTGCGCGACGCCGTGACGGCCTTCACCCCAACCGTTCCGAGGACGCTGCCGCCAGATACCACGTCACCCGGCGCCCACATGACAGACCCAGGATCAAGGCCAGCGTACAGGACCTCAAGGCCTCCCCCATGGTCGACATGCACGCAGGCGCTGCGTGAAGAGACGATGCTGCGAATGCCGGCCTTGGAAGCCATCGATACCTGGATCACGCGCCCGCCGGCACACGCCCGCGCCCCTTGCCCGCTATCGAGCTGCGTGGTCACGCAGTGAAGCTCTCGCTTGGCCTTACCATGGCCGACCGAGATCACCTCGCCCTTGCGGGCACAGTGGACCGCGTCGCCGAAGAACGGCAGGTGCACACGGCGCGCTTCGTTCGGAGCGGACTCGATCCAGTGGATGCCAAGCATGTCAGAGCTGCCGAACTTACCGTCCGCGTCCCGGGGCGCCATGGACACTCGGAAACGGGAATGCGATAGCAGGTAGCGCAGCGCGGGGGGCTCTAGATTGACTTCGAAGGAACCGTCATCGCGCACCGGAACCTGCTTGTGGATCAGCGTTCTGCCTCCGGTCCAGGTAGAGGCAAAGAACACGACCTTGTCCTTCCAGGGGCAGTGCCCCGCGAACGTTTGCGTCGCCTTCGGGTCCCAGATGTGCGCGCTAGGCGCGACGGACAGATGAATGCCCGCGTCGGCGAAGAGGTCCTCTGGGATCTTCGAATCACCCGTCCACCAGGTGCAGCCATTGCCGTCGTTCTGGGACACGTAGGCCTTTCCCTCCACCGGAACGCCCGCGTCAATGAACGACGCCTTGAGCGACTTCCCAAGGCTGTTGATGACCGCAAAGTGAAGGTGAGGTCCAACGGAGTAGCCGGTGTTGCCGCTCAAGGCTATGGGTTGGCCCGCGCGCACGAGCTGGCCCACTTGCACGAGGCTCGAATCCTGCGCCAGGTGCACGTAGCTGGAAAGTGCGCCGCCACCGTGGTCGATCCAAACGGCGTTCGCCTTGGATCTCATGGACTCGTCGTAGCCGCCCTTCGAGTGCTCGTCGACGACCAACACAACGCGTCCGTGGGCCGAAGCGTGCACGGGGGTCCCAACGGGCATCTCGAAGTCCCAGGCGAATTCGTTGAGGGAGCCGCGCTGGTGGGAAATGATCCCGCCGATGCCTTGGCAGCACAGGAACTTTGCGCCTTCGGCAAAGGGAAGCTTGAGCCTAAGCGCACCGGCGCGCTCCGCCGGCCGGGTCAGGTTGGGGGAGACCCGTGGGGCCGATTCCTGTGGCGCCGCCGCTGCCGAGAACAGAACCAGAGCGGTGGGCAGGAAGACCATGGGAAGGCAACGCCCCGGAAGGGGGCCAGAAGGGAGCCAGCGAGGAAATCCATTTAGAAGTTCCTGCGAGACGGACGGGCAACGCGAGGCTAGGCCGAGAGAGCTGCGAGCCGCTCTCAGACCTCGTCTAACGTAGCCAATCCCCCAAGGATGGTCACAAAATCCCGACGGGATGGCCCTCTAGGCCTGGAATAAGCGCTAAGGATCGTCAGATCGTGCAGCAGTGCCGTGGC
>CAYQKK010000062.1:0-6048 GCA_964417955.1 uncultured Planctomycetaceae bacterium
GCCGAGGCCGCCCATGGGTAACGTCCTCCTCGCCGCTTCCGCGTCCGTCTCGATTTACAAGGCGTGCGACCTCGCGAGCAAGCTAACGCAGGAGGGGCACACCGTGCGCGCGGTGCTCACCGCCAACGCGGCGCGCCTCGTGTCGCCGCAGCTGTTCGAAGCAGTGACTGGCCAGCCCGCCTCGGTGACGGAGTGGGGCGACGAGCGCCGCGCGGCTATGGACCACATCGATCTCGCGCGCTTCGCCGAAGTCATCGTGGTGGCCCCGTGCTCGGCCGACTTGGCGGCACGCCTCGCACACGGTATGGCCGATGACTTGGTCACGACGACGCTGCTTGCGGCGGCCCCTGGAACGCCGCGTCTCGTTTGTCCTGCCATGAACCCCCATATGCTCCAGCAGCCCTCGGTGAAGCGCAATTTCGCGCAGCTCGCAGAGGACGGCTGGACCACGGTGGAGGCCGAGGCCGGGCACATGGCCTGCGGCGACGAAGGAACGGGCCGCTTGGCAGAGCCCGCCTCGATCGTGTCGGCCATCGAGCTCGCGTTCAACAAGTCATGACGTCCCCAGAGGGAGAGCCGCTTCACGTCATCGTGACCGCTGGCCCCACCCGTGAGTACATCGATCCCGTTCGCTATCTGTCGAACGAATCGAGCGGCACCATGGGCTTCGCCATTGCGCGCGCAGCGGTGGCGTGTGGCTACCGAGTGACGCTGATCGCTGGCCCCGTCCACCAGCCCACGCCAGAGGGCGTAGAGCGCGTCGACGTCGTGAGCGCCCTAGACATGCTGGCCGCGATGCAGGCCCACTTCCCCTCGGCGGACGCGATCTTCATGGCGGCGGCTGTCGGTGACTTCCGCCCTCGGTCGTTGCTCACGGGGAAATGGAAGAAGAAGGAGGAGGGCGGCGACGGGACCACCCTTGAGCTCGTAGAGAACCCCGACCTACTCGCGACGATCGCCGCGGGCAAAGGCCACCGCAAGGTGATCGCGTTTGCGCTTGAAACCTCGGACGGGGAAGCCCGCGCGGCCGCGAAGCTGGTGCGCAAGAACGCCGACTACATCGTGCTCAACGGAGCCGCGGCCCTCAACGCCGCCTCCTCGACGGTGACGCTGATCGACGCAGGCGGAACGGTTTGGACGGCCGAGGATCAGTCGAAAGTTGAGACGGCAGCGGCGCTCGTCGATATCCTCTAGCCCTGAAGCAAGCGCTGTTCGGTTAGGCTAGCCCCAATGTCTAGACGAACGCGCAACCTGTACTGCTGGAAGACGACGACCGAGGACGGGGTCAAGCGCAAGGTCGAGGCCCAGCTCTTCGGCAAGAAGTGGACGTTCACTTCGCTCACCAAGGGCGAGGAAGACTGGGTCGAGCATAAGAACCCGCTCCTTGAGGACCTGAAGGAGCTGGAGACGATCATCTTCAACAAGTACCAGCGCAAGCATGTGTCCTACGACCAGCTCGTTGGCGTGCGCAAGCTCATCGCGGACTGGACGCCCGGGATGGGATAGTGGGGGATCTCTTGATCGCAGGGCCGGCGACTTCCATGGCGATCCTCGCCGTAGGATTGGCGAGTGGATCTTCCGGGCCAGAGGATTCCATTGGGTTTGCGCGCGACGTACTGCCGATTCTTTCGGAGCACTGTTACCACTGCCACGGCCCTGATGCCGGGACGCGGGAGGCGGACCTCCGGCTCGATTTGTATGACGACGTACTCTTCGTAGCGGAGCCCGGAGACGTCGATGCGAGCCCGCTGTTGGATCGGATCGTCCACTCCAATCCGAAGCGACTGATGCCGCCGCCGGAGTTTGGGAAGCCGCTGTCCACGGACCAGGTCGAGGTGCTGCGTCGCTGGGTCGAGGAGGGCCTAGCCTGGGAGTCTCACTGGGCCTTCGAGCCAATCCCCGATGCATCCGAGGTAGAGCTGACGCCCGACGGATGGGGCCTAGACCCCCTGGACTCGTTTGTCTCAACCGAACACGCGCGCGCCGGCGTGGCACCCGCGGACCCCGCTAGCCACGGGACGTGGCTCCGTCGGGTCAGCCTCGACCTCATCGGCCTACCGCCGAGTGTGGCAGAGCTCGATGCGTTCTTGGCCGAAGCGCAAGCGGCCGCGGATCGGGGTGAAATTCAGGCGTTGCGCGCCCAAACCGTGGATCGACTGCTCCAAAGCGATCACCGCGCCGAGCACCGTGCGCGCCAATGGCTCGACGTCGCTCGTTACGCGGATACGAACGGCTACCAAAACGACTTCGGCCGCGACCAATGGCCGTGGCGCGACTGGGTCGTGCGCGCGTTCGCCGTGAACATGCCCTACGACCAGTTCGTGAGAGAGCAGGTCGCCGGGGACCTACTGCCCGACGCCTCCCAGGAGTCGATCTTGGCCACTGGCTTCCAGCGCAACCACCGCATGGTGACCGAAGCCGGTTCGATCGACGAAGAGTGGCGCGTGGAGAACGTGGCGGATCGCGTCGAGACCACGGCGACGACCTTCTTGGGGCTGACCCTGGCCTGCGCTCGCTGCCACGATCACAAGTACGACGCGTTGAGCCAAGAGGACTACTACCGCTTCTATGGCTTCTTCAACTCCATCGACGAGAAGGGCGTCTACGAGGAGACCCGCGGCAACGTGCCGCCTATCGTGCACGTTCACTCGGAGGGCGACGAGGCACGGCTAGCGAGTCTGCGGGCTGCTGAGGCCGATGCCACAGAAGACCTCAAGGCTGCGCGAACCGCTGCCCTAGCGGGGTGGGCAGGCTGGCGAGGGGCTGGCGCGGTCGAGTCACTGGCGGACGTTCCTGAGGATCCCTGGGCGAAGGCCGGACCCTTCCAGCTGACGTCTGAAACTCCGTCGTCGCAGCGAACGGCCCTTGGTGCCGAGGTCATCTTCAGCGAGGAGAAGCCCTTCAGCGTTTCGGTGTGGGTCAAGCCCATGGGCCACGGGGCGATCTACAGTCGGATGAGCGACGACGACACCTACCGCGGTACGGACCTGATCCTCGCTGACTCGATGCGCCCGGCCGTTCACTTGATCCACTCATGGCCCAAGCGTGCGATCAAGGTCGTGGGCAAGAGGGCCCTGGAGCGTGGCCTCTGGCATCACGTCACAGTGACCTACGACGGCTCGATGAAGGCCGCCGGTGTGTCGATCCTGTTGAACGGCGAGCCACTTGAGCTCGACGTAGAGGCGGACAGTCTCGATGGACCTATCACTTCGGACGCGCCGCTGATTCTGGGGTGGCGTCGCTACGCCGGCGACCTCGTCGGAACGGTGAGTGACCTGCGCGTGGACGCGTCCCAGCTAAGTCCAGCGCAGTCCCGTGCGGTAGCCCTAGACAGAACGAGGCGCGACGACGGAGCCGAGTTCTACGCGGATGCCGTTGACCCAGCGGTGCAGGCGGCCGTGCTTGTGAGGAGTGACGCACGGCGTGCCCGCGTGCACTTTGAGACGGACGGCGTTCCCACTGCGATGGTGCTGCGTGACAGGGAGGAACCGCGTGCGACCTTCCTCCTCAACCGCGGCAGTTACGATCGGCCCACGGGAGAACCGTTGCGTCCCGACGTTCCCGCGATCTTCGGTGGGCTGTCGAGTGAGGCCCCCCACGATCGCCTCGGACTGGCTGACTGGCTAGTGGACACGGGCAACCCGCTCACGGCTCGGGTGGCCGTGAACCGTGTGTGGGCGAGCTTTTTCGGGCGCGGCCTTGTGGCGACCCAGGACGACTTTGGAGTGCGCGGTGAGAGGCCCACCCACGGGGGCCTCCTGGACTACCTAAGCGCTGAGTTCATGGCGAGCGGCTGGGATCTTCGCGCTCTTGAGCGTCGTATCGCCCTGTCCGCGACCTACGCGCAGTCGTCCTCTCCCCAAGAAGAAGCGCGGGAGATGGATCCCCAGAACCTGCTTCTAGCGCGGTTTCCGCGGCTCCGCTTGGACGCCGAGGTGATTCGCGACTCGGCTCTTCAAGCGTCGGGTCTGCTCGTCCAACGGATGGGTGGGCCGCCGGTGAAGCCCTACCAGCCCGATGGCCTTTGGGCGGAACTGGCCGGAGGCGCAGGTCAGGGTGCCTATGTTCCGTCCGAAGGGGACGATCTCTTCCGGCGGAGCCTTTACACGTACCGCAAGCGCACCGTGCCCCACCCGACGCTCACGACCTTCGACGCGCCTGGTTTCGAGCTCTGTACCGTGGCGCGGTCGAGGACCAATACGCCGCTTCAAGCCTTGGCAACGCTCAACGACCCGACCTACGTCGAAGCAGCGCGGCATCTGGCGGCGCGCATGATGGGGGCGTCGGGTGAGGCCGCCGAGCGCTTGGCCTTCGCCGCGGGCGTCGTTCTTTCCCGCGAGTTCGACCCTCGGGAGACGGAGGTGCTGACGGCGGCGCTGAAGCGGCACTCGGCCAGCTTTGAGGAGGACCCTGCCGCCGCCGACGCACTTCTCGGCGTCGGAGCCTCGGCGCCGCCGCGGGAGCAGCGGACATCGGAGTGGGCCGCTTACACGATGATCGCGTCGACGCTATTGAACTTGGACGAGGCACTCACGAAACCATGACGCTGGATCGCAGGGCATTCTTGGGGCGCGGTGCCGTGGGGCTCGGCGCGATTGCGCTTGGGGCCCTCGAAGGCGCGGAGGCTCGCGTCGCGGCCCAAGCGGTGCACCATGCACCCAAGGCGAAGCGGGTCATCTATCTGTTTCAGTCCGGCGCGCCTTCACAGTTCGAGACCTTCGATCCCAAGCCTGGCCTTGAGTCACGCTTCGGGCAGGCGCTCCCCGAGTCCATTCGACAAGGGCAGCGGCTCACGACAATGACCTCGGGCCAGAGCGACTTTCCGATCGCACCATCCAAGTTCGGCGCCGCGCCGGCGCCTGGTACGGGCACGTTGATCGGCGACCTGATGCCCTACACCAGAGGCATCGCAGACAAGCTTTGCCTCGTGCGCTCGATGGTCACGGAAGCGATCAACCACGACCCTGCGATCACGTTCGCGCAAACCGGGTCTCAGCTTGCTGGACGACCGAGCATGGGGTCGTGGCTGTCCTATGGACTCGGTTCCCTGAACCGCGATCTGCCGACGTTCGTCGTGATGGTCTCTTCGAGCGGCTCCAAGCAGCCGCTCTACGCGCGGCTGTGGGGCAGCGGCTTCCTGCCAACCGAGCATCAGGGGGTCAAGCTGCGCAGCGGAGCTGACCCGGTGCTTTACCTGCAGAACGCGCCGGGTATCGATCGAGAAAGGCGCCGCGGGATGCTCGACGACCTTTCGAAGCTCAACGGAATTCGTCCGGGCGCGGACTCCGAGACGAAGACGCGCATCGAACAGTACGAGCTCGCCTATCGCATGCAGGCAGCCGTTCCCGACCTGAACGATATCGGCTCCGAGTCCGCGGCGACGTTGGAGCGCTACGGGCCAGACGTGCACAAGCCCGGCTCCTTTGCACGCAACTGCCTGCTCGCCCGGCGCATGGTGGAGCGCGACGTGCGCTTCGTTCAGCTGTACCACATGGGTTGGGACCACCATGGCAACCTGCCGGCTGAGATCACCAAGTGCGCCAAGGACACGGACCAGGCCTCGGCGGCCCTCGTCCAAGACCTCGAAGAACGAGGGCTCTTGGAGGACACCGTTGTGATCTGGGGCGGCGAGTTCGGCCGCACCGTCTACAGTCAAGGGGAGCTCACCAAGGAGAATTACGGCCGGGACCACCATCCCCGCTGTTTCCCCATCTGGCTCGCGGGTGGAGGCTTCAAGCCCGGCACGGTGTGGGGGGAAACGGACGAGTTCGGCTACAACGTCGTACGCGATCCCGTGCACACCCACGACCTCCACGCGACCCTCCTGCACCAGCTCGGCTTCGACCACGAGCGCCTGACCTATCGCAGCCAAGGCCGCGACTTCCGCCTGACGGATGTCCATGGCCACGTGGTTCGCGGTCTCCTGTCCTGAGACTCGTTACCTCAACAAAGAAAGCCCTCGGCGGATGAGCTGCGTGCAGCTCGCCCGCCGAGGGCTCTTCTCATCAAGCGGGCCCCAGCGGAAGGGGCCCAGCGGAAGGGGCCCAG
>CAYQKK010000062.1:6148-37462 GCA_964417955.1 uncultured Planctomycetaceae bacterium
GCTACTGAACCGTCACCGAGTAACCGTCCGAGAAGTTGCTGGTGGCGCCGCCCATGCCGTCGGTGTCGCGCATCCAGCACTGGAAGTTCCAGGTGTCGCCGACCATCGCCGCCACGGCGCCGCCCGGCTGGGGAAGGCTCGTCCAGTCCACCGCGCCGGAGATCATGCCCGTGCTGCCGGTGTTGGCGATGCCGCCCGCTACGCCGCGACCGAAGTCGCCGCCGAGGCAGAGGTTACCCGCGCTACCGCCCGGGTTCATCACGAAGTCTTGGGTTTGGCCCGTTATGAAAAACCCGAACGAAAAGTTCGGCATGTTGAGGCTCTGGATCACGAGGTCGTTGTCACTGAGGGAAGCGCTACCCGTCGAGGTCATCGTGGCGGGCACGCCGGTCGAGTTGGCGTTGGCCACGCAGTAGTTGGTTCCGACCTCATCGGGGCCGATGTAGAAGTAGCCCTCCAGGATCGAGCCAGCCACGTCGACGTCTGCCGTGAAGTAAATCCCACCGTTCGCGTCCAAGGTCAAGGCGCTAATGCCGGTGAAGTTCGTCACTACGACGCCGGGGTCGGGGGAACCGTCCCCGTCCCAGTCAACCTCGTCGCCCTCCTTGAGGAGCATCGTGTCTTCGAGGAAGAGTGCCTCTAGGTTGGCGCCGGCGAGATCGATGTCCCAGATATAGGCGAGCTCGTTGCTCTCGTTGAGGAACGCGCCTTCGATGGCGCCGTCGATGAGCTGGCCGTCGATCATGTCGCCCTCGCGGGCCCAGACCATGCCGTTGCGCAGGATGAACTCGTCGGTGGCCGTGTCTCCATCGGTATCGCCGGTGAACATGTAGTCGCCAGCCTCCGTGATGCCGCAGAAGTCAAAGTTGTCCCAGTTCTCCCCAGCGAGGCCGCCGACTGCGGCGGGCATTGGGTTGGCTTCCTGGACGAGTCCGCCACCCAGCATCAGGCCCATTCCGTCGATGGTCATGGCCCCGTCGTCGGCGGTGGAGGTGTCAATGTCCACCGGAACGATGTTGTGGGTTCCAAGCGCGGAGAAGCGGAAGTCGAAGTCCACACCGGAGGTGGTCAAGGCCGCCGGAAGGTTGGGGAGCAGATCACCCGTTTGCATCACAGCCGTTGGGGTCGTGCCGTAGAAAAGAACGCGCTGCTGCGTACTGCCGCCCTGGGTGTCCGTGATACCTCCCACGAAGTAGGGGATGCCGTTGTCGGTGATCCCTGGGCGCGAACCGAAGGAGAAGAAGTCCGTGGTTCCAGGTACTTGCCCGAGCTCGATGCCGACGATCGTGTCGTCGACCCAGACGCCGTCGAGTCCGGTGTTGCCGCTCATGTCTTCGCTCGAGGGGCTGTAGCAAACCCCGTTAGCCGAGATCGAGAAGAACGACTCGTACGAGACCTGCGTGAACATTCCGATCGTGCCCTCCTCGCGGATGAAGGCCCCAGGCCCGCCGCTCAGGTTGCCCCAGACTTGGCTGCTGGTGGTGGTCCCGTCATTCGCTGAGAGCGTGACGGCGAACCCTCCGGACTGATTGACGGCCGTGTTGTTGAGGCCGGTGATGACCTGCCCAGCGGTGCCGCTCGGGGACGGATCCCCTTCGCGAAGCAGCGCTGTCTGTGCCGAGGCGGGCACGGCGAGTAGGAGGAGTGGGAGGGCGGGGTAAGCGAGTTTCATAGCAGTATTCGAGAGTAAGTCAGCGGAAGGCCGAATCCGACGGAGCCCGTCGGGTCTGAGATTCTAGACGGAATCGGCGATCGGGGCTGATTCTCTCGCGCGACAGGCTCCCAGCCGGGATCTGGAGCGCTACGACTCGAGAAAATCCTGCAGGGGAGTCTCGGCGTACGCCTGCCATTCAGCGCCCATGACGGCGCCGATTTGAGCTGCGCTCAGGCCGAGGTGTCGCTTGGCGATCTCAGCGAAGTGTGCCCGGAAGTCCACCGCTGGAACGATCGCGTCGCGGAACTGCGGCAGGCCTCCGCCGGCGTCGTGGAAGGCGTTGGTGCTCTCGGAAAGCGGGGCCCACTCTGCGCCGAGGTTGAGGTGGGGCGCCATGGCCCAGCTTGGCTGGTGGCAGTTGTACAGGCCTCCGCGAACGCCTGGACCCAGGGCGATCACCGAGCCGCCCACTCCGTGGTCGGTGCCGTTCGAGCCGTTCTCTTCAACGGTGCGGCCGAACTCAGAGACCACCAAGATCAGGAACTTACTGAAGTGCTGGGACAGGTGGTCGTAGGCGAGATCGATGCCTCGGTCGAGGTTCTGCAGCCGGTTGGTGTGGGGCGCAGTTTGCCCGCTGTGGGTGTCGAACCCCCCTAGCTGCAGGCCTAGGTAGCGCACCTCTGCATGCGCCATGAGCTGGATGGCCTCTTCGATTCGCGAGAGGAAGTAGCCGTCGCCGCCGGGGATTTGAGAAGCATCGAAGTCAGGGCTGTGCTGGAAGCCCGGGAGCCGCGTTCCCAACGTGCCGATCGCCTCGATGGCGTCCAAGCTCGTACGCCGCAAGTGGTAGTCAAAGGCCCCGCCGTTCCCCGTGGCCAGGGTCTCAAGAACACGGTCCCGGAGTCGAGCCCGACGCACATCGCCGTCGTAGCTCGCCGAGATGGATCGCCAGTCGGTTCCGTCTGGCTGAGCGTAGGCTGCTTCGAAGTGAGCGCTTGGGATTTCTCCGTCCGTCGCGTACAGCTTGTTGATCGACCGGGCGAGGCTCATCACCTTGGTGGGGTCGGTGTAGGGCTCGCGCTCGAACACGAGCTTCGGCAGCCAGCCGGGCGCGCTTGAATCATGGTTCAGCAGCCCGTTCTCGACGATGTCCTGCTCGGTGAAGTGCGAACGCAAGCCCATCAAGTTGCCCGTCCGCATCATGAGTGCGACGCGGCGGTCGCCCGAGGATGTGTCCTCGAAGCGTGCGGCTAAACGGGGCAGGTTGGGGTTGAGCCCGACGCTTCCGTTCGCGCCCGACAGCGGGATGCTCGCACTCGACGGGATATGGAGCCCAGGCCGAACGGTGATGTAGTCTGGGTCCGCGTGGGGGATCACCGTGTTGAGCGCGTCGTTGCCGCCGCGCAGGAAGATCGTGAGCATCGCGGGCTCGTCGATCAGGCTCGACGCCCGACGCACGCGACCTAGCGCAGGGCGACTAGCGAGAACGGATGCGGTGGCTGCGAGACCTAGCTGAAGGAACTGTCGTCTTTCCATGGGATGGGCCCTACTTCTCGGAGGATTGGGGAAGCGCAGCGAGATACGCGCAAACAAGCTCGACCCGATCGAAGGCGTCAAGCGCGAGGGGGTCCCACGGGCTGGGATTGCCGTACTTGTCCTCGTTCAGCAACTGCTTGCACTGCAGGACTTCATTAAAATCGGACCACGGTCCAAGGGCGTATTGGCTGAGTGCCAACGCCACGTCGGCGCTCTCCTGAACGTTGAATCCAGGGTCCTCTGCGAACTGACCGAAGGTGGCTTTCTCGAGCGCGAACCGGAGCTCGAATTTCGCTGCCTCGGAGGGGGCATGGCCCGCGGCTGGATCGGTGGGACGTCCAAGGCTCGCAGCGAGCTGATGGCGGTGGTAGTGAGCGCCGGTGCTGACCTGCGCCTGACTCGCTACCGGGTATCCGTCGGGCGAGGGATGCAGGAAGAGAGCCTGACCGGAGCTCTGGAGAAACTCCGACGCTTGCTCTAGGGAGTCTGCTTGCTCGAATCGCGGGCCGTGCACGGATCCCCAGAACAGCCGGGCCTGACTCAAGACGTACTCAAGGGGTGTCTTGACGCGTCGTTCGCCCAGCGCGGCGTCCTGGAACTCCAGGCTCTCGCGGATCGCCCGAAGGATCGCCTTGATGTTCCCATCGCCGTCGCCCTCATCCCATGCGGCCACGCAGCTCATCATGAGGGGAGAGTTGATGGCCACAGGTTTGCCAACGAAGAACTCGATCATCCGATTGCAGATGTGGTGCTTCGTCTGGGGCTGATGCACCAGGTGGTCGAGCAGTGCAAGGACGTTGTCACCCGTGCCCATGTCATCGACGACCGTGAACTCCCCTAGGGAGACGTTCGCTGGGTTGTCGAAGAGGCGCGTGGCTACGGCCGGGGGTGGGTTGTAGTTGGCCGCGTTGAAGATGGGCTCGCCCGTCAGCCGCCGGATCCCTTGCCCGGTCAAGAGCTGCGCAACGGCGTCCACGTCGTAGGGCGTGTAGCTAGCGACCCCCTCTCCGTTCTCGGGCCCCAGGGTGTGGAGTTCGAGAAGCTCACGCGCGTAGTCCTCGTTGGCGTCACCGAGGTACATGACCGACACGTTGAGGTACGCACGCATGGAGGCGGAGTGGAAACTCTCAATGAGCAGCTCCTTGTACGTCGTGAGCGCGTGTCGTCGATACGTGTCGTTCTCGAGCCACATATAGCCGACGGCCGATGAACCGATCACCGAGTTGTTCCCAGCTTCGTTCTGCGCGATCCCACCGAAGACGGTGCTCGTGTTGGTCGAGAACAGGTTCTCCCAGAAGTACGTCATGACCTCACGAACCTGGTATTCGCTCTCGATCCCAAGGTAGAGCTGCTTCTGCTCGAGGTCGCGCACGGTCCAGGCCTCGGGGGGGAACGCCTCTTCAGGGTGACCTCCGTTCAGGTTCTCCTCGATCCAGGCGACCCTCCTGGGGGCAACGGTGGGTGGCGCCTGGAGCTGCGCATCGAACCAAGCGTCCAAGTCCGCCATCGTTCGGATCTCATTGAGAGCAAGGGGGCTTGGGCCGTAGCCAAAGCGTGCCAGCGTATGCCGCCTGAGATCTTCGAAGGAGAGCGTCGAGGGATCCTGGAAGAGATTCCGCGGAGCTGCCACAGCCCATGCTGTGGGCACAACGGCGCACAGAGCCATGAAGGCGAGTCGTCGATTCTTCATTTTGCGAGCGGGGTAGGTTTCTCGTGGCTCGCGCTACCCGACGGGGCGATCGGGTAGCGGAGCTGTGGGCAGGCCGGCGGGCGGACGATCCTCGACTGGGGTGGCTGCCGAGGGCGAACGCGCCCTCCGACCCTATACGCTAGTCGCACAAACCGACTCTTGCTACAGGGCAATCTGTGTCGGGGCTCGTTTGACGGGTCACCGACCCAGCTGAAGGAGGGGAGACCGGGAGCGGGGGCCTGGAAACCCACATTGCTGAGGAAGAGACTCGGTCCCAGCATTGAACCGAGCATCCGCGGTCGCGACGATGGGCGGGAGGCGTCTCCGGAGGGGGGGCGGGCTCTTTGCCTCTTTGGGCAGCAGGTAGCGTTTGGCGCGGAAATCGAACACGAAGAAGGCGGCCCCTAAGAAGGCGCGCGGGAAAAAGGGGGAGACCGGGCGCTGGAGACAGCTGGCCGGGAGCTTCCTCTTCGGTGAGGCTTTGGATGACGACTCGTCCGAGCGCGTCCGTGAGCTTGGCGGGCTCGTGCTGATCGGGATGTCGCTCTGGCTGCTCCTGTCGATGGCGACCTTCAGCACACCGCGCGAGGCGGCAGCCCCGGGATCGAACCTGGGAGGGACGCTTGGGCACTACCTTGCGAACCTCGCTCTCATCTCCGTGGGCCTCGCCGGGTACCTCTTGGCGGCCCTGGGAGTCCTCTGGGGCAGCGTCATTGTTGCCCGAAAGGAGGTTCGGATGCCCATTTTGCGACTCGTGGGCGTCGTATTCTTCGTTCTGGGCTTCGCCTTTGTCCTCGACCTGAAGTTCGGCCCGGACATGCAGGTGCGGGAGGAGTTCTTCGCCGTCCAGGAAGGGCTCCAGCTCTACGGCGAGGACACCCAAGGGTCGGACGCGGTGCTCGCCACCTTCTCCGATGACCTGCCCTACGGAACCGGCGGCTGGCTCGCCCTCGCGTCCAACCCAGGCCTGGTGGAGCGCTTCGGGCAGATCGGGCTCTGGATCGTCCTGCTGACGATTGTCGGGATCTCGGCGTTGCTGGCCACCGAGATGGCGTTCTACACCGCCATCACTTCATTCGGAGATTGGCTCGACGACCGTCGGGATCGAATGGACGAGGGTTTCCTTCCGGCGATCGGCGGCTGGAGTAAGCGCCTCTTCGTCGGAATTTGGGACTTCCTACGGGGCGCGGATCTCTCCCCCGCCGCTGCGACCAAGGCGAAGCGAGGCGGACGCAAGGCTTCCACCGCTAAGGGCAAGAGCAAGGCCAAAGCAGCGCCCAAGAAGCCCGCCGCGAAGAAGCCGAAGCCGCTTCCGAACCTCGACGACCTGGAGGACCTCGACGATCCCGCGGAGGAGGAGTACGAAGACGACGTCGCAGCCGAGCTCGACGAAGAGGAGTACGAGTACGTCGACGAAGACGGCAACCCCATCGACCCCGCTGACCTCGACGAGTACGAAGATCCCGACGAGGAGTACGAGGAGGAAGACGAGGAGTACGAAGAGGAAGAGCTCGACGAGGACGAAGAGTGGGAGGACGAGGAAGAAGAGGTCCTTCAGCCAGCCGCGAAGAAACCGTCGAAGAAGTCCGGCAAGAAGCGCGGCAAGGCTGCGGAGGCGGCTGAGGACGAAGAGGACGAACTCTCCGCTGACGAGGCTTCGGCGAAGGCCAAGCGCGCGGCGGCCGCCGCCGTGCGACGTGCGGCTTCGCTCGAAAAGAAGATCTACGAGCCGCCCGTTCCCCCGATCGGTCCGTGGGAGCTGCCTTCGTTCAACCTGCTGGAGGCCCCCGAGGCCAACGCTGGTCTCGACAAAGAGTTCCTGGAGACGAGCGCGCAGAACCTAGAGAACGCGCTGCGCAGCTTCCGCGTCGAAGCTGAGGTCGTAGGCGCCCAAGTGGGGCCCGCCGTCACCATGTTCGAGCTCACCGTGGCCCAGGGCACGCGCATGAGCAAGGTGACGACGCTCAGCCAAGAGATCGCGGCAACGCTCCGTGCGCGCAACGTGCGTATCGTCGCGCCGATCCCCGGCAAGAGCACCATCGGCATCGAGGTCCCGAATGCGAAGCGTCGCACCGTGCGCATCTCGGAGCTCGTGACCCAGAAAGCGTACGACAAGGACTATATGGCGCTCCCGCTGTTCCTCGGCATGGACGCCGAGGGCAAGTCCATCGTCGAGGACTTGGCGCGCGCGCCGCACATGCTGATCGCTGGTACGACGGGTTCAGGTAAGTCCGTCTGCATCAATACGATCATCGCGAGCTTCCTGCTCACCCGTTCGCCCCACGACGTCAAGCTGATCCTCGTGGACCCGAAGATGGTCGAGCTGCAGATGTTCGAGAAGATCCCGCACCTCGAGCTGCCGGTGGTCACGGACATGAAGCAGGCGACGAACGTTCTGGAATGGGCGGTCGAGAAAATGGAGAGCCGCTACGAGCTCTTCATGAACGCCGGCGTCAAGAACATCAAGACGTACAACAGGCTCGGGGAAGAGAAGCTGCGCAAGAAGCTCGGCGACGACTTTAGCGAGGAGTACACCCCGCGCCACGTGCCGTACATCGTGCTCGTCATCGATGAGATGGCGGACCTCATGATGCAGGCGAAGAAAGAGGCCGAGGGTGCGATCACGCGCCTTGCGCAGAAGTCCCGCGCCGTCGGCATTCACGTGATCGTCGCCACCCAGCGTCCGTCGACCGACGTCATCACCGGCGTCATCAAGGGCAACTTGCCGACGCGCATCGCGTTCCAGGTGGCGTCCAAAATTGACAGCCGCGTGATCCTCGACACCATGGGGGCAGAGAAGCTCCTCGGTCAGGGTGACATGCTCTACGCGCCGCCGTCCGCTAGCCAGGTGATCCGCGTCCAGGGCGCTCTCGTGGAAGACCACGAGCTGCAGGCCCTCGTGGACCACGTGTGCGAAAAGGCTGCGCCGACCTTCGATCAACAGCTCGTGCAGACCGCCACCGGCACGGCGCCCCCGGGCACCGTCAACCAAGGCGGCGAGAAGGTCGACGAAATGTTCAACGAGGCCGTAACGGTCGTCCTGAAGTACAAGCGCGGCTCGGCCAGCTTGCTTCAGCGCGCACTGGGTATCGGCTACACGCGCGCGTCGCGTCTCATCGATCAGATGACCGACGCGGGCATCCTCGGGCCGCACAAGGGCTCGAAGGCACGGGAGATTTTCATGACTCTCGAAGACTGGGAAGAGAACCTGGCAAACCTGGAGTCGGCGGGGTGAATGGATGAGCGCGAACTTTGATGACAACGTGTCGGGGCCGTTCGATGGCCCTTTCGATCAGCCGGACCTGGCCCACGAAGGCGGTCACGATGACTACCGGGACGAGCCAGGGTCTTTCGGCGAGAGCTCGAAGATGGCTAAGGCTCCAGCCTCCGGGCTCGAGCTGGTGGGGGGGGTGCTCTTTCTCGCGGGCTTCATTCCGGCCGCAGCCGTCGCGAAGGCCCTCGTGGATGGAACGAATCTAGAGGCGGCGGGGCTCGGTGGAACTGCGGCGCTGGCGGCCACCGTTTCGAAGTGGCTCGGGGCGTGGCCGGCGCTCTTGACCGCCGCCGTGATCGGAGTCATTGGCTCGCTCATGGTGCTCGGGACCCTGCGCAGCGATCCGCTGCGGCGAGTCGCGGGCATCGTGGTGAGCGGACTCGGCCTGGCGGCCGTCGCTGGCGCGCTTACGTCGTCGCCCATGCAAGGACTGCTCGGCGCGGGCGGTCGCATCGGATCAGGCACCGGCGGCGCCATGGCAGACTCCGTTGGCGTTTGGGCCGGCGTTCTTCTCGGGCTCTTGGTCATGGGCGGTGCCCTGTGGCTGGGCTTTGGACCCTCGGCGCCCGCTGTCGACGAGGACGATGGAATGGGTCCGATCGTTGAGCGCGGTGAGTCCGCGCCGCGTGCCCCGGGGAAAGCGTTCGGGCAGGCCGTTGGGTCCACTGCTGCCTGGGCCGCCGGTGCAGCTGCCGCCGTGGGAGCTGCAGGCGCTGGACTCCTCAAGCGACAGCCTCGCTCCGAAAGTGAAGTCGTCGGCCACAACGCCGACCGACAGCGCCGTGTCAGCAACAAGAAGCTCCGGCGTACTGGCGCGCCGGTGACCCTTGGGGACGCCCTCGCCCGCGGTGGAACGGAGGGAGTCTCCCACGACGAAGCGGCAGCGCTCGCGCCGGACGAGAACACGCTTGCTTACATGGAGGACGTGTGGCGTCGCGCCTCGCACACGATCGAGCAGCCCGATCCGATTCCAAAGTCGCCCTACCCCGAAGATGTGCGGCTCAAGGGCATGATCCCAGAGGGCGCGGCGCCGCTCCAGCCGCGACGGCCTGAGGATCTGCAGGAGACACCCACCCATTCCGTTGCCGGAGCCCCCGCGGAGCCCACGACGCCCCCCGCCCCAGCTCCGTCGGTGACGCCAGTCCCCGTGCCGAATTTCGGCCCTCCGTCCGTCCACGACGGTCACGGGCAGGGTCAAGAAGTTGCGCCGTTTGACTTCGAGGACGAACTGTCGGCGCCGCAACCCCTGGAGTCTCCGCCGCCCCCGGTCACCCCCCCGATCCCCACGTTCCAGCCCCATGCCGCGGATCCCTTTGGCACCCCCGCGCCCTCGGGTTCGCTGACGGACGCAGAGGCGGACGCCTACCGCGACGCTGTTCTGCGCGAAGGAGCCAGCACCCAGGGCCCCAGCGAGCTCCCCGAGGGGGTCAAACCCTTCACGCCGAAGCCGGTTAAGGGCGAAGCGCCCCCGCCTGCTGAAGTGCCTGCGGCCGAGGTACCCGCAGCGACCACTCCCGTGGCGCCCGCCCCAGAGTTGCCGAACGTCTCGTTCTCCCGTCCAGAGAGTGAGTCAGGGATCGCACCCACGGGCGGCGATCCCATGGCCGTGCAGGCGATGCAGGCTGGTGCGATGCCGGCCAGCGTGAGCCTTCCCCCGCGCCCCGCGTGGGAGCAGGGCTATGACGACGATGAGCCGGCGGCAGAGCTCGAGGCCGATGCGCTACAGTCGATCCCAGAGGTGGACGACCAGGGCCGTTGGCAGCGCCGAGAAGAAGGCGCTGCGCCTGGGGCCACTCTCGAGCTCGACGAGGGATCTATGTCCGCGCTCGATGAGCTACTGGCAGAGGTGGATGACCTGGAGTCGGTTGACCTGGCAGCGGCCATGCCAGCTGAGCCGGAGACTTCTGAGATCGAGGCTGAGCCTGAAGTAGAGCCTGAAGTAGAGCCTGAAGTAGAACCAGAAGCTGAAGTCGAGGCCGAGCTAGAGGTCGAAGCTGAGTTCGAGCCAGAGGTTGAGGAGGAAGTCGAGGTCGACGACGCCGAAGTCGAAGCGGCCGAGGACGAAGAAGACGAAGAAGACGAAGAGGCAGAGTACGAGGAGTACGAAGAGGACGAGGAAGACGAGGAAGACGAGGAAGACGAGGAGCTCGAAGAAGACGAGGAGTCGGCGGAGCTCGAAGAGGACGGCGAGGAGGAGTACGAGTACGTCGATGAGGACGGCAACCCAATCGATCCAGCCGATCTTGGAGAGGACTACGAGCTCGTCGACGAGGAAGAAGACGACGAAGAGGAAGGCGAGGACGAGGAAGAGGCCGAGTACGAAGAGTACGAGGAAGTAGACGAAGACGACGAAGACGACAGCGAGGCCGCCGAGTACGAAGAGGGCGAGGAAGAAGAGGCCGCTGAGTACGAGGAAGAGGAGCCAGAAGAAGTCGAGGGCGAAGAGGACGCTGAGTACGAAGAGGTCGAGGATGAGGACGAGGTCGAGGTCATGCTCGAGCCCCAGGCTCCCCCAGCGGCCTCCACCGCGGCTGATCCCTTCGCCGAGTTCCTCCCCGGAGAGTCCCCGGCTGAATCCCCGGCTGAATCCCCGGCTGGGTCCGCCGCTGAGTCCCCCAAAGGGGAGCTTGCAGGGGCCATAGCAGAGCCCCAGCCCACATCCGTGGACGGTTCTCGGCTCCGCGAGGCTGGCCGACTCGTCGTCTCCGTCGACCGTGCGGCAGTTTCGGTGATCCAGAAGGGCTTTGACGTCGAGTTCGCTGAAGCCTGCACGATCCTGGAGGAGCTCCACGCGGAGGGCCTCATCGGCCCGTATCAGGAGGGCAAGAAGCGTGCTATCCTGATGTCCCTGGACGAGTGGGACAGCCGCTTCGCCCATTCCTGACGCCCTTCACCCTCCGCTTGGCCGCGCCTCCCTCCGTTGACCGTTCGCTCGTCTGACCTCGTCGCTCTGGTCCATCTGGGCTGCGCCCGCAATCTCATCGACTCAGAGCTGATCCTCGGCCGGATGGCTGAGGAGGGGCTCGTCGTCACAGGTGACCCCGCGGAAGCCCACACGGTGGTTCTCAACACGTGCTCGTTCATCGGGCCCGCGCGCGAGGAGAGCCACGGCGCGATCCGAGAGCTCGTCGAGCGCAAGCAGCAAGGGGACCTCGGGGCCGTTGTCGTCGCGGGCTGCCTCGTGCAGCGCTACAAGCAGACGCTGGCGCGCCAGTATCCGGACGTCGACGTGTTTGCGGAGATCAGCGACTACCGCGAGTTGGCCAAGTCCATCAAGCGCATCTCTGACGGCGAGTCGCATCAGCGCTACCTCGAGGGGCCCGGCCTGCGCGAGCCTAAGCGCGAAGGCGCGCGGCTTTTGGCGACGCCTGGGAGCTACGCCTACCTGCGCATCAGTCACGGCTGCGATCACACCTGTTCCTTCTGCGCGATTCCCTCGATCCGCGGCAAGCATCGCTCGAAGCGTCCCGCCGCCGTGTTGGAAGAGGCGGAAGAGCTCATCGGCGCGGGCGTCAAAGAGCTCGTCGTGGTGGCGGAGGACTCCACCGCCTGGGGCCGCGACTTCGGGATGGAACTGCCTTCGCTGATCGAGGGCCTCGCAAATCTCGACGGCGACGCTCGTATTCGGGTCATGTACGCCTACCCGAACCGCTTCCCCTGGGATCTCGCGCCGCTCTTGGCGGACCACCCCAAGGTGCTGCCGTACCTCGACATTCCAATTCAGCACGCGGCGACGAACACGCTACGCGCCATGCGCCGTGCAGGCAGCGGCGACCAAGTGCGCAAGATCCTGGACCGCCTCCGCTCTGAGGTTCCCAACCTCACCTTGCGTACCACGGTGCTGCTCGGTTTCCCGGGCGAGACCGACGAGGACGCGGCCCAGGTCGTGGATCTCGTGCGCGACTACGGCCTGTCCAGGCTCGGCGCGTTCACCTATTCGCCCGAAGAGGGCACGTCGGGCTTCGACCTCGACGGGGCCGTTCCAGAGGACGTAGCGATGGGGCGGCGCGATGCCGTGCTCGCCGCGCGCGACGAAGAGCTCGCCAAGACCCAGGGGGCCGCTATCGGCACCGAAGTGGAGATCCTCGTGGACGAACCGCCCGACCCCGATCGCGGCTTTGTCGTGGGGCGCGCAGCGACGGACGCTCCCGAGGTGGACATGGTGACCTTCGCCCACGCGCCAGACGCGGCGGTTGGAGATCGCATCACGGTCCGCATCGACGGGGTCGACGAGGAGCAGAACTGGATCGGTGCCGCGGTCGAGGGCAGCGCGCAATCCAACCCGCAGCCGGCTCGATGACCGCTAGCGACCCACAGTCAAGCCCCAGCGGCGTTGCTCGCCGCGAAGGCGTCTTCGCTCACTGGCCCAACCGGATCACGATGATCCGCTTCGCCGGCGCGCTCATGCTCTTCGCGATCTTCGCGATCTGGGGAGACGTCGAGCGTGAAGATATCGCCAAGGACCGCACGGTTTTTCTGATCGCGTTTTGGCTCTTCACTGTGGTGGCTGCCACTGACTTTCTGGACGGCTACCTCGCGCGTCGTGACTCGCTCGTCACGGCGTTCGGACGGATCGCAGATCCCTTCACCGACAAAGTCCTGATCCTTGGGGCGATGGTGTACCTGACGGTGATGCCATGGTCCGAGCCACGACTGCCCGCATCCATCGTGGTGGCGATCATCGCGCGCGAGTTCCTTGTCACCGGCATCCGCGGCTACGTCGAAAGCCTAGGCCGTGAATTTCCGGCCGACGGCTTTGGCAAGATCAAGATGATCGTGCAGAGCATCGCGGTCGCGGGCCTGATCTGGATGGAGGCTTTCCCGTGGGGCGCGTGGTGGTACAGCCTTTGGGGCTACGTTGTCGAAGGACTTGTCTGGCTGACGCTGATCGCAACGATCGGCTCCGGCGTCACCTACGTAATGAAGACGAAGGACATCCTGGCCGGTGAAGATTCATGACCGCCGCAAACAGCAGCGAGGCCAGCGCCGGAGAGAACACGGAGTGGACGCCCAAGAACATTCTCTGCATGGGGATCTGCACCTTCGGAGGCCTCGGACTATCGCCGTTCGCCCCCGGGACGTTCGGCACCCTCGGCGGTGTGCTGATCGCGTGGCTCCTGGCCTCGTCCTCCAACTTCTTGATGTGGACGCTCCTGACGGCCGTGGCGCTGTACGTGCTCGGCCGGATCGTCGCCCCTTGGGCGGAGGAGCGTTCCGGCAAGGATCCCGGCTATTACGTCATTGATGAGGTCATTGGCTACCTCGTCACCATCGCTTGGACCGGCGGCCCCACGCTCCTTTCCCTCCTGGCGGCCTTCGTCGCCTTCCGCTTCTTCGACATCCTCAAGCCGCCTCCGGTGAAGTGGTTCGAGCGGATTCCAGGCGGCGATGGCATCCTGTTGGACGACGTGATCGCAGGGCTCTACGGCCTGATCGTCATGGTCATCCTGCGACTCGCCTTCCTGGAGCCGTCCTCCTGGGACATCTCGCTGGCTCCGATCCGCTAGTACTCCCCCCCCAAAAAAGCACGCATGAGCCCCCAACGCGACGCACGCCCCCGCGGCCAAGGCCTTGGAATTGCCCCACGCTTCGCAATCGCGACGACCGCGGTCCTCGCGCTGGTGCTGCTGCTTTTCAGTTTCGTCCTTCTGGGGACGACCCGCGAGATCGTGACGGGGGCCGTGCAGACCTCGCGTGACCAAGCAGCCATCGCTCAGTCGCGCTACTTGGACGGGAGTCTCACCTACAAGCAGGTGGGCAGAAACGTAACGCCCCTGGCCGGTTCGAACCTCCTGCGCGCGGAGGCGGACCTGGTTCGCGAGGGCGAGCCGACTCGCAGGGGGTTTGCCTACGTGCGCGCGGACAACTCCAAGGGCCAAGTCTTGCTCGCCCCCGCCGCCTCCAAGTCAGAGGACCCGGCGGAGAAGCTCTACGGCCTCTTCTTCGCGGTCACCGCCCTCGCGCTGATCCTCACCGGCGTGGTCGCGCTGGTGACAGCGACCCGGGTGTCGCGTCCGATCAATCACCTCGTGGACGATGTGCGCGCGATCTCGAACGGAAATCTCTCGCACCGCGTACGTGCGCAGGGTGGGGGTGAGGTGGGGCTCCTCGCCGGCGCGATCGACCGTATGACCGAGTCGCTCCTCGACGCCCGCGAGGCCGAGGTGGAGCTCTCCGTTCGCGAGCGCGAGAGCGCCGTGGCGCTCGAGGTCCAAGAGGCGCTGCAGCCCACGAACGTGGAAGTGCCCGAGGGCTACTCGGTGGCGTCGGAGCACGTAGGATCGAGCGAGCCCGGTGGCGACTTCCACGACATCGTGCAGGCAGAGGATGGGCGTACCGTCTTCTTCGCCTGTGACGTTAGCGGCGCGGGCGTCCCCGGAGCCCTTGTCGGCGCCACCGCCCGCGCGTATTTGAAGAGCGAACTGAAGCGCGGCGGCTCACTGGAAACGGCTCTCAAGAACGTAAACCGCACCATCGCAGGCGACGTTCGGCGCGGCATGTACGTGACGGTGCTGGCCGCGGCCCTCGACCCGGACACCCACGAGCTTGAGGTCGCCTCCGCCGGCCACAAGCTCCCCTTGGTTCACTGGTCGGATACCGACAAATCGATCCGCGCCATCCAGCCCGATGGGATCGCGCTCGGCTTCGACAAGGGCCCGGTCTTTGACCGCGGCATCTCCGTGCGCCACGTGCCCATGGACCCAGGCGACCGCGTCGTGATCGCCGGCACCGGCGCTGTCCGTGTCATCAACTCCAAC
The DNA here is from genome assembly GCA_964417955.1 of uncultured Planctomycetaceae bacterium. Lineage (GTDB taxonomy): Bacteria > Planctomycetota > UBA1135 > UBA1135 > Saltatorellus. The sequence goes on from CAYQKK010000062.1 coordinate 21,061, forward strand.
GAGGAAGAGATCGGCGAGAAGCGGTTTTACAAGCTGTTCGCCCGCAACGCCGCGGACTCTCCCGAAGAAGTCCTCGACGGTGTGCTGACCGCCCTTGAGGCCTACGCCGACGAAGAGCCGTTCCCCACGGACGTAAGCCTGATCGTGCTAGGCAACGACGTGGACCCCGCAGAGTTCGGAATCAATCCCGAGGACCTCGGGGCCGAAGGGTAACCAAAGGACAGTACCCCGGGCGCATTGGCCGCAACTCGGCTGGCTAGGCCGTCGGCAGCCGAATAACGAACTGCGAGCCCACTCCCTGTCGAGGCTCGGCGTGAATCGTGCCGCCATGGAGCTCGGCGATTCGCCTGCAGATCGCCAGGCCGAGTCCCGCTCCCTCGAACTCCTCGCTTGAGTAGAGCCGTGTCAACGGCTTGAAGATCGACTCGACTTTGTCCGCAGGAATGCCCACTCCGTTGTCGGTCACCCGGATCTCAACCATGGACGCGTCGTCCACCGTCGCGCCTTTGATACGGACTTCGGGGGGGTGTCCTTCGCGTGCGAATTTCATCGCATTGGAGACGAGGTTGAGGAAGAGGCTCTGGAGGAGCGCCCGCTCGCCAGGCACCCCAGGGATGGGGTCGATGTCGATTCGCGCGTTGGTCCTGCGTACGTCGAAGACCAAGAGCGACCGGATCTCCTCGAGCGTTGCTTCAAGGTTCACGGCGTCCCTCGAAATAGAGTCACGGTCGAGGGAGCCTAGCTCGACGAGGCTTTGGGTGAGGTCGGAGAGCCGAGAGGTAGATCGCACAGCGATATCGTGGAACTCCTTGACGGCCTCGCGCTCGAAGCCCTCCTCCTCCATGACCGAAAGAGCAAAGTCGATTCCGCGAAGGGGAGCTTTGATGTCGTGGGCTGCCGCGGCAGCGAATGACTTCAGCATCGCGTTCTCCTCGCCGAGGGCCGACATTTCAGCGATGACGGTGAGGACCTCGCGGAGGCTATCGGAGGCGGCCCTCTGCTGGAGATTCGTCCATTCACGGCTGGCCTCACGTCCATTAGCGCGCCACGCTTCGAAGGACTCGCGCGGCTGGAGGGACCCAGTCGTGCGAGCCTCAGCCGGCTCGAACTTTGCGGTGGGCTCGCCCGCCCAATAAACGGTCTCCGCGTGGGGGGCGCGGAACCAGATCATGTAGTACATCCGCTTGGGACGGATGGGCTGCACAAGGACGCCGCAGGCGGTTTCCATATACTCGCGCGCTTTGTCCCAGTCGAGGTGCAGGGAAGTCGTGCAGTACGAGAGGTCTTGAGCGCCTTGGTCCGGTAGCCAGTCAACTAATTCTCGGACGAACTCGATCGGAGGTGTATTGCCTGATAACTGAATCTCGCCGCCGTGCTTGAACGCGAACCCATCTGCGTCGAGCAGCTCAAGGAGCTTGGGGCTGATCCCCTTCATGACTTCCGGCAGTTCAGTGCCAAGCTCCAGCGATTTCGAAAGAGCACGCTCGATTTCCCGCAGCGCGACGATCATGTTGGCCGACTGCCGCTGTTCGTCCCGTTTGAGGAAGGCCGCGAGCGAGTTGCCGATTTCGCGGGAGAGCGTCCATATGTCATACGCCGGCAGGCCGGGCGTGTCCGCGTGACACGCGATGAGGCCCCAGAGCCGACCCTCGTGCATGATTCCAAGGGAGAACGAACCCTCGACTCCCATGTTGCGCAGGTACGCCGTGTGCAGCTTGGAGACCGACCTAATGAGTGATCGCGTCAGGTCGAGCGGCTGCGACCCGAATCTGCCGTCGTGTAGGATCGTTTCGTTCTCGTCGTGGACGCCTGCGATCGCCCGGAACGGCACCATGGAGTAGAGCTCGCGCGCCTGCCTAGGAATATCGGAGGCCGGGAAGTGCAGGCCGAGGTACGCCGGCATTTGATCTGCCCTGGCTTCCGCGATGACCTTCCCGGACCAGTCGCCCAGGAACTGATAGATATTGACGCGCGCGAAGCCAGTCAGTTCGCGAACGCACTCACAAGCGATCTGTGCAGCTTCTTCCAGGGTGTCCGAGTTGACGACCCGAACGCCGTCTCGACCAGCGCGTCGGAGCCGACTACGAAGAGTCTTGATGTCTTGGCTGCTGCTCGGGAAGAACTCAAGGATCCAGAGGCCTTGGCTGAAGTGCCCGATGCAGTCCAGCGGTGTTCCGTTGCGCTCAAAGTCTCCCTCGATGGAAAAGTGGACGGAGTCTTCTTCTTGATGAAGCAGAGCGAGCTCTTCCTGAAGCCCCGCGTGGACGCTGGAAATGCCCATGCCAACCAGCCGCTTCTCACTCGACCCAAAGATCTTGCCGGCACCTGGCGTTGCAGCGACCACGTTGAGCGACCCTTGATCGATCGCAAGGAGGCCACCGATGTCTTGGATCGCGCCGCTCAGGTGAACCGGCTCGCGGTCGCAGTCATTGAGCGTTGCCTCGTGCTGATTGTCGAAGAAGTCCGAGAGTGTATCGCTCATCGTTGGTGGGCGGAGTCGATCGCCAACGAGCTGACGAGAGCGAGTGTGGAGCGGAGAGGTGCGCGACTTCGCAGTTCGCCTAGGACCCTAAGGGTATCACCCTCGCGATGGGGCCTGGTCATCTGGAGCCCAACCTGTCGGTGGAAAGCGTCTTCCTAGCTTCTCCAGCCTGGTCAGGTTCATGGTGGCGCTGTAGAGGCGAGCGTTTATTCCCCTGTACAGAACCGCTTCGGAACAGGAAGGGACCCGTTCGTGTCACGGTCGACTCCCATGGGTCAGGGCAGGGCTAGCCTGCGAGCACAGGACGCGACTCCGCGTTCATTCGGTCCTTTCACTCTGTCCCCTAGTTCCCATGACACGGCCCAGTCTCGCTTCGCTCTTTCCTGTCCCGTTCCTTGCTGCACTGGCCCATGGCCAAGTTTGGGAGTCCGAGGTCCTCGTTGACGCGTTCTTCGAGCCTGGTATTGGCTTCGTCGTCGATTCTGTCGGCGACCTCGACGGGGACGGGCTTCGTGAGGCGCTGATCACGAGCATTCAGCACAGCGGTGGGCGCGGCCGCGTGTATGCGGTTTCGAGCGGATCAGGAGCGACCCTCCTGGACCTTGTCGGTGCCAATGCGGGCGACGCGTTTGGTCACTCGGTGGCCGAAGTCTCCGATCTCGACGGTGACGGTGTTCCTGACGTTGCGGTCGGTGCTCCAGCCTCTTCGGCTGGTCGCCCCGGTTCGGTTTCGATTCGCTCTGGCGCGGATGGGAGTGAGATCTGGGTTGCCGTCGGAGAGAACAACTTCGACAGCTTTGGCTGGGTCGTTGATGGCACCGATGACATCAACGCCGACGGTATCGAAGACGTTCTAGTCTGCGCGCCGGGGCATGATGACCCTGTGACGGATGCGGGCAAGGTCTACGCGCTCTCGGGGGCGGACGGCTCGGTGATTCGGAGCTGGAAGGGAGGCATCGTGCAGGAGTTCATCGGATCCTCCGTGGGTTCAGCGGGTGACGTGGACGGCGACGCTGTAGCAGACGTGGTCGTTTGCGGACTGGGCGGTGGCGCCAACGATCGCGGTTCCGCCACGGTCTACTCGGGTGCAAGCGGACAGCTGATCTGGTCGGTCTCCGCCGGCAACGGCGCTCGCCAATACGGCAACTACTTCAGCGGATGCGCCGGCGACGTCAACGCCGACGGGACGCCCGACGTCTACGTCATTGACTACATCAACGTCGCCCAGCGCGGGCGACTCTTTGTCTATTCCGGCGTCGACGGAACGCTTCTGCATTCGATCCGAGGTCCGGTGGGCAACACGTGGCTTTTCGGTCGCGTGCGGATCGGCGACCTCAATGGAGACGGGCACGATGACATGGTCGTCTGCAGTGGCCTGAACGATGCGGGCGGCCAGAATGCAGGAGCCGTGTTCGTGTTCTCTGGCGCGACGGGTGAATCACTCGGTCGCTGGACCGCGGACACCATGGGTCGCGGCATGGGAACGGATTGCGTCAGCATCGGAGATATTGACGGCGATGGGTCCCAGGACATCATGGTGGGTGTTGGATCAGGACCGAATGGTGGAGGCGGAATCTACATCTTGCCCACGAACCCCTTGGCTCCGTACTCGTCGTGTGCTGGCGAGCTGAACTCAACCGGCGTGGGCGGAGAGCTCGGCTATCGGGGCTCGTTGTCGTTGGCTGCCCAAGAACTGACGCTCACCTACGGGGCGCTCCCGGGGAACACGACGGTGGCGTTCTTCGGTGGCCCTCTTTCAGGTAGCCAGCCCGCAGGCAACGGAACGAGCTGCATCGCGAGCCCGGTCGCGCGCGTTGGGCTGAGTGCCGCGACAGCCAATGGCAACGGCGAGATCACTCCGTTGATTCCACTCAGCGGGCCGGCCGCGGTCATGGTCGGATCGACCTGGCATGTTCAGGCTTGGTATCGCGACGTCGCGGCCGGTGGCGCTGGGTTCAACCTCACGAGCACGCTCCGTCTGGCGTTCCGTCCGTAGGCGCTCCCTCCCTGGATGCTGTGGGCTACGCTACTCACCTGATGCCGCCCGACGTCTCCACTCGACCCTCACGAACCGTCTGGGCGCTGCTGCTCGCTTGGACGGTGCCTGGACTCCTGCAGTTCATCCAGGAACTCACCTACAGCCGTGCCCACGGCGTCGAGGAAATAGGGCTCGTTCACAGCGCGGCGCTGCTTATTCCGTCATGGCTCCCATGGATGCTCTTGACTCCATTGGTGGCTAGGGCAGCGCGGCGCTTCCGCCCGGGCACGGTCGGGTGGGCGAGGACGATCGCCGTCCATGTGCCGCTGCTGGTGGCCGTAGCGCTGACGCACTTGGTCTTGATTGGCGCAGTGCAAACGTACTGACCGCCGCCCCAGTGGCCCGAGGCGTGGCTTCAGAAGTCGCTGGGCGCTTGGTTGCAGCAGTCCTTATGGAGCTTTCGTGTCCAGGGGGAGGTTCTGGCGTACGGAGTCGTGGTCGCGGCCACGCTGGCCCTCGATGCTCGCAGCGAGGAGTTCCGCCAGAGGACCGCATCTGCCCAGCTAGAAGCCAAGCTCGTGGGCGCACAGCTGGAGGCGCTGCAGGGGCAGCTGCGCCCGCACTTTCTGTTCAACGCGCTCAACTCAGCGATCGTGCTCGTGCGCGAGGAGCCCGAAAGCGCGGAGACCATGCTGCTACGCATCAGCGATCTCCTGCGGCGTTCACTTCAGACTGACGAGCGTACGCTCATCCCCTTGAGTGAGGAGCTCGAGCTCCTCGAGCTGTACTTAGGCGTCGAGCGCGTCCGGTTCGCCGATCGGCTTCTTGTGCATGTCGATGTGCCCGAGAGCGCGCTTCCGCTTCGGGTGCCGGCGTGGCTCCTCCAGCCCGTCGTCGAAAACGCCATCCGCCACGGGATCGCGCCTCTGAGGAAGGGGGGCAACCTGTGGATCGCCTGCGAGGTGGCCGTGCTTTCAGGGGGCTCTCCCGATGACCGGTGGAGGTTGACGGTGGAAGACGATGGCCCTGGAGACGGCGCGCCCACGGAGTCAGGAGCGGGTGGGTTGGGCCTTGCGAACACGAGAGAGCGACTGCTTGCGGCCTTCGGATCCACGGCGAAGCTGCGGCTGGGCCCCAGGCCTGGCGGCGGCACCCGGGTCGAGTTCGAGCTGCCCACGCGTTCCATGACGGGGGATTCCGGTGAGTGATCCGATCACCGTGCTCATCATCGACGATGAGCCCCTCGCGCGCCGTGGCCTCCAGCGCATGCTCGACGGCCTCGACCACTTTGTCGTGGTGGGCGAGGCCCGCGATGGCCATGAGGCCCTCGGGCTCATTCGTTCGCTCGATCCCGACTTGATCCTGCTCGACATTGAAATGCCGGCGGGCGGCGCCTTTGAGCTCATCGAGAACTTGGGTGGTGCACCTGTGCCGGTGGTGATCCTCGTCACCGCGTTCAGTGACTTCGGTATGGAGGCCTTTGATGCAGGAGCGGTCGACTACGTTCTCAAGCCGGTCGATCCCATGCGTTTACGCCAGGCGCTCGACCGAGAGCGCCCGTTAGTGCAAACCGCCCGCCGCTCCCCAGTCGCATCGGCCGCGCCTGAATTCCTCGACCGGATCGTCGCTAAGATCGGCGGCCGCATACTCGTGATTCCCACCAAGCAAATTCACTGGATCGAGTCCCGGGGCAGCTACCTCCATGTGCACACAGGTGCGGAAGAACACCTGGTACGGCGCAGCCTCTCGGCCCTAGAGGAGCGCCTCGACCCAGCCCTCTTTGCCCGGGTTCATCGGTCCTACCTCGTGGCGCTCGATCAAATCCAAGAGATGCGCCCAGCCGGCCACGGCGACGCGGTCCTGCGCCTCAGAGGCGGCGAAGAGGTTCCCGTGAGCCGCCGGCAGAGAGCTGAACTCGCTCGGCGCCTCGGGACTCCGCGGGACTCAGACTGAGCGCTGGGGCCGCGATCCCGAGTCGGTCCCGACCCAACGGCCAGATGGGCGTCGTCCCGCGAGTCCTTGCGGTACGCCCGCAGTCACCCCTCTGGACAACCGAAGGTCGGAAGTTGGACCCCGGGAGGCGGAGATCCGCGAGTGGCGCTATCCTCCTAGTCCTGGTTCAGCCGTTCCTGGTCCAGGGGCGCGCATGGGAACAGGTAATAGCAGCAAGGGCTCCGCAGGGGAGCAGCAGGAGGTCGGGCTTTTCGGGGTCGTGCCTTCGCTGAAGCCGGCGAAGAAACCGGCGCTGAAGGCCAAGAAGGCAAAGAAGCCGCCCGTCGAGGCGGCGCTGTACGCCGAGGTGGCGCTCAACCGCCCCATGCGGCGCGAGTACACCTATGCGGTCACCGCGGCCTTCGCCGAGAAGGTGACGCCGGGGGTACGCGTGGCGGTTTCGTTCTCGGGCAAGCGGGAGATCGCCGTGGTCACGGCGATCGCGGAGGACACCGACGTTCCCAAGGGGCGGCTCAAGGCGATCGACGACGTTCTCGACGATGAGCCCGTGCTAGACGCGAAACTCCTTGAGCTGACGCGTTGGATGGCGGATTACTACGCTTGCGCCTGGGGCGAAGCACTGAGCGCCGTGTTACCAGCGGCCATGAAGCGCGAAGGCGGCCGTCGGACGGTGGCGGTCCTGACGCCCGCCTCGGATGTGGGGGAGGCCCAGCTGGAGGAGCTGGCGGACAAGCCTGTCCTTGAGAAACAGCACCGAATCTTGCGGACGCTCCTGGAGGCGCGCGGTCCTGTGCTGCGCAAGGATCTCACGAAGAAGCTCAACGTGAGCTACGCGCCTATCCAGACGCTAGTGAAGAAGGGGCTCGTCATCATGGACCAGGTGATCGCCGCGCCGGACGACTTGCTGAGCGGCGACCGCGAGCCGCGACCGCGGCACGCGACCCTGACCGAGGATCAAGGCACGGCGGTGGCGCGGCTGACCGAAGCGATCAAGGAAGGGGTGTTCTGCCCGGCGCTCCTCTACGGCGTCACGGGTTCCGGCAAGACCGAGGTGTACCTCCGGATCATCGAGGAGGCGCTTGCCCAGGGGAAGGGCGCCATCGTGCTCGTGCCCGAGATCGCGCTGACGCCCCAGACCGTTGGCTGGTTCCTCGACCGCTTCGGAGCGGTGGCGGTGCTGCACAGCGGCATGACGGACCTCCAGCGCCTTGACATGTGGCAGCGCGTGCGCAGCGGCGAGGCGCGAGTGGTCGTTGGCGCGCGCTCGGCCATCTTCGCCCCGGTGAAGGACCTCGGCGTCATCGTGGTGGATGAGGAGCACGAGCCCTCTTACAAGCAGGGCAGCGTCCCGCGCTATCACGCGCGTGACGTGGCGGTGGTGCGGGCTAAGAACGTGGGGGCGGTGTGCGTGCTCGGGAGTGCGACGCCGTCCCTGGAGAGCTGGCGCAACGCGAACCAAAAGCGTTACGAGCTGCTGCGACTGCGCGCGCGGGCAAGCGGCAACCCGCTGCCAAAGGTTGAGATCGTGGACATGCGCGGCGAGCGAGACGAGCGCGGGAAGCCGCGGCTCTTTTCGCGCCGCATGGAGACGCTGCTGCGCGAAACGATCGCTCGCTCGGAGCAGTCGATTCTGTTCATCAATCGGCGAGGCTTCGCGCCGATCCTCTGGTGCCAAGAGTGCCATGAGACCTTGAAGTGCCATGAGTGCGACGTCGCGCTGACCTGGCACAAACGCATCGAACGTATGGCCTGCCATTCCTGCTGTCAGGAGATCCCGGTGCCGAAGGCCTGCCCATCCTGTACGGCGCCGGCACTGCGGTTCTTAGGTGCCGGCTCCCAACGGGTCGAAGAGATCTTGAGGCTCATCGCTCCCCACGCGCGGGTCGGACGCATGGACTCTGACACGATGATGCGCCGCGAAGACTATGAGGAGACCCTCGGTGCCTTTGGCCGCGGCGAGCTAGACGTGTTGGTGGGAACCCAAATGATCGCGAAGGGCCTCGACTTCCCGCGGGTGACGCTGGTGGGCATCGTGTCCGCGGACGCGTCGCTGCACCAGCCTGACTTCCGCGCGTCCGAGCGAACGTATCAGCTCGTGAGTCAGGTGGCCGGTCGCGCGGGACGAGCGGACTTGCCCGGGCACATCGTCGTCCAGACCACGGCTACCGAAGAGCCCGCGATCGTGCACGCGGCGGCCCACGACTACGACTCCTTCGCTCTCCACGAAGACGAAGCCCGTGAGCGGCACGGCTACCCGCCCTACGTGCGCCTCCTGCGCGTCGTTTGGGAGGACGAGGACGAGAAGCGCGTGATCGAGGCGGCAGACCACGCGGCGAAGGTGCTGCGCCAAGAGCTTGGGGAGCACAAGGTCCAGGTCATGGGACCGGCCCCTGCGCCCATGGCGCTGCAGCGCGGCCGTCACCGCCGGCACGTGATGCTGAAGGCGCCGATCGTGGGCCAAGGGATGTCCCGCGCCCGCGCGATCCTCAGCCATTTGCACACCCAGCGCCCAAGAATGGCCATCGACGTCGATCCCACTTCGATGATGTAGGACGAGAAGCTATCTTGGGCGGCATGAGTCAATTCACTGCCGCGCCCAGTCCCTACCTTGTGCCGTTCGACGGATCGTTTCGGATCGCCGATACGGTGACCGAAGCCGAAGACCGTCCTAGCAAGGACGACTGCAAGGATCAGCTCGAGGAAGAGATCGATCGACTGAAGGATCTCCAGCGCGTGCTCTACGCCCACGATCACTACTCGGTTCTGTGCGTTTTCCAAGCGATGGACGCGGCGGGCAAGGACAGCACGATTCGATCGGTGTTCAGCGGCGTCAATCCCGCAGGCTTCGAGGTGCATTCCTTCAAGCGCCCGTCGGCGAATGAGATCGACCACGACTTTCTGTGGCGTTCGTCCTGCAAGCTTCCCCAGCGCGGCCGCATCGGCGTTTTCAACCGCAGCTACTACGAGGAAGTGCTGGTGGTGAAGGTTCACCCTGGGATCCTCGACGGCCAGCGTCTTCCTAAGGGGCCCTCGGTGGAGGACCGCTTCACCGAACGCTACGCCTCACTCCGTGACCACGAGGCTCACCTCGCGCGCAACGGCGTCGTGGTCGTGAAGTTCTTCCTCAACGTATCGAAGGAAGAGCAGGCAAAGCGCTTCCTCTCACGCTTGGAGGAGCCTTCGAAGAATTGGAAGTTCGCTGCGGGCGACATGCGCGAGCGCAAGTACTGGAGCGATTACATGGCGGCCTATGAGACCGCGCTGAACGAGACGTCCAGGGAGAGCGCGCCGTGGTACGCAATCCCCGCCGACAGTAAGTCGTACATGCGCCTTCAGGTGGCCCGCACCCTGCGTCAGACGCTGGAGAGCCTGCCGCTGGAGTACCCGAGCGTCGACCCCGCCGAGGCGGAGCAGTTCGAGGGCTTCCGCAAGGAACTCGAGGCCGAGCTCCGGTAGCGAGCCTTCGTTTTACCCGAGCGCAGACCAGAGTCTTTCGATGTCGGCCTCGGTGTTCAGCGCGTTCGGCGAAACGCGTACGTGGTTCATGCCCGGACCCGTGAAGCCGCGCACGACGATTCTGTGATCTTCGAAGAGGGCACGGGCGACGTCGCGGGCTGAACCCTCTTTGAGCCCGACCGCCACGACGGAGGCTCCGCCGTCCGCGTAGCTCCTCGGGGAGCGCCATTCGAATTTGGCCACCGAGTCCACGCGCCCCATCAGGTCCTCGCGTAGCCTACCGAGCCGCTCCTCCCGGCCTTCGTTCGTGCGCTGGTGAAACTCGATCGCGTCGCCGATGGTAAGGAGCTTGGCCATGTCGCGGGTGCCGAAGTCAGTGAACAGCCTCGCCGTTCCCTCCGAGCGCTCGTGACCCCACGTCGTCACCAGGGGACGCATCTGCGCGATGGCCGCCTTTGAGAGAGCCATCACCCCCGTGCCCTTCGGCGCTTGGAGCCACTTGTGTGCGCTCGTGGCGTAGACGTCGACGCCAAGGTCCTTGAAGTCGATGTCAAACATGCCCACGGATTGGGCGGCGTCCACAAGGATCCACTCGACCCCGCGTTCTCTCGCGCCGGCAGCGATGGCCTTGACGTCGTGGCGCAGCCCAAAGATGTTGTCGACGTGGGGGATCACAAGGGCCCGAGTCGCGTCGCTGATCGCGCCAAGGTAGGCGGCCGTCACGTCGTCGGTGGAGAGGCTCGCGGGATCGTCGATGGGGAAGTGGAAGCGCCGCACGCTGAAGCCCCTCGACTCTGACGCGGACTGCCACGAGGCGGTGGCGCCCACGTGATTGAGGGAGCTGTACAGGACTTCATCGCCGGCTCCCAAGGGAAGGCCGTTGGCCGCCATGCCGAACGCCGCCGTGGCATTACGGATCAATGCCACCTGGTCCGGCGCTGCGCCGAGCAGTGCGCCCACAAGCCCATAGGTCCGCGCGCTCGCTTCTGTCCATGCGTCGCCCCAAACGTGGAGCCATGGATTGGTCTCGCACGCAGCCAAGTAGTCAGTGTGAGCGCGGTGGACCGCGCGCGGGATCGTTCCGATCGACGCGTGGTTGAGGTACGTGACGCTCTCGTCCAGCAGGTAGTCCGATGCTGTGGGCACTGACGGCTCTTGGTCATGGAGCTGCGCGGAGAACGCAGAGCGGGCTGCAAGCAGGGCAGGAGTCGCCGCAAGAAGCTGGCGTCGGCTGGGTTTCCTCATGGGTCCAAGGTAAGAGACGAGAACTAGGTAGGCAGCCGTAACCTTCGATCCATCTGACTCGTTCGCTTCTGTGTTGACCTGTTTCGGCGCCTGCGCATCCAACCGCGCAACGCCACGACCCTACACGGAGAAAAGAGATGCGACTGATGAACTGGATCCTTGCCTGCTCGCTGACAGCCTTTGCATTCACAACGAGCGCGGCTGCGCACGAATACGGGAACGGCCACTACTCGGACTACCCGTCCGGCTATCCCTTCGGCGCGACGGGTACTTCCAGCCACCCCAACGGCTACGACGGATGGCCGGGGGACACGCCGGGTGGCACCGCGGGCGCGCCCGTTGGCGTCCCGCCCAACGGCGGCAACGGCGGCGGAGGCTTTGGCTTCAATGGAACCGGCGGAGCCGGCGGTAACGGCAGTGGGAGCGGCAATGGTGGAGCCGGCGGCAGCGGGTCCGGCAGTGGATCCGGCGGAGCTGGTGGCAACGGCGGGTCCGCCAGCGGTGAAAACGGCGACGGTGGCAACGGCGGATCCGGTGGCTCGGGCGGCACTGGCAACCCCCCGGGGGGCGGCGGTAGCGGCGGCCATGGCGGCTCGGGGAGCGGCAGTGGCAACGGCGGAGATGGCGGCCTCGGGGGCGACGGCGGAGAAGGAACTCCCCATGCAGGCGGAGACGCCGACGGGGGCGAGGGTGGATCCGGCGGCAACGGCGGCGGCTCGTCCGGTAACGGCAACGCCGGTGACGGCGGCAACGGAGGCGATGGCGGGTCGTCGGGCGACGGCGACGGTGGCAATGGCGGCGATGCCGGAAACGGTGGCGACGGCGGCACCGGCAGCGGCGGAGACGGCGGAGACGGCGGCGAAGGTGGTGACTCCGACGACGGCTCCGGCGGCGATGGTGGCGACGGCGGTGACGGCGGCGACGCGAACGACCCCGGCGAGGGCGGCGACGGCGGCGAAGAGGGCGAAGACCCCTACCTCAACGACGGCGAGGAAGGCGAGGACGGAGAAGACGGCAAGGACCTTGACGGCCTCACCATCAGCGAGCGAATCAAGATCTCGGAGGAAATTCGCGCCTGGTTCTTTGGACTCTTTTAGTGGCTCAGATCACTAGTGGAATGGAGCTCGCGATGGAGAGCCCGCCCTTCCATGGACGCTGCGCTGTGACCTGAGCAGCGAGCAGCGCGCGCCGCCGCAGCGGCGGCGCGTGCCTGCGTATGTCCTGTACGACTTCCCAATTCGACCCTTCCCTCAACCCCCATACTGATGCGCCCACTCGTCTTCTTCACACTGGCTCTAGCCGCAGCGCTGGCCTTCTTTTTCACGAGCGGCGCCCCTTTCGCGCCCCTGGACCCCCTAGCGAGCGAGATCCACGGGCCAGCGGAGAGCGAGCTGCCGCCCCAGCCAAACGATCTAACCGGGATTCGAACGCAAGCGGCGCGTCAGGTGGCTGAGGTCCCGACGGATGGCGTCCCGAGCGCCGCTCCGTCGCCGGCGGAGCCCATCCCCATGGCAACCATCACCGTGACGGTACGATTCCGGGGGACGCCAGAGGAGAGGCCATCCTTCGAGGGGCTACGGGTGGAAGCGTCCTCCCTCAGGTCGGGTCAACGCTTCGATGGGGCACTCGTTCTAGCCGACGGGACCGCGGAGATTTCCGTGGCGGGAGGCGGCCGGTACCGGGTCTCCGTCGATCCTGAGTCGGTTCCTGAGGGCTTTGTGGCCAGCGGGGAGTTCCGACTCGGTGCCCTCGACCAGAGCGGTGTGGCAGGGGCCTTCGTTGAAGTGGAAGACGAGCAAACCGCTCCATGCGAGCTGACGATCTTCAAGACGACGTTCCTCAAGGGCCTCGTCACCGGTCCGGAGGGAACGCCGCTCGATGGCGTCACCGTCCGGGCCCAAGGGCTCGCGCCAGGCATGGCGGGGCTCTCCCACGACGACGTGACGTCTGAGTCCGGTGAGTTCGAGATCCACGGTCTCTTGCCCCTCGTCTACGGCGTCAACGTGGTCGACACCGGGACCCATGCCGACTCACTTGACGACGTTCCGCACTCGCCCAAGCAGCTCTTTGACCTCAAGCTCGGATCTTACGAAGGGGCCCACTTGGCCCTTGGCGGGGGGCGGGTCACCCTCGCAGGCTCCGTCGTGGATGAGCTTGGGGAAGCGTTCGCTGACGTAAGTGTGCGCGCCTACTACGTGGGGGATGAAGCCCACGGCGTGGCTATGGACTTCGAAAGGGTGTACGACTGGAGCGATCATGCCTTCACGACCCGCACGGACGCCCAGGGGAAGTATCGCGTGCGTGGTGTCGCGGGCGTGCCGCTGCGAATTCAAGTGGGCGCTGACGAAGCGGCCAACGGTCCTAGTCGCCGCGCGAAGTTCGTGCCTGAGCCGGTCGAGGTTGCGCTCGATTCTCGCTCCCATGGGTTGGTGGAGGCGGGCCCCGTTGAGCTGGTGCGGAGCCGTCGATTCACCGTCAAGGGACGGGTGGAGCTAGCGAAAGCGGAGCACCCTGACTTGCGGCTTAGGCACAGCCGGGTCGAGCTGCAGGTGAGTCCCTATGGGCGGGTGGAGACCACCGTAAAGCGTCCTGGTCTAGAGGCTCAGCCGCACGTGGAGTACAGCAAGAGCACGGGCGTCTTCACCCTGTCGTGCGAGACACCCCTCGATGAGTGCACCCTGACCCTTACGTTGCGCGGCCACCCGGAGATGAACAAAGAGTTCCACTTCCTCCCAGAGCCCGATAGAACGCTGGAAGACCAGGTTCTGTCGTTTCCCTAGGAGCTGCAGGAGAGCATCGAGCAGCCCGGGCGGTGACGCGCCCACTCCGGGCGTTTCTCCGCGAAGCGTTCGCGACCGGGCTGCTCGGTGTAGGGATTGCGCAGGACGTCGAGGAGTTCGATGACGCCGGCGTAGCTGCCTTTTTCGGCTTCATCGATGGCGACCTGCGCGAGGTAGTTGCGAAGCACGTAGACCGGGTTCACCGCGTTCATTTGGGCGCGGCGCTCCTCGACCTTCCGATCGTCTTGGCGGACCCTGGCCAAGTACGTCTGGGTCCAAGCTTCCAGGGCCTCGCGGGCCTCCGAGCTGACCTTGTCCGGTGCGTAGTAGGCCGAGTGGAGCGGGTCCGCGCCCGACGTGACATCGCTGAGACTCCGGAAGAAGACCGTCATATCGGTTTCGGCGAGCTCAAGCACGCGGAAGAGCTCGGCGGCCAGCGGTGCGTCTTGATCTTCGTCGAAGGCAGCCAGCCCCAGTTTGTCTCCCAGCTGGCGGCCCCACTCGTCGGCATAGGCTTTCGGGAAGGCGTCGACTGTCTCCTGAAGGCCTTCGATCTCCCCTTCCATCAGGGGCACGATCGCGCTTGCTAGGCGGGTGAGGTTCCAGTGGGCGACCGATGACTGGTGCCCAAAGCGATATCGACGGCCGCCGGCGTCCGTGGTGTTCGGCGTCCAGTTTGGGTCATAGTCTTCCAGCCAGCCGTAGGGCCCGTAGTCGATCGTCTCGCCGAGGATCGAGAGGTTGTCGGTGTTCATGACTCCGTGCACAAAGCCAACTCGCGTCCAGTGGGCCACCATCGTCGCCGTTCGGGTGCAGATCTCCCGGAACCAACGGAGGTACGTGTCCTTGCCGATGGGCGCGCCGCTCTCGATGAGCTCCGGGTAGCACGTGCGGATGACGTGGTCGGCGAGGCTCTTGATCAGGTGGGTCTCGCCGCGGGAGGCGGGGAGCTCGAAGCTGCCGAAGCGTACAAAGGAGCGCGACACACGACAGACCACTGCCCCAGGCTCGAGCTTAGCGTTGCCGTCGTAGAACATGTCGCGCATCACCTGCTCGCCCGTCACGGTGAGGGATAGCGCGCGGGTCGTCGGCACGCCCAGGTGGAACATCGCCTCGCTGCAGAGAAATTCGCGCACCGAAGATCGGAGAACGGCGAGGCCGTCTGCGGTCCTCGAATACGGGGTGGGGCCGGCCCCCTTGAGCTGGAGGTTCCAGCCGTGTCCGTCGGGACCCAGAACTTCACCCAGGTTGATGGCGCGTCCGTCGCCAAGCTGGCCAGCCCAGTGACCGAACTGGTGGCCGCCGTACGTCATCGCGAAGGGGTCCATGCCGGGGACGAGACCGTTCCCGCTGAAGACCCGTGCGAAGTCCTCGGTCTGGGTTTCTGCAGGGTCGAGCCCGATCAGCCGGGCGCACTCGGGGGAGGCAGCGACCAGAGCTGGGCCCGAAGTGGGTGTCGGCGCAACGCGGCTGAAAAGCGCACCCTTGACCTCTCGCCGGGCATTCGAGGATTCAGGGTCTGCGGGCAGGTCGGCGGTGAATCGGTTGGTGAACTCCAAGTCGAGGAGCCCCTGCGCAAC
The DNA here is from genome assembly GCA_964417955.1 of uncultured Planctomycetaceae bacterium. Classification (GTDB taxonomy): domain Bacteria; phylum Planctomycetota; class UBA1135; order UBA1135; genus Saltatorellus. The sequence continues at coordinate 36,535 of CAYQKK010000062.1, forward strand.
GGCACCCGTCTGCTCCCTGTCATCGCTCTTTTCCATGGGCACTTCGTAAGGCCCAAGGGGCACGAGCGCAGCACATTTTCGCAAAGAGCCGCAAATCATCGGAGGCGCCCCGCAGTTCTCTTCCCTGCAGCCGTCCCCGTGCGAGCCTCGCACCTCCCCTGAGCGCTGCCTGAGCCCCTACCTCCCGAACGATATGACCCGCTTCCTGACCGCTATTCTTGCCTGCCTGATTCCGATTTGCGGGAGTTGCGGAGGTGGTGAAACCGAAGCCGCCCCAGGGGGTGGTACAGATCTTTCGATCGAAGAAGAACAGGACGCGGAGCACTTTCTTGCCGTCACCGTCGACGGCGTGCGCCACGAGGCCCGCGGCACGCTGTTCGGCCCTTCGATGGTCTTCGGCGGGCGAGAGATCAACGTCCAGGTGGGCGGTCCGCTCGTCACGGCGGTCGCCACCGGCAAATCCGTCTCCCTAGGCGACTACGACATCCTGATGAACCTGCTCACCAACTCGGTGGAGCCCGGGGACTACACGATCGTCACCAACCGAAATCGGGTGGCCCGGAGCGATGACCCCTTGGGCTTCGCAGAGATCTTCTTCCCCGACTCCCTGCCGTTCGGCAAGTTAGTCCCGCTCTCCGGCATGGTCACCGTTGACGCAACGGATGGGAGCGAAGAGACGGGGCGCTACCGCCTCCAGGTGGCGAAGGGGCACGGCAGCGGCCAGTTCAGGGACAGCGCCGGCAAGGAACACGCAGTCGAGTTTGAGTTCATCTACCGGCGCTAGCTATTCGGGGCCCTTCAAGCAACGCGGTCAGGCCAGAGTGAAGACTGTGAGGGGCGCTATTGGTTGGTGCGGCCTTCTTTAACGGGCTGCTAGCCCTGAAATAAGCGCTAAGAATCGACAGACCACTGCGTTTCGCGCAGCGCC
>CAYQKK010000063.1:0-8405 GCA_964417955.1 uncultured Planctomycetaceae bacterium
GGGCGGTCCTCGCCGGACGGGCCGCTCGGGCGGAGCCGAGCGCGGGCCCTCGCGCAGGAGCGCGAGCACCCGTGTGGCTCAGACCCCAATGACACAGAGGAGGCCGCCTGACGGGCGGCGGCCAGCTCAGGCCGGCATGAGCCAAGCCGGTACCCCGGCCTCCGCTAGGCCCAGCAGGCCACTCGCGCGGGAGCGCGAGGGCCCGCTCGGCTTCGCCGAGCACTCAGTTGGGCGTTTGATGGCTGGGCTCTTGTGCAAGAAGGCTGGCCTTGTCAGCTAGTCCCAGCCGGCAGACCGAGCCTCAGCTCCCACCCAGCGACTTCCGCTCCGACAGCCGCATCGCCGTCGACAGCAGCAGCGGCACCAAGATCAGCGTGAACACCGTCGACACCACAAGCCCCCCAACAACCACAGCCCCAAGGCCCCGGTAGAGCTCCGAGCCAGACCCCGGCATCAGCACCAGGGGCAGCATCCCCCCCACCGACGTCAGCGTTCCCATGGCAATCGGGCGCACGCGGCTCTGCACCGATGCCGCGATGCCCCTCGGGATATCCATACCGTCCCGACGCACAAAGTGCAGCGCCTGGTGCACGATCAGGATCGCGTTGTTCACCACCACGCCGGCGAGAATCACGAAGCCTAGGATCGTCAGCACGTCGAGGTTCTGGGTCGGCATGTAGCGGTCGCTCGCGCTCCACGCGTGCACGATCGCGAGGCCGACAAAGCCGCCGAGGGTGGCGAGGGGCACGCTCACCAGAATCACCAGCGGATAGACGAAGCTCTGGAATAGAACCACCATCAGCAGGTACACGATGCTCAGCGCCAGGAAGAGCGAACTCGACACCGTCCCGACGAGGCTGCCGTCCCCCGCAAGAGCCTCCTTGATGTCCGCTAGCTTGCCGGCTGATCCGGTGTACCGCACTTCGATATCCTGGCCCAAGACACCGTTCGTCCGCAGATCCTGGATCACGCCGTCGACGGTGGAAAGGGCCTGCTCCAACGGGACGCCGGTGGGTGGCGTCAGCTCCAGCGAGATCGCGCGCTGGCGATCGACTCGCTTGATGCGATCGGCAGCGGTGACGCGCTCAACGGAAGCGACGCTCCCAATATTGACCACGCGGCCGCTCGGGGTCGCGAGCGGCGAGGCGAGGAGCGCGGGTACCGGGTCCTCGCCCCGGGAGGCGGGCGAGAGGATCTTGAGGTCCTTGAGTTCGCCGCCCAGCTCGAACTGCCGCGGAACGATCAACCCATCGCCGCCCGCTTGGACGGCGAGCCCGAGGTCGCGGCGCGACAGGCCGGCCTCGCGCAGTCGCTCGTCGTCCGGGACAAAGCGCAGCTCCGGCGACGGCAGCGAGAAGTTGGCCGGGTCTGGCTGCACGGCGTAGGGCCCAAAGGCGCCCATGAGCTGGCCCATCAGGGCCCCCGCCGCGGGCACGATTGCGCTCAGCTCGCGCGCCGTTAGGTCGATGCTAATCGCCGAGCCGGTCGAGCCGCCGGTTTGAAAGAGCGGCAGCTGCAGCGCGAACGCGAACACATCGGGTGCGATGCCGTCCCCGGTGGCCCATTGCAGAAGCGCCGCCGCGTCCACGGCCTTCGTGTCGTCCTCGGCGATGGCCCCGTGGAACATCTGCCCACCGATGCCCACGAGGAAGTAGTTCTCGATCGCGGGCGGGGTGATCTCCACCGGCCCAGCGGGCGTGAACGTCTGCACGGGATGGCGCTCGTCCGTGCCTGGATCCGGCCCGCCGCGCACGACGGCTTCCACCCGAAACTGATCGTCGGCGGCCTCCCAAAACGGACGCATCCGATCCTCGACTCGGTCGCCGATCTCCGAGAGCTGATCGAGGTTGTACGCGGGCGGCGGAAAGAGGATGCCGAACGAGATGTTGCGGTTGCCCGTCGGAAGGTAGTCCAGGGGCGGCGCGAGCCAGCGAATGCCAAATATCGTGACGGCCGTGAAGACAGCGATCGCCCCGAGGCGTCTCACGGGATGGGCGCCGAGCCAAGCGACGAGGGAAGAGATCTTGCCTGCGACACCGCCATGCTCGGACCCACGCTCCACGGCTGCGGAGGTCTCTTGCTTCGGTTTCTTCAGCAAGGCCGCCGCCGCCGACGGGATCACCAGCACAGACACGATCAGCGACAGCCCCACCGACGCCACGATCGCAAGGGCGATATCCCGGAAGAGCTGACCCGCCGCGTCCTCGATGAGCAGGATCGGTACGAACACGACCACCGTCGTCAAAGTCGACGCGAGCACGGCGCCCGCGACCTCCTCCGTTCCGTCGATCGAAGCCTCCCGCACGCCCTTGCCCATCTCCAAGTGCCGGAAGATGTTCTCGATGACGACGATGGCGTTGTCCACCACCATCCCCACCGCGAAGGCCATGCCAGCGAGGGACACGATGTTGACCGTGCGTCCCAGCAGAACGAGGATGACCACGGCGACGATGATGGAGATCGGAATGCTGAGGGCGACAATGCCCACGGTGCGGAACGAACGCAGGAACAAGAGCAGCACAAGCGTCGCGATCGCGCCGCCAATCACGATGTTGCTGCGCACGAGCCCGATCGCCTGGCGCACGTAGGCCGTGGCGTCGTAGGACTTCACGAGCTCCAGCGTGCCATCGAGGCCGAGGCGCTTCGCCTCGAGGTCTAGGAGTCCACCGACCGCATTCAGGGCCGCCAGCTCGGCGTCAATCCCCGCCATGGAGTCGAGGAGGTTGGCCCCGGTCTCGAGCTGGAAGTTGAAGAACGGCATCAAGTGTCCTCGGGAGCGAACCCAGTCCGTGCGCTCCTTGAAACTGACCGCCACCGTGGCCACGTCGCGCACGAGCACCGGCCCAGCCGCCGTGTCGCGCAGCACCACGTCAAGCACGTCGCTCGGCTCCGCGAAGCGTCCGACGGCTCGGATCCGAATGTCGTTCTTCCCCTCTGGAAGCTTGCCCGCCGACCAGTTTCCGTTCTCCTCGCGCAGCCGAGACAGAAGCTCTGCGTACGTCACACCGCGGTTCGCGAGCCCCGCCGGATCCACGAGAACCTGCAGCTCGCGCTCTTGGGCGCCGAGGAAACCGACCTCGGCGATGCCGTCGATGCGCTCAAGGCGCGGCGTCACGCGCCGGTCCACGAAGTCCTTGAGCGTCGTTGGATCAAAGTCGGGGTCCGTCGAGGATAGGCCGACCCACGCGATGTAGTCCACGGAGTCTGGGTCCACCGACACAACGAGTGGCTGCAGCACGCCCTCGGGGTAGCCGGGCACCTCGGCGAGCTTGAGGTCGACCTCGGTGCGCGCCCCCTCGATGGACGTGCCGGTGCGAAACTCAAGCCGCAGCTGCCCCTGGCCGGACTGGCTTGTGGACGTCATCTGCACGAGACCGGAGAGGTTGCCGAGGCGCTCCTCCTGGGGCTCGATCACGTCGGTCTCGATCTCTTGGGCGGAGGCTCCCTCCCAGAAAGTGCTGACGGAGATGATCACCGAGTCCACCTCGGGGGTCATCTGAATCGGCACCCGCAGCGTCGCGATCAGTCCGGCGAGGAGTGCCAGCAAGATGCCGACGGAGACGGTGATAGGCTGCGCAACCGCCTGACGAACAAGCTTCATCGACCGGCCCCATCGGAGTCCTTGGCCTTGGCTGGCCCTTGGAACGAAGCGCTCACGGGCGTCCCTGGAAAGAGCCGCTCGTTGCCTTCGACGATCACGGCCGCGCCCGGAGCCAAGCCGCCCTCGGTCAACTCAACGGCCACTTCGCGGCGCGTCTCAAAGAGGATCTTGATGGGCACCATCAGCGCGGTCCCCGCCATGGTAGCGCCCCCCTCGTCGCGCCCCCCGACCGTCATCACCGCCACCCCGGCTGGGCGATAGACAAGCGCGTCCTTGGGGACCATCAGCGTCTTCGTGCGCTCGCCCACTGGGATCCAACCAGATGCGCTCATGCCAGGCGACAGCTTGGCCGCCGCGTCCCCCTCGATCGATGCGACCAGCGGAAAGGTGCGCGTCCCTGGGTCGACGCGCGGAACGCGGCGCACGTTGGTGGCGACGACATCGCCCTTAGCAGCGCCGGCGCGCACCACGATCTCGCCGTTTGAGCCAGCGTCTCCACCGAGCGCTCCCATGAACCGCTCCGGCACGTCGAGCCAGACTTCCAAGTGCCCGGTCGAAACGAGCCGGACGAGATCGGTTCCTGGGGACACCCACTCCCCCACTTCCACGCGGGTCTCGACGACGGTCCCGTCGAACGGCGCACGCAGGGTCGCGTCGGCGATGCGCAGGTTCCAAAGCTCTAGCTGGGCCTCCAATGCCTCGTTGCGCTTGTTGGCCGCATCGACCCCCGCGCGCAGGCTCTTGGCGAGCGTCCGAGCGCGCCGGAGCTCTCGCGGGGACACCGAGTTGCCGCCCTTGGCGGCAGCCTCGAGGGACCTTAGGTCTTCGTCCGCGTCGTCCGCTTCTGCGGATGCCATGGCGGCCGTCGCCCGCGCCTCCGCGAGCGAAGCTTCAACGCCTGTGCGCTGGGCCACGAGCCGCCGCGCGTCGACCGTCACCAAGGCCTCGTCCTTGCGAACGAATCGCCCTGCGCGAACCTTCACCTCGAGCACCGCCCCCTCTTCCCGCGCCGCGAGGACCGCGTCGAAGGCGGCACGAAGGCTGCCAGTGACGGCTTCCCGCGCCTGCATTTCCCGGGCCTCGGCGCGGATGGCTCGAACGGGCGTGGGAGGCGGACCGGAGTCCTGGAAGGCGGTGAGTCCGAGAAGCGCCACGCAGCCGGTGATGACCGCAGCGACGCGTCGAGTGCAGGGGGAGAGCATGGCCGCATTGTGGCCTGTCGCCCAACCGGGTGCCCTCCTGAATGGGCCGACCCGAGTAAAAGTCCAGGCGCCGCGCCGATTCGCGACAGGTCGCTTGGTCTACGCGAAGCCGTAGGCGAGGACGAGCGCGACCAGGGTGCCGACCATCATGCGCGCCGCCTGCTCGCCGCGCAGACGAGGATGCCTTGGGCGCTCCACGGGAGCGACGATCGGGGCTTGGGCCTGCATGGAATGAAGATCGACCGCGACGGGGTGCATTCTTCACATGAACTACGGGCTGATTCGGCGGGTGGGGAATCGAGGGCAGCTAGCGACAAGTGCAGAATGGGCGCCATGCAACCCGTCAAGACCCTCCGACGCCGCGTGCACTTTGTGCTTGAGGTCGATCGCCTCGGTGACCGTGCAAGTCGATTCGTGGACCAAGCCCTCGTCGGGCTGATCGTCCTCAACGTTCTCGCCGCCATCCTCCAGACGGACGCGTCGATCTACGCAAGGGCCCCCAGGGCCTTCGAGCTCTTCGAGCTGGTTTCGATGGCTCTCTTCGGGCTCGAATACGTCTGTCGAGTCTGGTCCTGCGTGGAGGACCGAGAGTTCCAGGGAGTCTTGGGCGGCCGGGTCCGGTTTGCGCTCCAGCCGATGATGCTGCTGGACCTCCTGGTGCTTGTGATTCCGGTCTATCTGGACCTGCGGCCGCTTCGCATTCTGAGACTGCTGCGCCTAGGCCGATACTCGCCGCGACTGAGACTGTTCGCCCGCGTGATTCGCGACAAGCGGGATGAGCTCTTCGTCGGCCTCTTCGTAGCCGTCGTGCTGCTCGTCGCCTGCTCCACTGCGATGTTCTACGTGGAGGGCCCCAACCAGGTGGGGTTCCAGTCCATCCCCGAGACCATGTGGTGGGGCGTTACAACGCTCACGACGGTGGGCTACGGCGACGTTTCGCCCGTCACGGGGGCAGGGAAGATCCTAGGGGCGCTTGTGGCCCTGCTCGGAGTGGGGGTTTTTGCCCTGCCCGCGGGCATCCTGGCCAGCGGGTTCGCGGAGGCCCTAGATCGAAATGAGACGAAAGCTGACGGTCCCGATAATCGCCGCGGGGGAGGCGCGGAGTGGGACCAAGGGGCCATTTCCCCTGCTTTGGGACACGGCGGGCTTCCTAACGAACACAGAGAAGGAACCTGCCCCACCTGCGGTGCGTCCCTAGGGGAGACACAGGGGCTGGAAGAGCGTCCAAAGTGAGCCGTGATCGGCCCACCCCCATTGGGCTTTTCCTCCCCCAGCAGCGTAGGCTTAGGAGCAGCACCCTGGCGGGCTGCCCATGGATCGTGCTCTTCTCGAGGAGCTGCCCCCTATCTTGGGGGTGAAACGCGACCCCTTGGCATCACCCCCAGACCGCATCTAGGCCTAGGCCTTCCCTCTCACTGCCATTTACACAACTTGTTTGGCCGCCAGTTCCCCCGCGGGACATCGCGCACGACGAGTTCGTAGCCCGGCTGGTCTTCAGGCTGGTCTTTCAACTGATCTTCTGACCGACGACACGCCAACACCACTACTCAACTCATGCTTCCGATCCTTACATCCCTCGCCATTCTGGCGGCGCCCCAGGCTGTTGCCCCAGTCGGTGTACTCCAGCAACTTGAAGTTCCGGCCACTCCGGAAGGTCGCGTCACGCTTCCCATCCAGCTGGATGGAGAGATCACGAACCTTGTTCTTGAGCCGAGCTCCATCCGCGCCGTTGATTTCAAGCTCTTCGCGACTCGCCCCGATGGCACCGTCGTCGAGATGCCGGCTCCCGCGCCCAAGACTTGGCGCGGCCACATCGAGGGTCTTGCGGACACCATGGTCACCGCTTCCATCACCTCCGAAGGCCTGAGCGCCATCGTGACGGACTACGCAAGCGACCGCGAGTGGCAGGTTCAGCCCGCCGAGGGCTACCCCGCCGACGTCTACTCCGTCGCACGGGTCCATGAGCTTGATATCCCGGAGGCCACCTGCGGCGTGTCGAGCATCAACCAGGCACCGGCACCCCAAACCCACGGACAGACCGCGGCACTCGGCACGGGCCTCCAGCTCGTCGAGATCGCCATGGACGCGGACTTTGAGTTCTTCCAGGCCAACGGCAGCAGTGTCTCCGCCACGATTGACGACGTGGAGCGCGTCATGAACCGCGTCGACACGATCTACACCCGGGACGTCGACGTTCAGATCCAAATCACCGCTCTGGTCATCCGCTCCAACAGCGCTGACCCCTACTCGTCAACGGACGCGGGAACGCTTCTTGGCCAGTTCGACTCCGAGTGGTCCAACAACTTCGGCGGCGTTCGTCGTGACGTGGCCCACCTCTTTACGGGCAAGAACATCAACGGCGGCACGATCGGCATCGCGTTCCTGAACGCGATCTGCAGCAACGGAATCGGCTACGGCCTCTCCGAGTCGCGCTTCACCGGGAACCTCTCGGCTCGCACGGGCCTGACCGCCCACGAGCTCGGGCACAACTTCAGCTCGAACCACTGCGATGGCGCAGGCGACTGCCGCATCATGTGCTCGGGCCTGGGTGGCTGCACCGGCGACGTCTCGCGGTTCGGCACGGCGGTCTCCAACCAAATCCGCAACTACGCCATCGGCCGGCCCTGCCTGCTCGACCTCGCACCCGCGCTCGCAGTTCCGTTCACCGACGACTTCGAAGGCGGCCTCGACACCGACATCTGGATCAGCAACCAGTTCGCTTTCGTGAACGGGAACGGCGTCAACGAGCCGTCCGGCACCCAGTCGCTCGAGATGAACGCCCGCAACAACGGGCCCGAGCGCGACGACGTCGTCATCTCGAACTACCTCCTGCTCGACGGCCTCATGGATGCTGAAGTGTCCTTCCAGGTGCAGCACAGGGGCGTGCCAAGCGGCGGCTTCCTCAAGGTCGACGTCTACGACGTCAACCGTCGCTGGATCGAGATCGCACGTGTCATCTCCGACGGTGTGGACGAGACCTCCTACAGCAACATCAGCGCGGCCATCCCGGCCGACGGCCTCCACGACCGAGCCCAAGTCCGCATCTCAGTGGGCGTGGATAGCCTGTCGGAAAACTGGTACGTCGACGACTTCACGGTCAACGACAGCAGCTGCGGCGGCTTCACCAGCTACTGCGTCGCTGGCGCGAACTCCGTGACCAGCAACGGTTCCAACCTGATTCCGTTCGGCTCCACGAGCATCACGGCCAACGACATGCAGCTCCTTGCGACCGGTATGCCGTCCAACAGCTTTGCCATCTGGCTCCACGCTGAAAACCAAATCCAGAACCCGCTCGGCGACGGTTTCCTGTGCGTCAACGGCGCGCAGATCTTCCGCTACTCGGTGGTGCAGTCGACGATCTTCGGTGAGAACTTCCTCGTCTTCGACCACAACGACTTGGCCCCCGGCAGTGTCATCAACGTGGGCGACACCCAGAACTTCCAGGCTTGGTACCGCGACTCGATTGGCGCTGGCTTCAACCTGACGAACGCCATGTCCGTCACGTTCTGCCCCTGATCCACGATCGGGCTTAGAAGGCGGGGGGGCCCCCCCCCCGGGGGGGGGCGCCGGTTTTTTTGTGTGGGGGGGCCCCCACCCGGCGG
>CAYQKK010000063.1:8415-12910 GCA_964417955.1 uncultured Planctomycetaceae bacterium
CGCCCCCCCCCCCCCCGTGGGGGTCTTCCCGGCGGCCCCCCCCGGGGGGGGGGGGCGCGCGCCTTTTTTTGGGCAGTGCTCCCCCCACATGCATCAGCGCAGAGACTCCGCGGCAACTTGCCTGGACAAAATCCTCAGCAGCCCCATCTGCGAACAAGGTCCGTCCAACGAACCACTGAATCCCATGGATGGGAGATCCGGGAGGCCGCTGCCCTAGGCGGACGGGTAAGCCAGGCCCGGAAGGCGCTTCCCCTTGGGGGCAGTGTTAGGGGAAGCGGACGAGCGGCCCCGTCGCCCGATCGGCGGGTCATCGCCTTCCCCTGGGGCAGTACCCGTCTTGACGAAATTGGAAGACTCTGAAACGCTAGAGATCTTCCAGGGGAGCGCGCGCAGAGGCTCGCGCCTCCTTTTTCAAACTCCCAATAGCTCTCCCCCCCCTGCCCTATGCGCGAGCCCAGCGACGACCCCGCCAACGTCAGCGATGAATCAGTAGTCGGCCGTGACGCAAACGCCTCCCAGGTTGGAGAGTGGGTAGGCCAGGCCAGCGCATCCGCAGACCTAGGGCTCAGGGCGGACCCGCTCCTATCACTCCTGCGGCTGGGACCTGACGCAGTGATCGACCAGCTCTGCGAGGGGCGCCCACGGAACTTCATGGAGGAGTGCCAGCAACACGTAAGCGACAACGCCTACTTCATCGAAGAGGGGCGAGTGGCCGCACGGGTGATCGCCACCCTCGCGTCCTACGCCTGCGACGCAGCTCCGACTGAGTACGGGGCGCCCTCCATGGAAGAGCGCCTGACGACGATCGTCGAAGAGGCGACGGCCGCCGTCCTCGAGGAGGGAGCCCTGCACGGGGACGTGGGGGCTGACCCCGACCCCATGATTCAGCGCATCGAACTCGTCCTGGGAACCGACGAGCGCCATGCCCGCGGGATCCTCGACACCCTCAACGGCTTTGAGTTCTCAGACCGCCACGTGCTCTTTCACTGCATCGTCGGCGGGCTCACCCCCGAGGGCTACGCTGCGAAGTTCAACGACGACGCGAGGGTCGTGGACGTCATGCTACGCAACGCCTCCAAGATGGCGCTCGAAGGGCCCGCCTGAGGCGGCTCGGCCTGAGTATGGTAGCGAGCCATGAAGAAGCTCTTCTCCCTCGCGTTGGTGATCAGCGCATGCGCTGCCGCCGCACTGAGCCTCGGCGCCTGCGCGTCTACGATCCCGAACCGTATCCCCGTCGGTGAGCGATTCCCAACGATTGCGGCCTCTGCCCTAGACGCGTCGGAAGGCGCGGCACCCGTGACGATTCCCGGTGACTTTGCCGGGGCTCCCCTCCTCCTATTGGTTGGATACGTCCAGGACGCCCAGTTCGACATTGACCGGTGGCTCTTTGGCGCCCTCGATGCAGAGCTAGAGGTCGCACTGCGCGAAGTTCCGGCTGCACGTGGGATGGCTGCGAGCCTAGCGTCGGGGTTCATCGACGGAGGCATGCGCCGGGGCATCCCCAAGGGCGAGTGGGGCGCCGTCGTCACGACCTACGGCAAGACCGCTGATACGATTGCACGGGTCACGGGGACGGAGCGTCCGCGAAACGCGCGCGTGCTCCTCCTCGATGGCGAGGGAATCATCCGCTGGTTCCACGACGGCGGCTTTTCTGCGCAGACTCTGATCGACTTACGGAACACCCTCGGAGCTCTGTAGCTCGCATCAGCGACCGGCCTGATAGGATCGGGGCCCGCACCGATTCCACCGTCCGTCACTGCCCATGGAACGACCGTCAATTCGCCAGCTCGAGTACTTCGTGGCTGTGGCCAAGCATCTCAACTTCCGAGAAGCCGCGGCCTCCTGCCATGTGACTCAGCCTGCCCTCAGCACTCAGCTTCAGCAGCTCGAAGCTCTGCTCGGCGTCCAGCTGTTCGAGCGAGATACACGGCGAGTCGTGGCCACGGCTGCGGGCATCAGCCTTGCGAAAGAGGCGCACACGGTCCTCGATGCCATGGACCGCCTCTTAGACATGGCGCGCGCGTCGGGTAAGCCGCTGACAGGGCGCTTGCGCCTGGGTGCGATCCCAACGGTGGCTCCCTACCTGCTGCCCCTCGTGGTCCAAGCCGTACGCGAGGCCTTCCCCGAGCTCGTGCTGCTTCTCACGGAGGACCAAACCGATCGCCTCGTCGCCCAGCTCCACGGGGGCGACCTCGACGTATTGCTCCTCGCCCTCGACGTGGACCTTCTCGGGGCCACCGAACGACAGCTCTTCAGCGACCCCTTCGTCTTAGCCTGTCCCAAGGACCATCCGCTCGCCAGCAAAGAGGTTCTCTCCGAGCCCGACCTAGAGGGCCAGACCGTGCTTCTTCTGGAGGACGGACACTGCCTCCGCAGCCACGCCCTGCCCATCTGCAAGGCCTCGGACATGGTGGAGTACGCCGACTTCCGGGCGACGAGCCTTGGGACGCTGCTGCAGATGGTCAGCTCGGGTATCGGCATCACCTTGATCCCGGAGATGGCGATTGGCCAAGAGGAGCAGCGCAACCCCGACGTCGTCTTCAGGCCCTTCGACGAGGGCGGCCCCTCCCGCAGAATCGGGCTCGCTTGGCGCAAGAGCTCTGCGCGCTCAGGCGAGTTCGAATCGCTCGGCGAGATGATCCAGAAAGCGTTCTTGGCCTAACGCGTCACCGTCAGCGTGCTCCCGATGGACCCGAGTGCATCGACGGTCTGCTCGGTCCCGTCCGGCCAACGGATCCGAAGCTCAAGGGACGTCGGTGCCTCGTCCCCGAAGCCGAAGGTAACGGGTAGCTCGGACTGCGACAGGTAGCTGCGGGTTGGAGTCACCTGGCGTCGCTGGACGCCAGATGGCGCCTTGAGTTCCAACGTCGCGCCGATGGCATCGGGGTTCTCGCCCGCTTGGGTCAGCTTAACCCGCAGCCAGGCGTGGCCCAGATCTTGCTCGTTGCGCAGAAGCACCGGAGCACGGCCCACCTGCATCATGAGAACGTCGAGGTCCCCGTCACCGTCGATGTCAGCATAGGCCGAACCGCGCCCCACGATCTTTCGGTTCAGGTCACCGGCTGTGCTGACTGGCACCTCGGTGAAGCACGAACGCTCCTCGGGCCCTTGGTTCCAGAAGAGCTGCGGTAGCTGCATGTACTCCTGGCTCGCCTGTGTCTCACCGATGGTCTCTTCGAGGTGACCGTTGACCTGCAGCATGTCGAGCCGCCCGTCGAGATCGTAGTCGAAGAAGAACATACCGAACGACAGGCCCTTGCGGCTTGGGGAGCCAATGCCCTCGCCGATCGCATCGTCGGAAAAGCGCAGCTTCGTCTCGTGCTTCACGAACAGCGACGACATCTCATTCGCGAAGTTCCCGATGCAAACGCCGATGGCGCCATCGCCGCGGAAGTCCCCCACGTCGATGCCCATGGCCCCGGTGGAGGCGCCGTTGCGGTCGTAGCCAAAGCCGGTGTCCGCGCCGACTTCGTCAAAGGTCCCGTCGCCCTTGTTCAGGAACAGGTGGTTTTGAACCGTGTCGTTGGCAACGAGCACGTCCTCGTCTCCGTCGCCGTCGATGTCGCGGAACGCCACGCCGAGGGCCTTGCCCATGGGCTTTCCGGTGGCAGCGTTCGTGATCTGGATGCCAGCTTGGGCGGAAACGTCGGTGAACTTTGCGCCACCGTCGTTGCGGTAAAGGCTGGAGAACGCGCCGCCGTAGTTCATCGGCGGCCCGTAGGCACGATCCGTTCCGTTGAGGGTGTAGGCGACCTCCTCGTCGATCTCAGCCGACCAGCGAACGTAGTGGCAGACAAACAGGTCGAGGTCCGCGTCGCCATCCATGTCGAAGAAGCCCGCGCTCGTCGTCCAAGCGTCCAAGGCACCCTCTACGCCCGATCCAGCCGTTGCGTCCTGGAAGGACCCATCCCCTTGGTTCAGGTAGAGCCTGTTGCCGCCGATTCCGGTCGTGAGCACGTCGACCCAGCCATCCGCGTCGACGTCGGCAACGGCGACGCCCATGCCGTAGGTCTCGCCGGCTAGCCCGGAGCCCTCTGTGACGTCGGTGAAGTGGCCGCTGCCATCGCCGGCGAAAAGGCGATTGCCTGGCACCCGAGCGCCCTCCGTGATGTGGGGCCAGGTGCGCCCGCTGACAAGGAACAGGTCCTGGTCACCATCTCGGTCGTAGTCAAAGAACGCGGCGCCGCCCCCCATCGTCTCGGGGAGGAACTTCTTGGGCGTCTCGCCGTTCTCATGCAGGAACGTGATCCCTGCCTCCGCCGTGACGTCCGAGAAGTGAACGCTCGGGAGGACGTCGACGTCCGTCTTGACGTCCTCGATGACGCCAACGGTCTTGTCGATGATCTTCTCCTCTGCCTCTTTCTCTCGGGTCAGGAGGAGCGCGACAGCGACCACTCCCGCGATGAGAGCCATCACAGCGAGTGACCGCTTGAAAGCTCGTCCGATGACGGCGTCGTCGTAGGCGGATTCGTCGGGAGGGCCTAAAGGGGGGCCT
>CAYQKK010000063.1:13010-32965 GCA_964417955.1 uncultured Planctomycetaceae bacterium
AAGGGGGGCCTGAAGAGGAGCCTGAAGGAGGAATCGAGTCCTGGGGTTCTGTGTCGTTCACTGGTCGCTGGCTGGTATGTAGGCGTCCGAAGGCAGCTCGAAAGCGCCGTCGCGCTGAAGGTCGTAGATCACGACTGCCTCAGCCGCGAGGTTGGCCGCAGGATACCTGCGACGCGCCTCGGCGATAGCCACATCTGCCGCGTTGTCGTCGACCTTGTACTTGGCGTGGGCCGCGGAGTGGATCGCCGACCGCTCGTCGTCCCCCAGTTCCTCGTAGACGAGCTTCAGGTTGTAGTGGGCCGCCGCGAACTCAGGGTCGAGCTTGAGCGCCTTCTCCAGCCACTGGACCGACTCCTCCAGCATCCCCTTCCGGGAGGCCGCGCGTGCCTCTCCACGTTCCTGCCGCGCCCGCTGGTAGATGGTCTCCCCCAGTTCGGTGAGTACGCGCCAGTCCTGGGCAAAGTCAAAGCCGCGCCCCGCCGCCTGGGCGAAACCGCCCTCGACGATCTGTCGATAGTTGGCGATCGCCGCGTCGAGGTTGCCGTTCTGCTTGTTCAGCTGACCCGTAAACCACAGCACCGACCATTCGTTGGCCGGTGGATCGAAGTCCCTGGCGCGGCGCAGCGCGTCCGGGGCCTCCTCGCCGATGCGGCCCTCGGCAAGGTAGACCCGGGCGAGGTTCAAAGCTCCGTCCGGACGTCCGAGCTGCTCCACCTGCGCGAAGGCCTCCTCCGCCTGACGCAGCTGCCGGCCACCCGGCTTGCGCAAGAGCCCGATCCCGAAGTCATTCCAGCGCTGCCAAAGGGGAATCTCCACGGAAGCGTTGGCCACTTCCTTGGCCTCCCCCACGGGGAAGGTGATCGAGTCCTGGGCCAGCTCTAGGATGGGGAGATCATTCACGTGGTTCTTGTCCCCCGTCACGAACTGCATGTAGTACGCGTTGAACTTGCGATAGCGGAGCGCAACGTCCAGCGTGAAGGTGTCGGACGCATCGGGTGGAACCGTGAAGCGGAAGTGCACCACGTCCGCCGCGCCCGGCGGGATCTGATGGTTGTAGAGCGCCGTGAAGATGTCTTCGGCGTTGCGCTCGGCCACTTGGTGTCCGTTGCGGTCGAGGACGAAGGAGTTCACGAAGTGTGAGTAGGGGTCGACCGAACCGTCGCTGGGCCGCATGCCGCCGCTGCGGCCCACCACCGAGCCAGCGACTTCGGCGGTCGCGCTGATCCAAACTTCGTTCGAGTCACTTGTGCCCTGGGTGAACGGGTGACCCATCTTCACGGTGCGCACCACCACTTCGGCGAGGTAGGTCTTGCCCGGCTCGAGGACGGGGACCTCAGGCCGCAGGGGCCCGATGAGCCTACCGCTGACGGATCCCTCTTCGCGTAGCCCGAAAATATCGAGGCGCATCACGCCCTCGTTGAACTCTCGGTGGGCTGCCACGGCGCGGTCTGCGTGCTCTTGGCTGATCAAACCTTGCTTCGCCGCAATCGTCGGAACCGCCGTGTTGGCCGAAGGGAAGAGGTGATTGAGGGTCTTCGTCACGCCGCTTTCGTCGCGAACGCGGGCCGAGAAGTTGTCCGACTCCATGGGCTGCATGTGACAGCCGTTGCAGTTCTCTTGGGCTTCGGGCGGGTAGTAGAAGCTCGTGATGCCGTGGCCTGAAACGCCGGACAGTAGGAAGGTATCCTGATGGTTCTGACCGCGAAGCCACTTGTAGCCGTTGAGTTCCTCCGGCAGGTGGACCTTGTGACACGTGCCGCAGAACTCGGTGCTCTTGTGGATCGGCTTGAGGAAAGTCTTCTTGTGGAAGTCGGGCTTCGCCTTGACGAGCTGCTCGTTGACCCACTTCAGCAGGCTGTTGTCAGAGAACGCGAAGGGGTAGTGAATCGGCGTGTCGATCGTGTAGTCCGCATTGCCGCGCGGACTGTTGATGGCGCTGATCGCATGGCACGCGGTACAGGTGATCCCAGCGATGGCGGTGGGATCGTTGCGCATGTCGTAGTCTGGGTCGTTGAACTTGCCGCTGAAGAAAGGCACCACGTCATGACAGCCTGCGCAAAAGCGCGAAGCGTTCACGTCGCCGTCGCGCTCCATAGAGAACTCCCGCGTGGCTTTCACCGCCGCGAGGTAGGGCTCGTTGTTGAACGAGGACAGGTGGTGGGCGCTCGCCATCCATGAGTCGTGTACGTCCTCGTGGCACTTCTTGCAGTAGCTGTCGTTCTGCAGGATGTGCTCGGGGATGAAGTCGCCGCTGACGGTGCGCGCAGACGACGGGAAGAAGTACTCCACCCCGGCCTCGTTGCCGACCTCGTTCCATTTGCGGGGGTCTTGGATCTGGAAGAGCACCATCACCGCGGCAAACACGCCGGCGATGGCCGTCCATCGGATGCCAATCTTCCAGTTGATCTTCTTCCCCGCGAGGCGGTGCAGCACAAAGAGCCACGCGCACGCCAAAGGCAGGAGTACATGGCTCCAATAGGAAATAGCGCGAATGGTCTCGTCCTTGACGACGATGACCCCCTCAATCCGGGTCAGGACGATGCCGGTCACCAGCAGCAAGATCGCCGCCGCAAAGAGCCCGTACCCAACTCTCACCGCGCGCTTGTTACGCCGCGTCCGCGCCTTCTTCATGTGGGCGAAGCCGAACACGATGACCGGAATCACAATGAGAGCCCCCAGCACAAGGTGCGCCAAGAACATGTAGAGGTAGAACAGGTTCTCGTAGCTCTCCCCCTTCCACCAACCGACCGCGCGAATCGCGACGAGGTAGACCGCGTTCACCATCAGGAGCGCAAACAGCCCGAATACGACGGCGAGGAGCTTGTTGAGCCTTGGGCCAACGGCGGGGACGTAGGCGGGGCGGGCTGGCTTAGCGGTGGGTTCGTTCACGTTTCAATGGGGGGTCTCGTGGCCGCGCCCATTATGCCCACATGCGAGGCGCCCGAACACGGGACTATGGGGCGCTTTGCCACGGGTGAGAGATACGCGCTGGCTGGAGAGGAGTTGGAGCAGGAACGAGGCTAGTTCGCTAGTCTCATCGGCGTGACGATCCTCGACGCTACCCACCTATTCGCCGCGGCCCTCAAGGCCGAGCCAGAACGTCTGCATTTCGCCGCCCACAGCCACCACCTGTGGCCAAATGCCACCAAGGATGCCCAGGAACGGGCCTGGCGTGACGCGGCCGAACTTGCGGATGAGAAGTGGGACCGGATTTTCGGGGAGGTCTACCCTGTGTCCCAGGGCCACATCGCCAGGATCCTCGGCCTGCCCAGCCCGGGACGCGTCGCCTTCTCCGCGAACACCCACGACCTGCTCGTTCGCTTGATGTCGGCGCTCCCAGCCTGGGATGCGAAGCGGCCCATCAAGGTCCTGTCCACGGACGCAGAGTTCCACAGCTTCAGCCGCCAGCTGCGCCGCTTCCGCGAGAGCGGCCGCGTCGAGTGGGACACCGTAGCGGCGGAGCCCTTCGCGACGTTCCCCGACCGTTTCCGCGCTGCGGCCGAGGGCGGCGACCACGACCTCGTATTCGCAAGCCACGTCTTCTTCTCTTCGGGCTACGTCTTCGACGAAGTCTTCGAGATCCTCGCCTCGCTGCCTGAGTCAGCCACGTGCGTCGTCGACGGCTATCACGGGTTCCACGCCCTCGAGACCGACATGGGCCCCTACGCCGATCGGCTCTACTACATGAGCGGCGGGTACAAGTACGCCATGAGCGGCGAGGGCGCCTGCTTCCTCACCGCACCCCCGGGCCGCGAGCTACGACCCGAGATCACCGGCTGGTTCGCTGGCTTCGACTCGCTTACGGAAGCGCAGTCCGAGCTCGTGGGCTACGACCGCGGCGCAGCCCGTTTCCTGGGCGCGACCTTCGAGCCGACGCCGATGTACCGCTTCAACGCGGTCTGCGATGCGCTAGCCGCAGAGGACATTTCCGTCGCCGCGATCCACGCCCACTGCGAGGCACTTCAGGATCGCTTCCTTGACCTCGTCGCGACAGGAAGCGCAGGAGATCTGCGCCTTGACCAACTCACTCCAGGTCGAGAGGACTCCCCGAACCGCAGGCGACGCGGCCACTTTCTCACCTTCCGCCGCGAGGACGCCCAAGAGCGACAGAGACAGTACGCAGAGGCCCGCATCATCACGGATGCCCGCGGGGACCGCCTCCGCTTCGGCTTCGGTCTGTACCACACAGCCGAGGACGTCGACCGCCTCGCAGAGCGCCTGCCCGGATAGGAGGTCCGCCAGGGAACATGTCCCCGTGCGGAGCCCGGCGGGGAGTCGCCTACTCGATTTCCGTGTAGGCGGATTCAAGGACAGGCTCCTTGAGCTCGCCCGCTGACATCAGCGGAAGGTGCTTCACCAGTGCCGTCACGTTGGTCAGCGCCTCCCCTAGATCGGTCTCGATCACGATCTTGTCCGTCGCGTCGGCGGGTGTCCCCACGAGCGAGAGGCTCAGGTACGTGCGCAGGGTGGGAAGCTGAAAGACGTCTTTGGACTCCGCCGTAAATACGCAAAGCCCCACCCGGAAGCCGCCACGGCTGGGAGCCGACTTGGCCTTGCCTGGCTCGCAGTCTTCTTCCAACGCGTACTTGCGGATCAGCACAAGAGCGGTCGCCTCTGGGTTGGTCGCGGCCAGCTGATAGCTGCGGGAGAAATCCCGGATCGCATCTGTGTCAGCGCGCGCGAGGAGCGCCTGTGGATCGTTCAATTCCCATCCGTTCATGGGAAGGAGGATAGGCAGTGGCCCCTTCCGCGCCAAGTGGCCATGCGCGGTTACGATGGGAAGACGCCATGGTGGATGCACGGAGACAAGAGAGCAGAGGGAGCAGCGGTCGCTCCTGGCTCTGGCTGACCGTGGCGATCGCGTTGATCGCAGGCTGGGTGCTCTTCGGGTTGCGCGAAGGATCCAAGGGAACGCTTCCGAACCAGCCGGTCGCTACGGGCTCTCAAGCTCCGAACGACGACGCCGCGCTGATGTCTCCCGCACCGATAGACGGCGCCCGACTCTCCGCCGATGAACTGGTTGCCGTAGGTGCGACAACCGGGCGCGAGGGGCTCGCTAGCTCCGAACTGAACGCTACGCAGGAAGAGCCGCCCGCGGTCACGGGTCGCGTGCTCGATGCGGCAGGGCTCCCGGCCGCCGGGGCTGAGGTTTGGCTGCGATCCGGCGGCTGGTACTCGTCGCTTCCGATCGAGTTCGGACCGCTGGAGGCTCCCGATAATCAAGTCTTGGCGGTCTGCGACAATGACGGCCGCTTCCAAGCGACGAAGGGCCTGGAACCGGGGGCCTCACTCTCGGTGGCGGTGACCTTCCCTGGCCACGCCGTGGAACGCCGCCTGAGGGTTCCCTTCCCACGAACTCCCCGCGCACTCGACGACATCCTGCTGGAGGAAGGGCGCCGTCTGCGGGGCACGGTTCTAGGGCAGAACGGCGGACCGCTTCCGAACGTGGCTGTCCTCCTCGCCGCGCGTCGCGGCTTCATGGGCCTAGAAGGCTCGTTCGACGGCATCGGTCGCGAGGTCGCCCGAACGGACACGGCGGGACGCTTTGAGATCGACTGCCTAACGCCTGGCCCATGGCACCTCTACTTCGACGCCGAGGGCTACCGAGTGGAGGCGCGCAGCGGCAAGTTCGGGCTCGCAGACATTGAGAGCATGAAGCCAGTGCGCATGGGAAAGGGCCACAGCATCAGGGGCGAAGTGGTCGGGTGGCCCTTGGGACCAAGCGCAGAACGCAAGCTCACCCGCTGGGTAGAAGCGATCGGCAGCGGCGGCGCGGAAGCGCGACCACGGCGCAGCCTGATCGACGCGGAGGGCAGCTTCCACATCCGCGGCGTGGCTCCAGCGGAGAGGGTTACCGTGCGGCTGGTGAAAGCCATCGAAGGCGGCGGCTATAGGCCCACGACCGAGGCCCCACCCCAGGTCGTGCCTAGCAGCGCCACGGGCGTACAGATCCACTTTGGCAAGCAGCTTGCGCTCGAAGCCCGCGTCGTTGACGAGGCTGGCTTCCCCGTGGAGTCGTACTTGGCCTTCAGTCAGCTCGGATACTTCGGCGGCACCCACGAGATCGGCGGCGAAGGCCCCGGCGAATCGCTAGATCATCATCCCGGCGGCGAACTGCGGGCTTCAGGGCTACGGCTGTTCTCACGGGAAGCGAAGCCGCGTCTGCTCGTGCAGGCGAGCGGTTTCTTCGACTTCGACTCCGGTGAACTCGACCTTGAGCCGGGCGCGTCCCTTCGACTGGACCCCGTAAAGCTGGCACCCGCCCCCGTTCTGCGAGTGACCGTTCTCGATTCGGCGGGAATGCCTGTCGAGGGCGCCGACGTGAACTGGGTCTTCAAGGACGCCCGCGACCTCACCGCATCGACGGACTCCCGGGGCTTCGCCACGTTGACCGCCCTCGCCAACGAGCCGTCAGCTCTCACCGTCAGAGCGAGCACCCTCAAGCCGGAGAGGCGCCTTCTGCCGGCCTTCGAAGGCGTGGATCGCGAGGTCTCGTTCAAGTTAGCGCAGGGATGCGCCCTCCACGTTCAGCTAGTGGCTCCGGCCGCGCCGAGCGTCGCTGCTACCCTCCGGGGCCACCGCATCGATGCAGTCCCCCTGAGCAAGGACGGGACCCCTGACCCAGCGGCCGCCATGACCGCCCACACTTCCAGGGACGGTCTCGCCAGCTGGCGGAACCTCGGACCGGGCCGCTACCGCGTCCGCCGCGTACCCGCTGCGCGCGAGCCACAGGACGCGAGCGTCGACTGGCTACGCTGTCCCGAGGTGCTCCTCTCACCGGGCGGCCCTCCCCCAACGATCGTCCTCGTCGCTCCCGCCACCGGCTCCCTCACGGGGACCGTCACCGTCGATGGGCACCCACTGACCGTCGCAACCCTCAGGCTTTCACCCACCGACGAGCGCAACGGCGCCACCGGAGACCGCGATGGCTGGCGCTCCGACTACAACCGGGTGACGGACGCGCAGGGACGCTTCCGCTTCGACGGCGTCGCCGCCGGCGAGTACACCATGGAGATCGAGCACGACGATCACGCGATGATCGCCAGGTGGCCCGTGGATGTCCAAGGGGGTGTGACGTCGGTGGAGGTCCAATTGCGACTGGCTCCTGTCGTCGTTACCGTTGCCCGGGAGGACGGTTCGCCCATCACCGGCGCGAAAGTCCGACTCATCCCTGACTCCCCTAGGTACGTGGGACACAACGATGGCCGCCGCGCGTGGCGCGACGAACGGGGCGATATTCAGCAGTCCTGGTTCCAAAAGGAGCTGGGCTACGGAACGACGGACGCGGGGGGCGTGGCTACCTTTCCAGGCTGCGTCCCGCGACTGGAAGGCCGTTTCTCTGTTGAGCCCATGGAAGGCCGCGTCGCTCCAGAAACCCGCTTCCACGTAGACCCCCTGGGTAGTGAGTACCGAATTCTGATGGCGCCACCTCCGAAGAGCGAAGCCGGGGCCGATGCGCCGAAGTAGACGGCTGTCATCGGCCGAACCACGCACTCAGCCACACTGAACGGACACGCGCCCGAAGGCCTGGCGGAGCTCGTCGAGACGGATCGGTTTGGTCAGGTGCTCGTCCGCACCGGCCAAGCGACTCGCTTCACGCTCCTCGGCGGTGGCACCTGCCGTCAACGCAATGATCCACGGCCGCGCGGTCCCCTCGAACGCACGGATCATGCGTGTCGCCTCCAAGCCATCGAGGTGCGGCATCTGAACGTCCATGAGGATGACGTCGAAGTCGGTGCCCTTGGCGGCTGCCACCGCCTCGACACCATCGACCGCCAAGACAGGGCTCAGGCCCAGTCGTTCGAGCATGCGTCCGGCCACCCGCCTGTTCACTGCGTTGTCGTCGACGAGAAGTACGCTCAGCCCTTGGAGTGCACCTCCTCCGGCGGCTCGACTGGCGCTGGTGTCCGGAAAGATAGACGGCTGCTCGTCCTTGGAGAGCAGATCGCTTTCGGCTTCGGGAAGCGGCACCACGAGCGTGAACTCCGAGCCCGTTCCGCTCTCGCTTGTTGCCCTCACCGTGCCGTTCATCAGGCCAGCGATTTGCCTAGAGATCGTCAGCCCAAGGCCGGTTCCACCGAAGCGCCTCGTGATGGAGTCGTCTCCTTGACTGAATGACTCGAAGATGCGCTCCAAACGATCTGGGGCAATTCCGATTCCCGTGTCGATCACGCTGATCGTGCACTCCCCCCTACTCCAAGTCGCCCGTAGCGCAATTTCACCGCGCTCGGTGAACTTGATGGCGTTCGAAAGCAGATTGGTGACGATCTGGCGAACGCGCAGAGCGTCGCCGACCACCCGCTTCGGCACGGCTTCGATCTGAAGCTCAAGGGTGTTTCCGCGGGCCTTGGCGACTGGGCGGAGCAGCTCCACCGAGTCGGTGAGCATGCGCCCAAGATCGAAGGGCGTGGACTCGATCTCGATCGCACCGGCTTCGACTTTGGAGAAGTCCAGAATGTCGTTGATCACGCCGAGCAACGCTTCTCCCGACGCATTGAGCGTTTGGACGAGCTCTTTTTGGTCTCCCCGGAGCGAGCCGTCGTCCAGCAGGCTTGCCGTCCCGAGCACGCCGTTCATGGGCGTCCGGATCTCGTGGCTCATGTTCGCGAGGAACTGGGCCTTGGCGCGCGTCGCCGCCATCGCCTCGTCACGTTTCGATTCCAGCTTTGCGCGGGTTCGAATGTGCATCGTCGACACCAGCGACACGAACGTCGCTATGATCCCGAAGTGCATGGTCGTCATGAGTGCGAACGGCCACCCCATAGGGGTGAGCGCGCAGGCCGCCCCCGCGCCTGAGGTGATGAGCAAGGAGCGCAGCCACGCCGACCTCATCGTCGGGGCGAAGGGTCCAGCCACGAGCATGGACGAGATGTAGGCCGTGAAGAATGCCTGCAACCACAGACCTCGCATCTGGTTCGCGCCGCCGAGCAAGCCGAAGTACAGATTGACAATGCAGATGGTCCCCAGGACAAGAACTCGCATCCGCCGCTCGCTGCCGCGCCGAATGACGATCGAAACGCCAAGGACCAGTGCTGAAACGAGGAGTCGAAGGCCCAGGGGATCAATGGCCTCGGGGTCGAGGTAGCCATGAATCCAGCTCGTGGCCGTGATGAAGAACGAGCCGAGCATGAAGCTAATCCGATAGACCGAACGCTCCGCGTCCGAGCTCCGGACGAAGAGCTCGCGTCCTGGTGCTTCAGCTTGAGCCGCGGTCATCCCCTATGGATCGGCGCTGCTCGCACGCGGACTTGCCGTAATCCCTTACGGATCCGGGACGGCGCGCGCCAAGTCCCGGATCGGCACATCGGCTACGCCAAGTAGGCGTTACGTACGTAGTCCCCCACCATGCGGTGGGTGTTGAACTGGCCTGGGACCGAGGACAGAGAGCGGCGGGCCATCTCCAGCCAAGCCTTTGGGAGGCCGTTCTTGCCGCGCTTGTAGAAGAGCGGGACGAGTTCCTCTTCGAGGACCTGCACCAGCGCCTTCGCGTCGTAGGCGTCCTGGCGAGCGCGGCTCTTGAACTCCGTCTCGTCGCCGATGACCCACCCGTTCTTGCCGTTGTAGCCCTCAGGCCACCAGCCATCGAGGATCGACGCGTTGAGACCACCGTGGAGCGGGGGCTTCATACCGCTCGTACCGCTCGCCTCATTGGGGCGGATCGGGTTGTTGAGCCAGACGTCGCAGCCGCTCGTCAGCATGCGGCCGACCTGCATGTCGTATTCCTCGATCAGCGCGACGCGCCCGCGGAAGCCCGCCTTGCGTGCCTGCTCGTGGATGATCTTGGCGAGCTCTTGCCCTCCCTCATCGCGGGGGTGCGCCTTACCCGCAAAGATGATCTGCACCGGGCGGTCCTTGTGGTTCAAGATCGCGGCGAGTCGCTTGGCCTCCTTGAAGATCAGCGGCGCGCGCTTGTAGGTGGCGAAGCGCCGCGCAAACCCGAGGGTCAGCGCATCCTCATCGAGCATGTTCCAGGCTTCCGCCACGGCGGCCGCGCCCTCGCCGCGTCGTTCGGCCTGACGGGCCAGTCGGCTACGGGTGAAGTGTACGAGCTTGGAGCGCAGGGTCGTGCGTAGAGCCCACAGCTCCTCCAGCGGGATCTTCGACGCGGCACGCCAGGGATCGTCGTCAGGCCCCATCGTGTTCCACTTCGGCTTGATGTACTTCGCATACATCGCGTCCGCCTCGGGAGCGAGCCAGGTACGAGCGTGGACGCCGTTGGTCACGTGGCCGATCGGAACTTCATCGACGGAATCGACGTCGTAGACGCGCTGCCACATTTCCCGGCTGATCTGGCCGTGAAGCTCTGCCACGCCGTTGACTTTGTGGGCGGTGTTGAGGCCGAGCACCGTCATGCAGAAGGGCTCCTGCCGGTCACCTGGCACCTCCCTAGCCATGTCCGCGAACGTCTCGGCGGTGAGACCGAGGGTGTTCAGATGCGAGCTCATGTACTTGGCCACGTCCTTGGCTCCGTACCGGTCATGGCCGGCGGGCACAGGCGTGTGGGTCGTGAAGACCGTCGACGATTTCACCGCCGCAAGGGCAACGTCGAAGGACTTGCCCTTGGACATGAGCGCGCGCATGCGTTCGATCGAAGCGAACGCCGCGTGACCTTCGTTCAGGTGAATGACCGTGGGCTTGACGCGCACGGCCGCGAGGGCCAACACGCCGCCAACGCCGAGCAGCACCTGCTGTCGGAGGCGCAGATCCGGCGCCCCCTTGTAGAGACCCTCGGTCAGCTGTCGATGGGCCTTCGGTTCCCCATCGATGTCAGCGTCCAACAGGTAGAGCGATACGCGGCCAACCTGCTGCTTCCAGATCTTCGCGCGCACGAGCTTGCCGCCCAGGGGACACTGGATTTCCTTGCCGGTGTCGACGATTGGAAGATCGCCGAAGTTCACCTTGGGGTAGAGCACACGCGTCGATCCATCGCCGCGGAGCTCTTGAATGTAGTAGCCGTGGCGGTACAAGAGCCCGACACCCACAAAGGGCACGCCGAGGTCTGACGCCGACTTGACGTGGTCGCCGGCGAGTACGCCAAGGCCGCCAGAATACTGCTGAAGGCTCTCGTGGATCGCGAACTCCGAGCAGAAGTACGCCACCTTGAGCTTCGGGTTCTTGGTCGCAAGCTTGCGCTCAAACCATGTCTTGGCGGAGTAGTAACTCGCGCGGGCCTTCTCGGCTGTCGCGAGGAGCTTGAGGAACTGCACATCGCTTCCGCATGCCTCAAGGCGCGCCTCGGGCACGCGCTTGAGCAGCTCAAGGGGCGCATGATTCGTCGCCTCCCACTGCAGCGGATCGATGGCGGCGAAGAGTGCCTGGGTCGTCGGACACCAGGTCCAACGGAGGTCGAGGCTAAGCGCGTGGATGCGCTTGATGAGAGCTTTCGGGGTCATGCGGTCAGCCTGTCGGATGCGTCAATGAGTTCGCGGAGTCTACGTGCCCGGGCGGCCGTCAGGTCGGCGCGCGAGACGCGCCAAACCCAGTTGCCAGTTGCGGTTCCGGGAGTGTTGGTTCGGGTCGCCCGGCCGAGGCCGAGCAGGTCTTGAATTTGGAGAATCGCCGTGTGCGCGCTGGTCGCGAGGGCCGTTCGACACATCGTGGAGGCAACGGTCTTGCCTTCACCTCCGGTCAACGTGCGAAAGCGCTTCTTCTCGTGTGCGTCGAGTCCGCGCCACCACCCAACGCAAGTGTCGTTGTCGTGGGTCGCGGGGTAGACGATGGAATTCTGGGGAGCTGCGTGGGGAGAATGGAACGAATTCGACGAGAAGCCCCACTGAAGCACGCGCATGCCCGGAAGTCGGTACGCGTCGCGCAGCGCCAGGACCTCTTCGGTGACGGAGCCAAGGTCCTCGGCGATGAGTGGAAGGGTGCCCACCTCATCCTGAATGGCGTCGAGAATCTCCTCGCCTGGCGTGTGCGCCCAGTGCCCGCGCTTGGCGCTCTTCGCACTGCCTTGGACTTCCCATGCGTTGCGGAAGCCAATGAAGTGATCGATGCGCACCACGTCGAAGAGCTCGAGCTGCCGCCTCATGCGAGTGCGCCACCAGCGGTAGCCCTCCGCGCGGTGAGCGTCCCAGTCGTAGTGAGGGTGGCCCCAAAGCTGGCCGTCAGCGTTCATGGCGTCTGGTGGACACCCCGTCAACACCGAAGGGGAGCCGTCCGTGTTCAAGCGGAAGAGCTCAGGCTTGGAAATGACGTCGATCGAGTCCCGGCCGACGAATATGGGCGCGTCACCGATGAGGCGAACGTTCCGCTCAGCCGCGTACCGGCGCAAGGCGTTCCACTGCCGCTGGAACTGGAACTGCAGGAAGCGCTCGAACAAATCGTCGTCTTCTGTCCGTCCGTCGCGGCTGGCCCAGGCGTCGAGCCAGTGGGCCTCCGCCGCCTCGAAGCGTTGGTACTCAGCATTCCGCCGCCGGCTCTTCCAGGCCTCGAAAGCCGCCGCCAGCGCCGGCTCCTTCAGGCGACGCGCGGCGCCATACTTCACGTTGCCGGACCGCATCTCGCGGGGTGCGCTGATATCCCCGGCCTTCAAGAGACCGTCTTCCACGAGCCTCTCAAGCGAAAGATAGAGGGGCTCGCCGGCGAAAGCTGAGCTCGAAGCGTACGGCGAGTTGCCGGGGCCCAGCGGCCCCACCGGGAGCATCTGCCACCAGGTCACACCCGCGCTCTGCAGCCAGTCGACGAAGCGGTAGGCCTCGGGCCCGAGGTCCCCGAGCCCGTGTCGCGACGGAAGCGCAGACAAGGGAAGCAACACCCCCGCAGCGCGGGGAAAGATAAACGGCTCAGCGTCCATGACAGTAAGGCGACGTGAGTTAGCTGAGCACCCAGACGCAGCCGGAGACGGGCTCGACCCGGATCCACTTAGGCGATTCCGGTGAGTTCGACGCAGCGCCGAACTCAAGGCTCCAGGAGGCGTGGCTGGACGCTGGCAGGTCGAACGACACCACATCGTCCGACGCGTTGAGCGCCACCAGCACGGTCTCTTCACCCGGAGCTTCGCGCAAGAAAACCCAGAGGTCCTGCTCGTCGTCCTTCAGGATGGTGCGGAACGTGCCGGTACGCAGCGCAGCGAAGCGCTTCCGCAGGGCGACAGCGGCCTTGTAGTACCCAAAGTGGTCGTCGTCGAAGTAGACCTCGTGGCTGTTGTCGTAGGGCCCAAGGTCTTTCCAGATCATCGGCTGGCGGTTCGTGGGATCGTCCGCGCCCCACATGCCGACTTCGTCTCCGTAGTAGATCATCGGTGCGCCGACGTACGTCATCTGAAGGAGCGCGATGAGCCGAACCCTTTGAAACGCGATCGGATCCGGGCGGCCCGCCTGGTACTGGTCGTTCCGCTGCATCGTGTTGCTGCGGTCATACGGCAGATCCGGATTCTGGACCATTTGCGCGACGCGATCCGTGTCGTGGCTGTCCACGAGGTTCATCAGCACAGCACCGATCTCATCTGGATAGGCGAGGCGAATCTCAAGCAGGCGCCGATCGAGCTCGCTGACCGAGATCTTCTTTGACTTGTTCGCTACCCAGGCGATGACGGGCTCGGCGAAGCGGTAGTTCATCACCGCGTCAAAGTGCTCGCCCGTGAGCCATTGATCCGCGCGATCCCAGATCTCGCCGGAGATGTACGCGTCGGGGTTGATCGACTTGACGAGCTCACGCCACTCGGCCCAGAACTCCGGGGCCAACTCCATCGGAACGTCGAGTCGCCATCCGTCGATTCCGTCGGAGGGATCGCCGTCTCCGTCGGGATCCATCCAGCGACGCGTCACCGCGAAAACGTGATCGCGCACTTGGCTGGAGCGGAAGCCCCTTTCGGTCTTCGCGAAGACCGGAAGCTCGCCGAAACCCGCCCAACCCGAATACTCGAAGGGCTCCCACGAGTTGATCTTGAACCAGTCCACGTACTTGGACGCCTCACGCTTCTCTTGAACGTCGAGGAACGCGGGGTGGTTGACCCCGACGTGGTTGAAGACCGCGTCGATGATGACGCGCAGCCCGCGGGACTTGCAGACCTTCAAGAACTCCAGGAACAGCTTGTCCGAAGGGGTCCAGGTCCACGTGGACGGATCGCCGACCACTTCGTCCTTGGTCGCTTCCCAGTAGTCCTCTCCTGCGCCGAACCCAGTGTCGATGTGCCTGAAGTCGGTCGCGTTGTACTTGTGCGGCCCTTCTGCCTGAAAGACGGGGTTCAAGTAGATGGCGTTGACGCCAAGCTCCACGAGGTGATCGAGGCGGTCCTGCACGCCCTTCAGGTCGCCACCGTACATCCGCTGGTAAACGAAGTACTCCCAGAACGTCTGACCGTCCTGGCCTTCGAATTCAGCTGGTTCGTACCACGCGCTCGTCCAGGAACGCACGACGGGTGGATCGTTCGAAGGGTCGCCGTTGCAGAATCGCTCGGGGAAGATCTGGTACCAGATGGCCTCCTTCGCCCAGTCGGGGGTTTCGGTGCGCGGCATGGCCGATGGGCGCACGCTGCGCTCCCGCGGGTCCGCGGAGAGCTCGTCGAGCTCGGCAAAGGCAAACGCGTAGTCGACGTCGATGGCCTGCCCCGCATCCCAGTAGGACTCGCCGAGCTCGATCGTGACCTCCCAATACTGGAAGGGATCCGGCGACACGACCGGCGACAGCTCGTACTCGCCGAGGCCGCGGACCAAGAGCTTGACGCCGCGGACATCCTGGGCCAACGTCCGGTAGCGGAAGCGAAGGCCGGTTGCGCCGACGCGATGCAGGTACATGGGCCGCATCGGGTCGTGCTCAAGGGCCTCGGTGGTGATCTTCCCATCGCCCACTTCCCGGACGAGCTCATCCGGCCGCCCCATGGCGCCGAGGCGCAGCAGGGAGTTGTGGGATTCAAACCCGTCGTCTTCGCCGTCCTCGTTTTCCGGGTCTGGGGTCCAACGGTGGCCGTCCAGGCAGAACTTGTACCGGTACTCGCCGCTCGGTAGCTCGAGGTCGATTCGCCAGCGCCCATCGCTCGTGCGCTCCATGGGGTGGCTCTCGGAGCTCCAATGGTTGAAGTCCCCCGCGAGGCTGCAGGTGCTCCCCTCAAGGGTCGTCGGACACGAGACGGTCACATCCCAAATCCCCGGCTCACGCCCGGGCTCCGCACTCACCGAGGGCGGCAGCTTCCCGACCGAGCCGGCCGTGACGAGCACGGGTTCGATGCCGTGCCAGGGCCTAGATTGGGCGGATGCGGGTGGGGTCATGGGGAGCCGTTGAGGAGGCGCGCTGGCCAGGAAATCGCTTAAGGGCGCGACGCGCGCGACAACATATAGAGACCATCGGTCGATCCCCCCAAGCACTTGACGAACCTTGAGCCGCGATTGGAGTGATTCCTGCGGGTTCGGTGGGCTCCGGTGGCTCTCGGCTGCGAACCAAGACCAGGTGGCCCTAGGGAGCTGACTCCCTTCAGTGGGCCTACCGCGGCTCGCGGCGACCATAAACTCCTTTGAACAAGTCGCTTAGGCAACACCGCATCACGACCAGCCCCTCCGCTACGCACTTCGAACGTAGCTCCGGCGCCCCAACGTGCTTACGTTCACCCAGGCCCATCGAAGGGAGCCAGCTATTCAGGATTGCGAGTATGCGAGCCCAAGAGCGACCTGACCCAGCCATCATCCGAAGCGAAGCGCTGTCCCTCCCCTGGCGACTGTCCCTGGGCTACGGGGCAGCATTGGTCGTCCTGGCGGCACTCGCGCCGGGTTGGGCAGGCGGCGATCTAAAGGCGGCCCTGCTTCCGGGCGTGCCCGCGACCATCGTCCTTCTGCTGTTCTGGCTCGGCCGAATTCCCTACCGGCGGCGAGTCACCATGGCTCTCACCACGTCCACGGCCGGATTTCTCTGCCTGACCACCGCGAGCAGCCTAGGCGCGCTAGGTCGACTGGGTGAGCCAGGTGGGAAGGCCGTCCTGTTCCAGGTCCTTTGCCTCGCGTTCTCGGCCGCTTTCCTCGCGTCGACCGTGACAGCATGGCGCCGGGTCAATGAGCAGGGCGGGGCCGCAGATGCGGAGCTCCGAATGTACGAGGAGCTTTAGCGCCAACACGACGCCTGGCCGGCCCGTACGTTCCGCATGATCGCTATCACCGTCGGGCTCCTGGGCGCTTGCTACCCCACTCTTCCCCAAAGCTCCGGGCCTTCCGCGCTCCATGCCCACGTGGAGGCCTGCGAGAGCGGAATCGCGACGCTGGAAGCCCTTAGGAGCCACCTAGCACCGCCGCGCCACCGCATGCAGGTGACCCTCTCCGTGGACTCCGTTCAGATGACCCACGGTCCGCGACCCGATTCGCGCCGCAGGGACCAAGTCACGCAGACGCTCCGCGTTTTCGAACTACAGGCAGCCGGCGAAGACGCTCCGACTTGGCGCATCGACATAGAGCGCCCGGATGCGGCCGTTCGCGTGAACGACGCCTTTGTGATCTTCGACCGAACGCGGGGGCAGGTTGGACCGGTCTACGGAGCCGACGCACTTCGCGAGCAGATCCTCTCCCGTGCGGCCTTTCCCGCGACTCTCGTGCGCTACGTTCAATCTGCGGGCCAAGTCCTTGGTGCGACGAGCGCGCCAAGCGGCGGCAGCGACGTGCTGGTTGAACTCGAAGGAGGGCGTGCCGTCATCAAGACCGTTCCCGTCTCCTACGAGGTAGACGGGATGCAGGTCGAAGTCCCCGGGCTCCTTGGTGTCGAATGGATGACCCATGACTCGCTCTTGGGCGACGTCGTGGAGGCCCTTCACTACGATGGCGAGCCAGGCGCCGCGCCCGGTGTCGTTTCAGGCTGGGAGGTGAGAGGACCGCTCGGGACCAGTGAGACAGCGAAGGTCGAGTCCGTGCTGCTGGATTCCAAAGAGCTACCTTTCCCCGGCGGCATCTACCCGAGCCCCGAAAGAGCAGGGAGGCCGCTCACGCAGTCGGCCCCCGAGGTTGAGCTGCGCCAGCTTGGGAAGGGAACGTTCGAACTGTTGATCGCTGACGAAGCCTCGCGTTCCGTCGGCGTAGATCTTGGACGCGGATGGGCGGTGCTCGAGGCGCCCGTTTCCACCGAAGTAGGCGATGCGATCATCAAGGCGCTGGAAGAAGAGAAGCCCGGGCACCCGTTTCTCTACGTGGCTGCTTCCCATCACCACCCCCACTACATCGGTGGCATGCGCCCCTTTGTTCACCGTGGCGCCACGGTCGTATGCCCCGCCGAAGTGATGGACTACGTCCGAAACATCATCGAGCGGCCGCGCACCCTTCGACCGGATGAGCTCTCCATCTCCCGCCGCGAACCGAGGATGGTGGGCGTCGAAAGGGGTGAACGCTGGGCGCCGCCCACGTCCAGCAGCCGGCTTGTGGTGGTCGAAGTCGACGGGCACTCAAATCACACCGACGCCTTCATGCTCTTCTTTCTTCCTGAGGAGCGGATTGCCTTCGGCGGTGACATTCTCTGGATCGCCGACTACGACAAGCCCCGTGGGCCGAATCCGCGTACCCGCGGCCTAGCCAAGATCCTCAGCGACGCGGACGATCTTGGTGCGGTGGAATTCCTCACGTCGTGGCCCGCAGGGGGCAAGCCCTTGGGCGGGAACGTGTGGCTCGATCGGGCTCCGGTGCAGCAGATTGCCGATGCGAAGTGACTCTATTCCTCCGTCAGCCGCCACAGCACCCAGCACGCGACCGAGCTGAGCGGTGACCAGCAAGCGCCGCGGGCCTCCAGCTCCTTTGGCTTTGGACGCTCATCTAGGCCGTCCAAGCGCTTGAGTCCTTCCTGAAGACCGAGGTCAAGCGGCGCGAGCACATCGAGGCGCGCGAGTCGCGACATCAGGAACATCTGCGCCGTCCAGCGACCGATCCCCCTCACCGCCACGAGCTCTTCAATGATCTCTTCGTTGGGGCGCTTCGCGATCGAGCGCAGACGGATTCGACCGTCAAGGCAGTGCTCGGAAAGGTCCCTCAGGGCCGCGAGTTTGTTCGCGGAGAGGCCAGCGCCGCGCAGCGCCTTGTCGGAGAGCTGCTGAATCGCCGCCGCGCTCGGAAAGCGCGGGCCCGGCGTCAGGGCCAAGACGCGGTCATGGATCGTGCGCGCCGCAGCCCCCGCAAGCTGCTGGTGAACGATGGCACGCGCCAATGCGTGAAAGTGGGACTGCCCCCCGTCTTTCGTTGGGAATTTGGGGAACGGTGCCACGCGGCGCCTCGCCCGCCCCAGCGCGGGATCCCGCCTGTCTAGGGCCCGCAGCTGCGCGGCGGTTGGCTCACCTTGGAGCAGTTCTGATGAGCCATTGCTTCCCATAGGGAAGATCTTGTCGTGCGCCGCGAGCGGCCGCCGCCCAGAACCCGTTCGTTTCGATCTGATCCTACGAACTTTCAGTTCAAGTCCTGTTCAAGACCGACTTCGAACGCTGTCGATCATCACCGGAGCTAACCGCTCACAGTCCACCGGACCCGAGCGACTCTTGGAGGGGAATTTACCAATCACATGTCTCTAGATCTCAACCTGCGTTCCATTGCCGCCTGCGCGGTGCTCGCCTGCGCCACGACTGCCTTTACAAGCTGCGCTTCCACCAAACAGAGCGTCGGCCTGGAGAACGTAGACAGCCTCGTTTCACGCGTCGAGCAGGTCCACCTGGAGACCGAGCTGGCGAAGCAGTCGGTGTACGCCGCTATCCTGTCACTCGGTCCCATCTTTGCCGACAACTTCACCGGCGAGGCGACCGATGCCTTCGAGGCCTTTGCGCAGGCAACCGAGACCGCCGAGAAGCAGGCCAACGAGCTTCGCAGCCACATCTCGCCGATGCGCAACTCGGCCGTCTCCGTGTTCGAGCGCTGGGAGGAGAGTCTCGACGCATTCACCAGTGACGGCATGCGCCAGCGCAGCGCCGATCGATTGGAGGCGACCCGCGAGCGCTTCGCCGAGGTCCAGGAGGCCGCGGTGCTCGTCCAGGCTGAGTTCGACGCTCTCAACGGCCAGCTGCGCGACACCGTCCTCTTCCTTGGGCACGACTTCAACGCCGCGTCGGTCGCAGAGATCGAGCAGGACGCCTTCGCTCTGCGCGATGAAGCGCGTCTCCTCGGTAAGAGCTTCGACGCATGCATGGACGCCGCCGCTGAGTACGTTGAGAAGTCAGCGCTTCGCGGTCAGGCCCAGGAAGAGGTCGACGTCTCCGTGTCAGAGAAAGTCGCCGGGAAGTAGGGCCTGCGAGTCGAATCCGGACTGCGTCAGGCAGGGCTGGTTGTAAGGAGCGCGTTGCTGATGACCATCGGCGACGCGCTCGCTGCATTTCACTCCAGCCGTCTCGATGTTGGCTCGATCAACAAATAGGAGAATCTGCCTCCCTAGAAAGCAGTCATGACCGATAGATTCTCAGTCATGACTGAGACCAGGTCAAAAACCTCCACGAAACGCACCTCCAAGGCATCCGAGCCCGGCATCGGAAGGCCAGGCGGAGTGCTCCCTTTTCCCCACGTAACGGGCTACTGGGTCAACCGCCTCGGCGCGGCCTTCCGGACCGTTGTGGACCGTGAGCTCAAGGCGTTCGATCTCACCCGTCGGCAGGTGGGGATGTTGATCCATGTGGAGCGCGCCGCCGTGGAAGGAGGCGCCCCCACCGCATCCGACCTAACGCGCGAGCTAGGGGTCGACAGCACCGCGGTCACACGGATGCTCGATCGACTCGAGGAGAAGGGCTTGGTAGAGCGACGGCAGGACCCTAGCGACGGGCGTCGCCATCTCATTCACCTGACTCGGAGCGCCAAGTCCCTCATGCCGAAACTGAAGGACGTCGCAAGGAGAGTCGAAGGACAGTTTGAAGCGGGGATCCCACCAGCAGACTTGGAGACCTTCCAAAGGGTTCTCTTGGACATGCTTGGAAACGCCGGTGATGACGTGGGGGCGCATTTCTTCCATGACTAGCTCAATCTCGAGCGATGCGCCGCTCCCTTGGTTTGGTGCGGCCCAGCAGCAGGCCCAGCAGCAGGCCC
>CAYQKK010000063.1:33065-36255 GCA_964417955.1 uncultured Planctomycetaceae bacterium
GCTGTGCCTACTGCTGTGCCTACAGCTGGGCCTCACGGGCTGCTGGACCTCCCCTACGCCAGGAACAGACGCCGTCACGGTCAAAGTTCCGGAAGCGTGGCAGGGTGCAGACTCGACGAAAGAAGCGAGCGCCCCCGGCCTCGCCGAGAGCGGCACGCGCTGGTGGACCACCTTCGCAGATGCGTCCCTCGACGCGGTCGTGGCGGACGTCCTCGACGGAAACTTCGAGCTCGAAGAAGCCTGGTCCCGCCTCGCAGGCGCCAGCGCCAGCGCACGTGCCGCGGGCGCTCCCCGTATCCCCACCGTCGACCTGAACGGCAACGCCCAGCGCCTAGAGATCGACCAAAGCGGCGGCGGAGCGAACGCGATCCCGATCCGCGTCGGCGAGACCTATTCCCTCGGGCTTTCGCTGGCCTATGAGCTCGACCTGTTCGGCCGCATTGACAGCGCCTTGAAGAGCGCACGGCTCGAAGAAGCCGCCACCGCCTCCGATGTCCAAGCGACCGCCCTCGCCCTTTCCGGGCGCGCGACGGATGCGTGGATCCTTGCCGTGCAGAACCGCTCCCTCGCACGACTCGTCGAAGAGCAAATCGAGGTGGGCGAACAGCTCCTGCAGGTCACCGAGAACCGCTTTGGAACCGGGGCTGGAACGGTGCTCGATGTGCTCCAGCAAAAGCGCCTGCTCGCCGCCACGCGCGCCGAGCTTCCGCGCTTTCTCGGCGAGGCCGAACGCGCCGTGCACACCCTGAACACCCTCTCGGGGCGGGCCCCAAGAAGTGCGGATCTCGGCCCTACCGATCTGCCCGACGCGCTCCCGGCTCTTCCACCGATGCCGAAGCTCGACGTTCCGTCAACGCTACTGACCCTACGCCCCGATGTCGTAGCCGCCCTCCGGCGGGTCGAGCGCTCTGACCGCGACGTCGCATCAGCCATCGCGAACCGCTATCCGCGCCTGTCGCTCTCGGCCAGCTACAACTTCGATGGCAACGAGCTCAGCGCGCTGTTTGATCGAACCATCAGCTCGATCGTCGGCTCCCTCGCGCTGCCGTTGATCGACGGGCAGACGCGGCGTGCCGAAGTGGATCGGCAACGCGCCGCACTCGATGGCGCCGTTGCGTCTCTGCAGGGAACGATCCTCACCGCGCTGCAGGAAGTGGAGGATGCTCTCTCCGTCGAGCAGCGCAGCGCCGCCCGCCTCCGGACGCTAGAGGAACAGGCAAAAATTGCGACCGACGAGGTCGCCCAGGCGAGGAGGCGCTACGTCGGCGGCGTGGAAACGTACCTCCAAGTGCTCGCGGCCATCCAGAACCTCCAGACCCTCGAGCGCCTGCTGCTGACCGAGCGCGCCGACCTCCTCCGCAACCGAGCTTCCCTCCTGCGCGCCCTCGGCGGCGTGTGGCTTGACGACATCCAAAGCGACTCCTGAGCCCCATGTCTACTCCCATCCAAAAGGCCGGCACGGTCCTGCGCTACGTTGCGCCCATCCTCGTCATTGCCGTCGGCGTCGTCGCGGCTCGCGCCCTGATCGCCGCGAAGAAGGCGCCCCCCACGGTCGAGCGCCCCGCGCGCATTCTGCCGGTGGAGGTCGCGGTCGCAGAGCCCTTCGAGGCGCAGCCCACGTTCGAGGCGTACGGCGTCGTTCGTCCCCAGGGCGAGCTCTCGTTGCGCCCGATCGTGGGCGGACCCGTCGTCGAGGTTCACCCGAACATGACCGTCGGTGGACGCGTGTCCAAGGGCGACGTGCTCTTCCGCGTCGACCCCCGCGATTTCGAGCTCAACGTGGCGACCTCGAACGCTGCCCTGCTGGGCGCCAAGGCCGATCTCGCGATCGAAGAGGGCCAAGCGGCCGTGGCTAAGTCCGAATGGGCGCTGCTCGACGGCGAAGTAGAAGCGACTGCGGCAGGCAAGAGCCTAGCGCTGCGAGAGCCCTACCTTGAAAGAAGCCGTGCCAGCGTCGAGTCCGCCGAAGCTCAGCTCGACCAAGCGCGCCTGAATCTCAGCCGAACAGCGGTGGTCGCGCCCTTTGACGCGGTCATCCTGTCCGAAAACCTCGAGGTGGGCGCGCAGGTGAGCGCAGGGGGCGAGGTGGCCGTTCTCGTCGACACGGCGGCCTTCCTGATCGAGGTCACGATGCCCGCCAACCGCATCCAAGGCCTGGACTTCGAAAACGGCGAGGCAGAAATTCGCCTCTCTGGCTCCGATGAGTCCGAGCCCCGCCAAGGCCGACTCTTGCGCCTGGCCGGAGAAGTCGACGCTGCGGGCCGTATGGCGCGTGTCCAAATCGCTGTACCCAATCCACTCGGCGGCGCGCAGCCGCTGCTGCTTGGATCGTACTTGGCTGTGGATGTCCCCCTGAAAGCGATCCCTGGAGCACTCTCCATTCCGCGCGCGGCGCTCCGGGAGGGAGACGTCGTCTGGCTCCCGAAGGACGGCAAGGAACTCGCGCTACGGTCAGTCCACGTCGCCCTTCGCAGAGACGATGATGTGCTCATCACAGACGGTCTTTCGGCGGGCGACCAGGTGATCGTCAGCTCGATCGCGGTGCCGCTCCCTGGGACGGCTCTGCGCGTCATCGAAACGGACCCCGAAGTAAACGGACCGAACGGCGCTGAGGCTGAGACGACCGCCGGCGGAGCCAACCAATGAGCACTCCAGATCCACAGGCCGCGAAAACGAATGAACCCGACGTGAAGCCCGGCGGCCCCATCGCGTGGATGGCGACGAACAGCATCGCCGCGAACCTCGTGATGATCGTCCTCATTGCGGGCGGCCTTCTCTTCTCGACCCAGGTGACCCAAGAGGTCTTCCCGGAGTTCGAGTTGGACCAGGTCGTCGTCCGGGTCCCCTACCCGGGCGCTAGCCCCGCCGAGGTGGAGCAGGGCATCCTGCTGGCGATCGAGGATCAAGTCAGCGGCGTGGACGGTGTCAAGAAGATCACGAGCCAGGCGGTCGAGGGCGTTGGCACCGTCAACATCGAGCTGGTCGTCGGCTCGAACCGTAGTCAGGCTCTCCAGGACGTGAAGAACGAGGTCGATCGGATCACGACGTTCCCGGTCGAGGCAGAAGAGCCGGTGGTCAGCCTCGCCGAGCGACCGACCAAGGTCATGAGCGTCCTTGTGCACGGCGATGCGCCGGAGGGCTCGCTGCGATCGCTCACCGAGCGAGTGCGCGACGCGCTCCTCGCCCACGA
>CAYQKK010000064.1:0-34792 GCA_964417955.1 uncultured Planctomycetaceae bacterium
TCAACCCGACAGAAGCACGCGAGACAGCCCGCTTCACCGCCGACGTCCCCGACCCAGCCCAAGCCATCGCCGAACGCCTAGAGTCCCAGGGCTTCCTAGAGCGCTTCGATGGCGAGCAAAACAAGCGCTTCCGACTGACCGCCACCGGCCTACCGCTAGCCGACGCCGCGGCCCGACAGTTCCTAGACGGCATCAGCGCCGACGCCAACCGCTAGTGCCACCATGCCCCATCGGAACGAGCCGAGCCCCAGCCAGTACGACGCCTTCGCGGGCGCCTACGCCGAGTTCGTGGAGACCGCGCCCTACAACGCGCTCTACGATCGGCCCGCGACCCTCGAGCTCATCGGGGACGTCCGGGGCAAGCGGGTGCTCGATGCGGCCTGCGGTTCTGGGATCTACATGCAAGAGCTCATCGAGAGGGGCGCGCTGGTCTCCGGCTTCGACGCGTCGTCCGAAATGGTCCAGCTGGCGCGAGCTCGAGTCGGCGAAAAGGCGGCTCTGCGGGTTCACTCCATGGGGGAGCCCATGGGCTGGATGGGGGATGCCAGCGTAGACCTAGTGGTGTGCGCCCTCGCCTACCACTACGTGAACGATCGGCCGGCCTTCTTGAGGGAGGCGCATCGCGTGCTGGATTCGGCGGGTGCCCTCGTGATCAGCACTCACCATCCCATGAGCGACTGGAGCCGTTTGGGCGGCTCCTACTTCGCGCAGGAAGCGGTCACGGAGACCTGGAGTCGCGGCTGGGTGGTGACGGCCAACCGCTGTCCGCTTACACAGCTTACGCAGGAGTTCTTCGAGGCGGGATTCCTCGTGGAGCGGCTCGTGGAACCACTGCCCACGCCGGAAATGGCCGCCGCTCATCCGGAGGCGTTCGAGAAGCTCTCCAACCAGCCCCAGTTCATCCTCTTCAAGTTGGTGAAGCGCTGACCGCGTGGCGCATAGGGGCATGGGGATCGGATAGCATGTCGCGCCCATGAGCCGCCTAGCGCCCTACGCCGACCGACTTCACGCTGCCGTGGAGCGCACCCAGAGCCCCGTGGTGGTGGGGCTCGACCCGCACCTTGGGTTACTGCCCGAGGAGTTTGCCGTGGCCCGTGACCCGGCGGCCTCCCGGGTGGAGCGCGCGGGCGCCGTGCGGGATTTCCTGCTGGCCATCGTCGAAGTTGCCGCGGGGAAGGTGCCCGCGGTGAAGCCCCAGTCCGCGTTCTTCGAAGTCTTCGGCGCCGACGGCGTGCAGGCCTTTGAGGACGTGGTCGCCGCGTCTAAGGAAGCAGGTCTTTTGGTGATCGGAGACGTCAAGCGCGGGGACATCGGCTCTACCGCAGCGGCGTACGCCGAGGCTTTCCTGACGGGACCCAGCGGAGAAGCCGCCCCCTGGGCCCAGCCCTACCTGTGCGACGCGGCGACCGTGAATCCCTACCTCGGCTCGGACTCCATCACGCCCTTCGTGAAGGCCTGCGAGGCCGCGAGCGCGGGGCTCTACATCCTCGTGCGCACCTCGAACCCATCGAGCGCCGAGTTCCAGGCCCTCGAGGTCGGTGAGTCCAGCGCCACCGTCGCGGACCGGGTCGCCGACGCCGTGGCGGGCTGGGGCGCTGAAACGATGGGGGAGTGCGGCTGGAGCTCCATCGGGGCCGTCGTCGGCGCGACCCACCCCGCCGAACTGCGGGCGCTGCGCCAGCGCATGCCGAAGACCCCTCTGCTGCTCCCCGGGTACGGAGCCCAAGGGGCGAGCGCCAAGGACATCGTCAGTGGTTTCTCTGAAGGACTCCACGGCGCCCTCGTGAACTCCTCGCGGGGAATCCTCTACGCGGGAGCGAAGCGGCCGGATCTGCACTGGAAAGATGCGGCCCGCGAGGCGATGGACCTGATGGCAGCCGAGCTCCGCGACGCACTTCTCAACTGATCACTCGACGATCCCCATGACACTCCAGCTGCGGGCCGAGCATCTGCCCGGCGACCTCTTTGGACTCTCTCCCGTGGCGCGCGCGGGCCTTGCCGCCGGCGCTGACTTTGGGCCGCTGCCGGTGGTCACGAAGGCGTCCGAGGTGCCGCTCCCGGAAGAGCGCCTTGGGGCGGAGGAGCGCGGCATCCTCGCCGATCTTCTCGGCGCAGGCTACGCGGAGGCGGGCATCGAGCTCTCCGCAGGATCCGGAACGGCTGGCAGCCTCGCGGCACTGCGCGAGGAGGGTGTCTTCACCGTCGTCACCGGCCAGCAGCCGGGCTTCCTCAGCTCGCCTCTCTACAGTCTGTACAAGGCGCTCCAGGCCTGTCGCGCGGCGAAGGACCTGAGCAAACAATGGGATCGGCCGGTCGTGCCGATCTTCTGGAACCACGCGGACGACCACGACGTTGCCGAGGTTCACCACGCTTGGCAGCTCAACCGCAACCTCGACCTGCAAAAGGTCCACCTAGGTGGTCTGTCGTCGGGTCGAGTGCCCCTTGGGTCCCTGCCGGTCACGGAGGAAGCCCAGCGCCTCGGTGCCCTGCGCGCACTGCTCCATGACATCGTGGAAGAGCACGAGCACGCGAACCTCGCCATTGACACATTCCTTCCGAAGGACGGTGAGACGCTGCCCCGCGCGCTCACCCGGGCGTTCCATGGGCTCATGGAAGACTACGGTCTCGTGGTCTGCGAGCCCCAGTGGATCCGCGGCCTCCTGTCCAGCGAGATGGGTCGACTCGTCAGCGCTTCAGGGCCGCCACTGACGGAGGCGCTGCGCGCGGGCGAGGCCGAGCTCGCCGCGCTTTCGCTGCCGGTTGCGATCCCCGTGGGCGAGGCATCCGACGAGACATCCGGCGGGGCACCCAACGGGGACACCGGTGACGCCGCAGCGATGGTTTACCGGCACGTGCGTGCGGCGGAGAACACGCTGCCCGAAAGGATCGCGCTGCGGGCCGGCGGCGAAGGCTTCCGCCACGACGGGATGCCTGGGTCGCGCACCCACGCCGAACTCGGGAGCCAAATCGTGAGCGCGCCCGACGAGTGGTCCGCGGGCGCGCTGGTTCGGCCGCTCGTGCAGGACGCCGTCTTCCCGACCTGCGCCTACGTCGGCGGCTACGGAGAACTTGGCTATCACGCCCAGCTGGGCCCTGCCCGCGACGCGTGCGGCCAGCCTCGCACCCCGTTCCTGCCCCGCGTTTCCATCTCCCTCGTGGACGGCGACACGCGCTACGCGCTCAAGCGCGTTGGGTCGACGGTGGAGGAAATCCTGCGCCTCAAGGGCCAGTTCAAGGCCCCTGAGATCGACCTCGACGAAGAGCCGCCCGTGGTCCAGAACCTGCGCAAGCTGACGGGCGAAATCACCGCCCAAATGCTCGAGCACAAGGGCGCCCTCGCCGCGCTCGAGCCCGCCCTCGGGATCACGCTGAAGAAAACCGCCGGCCACGTAGAGCATTCGATCGGCAAGGTGATAGGCAAGGCCATGCGCGTGCACAAGAACAACACCGGCAAGGGCGTTCGCCAGGTCCGGCGCGTCAACAGCATGCTGTTTCCCCGCGACGTGCCTCAGGAACGACTCCTTGGCCCATTCCAGTTCATCGCACGCTTCGGTCCCGACTTCACCCCAGCGTTGATGGGTGAGATCCCCTTCGCTTCGACCGAACACATCGTGCTCCACCTTCCTAGCTCACTCGACGAGCCTGAACACAAGTAGGCAGCCGCCCATGACCCAGCTCGACGTACTACTCATCGCGGCCCACCCCGACGACGCGGAGATCTCTGCGGGTGGCACGATCCTGCGCCTCGTGGACGCGGGCGCGAAGGTCGGCATCCTCGACATCACGCGCGGCGAGATGGGCACGCGAGGCACGCCGGAGGATCGTGCAGCGGAAGCGGCCAAAGCCACAGAGCTGCTGGGCCTCGCATGGCGCGGAAACCTCGACCAGCCCGACGGCCGCGTAGAAGTCACCGTCGATGCCCGGGAGAAGCTGGCGAAGCACCTGCGCGAACTGCAGCCGGAGCTCGTGCTCTCCCACCACCTTGACGATCCCCATCCGGACCACGAGGCGAGCGCGCGACTGGCGAAGGAAGCGTGGTACCTCTCAGGGCTGAAGCAGCTGGCGAAGATCACCGGCGGGCCCGACGCCAAGCGCCCGGCCCAGCTAGCGCACTTTCAGTCGCACACCCACTTCGAACCGACGTTCGTCGTGGACATCGAGCCCGTTTGGGAGCGCAAGCGCGAGGTGGTGCTGGCCTACGCCACGCAGCTCGCGCCCGCGGAGGAGGGCGACGACGGCAAGCACTTCCTCTACGGCGTCGACATCCTAGAGCGCGTCGAGACCAAGGCGCGGGCGTACGGAGAGCGCATCGGCGGACGCTACGGCGAGCCGATCCTATGCAGGGAGCCGGTGAGTTTTGCGAGTCCACTCGTGAAGTGGCTCAGCGTGAAATAGAGACGACACGCGGCGGTCGCCGCGCGTCGAACCGGTCAGCTCCATATCGCCGCGGCGATCAAGCCTACGACGACGATGAAAATGGAAGCGGCGAGTCGGGTGCTCTTCATGGGTCCATCCTCCCGGGCTTAGCCGGGTGCTAAGAAGACAGTGTTAGCTACGCCGGCCGCCGGACCGCATTCAACGAATTGACCCATGACCCTCCACCTCGTCCTCTACCACCCCGCCATCCCCCAAAACACGGGGAACATCGCCAGAACCACCGTGGGCATGGGAGCGCACCTGCACCTCATTCATCCCATGAAGTTTGAGATCACGGAGCACGCGGTCAGGCGGGCGGGGCTCGACCACTGGCCGTCGGTCACGCTCACCGAGCACTTGTCCGACGAAGCCTTCCTGGAGTGGCTAGGCGATCGCGAGCCCTGGCTCGTGACCAAGTTCGGCACCCAGACTTTCGACAAGCCGGCCTACGGGCACGGAGACGTCATCATCCTCGGCAACGAGAACTCTGGGCTGCCCGACGCGTGGCGTGAGCGCTGGCTCGACCGCACGGTCACCATCCCGATGCCGGGGCCCCTCAACGGCGGCGAGAACATCCGCAGCTACAACCTCGCGAACGCGGCGGCGATCGTGCTGAGCCAGGCGCGGCTCAAGCTCGATCGCTAGCCGCGCCGTTCCGCCGGCCGACGCCTACTCGAACGTCGTGACCCAGCCGTCCGTGAGGTTGCTGGTGGCTTGACCGCCGACCGCATCGCGGAACCAGGCCTGGAAGTGCCAGGTCTCGCCGGACAGCACGGGCACGCTGCCCGAGGGCTGCGGCAGGGACGTGAGATCGACGTCCGTGGCGAAC
Organism: uncultured Planctomycetaceae bacterium; assembly: GCA_964417955.1. Taxonomy (GTDB): domain Bacteria; phylum Planctomycetota; class UBA1135; order UBA1135; genus Saltatorellus. The sequence goes on from CAYQKK010000064.1 coordinate 5,246, forward strand.
CCGCCGAAGAAGCCAGAGTTCAGTACCTGGCCCCCAACGACCCGACCGATCGATCCGGACAGGCACAGGTTGCCTTGGCTTCCGCCGGGCTGGAACACAAAGCCTGACGACTGGCTACACAGGAAGTAGCCGAGGGTATTCAGGGGCAGGTTGCTCGCGAGAAGCCGATAGTCCGCATCCACGAGAAGTGCGCTTCCGCGGGCCTCGATCGCGGCGGCGGCGCCGCTGGAGTTGACGACGGAAGGCGAGCAATAGATGTCGCCGATGCCGGGACCGCAGTCCCCCGCAAAGAGGCAGTCCACCCACTCCGGGTGATCCACAAACGGGTTGCGGTTGCCCTGGAAGCTTGCGACGACGTTGTTCTTGTTCCGCTCGAAGTCGTCGACGGGGTCGGCGTAGTGCCACTCCAAGAGAGCGGCCAGTCGGCCCATGTAGGCAACGGACTCATTCGAACCCGTGCTGCTGGCAGAAATGAGGCCGAGGTTGTCGGTCAGTCGAAGATCGGGCTCTGCGAAGCCCGTGATTCCGTGGTTGCCACCCTCGTAGCGCAGGTCGGCGTAGAACATCGTGCGGGCGATGTCACCCTTCCGAACGGAGTTGACCTGCCAGGTGCCGCTGGAGAACGAGCCCGCCGTCCAGTTCGAATTGCCGGGGAAGGCGCCTGATCCGCCGCCCGCGCCGTTGGTACTGACGGTCGTGAGCTCTGTGCAGCTCGCTGAACAGTTGCCGAAGGGCTTGTTGCTGCGCGACGAGTTGTAGTTGCTGTCAGAGAACCAGAGCAGGTGACAGTCGGTGTAGGCGCTGTTCGTGGGGCCGTCATCGGGGAACCCGTAGGACTTCGGCCACGTGTGCTCGCGATTGAAGGCGCCACCGGTCTTCGAGTAGCTGGCGTTGCGGTAGACGTCGACGATGTTGTTGAAGTTCGTCGGGTCCTGCTGGGCCACGCGCAGGATGTCGGTCGTGTCCGTGCTCCCGCTCGTATAGGGGAAGCGAGTGTGGTCGTCGATCACCTGGTGGATCGTGGCGCGCAGCGTCGCCTCGCTGGAAGTGTCCACCGTGTCGTAGTACGTGCCCTGCCCCTGGGCGCTCGATGCCGCCAGCAGGCTGGCGCCGAGAGTGAGCAGCGGGCGAAGTCGGGGGAACGTGGGGAAGTCGGAGGTCATCGCGGATGGTGGGTTGGGATCCTTCTCGCAGCGGGGGCGGTCTATTGGACCGGCGAAGCCGCCCTGGGGCTCCTAGGAAGGGGATTCTGTGGTGAATGTTCCGTTACAACCGCTCCGCCTTGGGACAGAGGGTCCCCAGCAGGGCCGCGAGTCTGAATTTTAGGGCGATCAGACAAGGCGGGTTCCCCTCTGGCGGCTGGTCCCTACACTGTCGGGCTCCCCATGCGCAGAATCGCGATCATCAACCAAAAAGGCGGCGTCGGCAAGACGACCACGGCTGTCAACCTCGGAGCAGCCCTCGCGCGTCTCGGCAAGCGCGTCTTGGTGATCGACATGGACCCGCAGGCCAATGCGTCCATGAACTTGGGCGCCGAGCTGCACCCGGGTGAACCGTCCACGTACTCGCTCCTGACCCAGGGCGGCCGCGTTGCGGACACCATCCGCGGCACTTCGACGCCAGGTCTGTCGATCCTGCCGGCGCACCTGGATCTTTCGGGCGCCGAGCTAGAGCTCGCGAGCGCCATCGGACGAGAGACGATCCTGAAGGACGCGCTCGACGACTGGGAGCGCGAAGAGATCGCCGCTACCGGCCGATCGCCGGTGGACATCATCCTGATGGACAATCCGCCGAGCCTTGGGTTGCTGTCCGTCAACGGACTCGCTGCCTCGAAGGAGGTGCTGATTGCCGTGCAGACGGAGTTCTTCGCGCTGCAAGGCCTCTCGAAGCTCGTGGAAGTGGTTCAGCTTCTGCGCAGGCGGCTGAACCCCGACCTCGAGATCACCGCGGTGCTGGCGTGTATGTACGACAGCCGACTGCGTCTCGGGCGCGAAGTGCTGGCCGAGCTTCGCTCGTACTTCCCCGACCAGATCTTCAAGCGGCCGATCTCCCAGAACGTCAAGCTCGCAGAGACTCCGAGCTTCGCAAGAACGATCTTCGAGTACGCCCCCGACTCCAAGGGCGCCGACGACTACCTAGCCGTGGCCGAGGAGTTCTTGGCCCGCGATCACGCGGACGAAGAGAACACTGAAGTTCGCTCTTTAGAGCTTCAGGCGGCCGTCACGCTCCAAGACGAGCCGCCGACACTTAGCGACGAGGAGCCAGCAGACTGGATGAGGCCAGGTCACCTGACGGCTGACGCCGTATCGACCGCTTCGCCAGCTGCGGTGGTCGTCGAGCCGGTCGCTCCCGTCGAAGCCGTTTCCCCCCAAGTGGAATCTGCCGTCGAACTGGAGGATGAGCCAGAAGCTGAATTCGAGGCTGAGCAGGCTCTGCAGCCCGTGCCCGTGCTGGACCTAGTGAATCGATCCCGCGGCGAGGAGCGCGCAGTCAGCCCGCGCCGCGGCGGACCGCGGACCCAGACGGAAACGCCTGTTTCGGTCGGCGTGTAGCCCAGGTTCGACCTATACACCGTCATGCGAATCGGCATTCTTTGCCATCCGACCTACGGGGGCTCGGGTGTTGTTGCGAGTGAGCTTGCGCTGTCGTTGGCAGGCAACGGCCACTCGGTCCACCTCTTCTCCCACGACGTTCCACCGCGGCTCGCGCGGACGCCGGGACCGGTAGAGCTACACGTCGCCCAGGGCAGTCCCTATCCCCTGTTCCACTCGACGCCCCACGATCTGGCGATCATGTCCCGGGTGCTCGATCTACACCGCGTGAATGGGCTCGACGTATTGCACGCTCACTACGCGCTGCCCCACGCCGTCAGCGCCCTGATGGTGCGTTCTGCGGCGACCGCCGCACGGCTCGCTCCGCTCAAGGTCGTCACTACCCTCCACGGCACCGACATCACGGTCGTGGGCAACGACCCGAGCTACGCACCGCTCACCCAGTACGCCATCACGGCGTCGGATGCCGTCACCGCCGTCAGTCAAGACCTCGCGGACCGCAGCGCCCTCAACTTCGACGACAAGCACCGCTGTGGCATCAACGTGATCCCAAACTTTGTCGACCTCGACAAGTTCAAACCCGGGGGTGAACAGCTCGAAGTCGCCACGGCCGTCCACGTCAGCAACTTCCGCCGCGTGAAGCGCGTTCCTTGGCTCGTGCACGCCTTCGCGGACGCCCTCGGAATCCTGAAGCAGAGCGGAGCCGTGGCGGACTTGACCCTCGTGGGCGACGGCCCGCAGCACGGCGAGGCCGTGCGCGTCGCGCGGGAACGCGGCATCTGCGATCGCGTGAAGTTCCTGGGGCTGCGCGACGCCCTCCCTGGACTCTTGGCCCCTGCCGACGTGTTCTGTCTGCCCAGCACGGAAGAGTCGTTTGGCCTTTCGGCGCTGGAGGCCATGGCGTGCGGCACGCCGGTGATCGGAACCCGCGTCGGCGGCATTCCCGAGGTCGTGGAGTCAGGGGAGTCGGGGTTCCTCGTGGACGTCGAGGACCGCGAGGCCTACTCGCTGCACCTGGCCGCCCTACTGGGGAACCGCGCCAAGGCTGCGGCCATGGGCGCCAAGGCTCGAGAGCGCGCCGTTCAACGCTTCGATCGCGATCACGTCGTTCGATCCTATGAGAGGCTGTACCAGGGCCTGATCGACGGGGCCGAGCCGTGTCTCGAATGAGTCCAAGCCCATGCGTTCCCCAGACCCAAGCGCCTCTCCGAGCGCCAGCGTTCACCTCGACTTCAACGCCACCACGCCCCTGAGGCGAGAGGCGCGCGAGGTGATGCTTGAAGTGCTGGACTCGGGGGCGGCAAACCCGTCGAGCGTGCACGGGGCCGGGCGCGCTGCGAGGGCCGTCATCGACGACGCCCGAGACCAAGTCGCCGGGGCGTTAGGGGTCTCCGAAGACGACGTCGTGTTCACGAGCGGTGGCACCGAGTCGAACAACCTCGCGCTGCTTGGGTCCATCGAGGCGGCTGAGGGGCCGGTTCAGCTGGTGACGACGCCGGTCGAGCACGCAGCGGTCCTTGAGCCCGCGGAAGCCGCCGCGGCGCGCTGGCCTGATCGCGTCGAGCTTGGATTCCTCGAGGTGGACTCCTCTGGACGGCCCAACCTTGACCAGCTCGCCCAGCGCGTGGCCGACACCCCTTCCATCGTGTCGATCATCGCGGCCAACAACGAAATTGGCACGCTGGTGCCCTTCCAGGACGTGCGCGGAGCCCTGGGGGAGAACCCAGGGGTGATCTATCACGCGGACGCGGTGCAACTCCTTGGCAAGCGCCCGTTTCAGCTCGACGGTGTCGATCTGGCGAGCTTCAGTGCTCACAAGGTCGGCGGACCCGTGGGCGTGGGGCTGCTCGTGCGCCGGCGCAAGTGCCCCATCGCGCCGCGAACCTTCGGGGGCTCCCAAGAGGCAGCCCTGAGGCCGGGTACGGAGAACGTGGCGTCGATCGCTGCCGCCGCATGCGCGGTCGAGCTGGCCGTGAGAGAAGCCGCCGATTTTGAGTCACGCGCGCGGCGACTGACGGCCCTTCTCTGGGATCGACTTCGCGCGGAGCTGCCCGGGGTTCAGCTGAACGGACCGGCCATCGACGACCCGCTTCGCCTAGCGAACACGCTGAACGTCTCGTTCCCGCTGCAAGAAGCCCGCACCCTAGTGGTTCGCCTTGACCTTGGCGGAGTCGAAGCGTCCGCAGGTTCGGCCTGCGCGAGTGGCTCCATCGAACCGAGTCATGTCCTGAGCGCCCTTGGGATGTCACCGGACCGCACCGCCTCTGGCGTGCGTCTCTCTCTCGGAGGCGACACCGACGAGCAAGATATCCACACGGCTGTGGATAGAATGCGGAGAACTTTGGGGGAAGCGTCGTAAGTCCCGCTTTGCCTTTCAAATCATCGAACTACCGTCATATGTGGGCCGCAAGACGTTGACGGTTTTGCCGATCGCGAGTTCAATCTCGATCCCCCCTCGAGGCCAGTGACCTCCGGAGCGCGAAGGAGCCTTATCTCCGCAGACTTTTGCCTGCTCGTTCGCGCCTCAACCATCACGGCCCCGCACCGCTCCGCGTCAACCTAGTCGCCCCTACGCCGCCACAACCATTGGCGCCCTGGTCGACATTCCCAACACAGCCGCACCCTGCGCTGGGCCTGGCACGCTGGACACCCTTCCTTTAGCCGGTCCGACCTGGACAGCCTGTGCACGGCACGGCATGCCCCCTTTCTCTCCACATGCGCCGCTGGTTCCCCAGCGCGGGCCCCTCGATGCTCTGCGTCCTGCTGGGTCAGCGTTCAGCCGCCTGTCCGTCGACCGTATCCCCCCACCGTTTTCATGGACGACCTGTCGCCCCAACCGGACCCACGGAATGCCAATGAACCTTCAGCACAGCGTTCGAGCGACCCAGGCCCCACCCAGGAAAACCTGTTTGACTTCGGCAGTGAGTCGGTAGAGGCCGAGGAGTCATCGCACGCGCTCCCGGATCCGCCGCCCGTTTTCAGGCCGGCCTCCGCGCCCCCAGCCGCCCCGCTGAGGGCAGAAGCTGCTGAAGACACTGCTGAATCCACCGGTGGAGAAGGCGTCGGTGTCGGCGACGAGATCGCGCCCCTCGCGGAAGCATTGCGCACGGTGCTGAAGCAGGACATCACACCTGAGCAATTCCAGACCTGGTTCAACCGCTCGAAGCTCGTTCGCATCGACGAGGACGCAGCGACCATCGCTGTGCCCAACACGTTTGCCCGGGACTGGGTGGTGCGCTACTACCTCGACGTCCTTGAGAACTCCGTCGAGAAGGTTCTTGGACAGAAGCGCCGCATCATCGTCGTCGAGCAGCCTGAAAGCCTGGTGACCCACGAGCCCTCGGGGGCCAATGCTGCGTCGGCCAACCCTCGCGGTGAGTTGACCGGCGAGAACCCCCGCTCCGCGCCGTTCGACCACGCCGATCGAGGGTTCACCGAGGAGCCTCCTCGGCACGCTGGCGCCACGCGAGATGCCGCGTCACCCGAGGCCCCCTCCGCAGCTGCGCCCCGAGATTCGGCGAGCCGCCCCGTTCAAGAGCCGGTGCGCCGAGAGGCCACGCCCATCTCTCCCGCTCGGATCGGACAGCTAGAGAGCTCCTCCGACTTCACGCTCAACAAGAAGTGCACGTTCGACGCCTTCGTCGTCGGTCCCTGCAACCGTTTCGGACACGCGGCGTCGATGGGCGCCGCCGAGCAGCCGGGGAAGAGCTACAACCCGCTGTTCCTGCACGGGCGTGTCGGCGTCGGCAAGACACACCTGCTGCAGGCGTTCTGCTTCTCGGTGCTCCAGCGGTTTCCTGATTCACGCATCCTGTATTTGTCCTGCGAGACGTTCGTCAACCACTTCATCAGTGCGCTCGACACGGGTGATATGCAGCGCTTTCGGGACAAGTACCGGGACATCGACGTGCTGGTGATCGACGACATCCAGACCCTTGCGAACAAGGAGAAGAGCCAAGAGGAGTTCTTCCACACGTTCAATTCGCTCTACAACGCGGGCAAGCAGATCGTTCTCTCGTCAGATAGCCCGCCGAAGGACATTCCAACGCTCCACGACCGCCTCGTGTCGCGTTTCAAGTGGGGCATGGTCACCGAGATCGAGCCGCCGTGCTACGAGACGCGCATGGCGATCGTCAAGCGGAAGAGCCGCGAGCGGGGCGATGAAGTCCCGGACGAAATCGCGCGCTTCATCGCGGAGAACATCGAAGAGAACGTTCGCGAGCTAGAGGGCGCCGTCACTCGCCTGATCGGGTACTCGCGAATGACCGGAGCCGACATGTCGTTGGAGCTCGCCCGCGAAGCGCTCGCGGGCCTGATCGAAGTGCGCAAGGGCGCCCCCACGGTGGACGACATCATCAACTTGGTGACCGAGCACTACCAAGCGAAACTGTCCGACCTGCAGTCCAAGCGGCGAACGAAGGCCATCGCCTTCCCGCGCCAGGTCGCGATGTACCTGGCTCGGAAGGTCACCCGGCACTCCCTCGAGGAGATCGGCGGCTTCTTTGGGGGCCGAGATCACACGACGGTGCTGTACGCGGTGGACAAGATCGAAAAGCTCGTCGTCAGCGATCCGGAGTTCTCGAAGCTCGTCCAGACGTTCATGGACCGACTCGGACAGAACGGTCGCTCGAAGTAGCCGGTGGCTGCGCGATGACTGAATCGAGGCTAAGGGCCGCCGTGGGGAACACTCCCTGCGGCGGCTCTTCCCATGGGCTGGTTCTATTGCTGGGTCCCCATGCCGGGCAGAGCGCTTCACGGGGCCCTGTGGACATCCCTGTGGAGGGGCTGGGGAGCGGACGTCAGATCACTGTTCGCGGAACGGGGAACGTTGGCAGCGCTGCGTGGAATCGTGCGGGGAGAGTCCTGAACAAACTGGGGATCAACGGACGCCCGCCAGAGGACGTTTTCCACGGTCTGTACAGCCGTGGATATCAAGTCCGTTCTCCACGGCCCATCCACCGGTGCTGGGGTTTCATCCACGTCAAGGTCGCCGTCGTAAACCCTTACCCTGGGAATAGAAAGGATCGCGAGAGTCCAGCTCTACACCGTGGACAGGGGCCCCTATTAAGACGATGATCTTAACTACAGCGAGAGCCCTGGAAAACTCAGGCACGCTACGGATCCAGACACTCCTGGAGAACCGCTTCCTGCGCGTTCCTCTAGACATTCGAGCGACGCTGGATCCATCGACTCAAACGCTTCTGCACCTAAGGCCATTCGCGCAGCGATTCCTTCGTGCACGACCTGCGACCCGTTCCATCGCGACCAAGATCCAAGACCTCCCAGGGCACCCATATCGATGAAGGCCACCTGCGACCGTGATGCGCTCCGAGAGGGGCTCGCCATCATCAACAGCGTCATTCCCAGCAAGAGCACCAAGCCGATCCTCGACAACGTTTGCCTCGTGGCGACCGACGACACGCTTGAACTCGTAGCTACGGACCAAGAGGTCTCGGTGCGGTTCAAGATCACCCAGTGCAAGGTGATCGAGCCTGGACCCGTGGTCGTTCCTGCCAGGACGGCCTTTGATTTCGTTCGCGACCTCTCCGGTGAGACAGTCACGATCTCAACTGGTGAGACCCAGTGCACGATCACCAGCGGAGCCGACTCCTGTGACCTTGTGGTGGCCGACGCGGATGAATTCCCTGTCGTACCCCGCTTCAGCGATGAGGGCTCCGTGGGGCTCCAAGGAGGGAACTTCACGAGACTCGTGGGACGTACCGCCTTCGCTGCCGCCAAAGAGCCTGGTCGCTACGCGATGCACGGCGTATTGACAGAACTCGAGGACGATCAGCTGCGCCTCGTCGCGACAGATGGACGCCGCTTGTCCATGGCGCTGATTCCGATCGAGATGAAGGGCATGGAGGCCAAGCGGGCGATTGTTCCCACCAAAGGCATGCAGCTCTTCTGCCGTGTCATCACCGATCCCCTCGACCAGGTGAAGCTCGCCCTTCGCGACGACCAAGTGGGGCTCATTTCCAAGAACGCAGAGATCTTCGCTCGGCTGATCGACGGAGACTTCCCCCAGTACCAGGCGGTGATCCCCGCTGAGTGCGGCAATCGCGTCGAGGCCGACACCGAGCAGTTCACCCGCAAGCTCCGGCTTGTCTCCAACGTCTCGGGCGATGAAACCCGCGCGGTCCGTCTGCGGGTCAAGGGTGACCAGCTTGAGATGTACGGTCACTCCGCGGGTCGAGGCGAGGCCACTGCCCACATGGACGTGGACTTCAAAGGCGAGGACTCCGACATCGCTTTCAACCCTGACTACGTGCTAGACGGCATCAAGAACGGTCAGCCAGAGAAGATCGTCCTGGAGTTCGCCAAGAAGACGAGCCCGGGCAAATTCACCTTCAGCGAAAACCATGTCTACATCGTGATGCCCATCACGCTTGACGCCTAACCGCTCCTCTCTGCGCGCCCCAACCGTTGTCCAGCAGGTCCTCCAATAGGTCGCCGAAAGGCCCCCCTCGGCGGCCCTTTCGGTCCAAGAAGCCAACCGGACCGATGATCAACCTCGGTCCGAAGCGTGTCGAGGAGCCAGCCAGGGGCTTCATCAAGCCCATGGACGAATCCGTCGTGGAGTACCTGCAAGTCAGCGGACTTCTGCAACGCAAGAAAGCGGCCCCGGCCATCGCTGCCTGGGACGAAGCCGCTGGCCCCGAACTATCCGAACGAGCTCGCGCCGTCTCCTTCCGGCGCGGCATCCTGACCATCGAAGTCGAAAGCTCGACCCTCCTTTCCGAACTCCGCGGCTTCGCCTCGGAAGACCTTAGAGCCCGCGCTGATGCCCTTCTCGAAGAGGCATCGATCCGCAAGCTTTCCTTCAAGTTGAAACGACGCTGATGAGCGACCAAGAACAACCTAACGCCGCTGACGCAGACGACGCCAAGGCCGCAGCAGCTTCAGCGGAGACTCCCGCCGAATACAACGCTGGCTCCATCACGGTCCTCGAGGGACTGGAAGCGGTTCGCGTGCGGCCTGCCATGTATATCGGTGACACCGATAGCCGTGGCATGCACCACCTCATTTGGGAGGTCGTCGACAACGCAGTGGACGAGGCCCTCGCAGGGCACGCATCTAAGTGCAAGGTGATCCTGCGTTCGGACGGTTCTGTACGCGTCGAGGACGATGGCCGTGGCATTCCCGTGTCCATTCACCCGACGGAGGGCGTTCCCGCCGTTGAGGTGGTGCTGACGAAGCTGCACGCGGGCGGCAAGTTCGACGATCAGTCCTACAAGGTGTCCGGTGGACTGCACGGCGTTGGCGTCTCCTGCGTGAATGCGCTTTCGACGAAGCTTCACGTTCAGGTCCACAAGGACGGGGAAGTCCACGAGATGGAGTTCTCCCGCGGCGTCAAGTCGAAGGACCTGACGGTGACTGGAAAAACCGACCGCCAGGGAACGGTCGTGACCTGGTACCCGGACGCTGAGATCTTCTCGACGGTGGAAGTCGACTTCGACATCGTTGAGAAGCGCCTGCGCGAAACGGCTTACCTGATGGGCACACGCGGTTTGCGGATCGAGCTAGAAGACGAACGCAACGGCGCATCGGAGGTCTTTGAATATCCCGACGGTCTCAAGACCTTCGTGACGCACATCAATAAGAACAAGACGACGCTCCATCCCGAGGTCGTGCACTTCTCGAAGGAGGTTCCAGGAACGGATGATCCGACCGCTGAGTACGAGGTTGAACTCGCGCTTCAGTACACGGACTCCTACCAAGAGAGCATCTTTACCTTCGTCAACAACATCAACACCCATGGGGGCGGTACACACCTTGCGGGTCTGCGTGGTGCACTCACCCGAACCCTTGGCGCGTACGCTCGAAACGGGAAGCTCGTCAAAGAGAACCAAGAGCTGCCTTCGGGCGATGACTTCCGCGAAGGACTCACCGCCGTCCTCTCCCTGAAGGTCCCAGATCCTCAGTTCGAGGGCCAGACGAAGGACAAGCTTGGCAACCGCGAGGCCCAAGGCATCGTGGAGTCCGCCGTGAACGACATGTTCTCCACGTACCTCGAGGAGAATCCGGGGCCAGCGAAGGCGATTGTCGGCAAGGCCGTCCGTGCTAAGGAGGCTCGTGACGCAGCACGCAAGGCGCGGGACATGGTTCGGCGCAAGTCGGCGCTTGCCAGCGGCAACCTGCCGGGCAAGCTTGCGGACTGTCAAAGCAAGAACCGCGAGGAGACCGAGCTCTACATCGTCGAGGGCGACTCGGCAGGCGGCCCGGCCAAAATGGGCCGGGACCGTCACTATCAAGCGATCCTTCCTATCAAGGGTAAGATCCTGAACGTCGAGAAGGCGCGCCTCGACAAGATGTACGGGCACCAAGAAATCCAGCTCATCATCGCTGCGCTGGGCACGGCGATTGGGCCGGAGTTCGACATCGAGAAGCTGCGCTACGGCAAAGTGATCATCATGACGGACGCTGATGTGGATGGATCCCACATCCGCACCCTGCTGCTGACCTTCTTCTTCCGCCAGATGCCGGAACTCATCGAGAACGGTCACCTCTACATCGCGCAGCCGCCGCTCTATAAGCTGACGATGGGCAAGAAGAGCCAATACATCGTGGACGATCCTGGCCTTCGCAAGGCGCTGCTTGACCGCGGCGTGAGTCAGATCACCGTCGAGGATCGGACGGCCAAACGCGAGTGGTCGGGGGCAGAGCTCAAGATCCTGCTCGATCAGCTGCAAGAGGTTCAGAACCTTGTCGATGTTTCGATCCCCGCGTGGGCGGAGCTTTCTTTCTCCGCCTTCTTGGAGCGCTGGGATGGGACGAGGCTGCGTCCTTTCTACGCGGTGGTTGGCCGGACCGAAGAGTACTTCGAGACTAAGGAAGAGCAGGACAACTGGCTCAACCTGCAGGCCATGGGAAACGAGAACTTCAAGGTCTACCGTGGACCCGAGAGCGACGTCCTTCGCCAGAATGCGGATGGCCTTGCCATGATCCTCAAGAACCGCGACGAGATTGAAGCGCTGCTAGGCGCGCTCGCAGAGTCCGGACTCAAATTCCAAGGCGGGGGCGACTTTGTGGTGCGTACCTCGAAGGGCGGTGAGGTTGAGTGCAACGATCTGATGGACCTGGCAGCCGAGGTTCAGCGCGGCGTCCAGTCGGACGTGGACATTCAGCGCTATAAGGGTCTTGGAGAGATGAACGCGGATCAGCTTTGGGAGTCCACCATGGACCCAGAGGCGCGACTGCTCTTCAAAGTGACCCTCGATGACGCCATGGGAGCGGACGAGATCTTCACGATTTTGATGAGCGAAGGGGTCGAAGCCCGGCGCGAGTACATCGAGCAACACGCCCTCGAAATCACCAACCTAGACGTCTAACACCGCCCGCAGCGGCACCTTAGACTGATATTGGACGCATTTGGCGTTCCAGAGGATCCTCGCTCGGCCCCATGGAAGTGGGCGCTTGGCGAGGATCCTTTCAAGGCGGGGAGGCAAACGGTCGATACCTACGCTATGTCTCGCTACCTCGGGACGCCCTCCCCACGTGAAGTACACCCAGAGACTCGACTACGGCCGCCTGGCAGAAGTTCTGCATGAGCGCGGTCTCGCTGGCCTCGACGCCATCCGCGAGCTGTTGCAGCTTAGCCAGGATGGAGGCATGCCCTTTTGCGAGGCGCTAGTGACCTCCAACTTGGTGTCAGACTGGGATCTCTCGAAGGTGGTTTGCGAGACCTTCCAGCTGCCGTTCCTGCCCGTGGATTTGATCTCGCCGAACCCGGCTGCCCTCGAGGAGATCAACGTGGCTGACTTCCAGAAGCACCAGCTGGTGCCATTGGACGTTTTTGGACAGGTCTTGACGGTCGCCATGCCGGCGCTGGTGCCGGCTGAAGTCCTCGCCCACATCGCGGCGATGTCTGACTTTGAGGTTCTGCCAGTGGTAGGCACCGTGGAGTCGAACCGCCGCTGGATCAGTGAGCACATGGCTCTTGCTCCACCCCCCGCCATGGAAGGTGGCTGGGAGTCGATGTTCGATGCAGCCGATGCTTCGGTCGCCCCAGGCGGCGGCTCCGAGGGCGGTGCGGACGCTCTGAGCATGCTCGACGATCCCTTGGTCGGAGGTGACGCAACCGATCTCAGCGCTGCTCTTGAGCCACTTGAAGATACCCTCGGTGACGGCGTTCTCGACATCGAGGCCGACGGCCTAGATCTTGGCAGCGTCGAGGCGCTTCCATCCGACGATCTCGAGTCGGGATTTGACCTCGGCGTGTTGGATGATACCGGAGCCCTCTCCGGCGGCGCAGATGATGCCGCTGCTCAAGCTCCAGAGGCTCTACCGCCCATGCCGGAGTTCAATCCGGATCAGCGCGAAGCGAGCTGAGCTCAAAGGAGCCTTGAACAAAGAAAAGAGCGACCCACGCGGGTCGCTCTTTTTCGTTCACGGGCAACCGCGCTTCCTAACTCGCGGCGTTCAACCGGTGCGGGCCGCACGAGGATCGGTCGTAGCGTAGAACTCCTCGGTCACGGCGAGGGCGACGTTGAACGGGAGCACGATCATCGTGTCGTACGTCTTGTCGCCGGCAACCACCTTGGTATCGACCCAGGCCACGCGGCCATCGGGGACTCGATCCACCAGCGCGCTTTTGGATCCGACGGAGGGAGATACGATCAGATCCTCCACAGACTGAGAAATGCGTAGGTTGCGCTCGAGGTCCTGGAACACACGGTTCCATGAGCCACAGAGGAGGTTAGCCATCTCCTGGAATGTCTCGATGTCGTTGGGAGAGAGACCAGAGCGCGCCTTCTCTTCCTTCGCAGAGTCCGGGATCATCAGCACATCGCCGATGATCTCGATGACCATCTCGTTGGGGAAAGCGAAGTAGATGTGTCCGAAACCGGACTCGTTCTTCTCCACCTGGGTTTCCACGACCACGTGCTTCGGGTCAAGTCGCTGGTTGATCTCTTCCGCGCTGGCGGCGATGACGACTGGCTCGCAGGTCGCCTCTGCACCGAAACCCACGAGCATCTCCCAGTCTGTGAACACCTGGTCCATGCCCCTCGGCGAAAGGTCGCCGAAGAGGTTTTGGAGCTTGATGATGGTGATCATGGGTGTTGCAGATTGAGCGGAATGTGGGAGGCGAAAGTGAAGAGCTGGACTAAGCGGCCGTAACGAACTTGATTCGCTCTTCGAGCTTCTCAGGCGTAAACGGCTTCGTGATGTAGGCGTTGGCGCCCGCCTCGAGCGCGGCCTGCACCTTGTCGTCACCGGACTCCGTGGTCAGCATCACGATCGGGACTTGGTGGCTGCCACGGGCCTCTTTGACGAACGTGAGTCCGTCCATGACGGGCATGTTCCAGTCGCACAGGACCACGTCGAACTTACCGCCGCCTAGGGCGTCGAGGCCCTCTTGGCCGTTCCCAGCCTCGGCGGTGGAGGAGATGTCGAGGCCAGCCGCCCGGAGAGCCTTAGACACGAGTTTGCGCATGACGCCAGAGTCGTCGACAAGAAGAACGTTGAGTCCCATGGTGAATTGAGGTGGGTCTTCCGCGCCAAGCGCGGCTTGGAGCACCAGTGAACGAAGCCGAGGGGCACAGACTGGCGACGCCTCCATCGGATGGGAGCGCTCCAGGTCTATCGGGCACCGGCGACGCCAAACTCAATCCAACCGAGCTCCTTTTTAGGTGAATCTACCCAGGGAAATTCGGAGCTCTAGGTAGGGGCGATGACCCACGAATTCGCGCTACCGACAGGTGAAACCCCTAAAGATCGTCCCGACTTGGGGACGAAAGTTGCCACAGCAATCCCCATTAGCGACCACCCTCTTCGCACCCAAATATCTATGGCAACCTCAGCCAATATCAGCCCCTCGGCCACCCCAACGCGCCTTGGACGACTCCTTCGCCCTCGCGCCTGGTCCCTCACCACCCGCATCGTCGCCCTCTGTGTCATCATTGGCGTTGGATCGATCGGCCTGGTGAGTTCGCTGATCTACAACCAGCTGCACCACACCTTGATGGAAGAGGGCACCGCCCACGTCCAGTCGGTCCTGGAGAATCGCAAGCACACCGTGGAGACGCACCTGATGGAGGCGACCCACGGTCAGATCAGTACTACCTCCCAGAACCTGATGGTGGTCGATGCGGCGGTGAAGTTCACCGAGGGCTGGAAGGCCATTCCCACCGAGCTGCCAGAGCTCATGGGCACTATGGGGGACGCGGTAGCGAACTACTACGGCTCCGAATTCCGCCCGCGCCTGCTGGAAGCCGGCGGCGAGTGGGGTGGCACGTCGGGGCTACTGCCCGGCAGCCCCACGGGTGAGGTCCTCCAGGGGCTTTACATCGCCACAAACGCGCAGGCGGTCGGTTCCAAGCACCGACTGAACGCCAGCAGTCAGGACACGAGCTACGACAAGTCGCACGCTCAGTACCACCCGTGGTTCACCACGATGCTGGAGACCAACGGCTACTACGACATCTTCCTCTTCGACCTCGAAGGGAACATCATCTACTCCGTCTACAAGGAGTGCGACTACGCCACGAACTTCCTGCGCGGGCCCCACCGAGGCTCGAACCTCGCCAAGGCCTATGGCGGCGCGATGAGCTCGACGGTGCCGGGTGACGTGACGCTGGTCGATGCGGACTCCTACCTGCCCAGCTACGGCGCAGCCGCGAGCTTCATGGCCGCCCCCGTCTTCGATGGAGACCAAAAAGTAGGCGTTCTCGCCTTCCAGCTGCCCATCGGCAAGGTGGACGCCGTTGTTGGCGATCGCTCCATGCTCAAGGAGTCAGGCGAGACCTACCTCGTCGGCGAAGACCGCTACGCCCGCTCGTCTCTTATGCATCAGGATGGAGACGAGGAGTTGGCGAAGGTCGACTCGGAGTCGGTGGAGCGCGCCCTTGAGGGCCAGTCCGGCGTCATGCGCACGACCAACTACGCGGGCACGCCCGTCCTGTCCGCCTACGCGCCGATCGATTTTGGCGGCTTCCGTCAGGCCATCGTCGTCGACATGGCGCTTGCGGAAATTGAAGCGCCCGCCCGTGAGATTCTCTCCCGCGTGACGGTGGTCGGTGGCGTTCTCGGACTCATCGTCGCTCTCGGCGCCTTTCTTTTCGCACGCAGCCTCGCGCGTCCAGTCGTCGACGTCATCAAGAACGTCCAGGAAACGGTGGCTCAGCGCGATCTGTCGCGCAGGCTTCCAGCCCAACGAGAAGACGAGCTGGGCGAGCTGAACCGTTCTTTCAACCAGCTGCTCGGGAACTTCCACGACGTGATCCAAGAGATCGGCATCGGATGCGAGCACATCGACCGTGCGGCAACCCAGACCCAGGCCGCCAGCCAGCAGCTTGCGGGGGCGTCCACCGAGCAGTCCTCGACCCTCGAGTCGATTCGGTCCAACATCGACAGCGTGTCGAGCATGGCGCAGCGCAACGCTGACAACGCCGACCAAGCCAACACGCTCTCCGAAGAGTACGCCAGCGCTGCCGATCAGAGTAAGGAAGAGATGTCCCGCATGCAGGTGGCCATGGATGACATTCGCGAGTCGAGTGCCAACATCTCCACCATCATCAAGGTCATTGATGACATCGCGTTCCAGACGAATCTGCTGGCGCTGAATGCGGCCGTCGAGGCCGCGCGCGCAGGTGAGGCGGGCAAAGGCTTCGCCGTGGTGGCCGAAGAGGTTCGGGCTCTTGCACAACGCAGCGCTGAGTCCGCTAAGGAAACGGGCCGCATCGTGACGGAGTCCAACGACCAGATCGGCCGCGGTGTGGCTAGCGCAGAGAGCGTCAATTCGTCGCTCGAGCAGATCCACGAAGGCAGCACGCGCGTCAACATTCTGATCCGCGAGATTGCCGCTGCTTCCTCAGAGCAGCTCGACGGTATTCAGAGCGTTTCGACCAGCATCAAGGAGCTTGAGATGGTCACCCAAAACAACGCCTCCAACGCCCAGGAGTTGGCATCAACCGCCGTTGAAACGGCCGACCAGGTTCAGACCGTTCGCGGTCTTGTGCTGCAGCACAACCTGGAAGGGGACGGTGAGAAGCCCACGAGCGCCGGTTCATCCGCGCACGGCGGCATTCAACGACCCGCTCCGAAGGCACCGCTGCCCGCGGCGCAACTGTCGAACGATCCGATGCCGAGCCATGACATGAGCGGCGTCGACGAGTTCCCCATGGACGCATTCTAACCGGACCCTCCCCGGTCATTCCCCGCGTCACCTCTTGAGAGGTGACGCTGGGATTGGCCTACCGAGTCTTCTCCACGAACTTCCCCAGTCCGGCCGCTTCACACCCTGATGTCCGTTCAAATCCATCTCGATGCCCTCGTCTGGGCCGCCGCCGCTGCTAGCTCCGTTCCGGCGGGTGAAGCAAGCGAAATTCGGGCCCATGCGGAAGCGCTTGCTGCTTCCGACGACCGTGCTGTCCCCACTCAGCTTCGCGCGCGCCTCAGCGAGCTCGTGGCCCGCGCAGAACAGGTGGCGGCTGGCGACATGGGCGCCGCCGCGACCCTTCGAGCCCTCCTACGAGAGCTGGTCCTAGAAGAAGAGCCAGCGACCACGGCGGAGGCCACGGCTGAGGACGAGGCCGACGCAGACCTGCTGGCTCTCTTCATCGCAGCGGGCACGGATGCTCTGGTCGAGATCGAGACCTCGGTTCTGAAGCTCGAGAACTCTGAGGACGCAGAAGAGTGCACGGAGGCGGTCTCGTCCCTTCAGCGCGACATTCACACCCTCAAGGGCGAGTGCGGCGTCCTGAGCCTGCACGTGGCCCAGTCGATTTGGCATGAAGCCGAGACGATGATCGACGCGGCACTTAGCTCCGACGCACCGATCCCGATCGACCCCCTGATGGCGGCGCTCGACTGGCACCGCGATCACCTCGCACTCCTCGGCGAAGACGGGAAGTCAGAGCCGCCGGCCCACGGTGAAGTGCTTGAAGCCATCAAGAGCTGGGACTCAAAGGGGGCTCCGGCCGACCCGGCAGCGGCGGCTGCGGCGCCGGAAGCCTCGGACGCGAACGAGGAAGCACTGGACGATACGCCCATCGTGTTCACAGACGAGCTCCTGATGGACGAGACCGTTCCGGAGTTCGTTACCGAGGCTCGCCAGCACCTCGAAGATTCGGAGGCTGCGCTCTTCGAACTCGAAGCTGACCCCAAATCGCCCGACAGCATTGACCGGATCTTCCGCGCATTCCACACGATCAAGGGGGTTGCTGGATTCCTCGGAATCACGGAGATCACGGATCTTGCCCACGTGGTCGAGACGTTGCTCGACCGCTTCCGCACCTCCGACATTGAGTTCACGAGCGGGCACGCAGACATCGTTCTTGAAAGCAAGGACGTGTTGGAGCAGCTCTTCACCGGTCTCATGGGGGGCGCCTGCCCTGTCAAGGCGGCGCACGCCCAGCTCGTCGCCGAAGTCGGTGAAGTAGCGAAGGACCCCACAGACCTCAGCGCCTACAGCTCGGCTTCGAGAAGAGCGCCCTCTCCGAAGGCCGATCAGGAAGACGCGCCTGAGCCAGTCGAAGCAGCCGCTTCGCCGGTTCAGGAGGCACAGGCACCTCCAGCGGAAGCGCCCCAGAGTGCACCGGAGGCAACGGCGGAGGTCGTGCCTGCGCAGGCCCCTCAGGCGAAGGCAGCGCCGGCTCCCAAGGAGAGCGGCCCGAAGAAGAAGGCCAAGTACGACAGCACTATTCGCGTGAGCACCCAGCGTCTCGACAGCCTCGTCGACATGGTCGGCGAGCTCGTCATCGCGCAGCAGATGGTGGTCCAGGGCACAGAGGGCATTGAAGAGGGGATCGGTGAGAACCTCACCCGGAACCTCTCGCACCTCGGGAAGATCACTCGCGACCTGCAAGAGGCGTCGATGTCCTTGCGGATGGTGACGTTCCAGTCCACGTTCCAGAAGATGCACCGCTTGGTGCGCGACGTCGCCGGCAAGGCCGGAAAGTCGATCAAGCTGGAGATCCAGGGTGCGGACACCGAGGTCGATCGGAACGTCGTGGATAAGATCAGCGACCCGCTCGTTCACCTGGTGCGCAACGCCATCGACCACGGCGTGGAACCCCCGGAAGATCGCCAAGCGGTTGGCAAGGATCCCCAGGGAACCGTCGTTCTGAGCGCCCGCCACCAGGGCGGCGCGATCGTGATCAGCCTCAAGGACAACGGCCGCGGACTCAATCGCGACAGCATCCTCGCGAAAGCTAAGGAGAAGGGTCTCATCTCGATGGACCGAGACGTTTCAGAGATGAGCGACAGCGCTGTTTACAAGCTCATCTTCGAGCCAGGATTCTCCACTGCAGCCGCTATCACCGACATCTCAGGCCGAGGCGTCGGCATGGACGTCGTGAAGCGAAACATCGAGGCCATGCGCGGCAAGGTGGAGATCTTCTCCGAGTTCGGCAAGGGTGCCGAGTTCCAGATTCAGCTGCCGCTCACGCTGGCCATCATCGACGCGATGATCGTGTCGTGCAACTCGGAGCGATACGTGATTCCGACCCTCTCGATCGTTCAGAGCTTCCGGCCCAACTCCCAGCAGCTGCACGCCATCAAGGGTGAAAGCCCGGTGGTCGAAGTGCGAGGGCAGCTCGTGCCGCTTCACCGCCTCGACCAGATCCTCGAAGGCTACGGCGGACACAACGGTGATCCGGCTGAGTCCACCCTCATCCTCGTCGAAGGAATGGGACGCCGCGTCTGCCTTGTGGTGGACGACATCCTCGGGCAGCAGCAGGTGGTGATCAAGAAGCTCGGGCCCTGCACTCCGCCGGCCCGCGTCATTTCAGGGGGCGCGATTCTCGGTGATGGCCGGGTCGCACTCATCGTCGATATCGAAGGCATCCTCGCCGAAACGGAAAGCGTCGCTCTCTGCTAGCGCAACTAGACCATGACTACTCAAGCAACTGTTGAACCGGGCCACATCGAAGCAGGCTCAAAGTTCCTGACGTTTGTCCTCGAGGGCGGCGTCTACGGAATCCCGATTCTGATCGTCCGCGAGATCATCGCCATGCAGCCGGTGACGCCGCTTCCGCGGATGCCCCAGGCCATCGAGGGCGTGATCAACCTGCGCGGTAAGATCATTCCAGTTCTCGATCTACGCAAGAGCCTTGGGCTCCACGCTGGCGAGCACGATCGCTCGACGTGCGTGATCGTCCTCGACGTCGAAACGCACGACCAGAACACCGTGAACATCGGCTGCGTCGTGAACGCGGTTCGCGAGGTCTCCAACGTCAAGAGCGAAGACATCCAAGAGCCGCCCTCCGTGGGCACGCGCTTGGACGCGGACTACATCCTCGGCTTGGCGAAGTCCGAGGCCTCAGAGCACGTCGTCACCCTCTTGGACATGCGCGTCGTGCTCAGTGAGTTCATGAATGAAGCCGGCGGCTTCGATGCCATGGGAATGGGCGGGTGAGCGGACTTCTCGATCACGAGTTCAAGCAGATCTCGGCACTGGCCCACCGCAAGTGGGGCCTCTCGATCGACGTCAAGAAGCGTGTGATCGTCGAGAACCGGTTGCAGGCGCTGCGGCGCGAGCACCCGGTGGATTCCGTCGACTCATTGGTGCGAACCATTGAAAGCGGCGGCTCCAATCCCCTCGAGCTCGCGCTGTTCGATGTTCTCTCGACGAACCACACGAGCTTCTTCCGAGAGGAAGAGCACTTCGACATTCTGCACAAGGAGATCCTCACCCCGGCGAAAGCTGGCGGCAAGGGGCTTCGCCTCTGGTCGGCTGGATGCTCCCGCGGGTGCGAGCCGTACACGCTCTCGATCTTGCTCCGCGAGGTCTTGAGTCACCCCAAGCGGCGGGACGACCGCATCTTGGCGACGGACCTCTCCACCGGTGCGCTTTCGGCGGCGCGGGCGGGGGTCTACTCCAACCAAGAGGTGGCCAACGTCTCGCCCGAGCGGCTTCGAACCTACTTCCGACAGGTCGAGAACCGCGGCGTTCAGAGCGCGCAAATCGTTCCCGAGCTGCGCGACATCATCAGCTTCAACATGCTGAACCTGCTCGATCCCTGGCCGATGAAGGGCCCCTTCGATTCGATCATGTGTCGCAACGTCATGATCTACTTCGATACGCCGACTCGAGAAGCACTGGCGCGCCGTTTCGTCTCGCTGCTGCGCCCCGGCGGTCTCTTCTTCATCGGCACATCCGAGTCCCTTGGGGGCTACGACGTCGATGTCGAGCAGCTAATGGTAGGTGCCTACCGCAAGCCGGGAGGTAGCCGTTGAGTGCTGGCCCAAGAACCGTCGTCAAGATCGCCAACATGGCGGTCGTGAGAGGCAAGTCGGGGACGCTGGTGACCCACGCGCTCGGCTCGTGCATCGGTGTCTCCGTCTTCGATCCCGTGGCGGGCGTCGGTGGAATGCTCCACTACATGTTGCCCAATCCCAAGCCGGGGTCGGAGCCGCCGGCGAACCTTGGGCCACACGCATTCGCATCATCTGCCGTTCCCGAACTCTTCAAGGCGGTGTACGCCCAAGGGGGAGACAAGGAACGGTTGATCGTCTGCGTCGCAGGCGGCGCTGAGACGCTTCAGGCAGGCTCTGCCATGAAGATCGGTCCCCGCAACTGGACGATGCTGCGCAAACTACTCTGGAAAAACAACGTTCCCGTTGCCGCGTCCGACGTGGCCGGGACCACGTCTCGCAATCTCACACTCAACCTCGTGGACGGAACGGTCACCGTCACCAAAGACGGAGCTTCGACGCCGCTCTGGCGGCCTGCTGCCTAGCATTTGCCATGGAACAAGATCTTTCAAACATCCAAGTCCTCATCGTTGATGACTCCGCGATTGTCCGCAAGGCGGTCAAGAAGGCCGTCGTCCAAGCGGGCGTTGACGATAGCTGTGTCAGAGAAGCAGAGCACGGGGGCGTTGCCGTCGAGAGGATCGACGAGATGCTCCCGGACATTGTTTTCCTCGACGTCAACATGCCCGTCATGAACGGCGAGGAGTTCATGGAGTTCATCAATGACGACGGCCGAGTCAATGAGATGGCCGTTGTCATCGTCAGCACCGAAATGAACGCAAAGCGCCTCTTTAGGTTGGCCGAGCTCGGCGCACGAGGGCGACTTCACAAGCCCTTTCCACCCGAGAAGATTCGGGAAGTGATCATCGACATGGTCGCCGCAGCCTAGGCCTGAAACAAGCGCTAAGAATCGACAGACCACTGCGTTTCGCGCAGCACCGCCACTAGATTGAACCGAGCCGCCCCTATGAAGCCACTGAATTTAGACGACCTCACCGCCAAGATTGACAACGCGCTCGAAACCATGTGTTTCGTGATGGCCGACCCCATTGACGCCGATGATCTGTTGGAGGTCCCGGCGATGAAGACGTGGATCAGCTTTCACAATGAGTCTGAACAGGGCTTCGTGGAACTGGCGGGCTCGCTCGGATTCGTCCAAGAGGTCGGGTCAGGCCTGCTGGGTGTGGATAGCGACGAGGTCGAGGAGGGAGAGCAGGCCGAGGGCGTCCTGCTGGAGCTTGCGAACGTGATCGCTGGAGAGGTCGTCTGTCTCCTCGGTGGCGAAGAGGTCTTCTTTGAGCTCGGGATCCCTACTTCGGAGGCCATCGAGCTTGACGTTCCTGGAGATGAGGTGAGCGTGGCCTTCGACTCCATGGGCGAGGCGTTCAATGTACGGGTAGAGCGCGGGCCAGCGGCTAGCCAGGCAGATGCGGCATGAGCACTGACCCAAAACGCGTCAAGGTGCTGATCGTCGATGACTCGGCGCTCATTCGAGCTCACCTCAAGCAGCAGCTGGGCAAGATTCCATTCGTGGAGATCGTCGGACTCGCCCCCGATCCTTTCGTGGCCCGCGACATCCTGATGAAGGACTCGCCGGACATCATTCTCTTGGACATGGAGATGCCCCGGATGGACGGGCTGACCTTCTTGCGCAAGATCATGCAGTACAAGCCGACACCGACGCTGGTGATCAGCTCGGTCACGCCCAAGGGGTCGGCCACGGCTCTTGCCTGTCTTGAGGCAGGTGCGATGGACGTGCTCTGCAAACCGAGTAGCGCGTACTCGATCGACGAGCTCCAGGACTCCATCTTGAAGTGGATCCAGGAGGTGGGGCGACAGGGCGCGGCGCGGATGGCCCAGCGACTCACCGCGATGATCAAGACGACGGCCAAGGGCCCAGCACAGCTGACGGGCGCGCCCGGGATCGCGACGACGAACCGGCTTGTGGCTATCGGTTCCTCCGCGGGCGGCCCGGAGACGCTCCGTCACATGCTCGGTGCGCTCCCTCGCAATAGCCCAGGCATTGTCCTGTGTCAGCACATGGGGCCGAAGTTCTTGGTGCAGCTTGCCGACCGACTCAACAAGGACTGCCGCATCACCGTCAAGCTTGCGGAGGACGGCGACTCCATCCTTCCAGGTCAAGCGTTGCTCGCTCCGGGAGATTCCCACACCGAGGTCGTGCGCAACGGCGCCCGGTATTCTGTGAAGGTCAAGAAGGGCTCTCCCGTCTCAGGTCACATGCCTGCCGTCGACGTTCTCTTCGGCTCCATGGCGAAGGCAGGCGGCGCCAACGCACTCGGGGTCATCCTTACGGGGATGGGCAGCGACGGAGCGTCCGGCATGAAGAAGATGCGTGACGCGGGCTCGACGACCGTCGCCCAGGACGAGGCGACCAGCATCGTCTATGGCATGCCGGCTCGCGCCGTAGACGCCGGCGGTGTCCAGGAGAGCCTGCCCATCGGATCTATCGCCAAGCGAATCGTGGACTTCGGCAACGCGGGCGTCCGCCAGTCAGCGTAGCGGCGCCCGCCAATCGCCGCCGAGGCGCCTCACCAGCGTTCGGTCGGCGAGGCGCGGGGTCAGGATCGAGAGGATCCCCAGCAGCCTCCACTTCCAGCGCAGCGAGCGCTCCGGCACGGGCTTAGCGTCGAGCGCAAGCACGGCGCGTGCCACGTCGCCGGGCCCCGCAGCGGCGTTGAGGTCGGGGTTCGGAAGCTCGCTCGGATTCGCCTGGGCGTTGAAGAAACCCGTTGCGGTCAAAGCAGGGTTGAGCGTGCAAACCGCGATGTTGTTCTCGGCCCACTCGACGCGCAGCGCCTCCCCGATGGAGCAAACGGCCGCCTTGCTGGCCGAGTAGCCGGCCTGACCCGGGATCCCGCGCCTTCCAACGACGCTTGAGACGTTGACCACCACCGGGGCGACGCCTCGGACAAGAAGTGGATGGGCGGCCTTGCAGGTCAAGAGCAGCGCAAAGACGTTGGTGTCGAATACTCGCCGCAGATCGTTTGGGTCGAGCTCTGCGACGCGCGCGCGGTAGCCGATTCCGGCGTTGTTGACGAGCAGGTCGAGGCCTCCGAACTCCTCTTCCAACCGCGCCGCGGCGGCTTCGATGGCGGGGAAGTCGGTCAGGTCGCAGTTCAGGACGAGATGGGGGCCGTCCGGGCAGGGTGGTAGCTCGTCTCGAATCGCATCCAGCCGTTCGCGCCGACGCGCCAAAAGCGCCACGCGGTAGCCTTTCGCCGCCAAGAGCCGCGTAACAGCCTCGCCGATCCCCGAAGAGGCGCCGGTCACGAGCGCGCGCCGTGCCGCTGGTTTGGATGGTGGCGTCAAGGCTCTGCCTATTCGATCTTCCTGACCTTCTTGTAGGAGTCTCCCCAGCGGCTGCGGTGTCTCTCAATCCGGCTAACCTGGCGATCGCCGGGGTGCTGCGCCAAGAGCGCAACGAGCCAGTCGCCCGTGTTCAACAGCGCTTCGTCCAAAAGGTTGTAGCCCTCGAGCCCCTTGCTGCGATAGGTCTCCTCGTCGCCCTTGTTCCGGGCGGCGATCGCCTCCTTGACGAGAGCCATGCCCTTCTCCGCCTTCGCCTTGGCGTCCACCCACAGCGGTGTCTCCTCGAGACCTTCGGGCGCGGTGTTCTTGGTGCCGATCTTGCTGCCGTCCCGCGCCTTCGGGTCGTTGTCCCGGTCCGCGAAGGGGTTGGACGTCTGGGGCGTTTCCGCAGGCTGCTCCGCGGCGGCTGCAGCCTTCTTCTCCTTGTCCTTGTTCTGCATGACGGCCACCACTAGGGCGCCGCCCACGAGGACCGCGATAGCCAAGAACACCGGGCCCATGCTGGGCCCGCTAGAGGAGGAACGTGAGGAAGAGCGAGGTGCCATAGCGTCGTCGGAGAGAAGGGGTTGGATTGAGCAGCTGGCTAGCGCATGCGACGGAGTCGGGCGGCGTAGCCTCCGTCGACAGGTCCGCCATCAGCATAGGGTCGCGGGCCGCTGGTGCGTTCCTGTTCCACGCTCCAAGCCTCAGCGCCGTGCTCCTTGACGAACATCTTCACGATGCGCTCGTTCTCTTCGGACTCTAGGCTGCAGGTGGAGTAGACAAGGACGCCGTCGGTCTTGACGTGGGCGGCGGCGTCACGAATCAGCTTTGCCTGTAGCGCTGTCAGCTCAGCCTGGGCCTTGGGGCCGTAGCGCCAGCGCGCCGCTGGGCGCTGGGCCAGCACGCCGGTGTTGCTACACGGCGCGTCTAGGAAGACCGCGTCGAACAGCGCGTCGGCGTGGAGGCCGGCGGCGCCGCTCATGGCCACGCGGCTCGGCGCTTCGAGTCCCATCCGCGCGAAGGACTCCGGCATGCGCGCCATGCGATGGGAGGAGATGTCGCTGGTGATGAGCAAGCTCGGGCGGCGGTCCGCCAGCACGGCGGCCTTGCCACCGGGCGCCGCGCACAGATCGAGCACGTCGAGTCCTTCGACGTTGCCAGCCGCTTCGGCCGCCCGTACGGCGTGCTCGCCCTGGACCGTGACGCGCCCCTCCTGGAACGCTGCGCTCTGGATGACGGTGCCTGTTGCCTCTGCGGGTGCGAGCATGACCCGCGGGTGGTTCGGAGACATGCGCGTTTCGACATCAAGGGCGGCTAGCTCCCCCCGAAGGGCCTCGACGTCGTCCGTGTGCTTCGACGTCACCCGCAGCGACAGCGCGGGCTCCTCCATGGCTGCGGCGCACATGGTGTTCGCCTCTTCCATCCCGTACCGCTGCGTCCACTTCTTGTGGAGAGCCGCGGGGATGGAGAGCGCATCTTCTGCCCACAGGTGAGGGTGCTCGGCGGGGTCGCGGAAGAGCGGAAAGTCGAAGTGAATGTCCCGCCCGTAGATGTCACGCGTTGGGTCGCCCGAGGGGCCTTCCCGCATTTCCCGCAGGACGCTACGCAGGACGCCGTTCACGATGCTGCCCTTGGAAACCCCGAGGATGTCGGTGCAGGCGCGCACGGTTTCAGAGACGGCCGCATGGGCAGGCACGCGGTCCATGAAGAGGATCTGCGCGAGGCCGATGCGCATCAAGGTCGCGAGTTCCGGCTTGGGGCGATGATGACTGAAGGCTCCGACCACGGCGCGGAGTGTCCCGCGCCGTCGAATTTCGGTGCCAACAATGCGCCGCAGGAGTCCTTTGTCCCGCGCGTCGAGTCCACGGTCAGCCGCGGCGCGATCCACCTCGCGGAGGGGCTTTTGGGAGCTGCTGCGGAGGCAGTGGAACGCGGCGTGGCGGGGCATGGCGCGGATCCTATCCGCTCACGACTCGGTCGTGACGATTGCTGGCGAGCAAACCGCTTCCCCCGCCGATTCTCGATACGGCACGCATTCATTGCCGGACAGGGTGGGGATTCCCCGCGGCGCGCCCCGCAAAGCGCGGCGCGCTCTCAAGGAGATCACCCATGGATCCGATCCCGAATCACCCCCCTATGGCTACTTCTCCACCTTCCCTTGCTCGCCGGATTTCCCAGGGGCTACGGCTCCGCGCTTGGCTAGGGCTGGCCGCTCTGATGGCCGCGACTAGCCCCGTAGCCGCCACGGCAGAGGTGGCGACGAAGGAGCCGATTCAGACGAGCACCCCGCAGCGCACAGAGGGCAGCAAGACCAAGGGCACCCCGGAACGAGGACCGGCGGAAACGGAGCAGTACAAGGTGAGGGCCAACCTCCTACACAGGTTCCTGAAGTACGCGAGCTTCCCCGAGGGGACCTTCGCCCACGCCAGAAGTCCCATCGTGGTGCTCGTCATTGGTGACGATCCCTTTGGCCCGCTTCTCAAGGCGACGTTTGCGAAGAAGAGGATTGGGGGTCGGACCATCCAAATCCGGCGCCTTCAACGGATCCCCAACCGCATCTGCGCGCACCTGGTCTACGCCCACGGACTCGGCGCCAAAGAACGACAGAAGCTGATCTCGAAGCTCAGCGCTCGCCCCTGTCTTCTCGTCGCTGAGGTCAAGGGTTTCGCCGAGGCTGGCGGCTTCATCAACCTCTATCTCGACAAGGGGAAGGTGCGCTTCGAGATCAACGAGAGCCGCATGAAGTCCACGGGCGTCAGGCTCAAGGCCGAGCTGCTGAAGCTCGCCCGCCTCGTCTCGAGCGCCTCTGAGCCCAGGCGAAAGCCCCAGGCCATAAAGGAGAAGGTCTAGTGGTGAACAAGGACTCCATCCAGCGGCAGGTCAACCTCGCCGTTCTCGGTACCACGGCGCTGATCGTCGTGCTGACCTCGGCGATCCTTGTCACCTGGAATCAGTCCTTCGCGAAACAGCGCGCGGTGGAGTCCGTGCGAGTGGCCTCGTACAGCGCCGGGCAGAACTGCAGGTCCGCGCTGGAGTTTCATCAAGACGACTACGCGGCGGAAGCGCTCGGTCCCATCAAGGGCGATCCGAACATCCTCGGCGCCTGGGTCTATACGGCCGAGGGCGAGTCCTTCGCGGGCTGGTCCAAGTCCGGCGAGGCCAACGACATCCCCCTGCGTAGTAAGAAGCGACTGGAGAGAACCGTCGGTAGCAGCCTCTGGCTCGTTCACCCGATCGTGGAAGAGGGGGAAGCGCTGGGGTGGCTCCAGGTAGAAGCCGACCTGTCCTATCTACGGGCTGCGCTGCTTAGGAGTCTCCTGGAAGCCCTCGCCGTAGCGGCGCTGGGCTTGGCGCTAGCCGGCCTCATCGCACGTTGGCTCTCCAGGCGCATCACCATGCCGATTCTGGCCATGGCGGACGCGGTCAGTGCCGTGACAGAAGACAATGACTTCGCGCGGCAGGTGGACATGGACGCGAGCGGCGAAGTCAAGACGCTACTCCGCGCGTTCAACCGGATGCTGGGGCGATTGGAGTCCAGCGAACAAGCCGTCATGGCCCACCAGCTCACGCTCGAAAGTCGCGTGCTTGGGCGAACGCAAGAGCTTGAGGCGGCCAACGTCGAGCTGAAGGTTGCGAAGGAGGTCGCCGAGGACGCCGCGCGAACGAAGGCGGACTTCCTGGCCAACATGAGCCATGAGATCCGGACGCCCATGAACGGGGTCATCGGAATGACGGGGCTCGTGCTCGATTCGAGCCTGAACTCCGAGCAGCGGGACATGCTGGAGACGGTGCGACGCTGCGGCGATCAGCTGCTCGAGCTGATCAACGACATCCTCGACTTCTCGAAGATCGAGTCGGGCGGCTTTGAGGTGGAGGCGATCGACTTTGACCTGCGGGACATCGTTGAGGATCTTGGGGACATCTTCGGTTCGCGCTTCCAGGACAAGCACGTCGAGCTCGTCACGCTGTTCCCATCCGATGTTCCAGAGCGTCTCGTCGGGGATCCAACCCGGTTGCGTCAGGTCCTGACGAACCTCCTTGGGAACGCACTGAAGTTCACGGAAGTGGGTGAGGTTCACCTACACGTGGCGGTCCAGGACGTATCGGACGACCAGGTCCGGCTTCGCTTTGAGGTGCGTGACACGGGCATTGGTATTCCGGAGGAGCGCGTCCCCCAGCTCTTCGGCGCTTTCACCCAGGTCGACGCATCGACGACGAGACGATTCGGAGGCACGGGCCTTGGCCTTGCGATCTGCAAGGGCCTTGTGACCGCCATGGGGGGCGAGGTCGAGGTCTCAAGCGTTGAGGGCGAAGGCTCTACTTTCGCCGTGAACCTCGCCTTTGATCGCGGAGCGCTCGCCAGCGAACCGTCGAAACGGCGACATGCTGTGTTGCGCGGCCGGAAAGCGGCCTGCCTCGACGACAACGAAACGAACCTCTTCGTGCTCAAGAAGCAGCTTGAGTCGTGGGGCATGGAAGTCGAGGCGTTTAGCCGCCCTTCCAGCCTCCTGGAAGAGATGGAGGGGCGCCCCGATGTGTTTGTCCTCGACTTTCACATGCCCGAGATGAACGGGCTCGCGGTCGCCGAGCACCTCGGCGCTGACGAGCGGTTCAAAGACGTGCCGGTCTTGATGCTGACCTCCGTGTCGTTCCAGGGGCGCACCAAGGAGCTGCGGTCCCACGGCATTTCCGAGCAGCTGCGCAAGCCCGTCAAGCAGTCGAGCCTCGAGGCGAGCTTGCGTTCGCTTTTGAGCGCCGACTCACATGGCGCCATGCGGGCCGTTCCCGACTCTGGAACCAGCGATGGCCAGTCCGACGAAGTTGTCCAGAGGCGGGCTCGGACGAGGGTTCTCGTGGTGGAAGACAACGCCGTCAACGCGCGCTTGGCGAAGGCGCTTCTCGCGCGCGGTGGGTTCCAGTGCGACGTGGCGAGCGACGGCCAAGAGGCGCTAGACATGCTCAATCAGATGCCCTTCGACATCGTGCTCATGGACTGCCAGATGCCCGTCATGGACGGCTTTCAGGCGACGCGCGCCATCCGTGAACGAGAGGTGACGTCGGGGGAGCACATCTCGATCGTGGCGATGACCGCGAACGCGATGGAAGGCGACTCCGACCGCTGCCTCGCCGCCGGGATGGACGCCTACCTGAGCAAGCCAATATCCGCCGCGCGCCTCTACGGAGCCGTGGACCATTGGACGTCACCGGGACGCCTGGACCAGAGCGCGTAGCTGCCTGTCCCGATCTAACCACCAATGCGCTGCTCTAGTGCCCTGGATCAGAAGTTCGTCGCACTAGTTTCGCGCCTTTCGCTCCGTAGCTGCGTTGCCGAACCTTGGACGGAACTACTGCTACGCACTGCGGTTCGGACGCCTTGCTACGAAACGAAAGTCACTGAAACTAATGCGACGAACTTCTGATCAAGGGCACTAGCTGGCGGCGCATCGGGTGGTTCGGGGTACGTTGGATCGCCGCATTGAGAGCG
>CAYQKK010000065.1:0-34520 GCA_964417955.1 uncultured Planctomycetaceae bacterium
CACGGCCACGGCACTGCTGCACGATCTGACGATCCTTAGCGCTTATTTCAGGCCTTAGGAGCTCTCCGAATAGCGTGGCCGGAGCCTTGGGCCGCTCCCCAGACTAGAAGCCGAACTGCAGGCCGAAGTAGTAGCCTTCGAGGTCAAAGTCGGCGTCTACCTTCGAGCTCTCGTCTTCGTAGATCGCGTCGATGCTTGTCATCCGGTAGCCGACCACCAGGTCGCCCACGCCCAGGAACTCCACGGCAGCGGAAAGTTCCCCGTCGATGACCGTCGCTTCGTCCCCGTCGTAGTCCACCACGAGGCCCCCAAGGTCGGCGCGCAGGTCGACGGGACCCCATGTCCAGGCCGCGCGGGCTCCGATGAGGGGGATCGGAATCAGCTGATCGGTCGTGATGCTCGAAATGCCTGCCTGGTCTTGCAGATCGAATTTGAGGTCGATGACGGTGGCTCCGATGCCGAAGCCGAGGTCCACGCCCGCCACCGGGATGAGATCCCAAGTGAACAGGGCGCGCGCCATTTGCAGGTCGACCTTGGTGTCCACGTCCACGTCAGAGCCGATGGTCTGGCCTCCGAAGTCGAATTCACCGCGTGTGGTGCCGCTGCCCTCGTAGTCGACGCTCATGCCAGCCACGGAGAGCTCGGCCCCGCCGAGTCCAAAGCGCACGATGCCCCCGAGCGACGCTTCGTCATCGTCGATGCCCAGCTCGCTGAAGGACGAGGTGGACTGCGCCGTGCTTGAGGGGTCGGCGATCGAGAGGTTTCCGTCGAGGCCGATGGAGCCAAGGAAGGGCATCGCCTTGGCCGTTGGCGCCGAGCAGGCGCACAGAAGGGCAGGAAGGGCGAGGATCGTGGTGGCGAGGACGGTGCGCATGGGCTCGAGACCGGGGCTTGGGGCTAGCTGGGGCACGCCAGGAAGGATTTTCCTTACCGTGAGACGGGGCCCTGATGTGTCATCGGCAAGATCGGCGCATCCCTTCACCCTTGCGCGCTCACTCTTGGGGCGCGTCGGGCTCTTCTGCGTCCTTACCGCTGTCCCCTCTTTCCTTCCAGGCCGCCACGATGTCCTGGGCCGCCTCCAGATCCCCTGCGAGCACCGCGACCTCCGCGAAGCCCGCGAGCTTGGTGGCCATGCCAAATTCGTCCACGTAGCCAGCGCCGGGAACGCGGGTCTTGATGCCCTCAGACTCCAAGAATCCGGCCACGATATAGGCCTCCTCGAAGCTGGAGGCGGTGAACACGGTGGTGAAGGAGGTGTCGCTCATGGGGTCGTTTGAATAAGGCGGATCGGGTTCGCGGCGAGAAGCTTCAATGGGCCCCTCCAGTTTGGTTGGATGGAGGAGTCATGTTGGAGGGAAGAGACTCAGGGTACGCTCAGCTACCACTACATATTCACATGTTGGGTGCTGGGGGCGCGGGGATGTCGGGCGCGGCCCGGCTTCTATCCCACCGGGGCCATATCGTGACCGGACAGGACCGAGAGGTCTCGCCTTTCACGCGCGTTCTCGAAACCGAGGGCGTTTCGCTCGTGATCGGCGCGAGCGAGGCGGCGCAGCTGCCGGAGACCGCTGGGCTCGTGGCTCGCTCGGCGGCCGTTCCTGACGACGATCCCCAGGTCGTAGCGGCGACGGCCATGGGCCTTGAGGTCATCAAGTACGCAGAGCTGCTCGGGCGACTCGCGCCAGCGGGTCGCACCCTGGCGACGGCAGGAACCCACGGGAAGACGACGACCTCGTGGATGCTCCACGGCGCGCTGTCAGCCTCCGGTGGACCCCAGCCGGGGGCGCTCGTGGGGGGGATTCACGCCGAGCACCGAACGAACGCTGTGCCCGCCGATCCGGGGGGCTGGTTCTCGGTGGAGGCCTGCGAGTACGACCGGTCGTTCCTGCACTTGGCGCCCACCGGAGCCATCGTCACCAACGTCGAAGCGGATCACCTTGACTGCTACGGCTCGTTCGACGGACTGAAGAAGGGCTTTTGCCGCTTCGCGGACGCGGTGGACCCCGAGGGCCTTGTGGTGCTTGGCCCCGACGTCCCGGACTGTGTGGCCGAGGCCGTGCGCGGCCGCGTCTGGCGCCTCGGCAAAGAGCTCCAGGTGGATCTGCTCGCGGAGACGCGCGGGATCTTTCGCACTCGCCTCCGCGGACCCGGCTGGGCCACGCCAGCGTTCGAACTGTCGGTCCCAGGACGGTTCAACGTCGAGAACGCTGCGCTCGCCATCGGACTTGCCGTAGGCGCGGGAGGAGTGACGCCCGCCTCGGCTGCACGGGGTGTCGCCGAGTTCACAGGCGTGGGGCGACGCTTCGAGTCGTGGGGTAAGCACGGCGGCGTGAACCTCGTACACGACTACGCGCACCATCCGACCGAGGTCCGCGTCACCATGGAAACCGCGCGGCGCGCGTTTCCGAACAAGGAGATGCACGTTCTCTTTCAGCCGCACCAGGCGAGCCGGACCGCGCGCCTGATGGACGACTTCATCGAGTGCCTGCGCGGACTCGACCGCGTCGTGGTCGCCGATGTTTACGGCGCCCGCAGGCATATCGACCGTCGTAGCGGCGCGGATTCGGAGACCCTTGTGACGCGGCTGCGTCTCGCAGGGCTCGACGCTCACTTCGGTGGAGCTCCCGCCGAAGCGGGCGAGCTGTTTGCTGCCGGACTGACCCAGGATTCAGTGGGCTTCGTCTTGGGTGCCGGAGACATCGACGGGATCCGGGAGGGCCTCACCCATGCAGTGGCCATGCGCTTCGCTTCCCAACGCTGACCTGTCCCAGCGCACGACGATGCGCGTGGGCGGTTTGGTGGAGTGGCTCCTTGAGCCTGCGAATCCCGATGAGTTCCGCGAGGCCATCGTGCGCGCTCGAGAACTCGGCTTCGAGCCGCGCATACTCGGGGGCGGGGCCAACGTAGTCATCGACGATACGGGACTGCCTGGGGTCGTGATCGCGACCGAGAGACTGGCGCGGGTGTTTCGGCCTTCGGCCACCGGCGACGGCAAGGAAACCGACGGATCGGAATTCGACGCGAACCTTCCATCGGGCCAGATGGTCCAGCCGGATCCGGCCTGGGACCCGAGGCTCGTGTGCTGGGCCGGGGCACCCTTGCCAGGGCTGTGCCGCAAAGCGCGGGACCTCGGGTACTCGGGGCTGGAGAAGATGGCGGGGGTGCCCGGGCAGCTCGGGGGCGGCATCGCCATGAACGCGGGCGGCAAGAACTCCGACGGGACGCTCTGGCAGATGAGCGACGTGGTGGAGTCGATCCGAGTGGTCGACCCAGACGGGCAGTTTCGGGACATCGGCCGGGACGAATGGCAGCCGGAGTACCGCAACGGGAACCTCGGAGACTCCATTGTCAGCGGAGCGGTGCTGCGCTTTGAGCCGCGTCCAAAGCTGGTCGTCCAAGAGGACACGCGCAACTACCTCAAGCGCAAGAACGCCGTCCAGCCGGTGACCGAATGGAGCGCCGGGTGTGTTTTCAAGAACCCTGACATGGAGGCCTCGGGCGGCAAGACCGCGGGGCAGCTTGTGGACGAGGCCGGCGGCAAGGGCCGAGCCGTGGGGGACGCGGTGATCTCGGAGCGCCATGGCAACTTCCTGATCAACCGCGGGAAGGCGACCGCGACAGGGGTCTTCCAGTTGATCGATGAGGTTCGGTCGCTCGTCCAGGACCACGCGGGAATCACCCTTGAGTGCGAGGTCAAGCTCTGGCGCGCAGCCGATAGCCACACGGCTGAGGGCTGAGGGGCGTCCCATTCGGAGCCCCAATTGGTGGCTTCCAGCCCAGGGGGCTGTCTCCTACACTCTCCCCTCAACACCAAAGTTCAAAGGCGCCGCTCGGGAGCGCCTGTGACGCGCTGGTCTTCAGGTTGGAGACCCTCGCCCCTTCAACTCCCGCGCAACATCAAAATGATCCAGGCAGACTCGGTTCCTCAGGTTGAGGGGCCCTTCCCGCTGTCCACGCTCCGTCACTCGACGGCGCACCTGATGGCTTCGGCCGTCCAGAAGCTCTTCCCAGAGGCTCAGTTCGGCTTCGGCCCTTCGATCGAGCACGGCTTCTACTACGACTTCGACTTGCCCGAGCCATTGACGGACAAGGACCTTCGGAAGATCGAGAAGGAGATGCGGCGCATCGCGAACCGCTCCCCGAAGATCGAGAAGGAAACCGTCAGTCGCGACGAAGCGCGCGCGAAGCTCAAGGAGTGGGGCCAGCACTTCAAGCTCGAAGGGCTCGACCTGATTCCCGAGGGCGAGGACATCACGTTCTACTACCACGGCGACGGCGACGAGCGCTGGGGCGACCTCTGCGAGGGGCCCCATGTGGATTCTCTCAAGGACCTCGACTACGTGTTCAAGCTGCAGCACGTGGCCGGCGCCTACTGGCGGGGTGACGAGAAGAACAAGATGCTCCAGCGCATCTACGGCACGGCCTTCTGGAACAAGGAGCAGCTCGCCGCTCACCTCGAGTGGTTGGAAGAGGTCAAGAAGCGGGACCACCGCAAGCTCGGCACCGAGCTCGATCTCTTTAGCACCCACGAGGAAGCCGGCTCCGGCTTTGTGTTCTGGCACCCGAATCTCGGCACGATCCGCCGTGAGATCGAGGCGTTCTGGTGGGACCTGCACACCCGCGGCGGCTACAAGCCCGTCTACACGCCCCACGTTTCCCGCGAGGCGCTCTTTGCGGTTTCGGGCCACCTCGACAACTACGGCGACATGATGTATGCGCCGATGGATCTCGATGCGCTGCCGTATCGCGTCAAGCCCATGAACTGTCCGGGGCACGCGCTGATCTATGCGGATCGCGGGCGCAGCTATCGCGAGCTGCCGCTGCGCTGGGCCGAGCTCGGCACGGTCTACCGCTACGAGAAGTCGGGGGTTGTCCACGGGATGCTGCGCGTGCGCGGCTTCACCCAGGACGATGCGCACATCTTCTGCACTCCGGAGCAGCTGGCGGACGAGATCGCGGGGGTCTGCCGCATGGTGGACACCGTGCTCACGACGTTTGGCTTCGAGTACAAGGCCTACCTCGCGACCCGTCCGGCGGAGAAGTCCATCGGCGAAGACGACATCTGGGAGAAGGCGACCCAGAGCCTCCGCGACGCGGCGGCTCAGCTCGACCTTCCCTTGGAGCTCGACGAGGGCGGCGGTGCGTTCTACGGCCCGAAGATCGACTACAAGATCAAGGATGCCCTGGGCCGCGAGTGGCAGAACAGCACGATCCAATGCGACTTCAACCTGCCCGAGCGTTTCGATCTGAACTACACGGCTCCCGACGGTTCGCAGCAGCGTCCGATCATGGTGCACCGGGCGATCCTCGGTAGCCTCGAGCGCTTCGTGGGCGGTTTGATCGAGCACTTCGGAGGCAAGTTCCCCGTGTGGATCGCGCCGACCCAGGTCGCTGTGATTCCGATCCGCGAGGAGCACGCGCCGTACAGCCGTACCCTGGCGGACCGCCTGACGGCCGAGGGCTTCCGCGTCGAGGCGATGCTCGAAGCGGCGCACATGAACAAGAAGATCAAGCACGCGCAGAAGGAGCAGACGCCCTACATGCTGATCGCAGGCGAGCGCGAGGCCGCCGACGGCACCGTGGCGGTCCGCCGCCGCGGAACGCGCGAGCAGAGCGTCGTGCCCTTCGAGACCTTCTTGGAGATGCTGAAGGGCCTGAGGGACACGAAGTCCCTTGAGGTCCCCGACGTCGAAGGCGCTACTGCCTCTTAGGCAACCGCCAGCCTGTGATAGCGAGGGAGGGCCGCACGGAAACGTGGGGCCCTCCCTTCTCGCTTGGGGCCCGCATTTACATTCGGATGGACAGCAGCTGTCCCGGGACCGCTGGGTAGAGCTGGCCGGGGGCGAGCCTGCCGGACGGGTCAGCCACCACGATGCGGTGCTGGCCTTCCATGAAGTGCCCGAAGGAAAACAGACCGTCCGCGTCGGTTACCGCCTTGAACTTCATGCAGCCGCACGACGTTGCGCCCGTAACGGGGATCAGGGTCACCTCCATGTTCGCCAAAGGCTCGCCAACGTGGGATAGCACGGTCCCTTCCAAGAGGCCCGCAGGCGCCGAGCTGACGGCTAGCTGAATCTTGCGGGTGACAGGCTCGTTCCCCACGTCCACGAAGATCGTCGAGCTCTCGAGAAGCCCCTCGATGTCCTTGGCGGTCACGGCGTAGCGGCCGGCGGAGGACAGGTGGACACTCGCGTCACCCGACGCGTTGCCGGTTGCCCATTCCCAGTGGTTGAGGGGGTCGAACGGGGCGGCATCCGTCTCGGCCTTGACGCGCTGGACTTCGACGTAGGCCTTGGGGACCGGCTGGCCCAAGTGGTCCGTGACGCTGAGGTTCATGGAAATGGAGCGCTCAGTGGCGCGGCGGTGGAGGTCGGTCGCGACGAGCTCGAGCTCGGCTAGCTCTCCGTCGGCGTCGAACTCGAACGGGCCGTAGATCACTCCCTTGCACATGAGCCGGAAGGGCTTGCGCGGAAACGGCTCGATGCTGAAGAACCCAGAGGCGTTGGTGTAGGCCTCAAGCCCGGCGGCGAGGGATGCTGAGCGCGTCACCTTGAACTCGGAGTTCGGGACCAGCGAGTGGGTGGGGGACTCCACCGCGTAGACCTGGGCGCCGTCGATGCCGCTGCCATCTGCGCGGCGCACGTAGCCTGTGACACGCCCTGGGCGCTCTAGCTCGATGGTGCCGAAGTCGAAGGTCGCACCGGGCTGGCCGGTTTCAAGCCAGAGCGTGCGGTTGCTCTTCCCCTCCGCGAGGAAGAGCAGCTCGTAGGCCCGCGCGGGGTGCAGCGACCTGGTGCGGAAGTAACCGTCCGCATCTGTCGTAGCGGTGCGCCATCGCGATGCATGGGGTGAGGCCTTAGGCGTGAACGCAGTGAGGTCAGGGGCACCATGGGCTCGTAGCTCGTCGTTGCCGGGAATCTGAACCGTGGTGATCGCGGGGAGGCTCAGGAGCGGATGGGCGAAGACCTCGACCCCACTGAGCGGGGCGCCGCTCTTCGAGACCACGCGGCCGATCGCCGTGCGCTCGTCGCACTCCAGCACCACGTCGTGTTGGAATGTCCAGGTCTCCCGTGGCGGATCGATGCGAACCTCCTGGCGAAGCTCACCGTAGCCTTCCGCCTTGGTCGACACCTCGACGACGGATCCGCGCGGGAACGGCAGCCTAGAGGAGTACGTGCCATCGGGTCGGCAGCGCACCGTGTGCGACGTGGCAAGCCCGTTCGGGCTGTCGAAGTGCACGCTCGCGTTGCCCGCGGCGGTGCCGTTCGCTCCTAAGGCAACGGATCCCTCAATGGTGATTCCCGGCTGCATGACGATCCGCAGCGCTGGGGATCCCGGCGAGGTCCCCATGAGTGGAACGACCCGCGTGAGGTACTTGCCGTGCTCGGCGCGTACGGACCAGCTGCCCGCGGGGACATCGCGCAGGGTCGCCTCCCCCGCGCCGCCTGTTCGACGGGTCATCCGCGCCTGCTCGGGGTCGGTGAAGGTCCCCCGGATCACGCGCAGCTCGACGTCCGCGATTGGTACGCCCTTCGGGTCCACCGTTCGGATCGGTACGAGGGAGCTCGGGCCCAGCTCGATCCAGCGGAAGTCCCCGGGCCGCAGCGCTTCCTCTTCGAAGGGAGCCATCCCTTCCTTCGTGACGCGCAGCGACCAGAAACCCGCCGGTGCCTCGAAGGAGAAGCCGCCGTTCGCGCCCGTCTGCATGGCCGCGAGGGTGGAGGCTTCCACTCTTCGACGTGAGACGAGTCCGCTGAGCCCGCTGGGCTCTGTGCCGTAGAGCAGCTCGACGTCAGCTGCGGGCACAGGGACTTGGTTCCTGTCCACAACGATACCAGCGATGCGGCCTGCTTCCTCGCGGATGAGGACCGGCTCGGTGTCAGCAGGCTCCACCGCGCTCCTTGCGCCGGGTATCGGTTTGGGGCCCGCGAGCCCAGGTGCTTCTGCCTTTGCGCCGGACGGGGCCGGGGCTTCCGCGCTTGGAGCGACGCCATGGTCATCGATCCCGTGGGGAGCAAGCAGATAGGCGAGACTGAGCCCAAGGGCGGCGAAGGTCAAAGCAACGGCGAATAGAAGGAGGCGTTTCATGGTCAGGGCCCAACGGGGTGCAGCGAGGTGGCGACGGATCGAACTGGTTGGAACGACAAGCGGCCCCCAGGGATAGCCTCGCTATCCCCGAGGGCCGCCGGTCCATTGCCACTTAGAGCCCAGTGGGCGTGACGTACACCGCCTCACCGTTGCGATTGATCTTGCAGTCATGGGCGCTGCCTGCGCATTCGAGGCGCGTGACGTGGCTGTAGCTCTTCACTCCCTCCTCATTCGTTGTAACGGTGGTCGTCGTCGTTACGCTCTGCACCTTGAGTGTCGCACCACCGGTCATGGACTGGGAAGTCGGCGTTGAGCTCCCGTCGGACGCGGCCATCACGGCGAAGGCGGGAAGAGCAAGAACGCAGCAGGCAGCAGTCACGGACGCGAGGAACAGTTTCATGGTCGATCTCCGGCAGTTAGTAGTAAGGCAGCGCGAGGAGCGGCGCGGTGCGCTTTGTTCCCCTCGCGGTACTGTCTTGAACGTTCTCAAGCGGAGGCCCGTTTCAGGCTGCTTCGAATTTTGCGTCTACGGCCAGTCGAACCGGAACGTCTGGACTCCCTCCGCATCCTCGACGATGATCCGCGCTTCTTGAAGCTCCTCGGGAAGGGTCGCCTGGTCGATGGCGCGGTTCTTCTTCCCGAACTTCTCGCGGAAGTCCAGGCGATACTCGCCCGGCTGGTGGCAGGTGACCCGCGTTTCGCCGCCGTTCTCAATGGAGAGCCGCCGCGGCGACATCGACTTTGAGGAGTCGCGCGTCCACTCGTCTCCGCGAAGCTTCGACCGCTCCTCTGGGCTTCGCTGTCCGGTGCGCTTGAGGGAGACCACCAGTGAGTCCAAGCGCGGCCCAACCTTGGGGCCGCCGTGGATCACCAAGTCCACCTCGAAGGCCGGACGCAGAGTCACGGCGTCGGGAAGCTCAGGGAGACGGCAGCTGAACTCGCGGCAGCTGGGAGCCTGGATGGTGATCAAGCCATCGATGTCCTGAACGAGCAGCGAAGCCTTGCCGCCCCTACCGTAGAACTTCCTCCCCTGGGTGCGCAGGGTCGCAAAGGGGATCGGCTCGCCCTCTTCGCTGACGATACCCACAGAGAGCGTCCGTAGCTGATCGCCCAGGTCCCACGGCTGAATGCGCGGATCGGCTTCGTCTCCGCCGACCCGGACGCTCTCAAGGCGGGCGATCGGAAACGCTGACCTCGGTGCGACGAGTTCGAGGCTCGTGGTTTCCCCGGTGACGCTGTGAAGACTGAAGGAGCCATCGTCGTCCAAGGGCGTACTGATCACGCGCGCGGAACCGTTGCTAGGCTCAACGCTTTGGACCCAAAAATGTGTCGAGTCTCCGCTGCTTGGAAGGATCACTCGTCCGGTGACCACAGCAGCGGGCTCGAGGACGAGCTGCACGTCCTTGTCCATGGGTGCCCAGGGGACTGGGACGCTTGACAGGACCATCTTGTGCTCGGCAAGAAGCGCGAAGGTCCCCGGTTCGAGTGGACTGGGAGCGGGGAAGTAGCCGTCGGAGTCTGAGCGGGCGCGATGGCCGGTGTCGCGGTGCCAACCCAGTGCACCGTGTTTCGACTTCCACTCCAAGAGGGAAATTCTCGCGCCCTTCACGGGGAGCCCCTCGCTGTCGACGACGCGGCCTTGGCTGGCTTCGCCCGCAGCTTCCAGCTGAATCTCACCGAGGGCCAAGCTCTCGCCCACGGGAGAAAGCGTCACGTCGATCGACGTCGAGCGAGCGACACTGCGGTCTGTCCCGTCCGCAAGGCTTGCGGTGTAGGGAGACCAGCCGATGCTCAGAGCGCCCGACTGACCGGCTAAGGACGGATCTTTGAATGTGACGCCAAACTCGATGTCATCCGCGGTCCATGGCCGCGCTTGGCGGTGGCTCTCCGCCGCCCCCTCTGGCAGGAATTGGATGCTCCACCTGCCGCGGCGCTTCATGGTCGCAGCGTCCGCCTCTGGAATTCGATAGGTGAGGGACGGCAGTCGTCCTGAGAATTCCAGCTGGAGGTGAGTGGTGGCACGGTGCACCGTGCGGGGGGGCAGGTTGGCCATGGAGGCCCCGTACCCGATCTTGGCCCGGCCCATGAACGTCGCAGTCTCTTTCAAGCTCACCGGGAAGAACCGCTCTGAGCGACCCGCCGCGATCAGGGTCTCCGACAGGGCATCGAGCGTCATGGTCCTGCCGCCCATGGCCATGACGTTCACGTCTTCTTGGAGTGCGATGCCTTGATCATCCACGCACTCCAGGATGACCGTGTCGAAGGGCTCCGCGATGACGAGGTCAATGGTCCCCGCAGGCAGCTCATCGAGGCGGAACGTTTGGGGGCTTGGTGAGAAACCGATGCCCTTGGCAGCGAGCTTGATTTCGGTCTCTGCCGTCGCGCCGGCTGGGCGGATCGAAGACCAATCGACCTCTACCGCTTCCCCCGCGGGTCCGGTTCTTGAGAGCACTCTCTTCGAGCGAACGAGGATGCCCCCGTCGACGCTCACCGCGAAGGGAGCGTCGGCCACGGGCTGACCGAGGTAGTCGACGACCCGCACCGAGAGTGTCTCGGTGAACTGCGGCGTCGCCGCCGCCGGTTGCCCACCGGTCTTCGGGCCCTGGGATGCGGAGAGCCCGGCGGCTAGGGCTTCGACCCGGCCCGCTTGTGAGGCGACGTTGTCCGTTGCGGAGGGGGCAGTGACGATTGGTTCGACCTCCACCGTAGGCTCCGGTGCCTGGGCGGCGATGGTGGTTGGAACGACCGGGCTCGCCGGTGCAGGGCTCGAGCGAGTTGCGAAGAGGCCCGCGCCCGCCGCTGCCAATGCAGCCGCAACGAGGGCCGCGGGCTTGCTCGCGAACGTCCCGGCGGGGAACGTCAGGCTGGATACCCCCTTAGCTGAACCCTCAAGGGCGACGCAGAAGAACGCGCCCGCGACGGAGTCCGGTTGCTTGGTCAGTCGTTGCCTCAGCGTCGCGTAGGCGGTGGAGAGCCGCGTGTTGACGGTCGAGACCGGAATGTCGTCCTGCGCCGCGATTTCACGGGCGCTCATGTTCTCAAAGTACCGGCTTAGGATCGTCCTGCGGAGTGGCTCTTTGAGCTCCATGACCGAGTCGACGACGCTTCG
Source organism: uncultured Planctomycetaceae bacterium (assembly GCA_964417955.1). Taxonomy (GTDB): domain Bacteria; phylum Planctomycetota; class UBA1135; order UBA1135; genus Saltatorellus. The sequence goes on from CAYQKK010000065.1 coordinate 11,198, forward strand.
CTCAAGCTCCACTTGCCGCACGGTTTGGCCCTCGCTTTCGGATCGCGCAGCCTTTGCGGCCATGGTTTCGCGCTCTTTCCTTCGATGCGACTGTCTCGACAGCTCGACGGCTACCTTGCGGGCCGTGCCCGAAATCCAGTCGTGCAGGGAAACGCCCTGGGGCGGAGGATTGCGAAGGACTCGAAGCCAGGTCTCCTGGGCCACGTCGTCCGATGAAATACGGTGCCCAGCGACCTGCAGAGCGAGCGAGCGCACCCAGCCGAGATGAGCGAGCACGCTCTCGGCGTCTAGTTTGTCAGTCTGGTTCATACAAGTCAGGTGTACCTAGGCCTCGCCTAGGCTGAGGTACTTTGGCTTTCTTCACAAGAAGCCGTTTAGACTCCTCCGTACGCCATGGCATCTAACCCTACTCCTCCCACGCGCGCGATCATCCTCGCCGCTGGCCTATCGTCGCGGCTGTACCCGGCGACCCACGTCCAGCACAAGACGATGCTGGAGCTCACGGGCGGCCGGCGTCTCATCGACGTGCAGTTTGACTTCCTGGCGCGCCTGGGAATCACGGATACCACGGTCGTGACGGGGCACGCGGCGGAGCCCTTGGAAGAGCACGTCGGCGGGCGCGCGGCCACGCGCCGCTACGCTGACTATGCGGCCCACGGCAACCTGCATACGCTGCATAGCGTGCGCGACCTGTTGGAGGGCCGCGTACTCGTGGCCTTCGCGGACCTCGTCGCGGGGTTCGGCCTGTGGGAACGCGTGGCGAAGACGACCTCCGAGTTCGGGCTGCTCGTCGACGAGGGGCGCTCGATCCCTGGGACCATGCGTACCCAAGGGGACGGCGTCGTCGTCACCGACCTCGGCCCGCACATTCCGGTGGAGGAGGGCACCGGCACGTTCGTGGGGCTGGGCGTTTTTAGTCCAGCCGCGACCGCCGCGCTCCGAGAGCAAATGGACAGGATGGTGGATCAGCCCGAGTGGGAGAACTGCGTCTACACCTACGCGCTAGCGGCGCTTGTCCAAGCGGGGCGCACACTGACTTCGGTGCCCACGCTCGGAGAGCCGTGGATCGAAGTCGACGACGCGGCCGACTACTCCGTGGCCGTTGACCTCGCTAAGAGCTGGTCGAGCTGACGGAAGTAGTTCGGCGGGTAAGGGGTGAGGGATAGGGTCTGGACGGCCCGGATGTGGCCTCGCATGGGAAAGTCGCAGCAGGCAGCATCTCGAACGAGTGCGCGCTGGAAAGTGGAGTGGCATAGCGCGCTTTGGTGACGGAGAGACATGAGTCGCGATTTGGGATGATCACCCCCTGTCCGACATTGGCATGCGGGTGTGATCTCGATGCTGCGAATTGATGTGGCCTCGCCTTCTGGTGTTGGTTGCCCCAGATGCTCCAGGGCTCGCGTCGGCAGAAATCTTGCGAGAAGCGGCGTGGGAATGCGACACTGGTGCCCCTTCCCGTCGTGGCGACCGGAACCTTGCGCCTTCCCACACGCTCGGTGTCCCGCTCGACGGGTTCCTTCCAGTCCTTATCCTCGCATCCCAGTGACTTCCCGATGATCTTGCTCCTCCTCTCGCTCGCAGCCCCCATTCAAACCACTTGGCACGTGGATGCCGCCGGGGTTGCCCCCGGTAGCGGTACCCAAGCCGACCCCTATGTCCGCGTTGACTTCGCCTTGGCTGCGTCCACAACCCTGGCAGGCGATACGGTCCTTGTGGCCCCAGGCGTCTACTTCGACGAGGCCATCGACTTCCTCGGTAAGGACGTCGAGCTTCGCTCTTCTGGCGGCGCCTCAGCTACGACTCTCAGGGCCAGTGTGGATCCGGCGAACTCAAGGCCCGTGCTCCGTCTCGTGAGCGGTGAGGTCGATGCGACCGTCGAGGGCTTTACCGTCGCAGGACGAGGAGGGGAAACCTCGACGGGCAGCGACCAAGGCGGGGGGCTCTACTGCCTCAACTCGTCCGTCACGCTGCAGGACATGAACTTCGTTTCCAGCGATACGTTCCCCCTGATCTACTCGGTCGAGGGCGGCGCCATCTACGTAGAGGGTGGCCTCGTCGACCTGCGGGGCTGCACGATCCGTGGCGGGGGCGGAGTGAACTCCACATCGCTTGGTGGCGGAATCTATGCGCTGGATTCAACCCTTCAGATAAGGGACACCTCGATCGACAACTGCTTTGCCATTCTTGGATCGGGCATCTATGCCAGAGACTCGTCCATCGTGGCGACAAACTCGACGTTCAACGGGCATGTGGGCTTTGACTCAACCGCAGGAGGCATGGCGCTCATCAACTCAACGCTCTTCATGTCTGAATGCGAGGTCTCGAACAACCGTCAGAGCGGGGACGGAGCGGGCCTTTGGGCCATCTCTGGTTCAATGCTAGAAATCTCCGACAGTACGTTCGATGGCAACGGCTACAACGCGGACCCCTATTCGGGCTCAGCCATCTTCTTGTCGGCTGGAGCTAGCGCGAGTCTGGGCGGCTGTAGGTTTAGGAACAACCGCTCTCAGTTCGGCGGTGCTATCTCGGGCACGGTGGCCCTTGAGGCCTGCGTCTTCATTGGCAACGACGCGAGTGGAGCATCCCAGTACAGCTGCGGGGGAGGAGCGGTGTCGGGTAGCGGCACGATGGAGCGCTGCCTGTTCATCGACAACCAAGCCGTAGACACGTTCTCCAACGGCGGGGGAGCTGTCCTTGGGGACTTTGTCGTCGATCGTTGTACGTTCATCGACAACAGAGCACAGAACTTCAACGGGCAAGTCGTGGCCTCGGCCACGACCAACGCTGCCTTGAGCAACTGCATCGTCCTCGGCGGAGACGCGCCCCGCATCGGCGGGGCGTCTGCCCAGGCCACGTACTCCAATGTCGAGGGAGGCTTCCCTGGCCTCGGCAACTTCGACCTCCCAGAGAGCATGTGGCCCGACTACGCGCTGCTCCCTGACTCCCCTTCAATCGACGCCGGCGATCCCTTCTCGACGTTCGATGACGACGGGACGGTTCGGGACCTCGGTGCGTTCCCCTTCGACCCGCTTCGCTGTCAATTGGGCTGCGACGGACGCCTTGGGGCCGAAATCTGCATCGCGAACCCTAACTCGACGGGGGTCCCTGCTCAGCTTAGCGGGCTCGGTCAGGACGCAGCTTCGGCCAACGTTTTGGTACTGAACGTGACGGACTCTCCGGTGGACTCTCTCGGCTACTTCCTCGCGTCGCGAACCCAGGGCAACCAGATGCTTGGCGGAGGCAGCCAGGGGCTCCTGTGCCTTGGCGGCAACCTGCTGCGCTTCAGCGACACGGTGCTCACCGATCGCGGAACGGGAACCGTGTCGTTCCGCGCAGACCTCGATCAGTTCCCCCAGGGAACCGTGGTGCAGGCTGGCGAGACCTGGTTCATGCAGTACTGGTTCCGTGACGCAAACCCCCAGGCGACGTCCAACACCTCCTCGGCGGTAGAGATCTCGTTCTTCTAGACGAGTAGGCGGCCTTCACGTGGCAAGCACGACCGATCGCCGCAAGATGAGTTGACGGTCATGAGCGCAGCCTTCGGCAACCGCTCGTTTCAGCTTGTGGCGATCAGCCTCCTACCTACGGTTGGAGCATGAAGTTCAGAAGCTCCGTAGCCGTTGGCGCAGACTCCTAGACTCGAAGTGAGGCGCGGAGCACCTTGCGCGGCACGTGACCGGAGCCGTCTTCCCCATTCCCCAGCGCGAGTCGCTCAGCCGCTGTAGGAGTGCCGTTACAGTCGTTCCGCCGCCACACTGGTTCTGTTCAGATGCAGAACTTCCCCAAGCAGCACTGTGCTCAGCTCGCACCCACTTGAGCTATCGACCGTTAGGGATTGGGAAGCTCTCGATCACTCGCCAGGCCAGCGATACCCCGTTGTCGTCTCGCTTCAGCGCCGTAGCGATGAGCAGCAGGTCTCCCCGGGAGCCAGCGGTTCGGAACAAGTAGCTGTGCCCCTGGGTGACGGGAGCTCTCCGAGTCCGCCGGGCGTCAGGATCGGTTACGCCAGCTTCAGCGAGCCGATCTTGCCAGCTCTCAGTAGGCACCAGGTCACGGCGCTCACTGCGCGCAAGCTCCATGCGGTGCAGTGCGGTCCAGCCGAGCGCAACTCGGCTACCTGGGCCGGAGGGGCACTTGCCGCTACTCGCAGCGGCCAGCTCTTCCGAGGTGAGTGCGCCTAAGTCGACCAGCCAGCAGTTGTTTTGGCCACCGCCAAGGGTGCCGTTCTCGAAGCTGATCTCTGGACGGCTACTCCACCCGTGCGTTTCGCTTGCGAAGGAGTAATAGCAGGCAACGTTGTCGCCGAATATCCCCGCGGCTTTGCCTCGTTCAAGTAGCCGCAAGAATCCGCCGCGCTGCGCGAGGTTCATTGGCTGGCCGCTCCACTCCACGAACTCTTCCCTCTGGGACTCTGGGACGGAGAGTAGTCGTGCGCTCTCGGCTTCGGCGTCGAGTTTCTCCAGGAGCTCGTCGACGGAGAGGGTGCGAAGCGACGACGCGAGCGCTGAATCGTGCGCGAGTCTTGGCACTTCAGGGTGCCCATCCGGAGAACGCTGGCCCCTGCTGCCGTCCATCGGAAACGACTTCAACTTGCGCCACACAATCGTCACGCCATAGGGTCCTTTCTTCTCGATGCGAAATGCGACGAGGATGTCGTGCTCGGCTCTCAGCCAAGCCCGCAGGATATAGGTGGAGCCTACATCCCCAACGCTGGCTTGATGTCTCCAGAACACGTCTCTTTGCTGCTCTCGCTTCATCGCGCGCTTTGCATCGATAGGCGCCCAAAGCCTCGGCCAGGCCACTTCGGCCTTCTTCGTGATACCCGCGGGGAGGGTCGCGCCGCTGGTGTCGATCTGGGCAAGATCGACAGGTCCGAGGCGGTAGATCGCTCCGAAGGAGAGGCCGTAGAAGCCGGAGGAGAAGCGTCCGTTCTGAAGTTCGATGTCTGGCTGTGAGTTGTAGCTGTGGCTGCGTGTGGCAAAGGAGTAGTACGCACCGCCGCCACGCTGGAGGATTGCTCGCCCAGCGCGCTCGTCTTGAAATCTCCGGTCGACCAAGCGAGCTGCGCCAGTCTCATCAAGTTTGAGCAGCTCTTCGTTCTTGCTCAACACCTCCGGCTCTGCCTCTAGAAGCCGCCGTTGAATCTCTCGCTTGATCCAGACGCATCGTTCAAGCACGCTCGAGAAGCGAGTTTCCTCCTGCGAGCCCAGAGAGGGAAGAGGCGAGCCCGCGGCCGGTGAGCGAGCAGGTTCTTGCTCGGACCACGGGTTCGAGGGTGTGCAGGCGAGTGCACTGAGAAGGCAAGCCATGATGGAAATTGAATGAGATGCAATCGGCATAGGAGGTCTCGACATAGGAGGTGCAGGGAAGGAGCCCGCTCAGCACGCAAGCGTTGGCGACTTCTGAGGTGATCTCGACACCGACATCCTCATCGGCCGATCTACTCAAAGGGGAACCTTGAGGCGGATCTCAAGACTCCGAGTGCCGGATCGGAGCCCACCCACGGTGAGGTTGTCCCAGCGGTCGAGCAAGTCCTCGGCCTCGATGCGGTAGCTACCAGAGTGACGCAGCCTGAACCTGAAGGTCCCATCCGCTTCGGTCTCTAGCTCCTCAGCTTTCTGCTTGGTGGACGCCGGCACCGACTCAGGGGTCAGCCTGAGAAGCACGTCCCCGAGCGGCTGGCTGTTGACGTCTACCACGCGGCCGCTGATGGACGCCGCATCCGGGAGTTTCTTCAGAACGACGGTGACGGGCTTCAGATTCTGCGGGGCAATCGGGTCGCTGCCGGTGTACCAATGCCCCTCAGCAACCGCCCACACGCAGTGAACTTTCGCAGGCGCTTTCGGGAACACGAATCTGCCTCGACGATCCGTAAACATCGGATCGACAGATAGCTCGCTCCAGCCCGCTGGTGCGACGCTCGCATGACGGTCGGATGGAAATCCCGGAGATGGGGCTCGTGCAGCGCCGACGGGTGCAACCAGCACCCGGGCGCCTTTGATCGGAAGTCCCTCCTCGTTCACTACGCGACCCGTTCGTTCGATCGCCCGCGTCAGCGTGATCTCGCCTAGCCACGTTGCCGTTCCAGTTCGGAGCGTCTTTTCAATGATTCGATCTGTGAAGCCTCGCGCCTCTACTCGAAATCTCAGCTGAGCGCCGCTGACTGGCGGACGAAAGAGGAGCTGAGCGACTCCGTTCTGGTCGGTCGATGCGACTGCGGCATGGCTTCCGTCCCACCTCAAAGTAGCGTGCTGTACTGTTTGGCCCTCATCGTCAAGAACCGCCAACAAGACTCCCACTTGATCTCTCTCCAGACGAGGCATCCGCGCGGGGGGCGTGCCTGGGCGCTGCGCCGACCTCGCCTCAGCCTCAGGGAGCGTTGCCGTGGCAATCTCGATCCTCTCCGCGCTTTTCGTCGGATCTGGCGCCAGGGGGGCGCTGTCGGTCGGCGTTGCCATGGGGGAGAGGGCGATCTCCGTGCCCGTCGCACCACTGTCAGTCTCCGGGCGTAGGACGAGCCAAGCGCCAGCCATGGCGAGAAGGCAGGCAAGGCCGAGGGCAATCCGTGCTCCGCTTTCGACCAGCATCGTTGCTCTTGCTCCTGTCTTGACGGAGGTCAGACTCTTCGCGCGAATTGCCGCAGTGTCCAGCTGCAGACCAAGGGGGAGTGCCAAGCCGGCCCACGCCCTACGAGTGCCCAGGCGCCGGTCCATTCTTGCCCTTAGCTCCTTTCGGGCCTCCGCCAAGCGCCAGCGGACGGTGCCGACTGGCTGATCTGAGCGACGGGCGATTTCAACCGATCGGAGCCCCTCCATGTACCGAAGGCGCAGTGCTGTGCTCAACGGTTCAGGAAGCGCGTGAACCTCTTCCATCAGCGCTTGGGCGAGGTCGTTCGACTCAGCTAGTTCCGCGGCTGAAGGCAGATGCTGCGCGCCGTCGTGGGCTAGCTCTTCCCTGATGGATCTGCGATCGTTCGTTCGATAGACCCGACGTGCTGTGTTCACCAGTACTGCCCTGAGCCAAGGCCGCACGGCTGACCCTCTAGCACCCTTGCCGCGGAGTGCGGCGAGCCAGGTCTCTTGAACTAGATCGTCAGCAGCGGCAGGGTCGTTGACGAGCCCTCCCGCGAGCTTGCGTAGCCAGACCGCATGCCGGTGGTAGTCGTCAGCGAGGTGATCCGTGGCCGGAGGGCCGGTCATTTGGACCACTTGACCTTGCGCGAGCTTCCGTAGAAAGTGGCGCCGGTCTTGGTCACGAAGAGCGCGAGCTCTTCGTCGACGGGACGGAACATGTCTAGGTCGCTGAGTGACAGGCCACCCTTCGAGCCTTGAATCACCGAGCCCTTGCGCGAGTTGTAGTTGACGCTGTTCACCGCAATGAAGCCGCCGAAAGTCTGGACGATGAGACCCTCAAGGCCTGATCGACGGACACTCCAGGCGATGTCGTCCGACTCTTCACGCCCGCTGAGCATGTTCTTGATTGCGATGGAGCCGTCTCGAACCTGGATCGCAAAAAGGGCCTCTTCGATGCCAAGGCTGTTGAAACTACGGTTGCGTGGCTTGCCTCCGCCCTTGCCGCCAGCGCCACCGAAGGCAGCTCCGCCTTTGCCGCCCGCTCGCCCCCGAGCCATCGTGTTCTTCTTGAGCCTCTCGACATCTGCCACCGCCATGCTCCCTGGCAGTGACTTTGCGGCCACTAGGAGTCGATCTAGCGCGTCGTGACTGGTGATGTCGTGCTCCATCACAGCCAAACACCTAAGGGTGGTGCGGCAGCTTGATTCAAAGAGTGGAAGATCGTCTGTCACAGCCGCGACCTCAGCCATGGTTACTGCCTTGCGAGTGGTCAAGAATGGCTCGACTGGGCTCTTTGGAATATCGAGCGTCTCCAGCACCTCGCGGGCTTGCTCCGCATCCCCGCCATCACTCAGCGTCTTGGCCGCATGCAGAGCGAGGTCGATAGTGACGGACTTTGGGACCCCCTTGACTTCCTTCAGTAGCGCCAATGCACCCTCGGTAGAACGTGCGGCCCCGCGGCGCGCCACTTCCGCGTCCAAGGCTGCGGCGAGTAGCCTCTCGGGCGGTACGACAGACGGGGCCATTGATTCTGATTCCTGCAACGCAAGGGCCCAAAGGCCAGAGACCACGTCGCGGTCCGGTCGATCGCCAGCGGCCACGGACTTTGCGAGCCTGACGAGGTTCTTTCCAACCGCCGCATGGGCCAACACGCCTTTGCCCTTCCGGATATCTGCTAGGGCATCTGTGAGTAGCTCAAGGGAAGCGCTTGGCTGCCCGTTCTCAAGCGCCACAAAAGCGAGGCTGCATCGACTCCAGTTGGCTCCGTCATAGTCTTTCGAGCTCAGTCGTGCCTTCAAGACTCCCTCGAGCTCTGCCTGCTGGCGTTCCACGTCTCCGAGCGCGCCGTACATGCCTGCGCGGTCGTGGGCGATCTGGAGACGGAAGAGCTTGTCCTTGGAACTCTTGAAGAGACCTTCAACCTCAGCCCAAGTGGCCTCCATCGCTGCTCGGTCGGTTTGGGCCGCTGCATGCTCGAAGGCGGCTTGGTAGACGGATTGCATTTCGGCACGAAGGACCACGTTCTCAGCGTCAATCTTCCGCAGGTCGAGGAGCGATCCATAGGTTTGCAGAGCTTTGCCAGCGTCGCCTGCCTTGAAATTGCACCAGACGAGTTGGCGCAGCGCAGAAGCGCGCGCTGGCAGGTACTCCACTTTGAGCTTTCTCTTGCCGAGCTTGCCTTCGTAGATGGCTAGGGCGTTCTCCAGCTGTGCTCTCGCGCCCTCGAAGTCTCCTTCATTCGAAAGCGCCGCCGCCGCTTCGCAAAGGGCCACAGCCTGGGTCGCGAGTGCCTTGGTGGCTTCATCCGTCCAAGGGCTGCTCGCCGTACTGACGAGCCCCACGAAAGCACCCCTTGAGGGGTCGGGGCGGCTAGATACGGAAGCGAATAGGGAGAGAGCGAGAAGTGTGGCGAGCGGTCCAGTCATGGGAGAGGTTCGGCGTAGTGAGACGTACAAAGTTCAATGCCGTCTCCGAAGAGCCCACTGCGACGCAGAGCGTTGGGAGAAACTTCAAAATTCTACGACCGATCCGTTCAGGAGTCGATCCCAGCTTCTCTGACCAAGCAGTCCCGCCCAATGCCGACTAGCGCAGCGCACGGAGCGTTTCTGCTGCACACGACCGAACGGTCGGGTCGGAGTGCCGGCGTAGCTCTGCCACGTGCGGCACGAGGTCTGGATCTCGCAGAGAGCCAATCGCTGCTAGCACGGCACAGACCTCATCTGGCCTCGCGCCTTGCAGCCTCGTGAGAAGCTGCGCCGAGATCTCTTTTCGATAGAGCCGCTTGCTCGCCACGGTGGCGAGCACCGCAACGAGCTTGCGGCGGGGGGTGGCGCCAAGGGACGCCACGAGGCGTTCGCCGTGGGTGTCCCACCACGTGCACTGGTCCGCGTACCAAAGTCGCCAGCGATGACGGTTGCCCGTCATGGTCATGCCGGTCAGATCCTGCAAAGCAGCGAGGCTGGACAGGCGCACGAGGCGAGAGTCGTCCCCAAGGGCCTCTATTAGGGGCGAGATGTGCGCGCGCTGGCCGACCTTGCCCAGAATGTGGGCCGCCTCAGAGCGCTCGAAATCGACCGAGGCTCGGAGAAACGGGAGTACGTTTCGGTGCACCAGATCATCGTTGACCGTCGCACCCAACCTCACGGCTCGGTGCAGCTGGTTGAGGATCGTTCCATCGGCGCCGGTTCCACGGCCTAGGCACTCGGCGATGGGCTCACCGAGGAGAGCCTTGGCCGCTCCCGCGAGGACGTCGCGGCTCAGATTCGGTTCGCTCGCACGAACCAAGCGCAGGAGAGACTCTCCGTCGAGCTCGCCGGCTAGGGCGAGCCGGGAGATTGCCCGCTCGGTACTGGCGCCGAGGTTGACCGCTCCTGCCTTCCCGCCCATGACCTGCAGCAGGATCTCTAGCTCCGTCAGAAGGGCTCCTGATTTGCCGCGCAACGTCAGGACCTCGAGAGAGACAGAGGCCACCCTAATAGCGTCGCCGTCCTGCAGGTCGGGGGCACCGAGCACAGAGAGCGCCACGCCAGGTACCCCGTCCAAGGCGGCCTCAAGCTGAGCGGCCCATCTTCCCTGCCCGCTCTGCGTCCACTCGGTTGCGCCCACCATCTCGACAAAACTGGCGGTGGCCCTGGGTCCACGAGCGAAGAGCACCGCGGCGACCTCCGTGGGAACCGGGGGCGACTCTTCCTTCTGGAGCTGCGCAAGGATCTCGCGGGCCTTGCTCTCCTGGGGCGAGCTAGGAAAGCACAGTCCCTGCAACACGGTCGCTGCTGATACAGCGATCAGCCAGCTCAGTTTCGACATGTGATCACGCTCTTCTTCTGGGTCGACATTAGCTTCCCGTCTTCGTCCTTACGCTCCACGGTCACATGGATGCTGATCTTCTTGGCTGCCATCGTGAAAGCCAATCCCCCCTCATCGATCAGTCCGTTCTCGTTGTCATCAGCGAAGTTCTCGGGCAGCTCAGCCTTGTAGGCTAGCGGGACGTGCTTGGACCAGGTGACTCTCCGCTCCGCCTCGTTCTCTGGTCGCTCGCGCCACCACACGGAGCCCATCCCTTCCTGCGTCGGGAGCCACGCCACTTCCTCGACGGGGCCATAGACCACTTCGCCGCCGTTGGTTCCGAGCGAAGCCTGAAAGCGCACCGAGGATGAAGGCAGCGGCGCCGGCGTCAGGCCGTCCACTTCGCTGGCGTCAGCTGCCAAGAGCGCGAGGCCGATTCGGTCCACCGTTAGGTGAAGTTCGTCGTCGACGCGCATCATCAGGACGCCTGACTCTGCGGCTGACTTACCTGCTTTCGTAAGCAGCCCGATGTTCAACGCAACCAGGACAAACACCCCTAAGCTGATTGTTACCTCGACCAGCGTGAACCCAGCCCGGCCGGACGCCTGGAGTCTCCTGTGCGACCTCATTTGGAGAACCCACCCGGAGTATCGACGACGACCGTAGCGATTTCCATCTGCCGGTCGCCGAGGCGGCCATTCCAACGGGCCCGGACGATAAGAGGCAGCAGAATGTAGCGGTCTGAGCAGTCGCCGGGCTCAATGAACATGCTGCCGTCCAAGTCACGTGGAAGACCAAATTCGGGGTCGCTGAGACTCTCATCGAGCCAGGCCCCGCGCCCGGGCAAGAGGATCTCGCCGACGGGTAGGGCTCTGCCTTTTGAGTCGAGCTGCGGATCGAGCCCCGGAATGTCGAAGCGATGACCGAAGCCGGTCCCTGGTCCGTAGGGGTCGTCCGTGGAGACGGAGTTGTAGAGTGCGAACACCTCCGCGGCCGGGCGCGCGCGGATCTCCTCGACCATGTTGGAGAGGGCCTCTGCCGCAGCGGCCCTTTCCCGCTTATAGCTGGCGTTCATCACGGACGCCATGACCGTCGAGGTCAGAATGTAGGTCGCGACGGTCACGATCATCACGGAGACCATGACCTCGACCAAGCTGAGCCCCATGCGCCCGCGGGCGCAAGGGTTCGCACCTGCGGGCGCAAATCGGGGGCATCGGATGGGCCGCTTCATATCAATAGCCGGCCGCGGTGAGCTTCTCAGCCTGCTTGTGCGCCTTCTCAAGGTCCGCCTTGGCGCTTGCCTCGTGCTTCTCCGTGTCATCCGCCTCCGCAGAGATTGCCGCGCCGGTGGCGGTCGAGGCTGCGATGGCCGAGAGCTTGGCATCCTCCGCGTGAACCTCGGTCTTCGCTGCCTCCTTGTCGACTTTCTTTGCGAAATCCTCCGCGTCAGCCGCGTCAGCCGCGTCAGCCGCGCCAGCAGCCTCCGCCCGTTTGGCGGCGTCATCGGCCAGTGCCCGCGCCTCTTCCGCCATCGAGAGAGCGGATCTTGCAGCGCGAGCTGCGCGATCTCGTTCCGCCTGATCTGCATCAACCGCAACGTCGTCCCTTGCGAGCACTCGCTCCGCCGACTGGGGCGCCCCGGAGAGGTCCGCTGTCTCTGGAAGCGCCGCCAGTTCCACCATGGTCTCCTCGTCCGACAGAGAAGAAACATCGATGCCCGGGCTCTCCTTCAGCACGATCGCACGAATAGCCGTCAGATCAGCCCTGACGCGAGACGTTGCGCCGGTGGAGTCCGTCCCGGGCGGAGTCGCCCAGGCCCTCGGCAGGCCGTCCCGCGGATCCTCCCAGCTCGCGCCTACGATTTCTGTGGCGCCGACGGGATCGAACGCGGTGATCGACCCGCTGTAGATCGCCGCCTGTCCATCGCTATCCACGTACTGAAGGGTCACCTCGTCCTCGGGTGAAGCCTGGCCAGGCAGCAGCGGCGTCACACCGCGCAACCTGAGGGACAAGAGCGGATCGAATGCCAGCTCCCGTGCGATCGTGTCCCCCGTGGGAATCAGCTGCCAGGCGAGAAGCTCGGGAAGCGTGGGGAGCCCGTCGCCACCGATCGCCAAGCGACGATCCACCGTAAGCCTTGCCTCTTCTTCGGTCTTGAGAATGCGCGCTGCGATCCCGCCCACCCAGCGCAGGCTGGCGGGAACGCAAACCTCATCGTCCGGGGCGTAGAGGAGCCCATGGAAGTAGCCCGCCGCAGCAAGAGTCACTCGATCCCTTGGCTCCGCGGTGCCCGCAACGAAAATTCGGGTGCCCCTCGCGTCCGTGTCGAGAGCCGCGGAGTTCAGGGAGGACCCCGACCGAAGCTCCATTCCTTCACGGAGGAAAATCTGAATGGGCCCAAGAGTATCGTCGAGGATCAGCGCTCCTCCCGACTCTACGACGAGCAGATTCGCCACGACGACGGCAGGCCCATCAACCCTCAGCGTGGCCCCCGTCGCCACCGTGATCGTGCCTCGAACATCGGTCTGACTCGTGCTGCAGACGCCCAGTCTCAAGCCCGTCACAAGGACGTCGTCGTCGATCTGCTCTGCCGGAGTCGGGAGTGAGATCTCCGGTAGAAGCGGCGGCGCCCCGTAGGGGCGAACGCCACCTGTTACGACGCAGCTCCCGTCGGACTCAAGCATCCCGGAGAGCCCCGGGCGGACCTCCCCGAAAACGTACGTGGGCGTAGATGTCTTCGCTTCTGCCTCCTCACTGCCCTCGGCGACGGGCAGCTCTCCTCGCTCTCCTGCCTCACCGGTGATGACCTTCCACTCCTCTTCTGAGCACCCTGATTCGCTCTCGGCGGGGAGCTTGCCGGCTGCCGCTAGAAGAGTGACGTCGTGGTCACTACCGACTAGGCCCAGTTCTCCGGTGGTGGCGACACTCAGGCTCTTGTCTAACTGGGATGAGTAGCTGCCGCGCCCCGAGTGGTAGCCGTCCAGGACGGTTCCTGCTCCCAGTTCCACTCCCATGGACCCAAAGAACCCAAGGCGTGCGACGGGATTGACGTTGGGCGCCACGAGGGTTCGGGCCACGATCTCGGCGGACGCCACCTGCGCTGTACAGGTGAGCAGCATGCGGTCATCGGGAAGGTCGTCCGATTCCACCCAGTAGACGCCTTCGCCGAACGTGGCGGGCACGCCTTCGCTAGCGATGATTCCGGACTTGCCGAGAGAAACGGCCAGCGCGGCTTCCCCAAGCCCAGCCTCCGCCAAGTAGAGCGCCTTTCGCCGGTCAATGGCAAACGACTGTCGTCGCTCGGTCATGGACTGCAGCTGGATGAGCCCCGCACCGAGACTGGAGATCAACAGAACGGCGATGAGCGAGAAGACCAGTGCGGCACCCTTCTGGCCATGGGCAGTCCGTCCGCGCAGGTTCGATTGTAGGCCCCGGACGAGCGGGGCAGATTCGGTATGAACTTCCATCCAGCAGGAGCTTCGAAAAATCAGGAGCTCCCTCTGAAGACCGAGGGTGAATACCGACACAACTGGAAGTCATTTCGCTGCGCGCGTCCCAGCCTGGATCCCCAGCGGGTACTAAAGTGGGAGTTTTGACTGCGACGGTCCTTAGCCAGTGCGCGGCGGGTCTACAGACCCGCCTTGCCCATGGGATCGTCCGTCTTCCTTCACCCTGGAGGCACATCTGCATGAACCTGACGGCTTCATCCAGCCTAAAGCACCCTTGCACGCTGCCCGCTGGGAGAGGTTCGGCAAGTCTTTCTTCGATCGTTGCCGTGTCCATTCGTCGCCGAACCTCTGGGCTTCGTCCCCGGCGGCGTCACGAGCCATTTCACGTCGTCCGCGGTCATCGCGTTTCTGTAAGTTGATTCCTGTCGATCCGCCTAGACAGCATCCGCCGTCATCTTGAAGATCGACGTGGCGTTCCCGGCGTCGAATGTCAGATCGAGCTCGCCCGTTGGAAGTGTCTTGCGCGTGATGAACTCGTGGAACGAGCCGGGGACCTCGCGCACGACCATATGGCCCGCGGCGGAGCGAAAGAGGCGCTGCGTTGATGCGGCGCGGAACGCCGTTTGCATCACGTTGCCGTTCCGCGAGGTCTCCACGGCCTCTTTGATGGGCCTCCCGAGGGACTTCTGGTCGGCTGCCACTGCGAAGACGTCTTGAACGCGATCCGTGGCGTGATTGAAGGCGTTTCCCTCGGTGGAAATCCAAGCCATCTCTGCGCTCTCAGACAGAAGAGTCTCGTAGTCCTCCACGGTGGGCTCCTCGTGTTGGCGATCGAAGGCCGCGACTAGCTCGGGTAGGACGCGCCTGGCGTCCGCCATGTCGATCAAGTCGGCGCGATCGAGATGATCGAGGATGTTCTTCACCTCCAAGGTTAGGGGATCTTGACTCTCGCCAACGACGCGAGCTGTGGCAGCCTGGAACTCGGGAGAGAAGCGCTCCGGGTGCAGCTCGGACACAAAGTACTGGGGGATCCCCTCGGGCAGATCTTCGTGGCAGTACGAGAATCCGGTCATGTGGATCTTCGAGAGGTCGTAGGTGCCGACGCGGCGGTAACCGAGGGGCTCCAGGATCCGAGCGAAGGCCTCTGCGCCCGGGGGAAGCTCCCCACAGTCGGTGGCGACCGTACGCAGAGCACCGTGGTCGAAGGTCAGCGCGTGGCCACCGCGCGTCGAGTCCTCGACGTAGGCGCGAGCCATAGGCACGCGTCGCTGAACGTCCTCGAACAGGAGGCCGGCGAGGGCGAGTGCAAGTTCGGCGCGTGAGACGTCGCTGCGAGCCTCTCCGTCGGGGAAGACGAGGGCGCTGCGGATCGCGTGGGCCCGAATCTCGCCGACCTGAGACGCCATCAGGCGTTCAATGGTGATTGCGGCTGGGGCCGGACGGGACGCGGATTCGGGGTAGGTGGTGGCCGTGTTCATCGGATATGTACCTGGGTTCCTTGGCCGCCACTCTGACAGCGCCTTCTAGGTCACGTAGTCTTCGGCGGCAGGGCACACAGATAGGAACGAAGAAAGCGCATGGGGCCATGAGCCCAGCGCATACCCTCTCCCCAGATGAGTTCGATACCAGACAAGGGCCCCGATCAAGGCGAGGGAGAACTGCCCTCCCTGACGGCGCTGACCGCCTTCGAGGCGACCCTGCGCCACTCGAGCTTCACAGGGGCCGCAAAGGAACTCTGTCGGACACAGGGCGCGGTCTCCCGTCAGGTCGCGCTGCTCGAGACTCATATTGGGCGCGAGCTGTTTCACCGTGAGCATCCGCGTCTTCGCCCCACGCGCGCGGCCGTGGAGTTCGGCGCCAAGGTCAAGATGCTGCTCGATCGATTGAGGGCAGCCGTGGCGGACGTGAGGGAATCGGGCCCAACGACGGACGTGCTTCACCTAGCGCTGCTCCCTACGTTTGGCACCACATGGCTGATTCCGCGCATCCCGTCGTTCCTGGAGAAGCACCCCGACATCTCGGTGCAGTTGACGACGAGCCTGCGCGCTTTCGACTTTGACTCGGGGGACATCGACGCGGCGATCCACTACGGCTCAGCCACCTGGCCGGGCGGGCGCATGGAGAGGCTCATGGAAGAGGAGGTCGTCGCGGTGTGCGCGCCGAGCCTCGCGGGCAGGGCCGCTACGGCGGAGGATCTGGCGAAAGAGACGTTGCTCCAGCTCGTGAGCCGGCCCAATGCGTGGAAGCAGTGGCTGGAGGCCCACGGAGTCGAAGCGCCCGACGCCCGGCGCGGACCCCGCTTTGAGCACCACATGATGGCGCTTGAAGCCGCGCGCGCGGGGCTCGGCTACGCGCTGCTCCCCGATTTCGTGGCGGATCCGCTACTGGCCTCCGGCGATATCGTGGAGGCTGCGCCGCCCTCGCGTTTCGCCACCATGCGGAGCTACTGGCTGGTCTATCCCGAGCGCAGCCTCGAGCTCCCCGCGCTCAACGCTTTCCGAGATTGGCTCCGCAGGGCGATTCGAGCCGACCGTGGAGGAACGACGAGCTCAGCGGGCTGACTTGCGGTGGAGCAGGTACCGCGACCCGTGGCGCAGACTCCTAGTCCAGACTTCGGTGCCTACGCTCGGGGAGCCGTGGGGCGAGGTCGATGACGCAACTGACTATTCCGTGGCCGTTGATCTCACCAAGAGCTGGTCGAGCTGCTGGCGATAGGCCGCGCCCCCCTCCTTCGCCGCGGCCTGGTACTCGCGCAGGGCGGCATCATCGTGCACGTACGCGCCGGGCGTAGCAGTGGGCCACGCCCCGTTCGGAACCTCCAACACTTCGTCGAAGTAGACGGCGGGGATCACGGTGCCGGTGGTCTTGGTCGTGAAGAGCTGGTCCGGGTGGATCTTCTCTACGGTGCAGAGAACCCTCTTGGCCGCGCGGATGAGCTCTGGATCGTGGCTCGTTGGACCCTGAATGCGAACGTTGCCTTCAGCGTCCGCCTCGAGTCCATGGACGAGCGCGACGTCCGGTGCTAGCGCCTTCGCTGCGCGGACCTCCTCATGGGGAGGCCAGGGGTTCTGTAGAAGGGTGAACTTTGATGATCCGTTCGGCGCTGTTTCGCGGAGCAGATCGCTGCCTTCGAGGTGAGGGATGATGGCGAAGGGTACGCCGCTTCCCGCAGCTACAAAACGCGCGAGCATCGTGGCGTGATCGTAGTCCTCGATCTCCAGGGTCCGCTCTTGGATTCCGGTGGCAATGCGGTGGGTGACACCGTATCGCTCGAGGTTGCCGGTACCACACTCGAGGCGCCGCACGAGCCCTGCACCCACGAGAAGGTCGGCGTGGAGAGAGAGGTTGCAGCCCACGAGCGTGAGCTCGCGCGGGCCCTGGCGGATGATCTCCAAAGCCAGGGCCGTCGCGCAGCGCGAGATATTCTGGCCGCCAATCCCCAGGACATGGCCGTCCTGGACATGGGCGGCGATCGCATCGCGTAGGGACGCCGCACTCTCTCTCCCGTTTCTCACGACCGGTTCTGCCCCTTGCTGCGCTCCTGTACCGAAGGCACCACGCGATCCTCTGGGCCGTCGTAGTTCTCCTTGCCCTGCAGCGAGAGGTCGAGGATGTCGACCATGCCGGATTTGCGGGAAGCACGCCAGGCGCTCTCGCGCTCGAGCTCTTCCGCCGCGTGGGCTGCGTTGCCGAAGCCGCGGCTCAGCACGCCGATGGAGAAGCTCGCTGACGGCGAGAACCCCATGTCCAGCAGGATCGGGCCCGCGGAGCCCACGAGGTTGCGCTTGAGGTGCGTGCCCTTGCGGGCGTGGAGCGCATCCTGCACGTGCTGCTGCAGCTCGCAGAAGGTACCGAGCAGCCCGAGTGCCTTGCCGCGCTCGAGGATCAGGCCCGCGCGCGGATCGCCGTCCGTGTGCTGGGGCTGGTGTACGCCGAGGATCTTGTCGCCGCTGGCGAGCTTCTCGTCCACGAACAGCTCGGCGGCTTCCTTGAGCGAGAGTCCGTCGCGCTTCGAGCGGTTGAGCAGCTCGGTCATCTGGTTGCCGTGGGCGAGGCCTGGGCCGTGGGCGTCGCCAAAGGTCAAGATGCCGGCAGCGATCGCTGCGTTGATCGGCGGTCGGCCCGCTGCGCACATGCGCGCGGCGACCGTGGACGGCGAGAAGGAATGCTCCATGAAACAGACCATGATGTGGCTCAGCATCTCTGCCTGTTGGGGCGTCGGAAGATCGCCGTTGAAGAGCAGGAAGACGGTCTCGGTGAAGCTCGCGTTCTGCGCGAGGTCGTTGATGTCGTAACCGCGACAGGTGATCTTCTCCATGGACTTCCAGGAGATAGCGGTCTTCCAGTGGAACGGGTCGGGCTCTTGGCCTTCAGATTGGGTCGTCATAGGGGGGCTTTCTTTGCTGTCGATACAGAGAATCCGGATCGACGGTCTCACGTAGGGTGCTGAGGACGGTTGGGGAAGGTGTCTCCACCGTGGGGAGCTCAGGTGGAGCTCCAGGCGCGCGGTTGAGGGCAAAGCCCGTGCGCTCCTGGATGGATTTGTGGGTCTCGCCGGGCATCAGGCGCAGGAGGCGTAGACGGGGATCGTGATGGTCCGCGCGCAGCACGCATCGATCCGTGACGACGATGAGTTCCCGCAGCCGGCCGCGGCCGGACTTCGGACCCGGGCAGGTCACGTAGTCGCAGACTTCGGGAAAGCGGCGCAGCTCGTGCGCCACAATGATCACCACCTTCGATGAACCAGCGACCATGGCGGGCGCTCCGCCCGCGCCGGGGAAGCGCCGCGTTGGCGCGTCCCGTTTCCCGAGGTAGCTGGAGTTGAGGTTGCCGGTCGCGTCGATTTGCGCCGCGCTCATGATGCTCGCATCCACGCGCCCGCCCTGGAGCAGGCCTTGGAAGACAGCCGACATGGAATCAGCGCGCAGGGCCTCCGGCATACGCGGGTCGGCGACGGAGACGAGAGCCGTTCGTAGGCGCACGTCGATGGCGCCGCTGTCGAGAACGAAGCGCGCGTCCTTCGCCGTCGTGAGCTTGGCGAGAGGGGCCACAGCAAACGCCGCGCCCGAACCGATCACAACGACGCGACATCCGGCGAGGTGCCGGCTAGCCTCAATGATCTGGAGCTCCCGTGCGGAAGGCTCGCTGCCTGTTCGGTGTTCTGCAGCGCTCATCACTTCGCTCCCTTCGGGCCAAGAGCACCCACCGTTTTGCCGGGATGCCCCCTACGTACGGACCCGTCCTGGGCCACTGAGTTCCAAGGCGAAACCGGCGTACGCCAGTCGCCGTAGTGCAGCGTTAAGAGACTCTCCAGGTCGCTGGGCATCCAGAGCCGTGTGTCCTGCCAGGGCTCTAGCGTGGTGAAGTGGCGTGCGGGCACCACGAAGGTGTGTACGCCGAGCCACGTACCCAGGGGCCAGCGCCCAAGGTGCATTTCGGATCCGCGCTCCGCTCGCTTGCGCAGATATTGCGCTGCGAGCCATAGGGGCTTCGTGCGCACGCGACGGTGGTACACAAGCGGCGTCCAACAGTCGTCGCCCACGCGGCGGTAGATCTTGAAGTCGACGGGGTAGGCGGCGGCGTCATCGGGCAGGTAGAACTTGACCTTGAAGGGCATGCCGCGCCAATACCAGCGCTCGCGTCGGTATCCGTACTTCGCGAGCTCGCTCGCCAAAGCGTCCAAGCCGTCCGCTTCGTTGTCCCAGACGGAGAGGTCGATGTCGTCTCTTCCGGGCTCGTGGATTGTGCCCCCTTGCCTGGCGAGTCCGAGCGCCGTCCCTGTGTCTGCCCACGGGCGAAGCCCAACAGCGGTGGCTGCTTCGGCTATGAGATGGAGCTGGGGGGAGAGCACAGGCGAGTCGATCGAACGAGTGGCGCTGAGGCCACGGGGGGGAAGTTGACCGACGAGGCTAAGGGGCGGCGGTGAAGGTTGCGCCATGTTCGCCTGCGTTCCCGTGGCAGGTGGCCCATTCGAGGACTGCAATAGAGAACCGGCCCCGACGCACGCTCGGCGCATCGGGGCCGGGGACCTCCTTCTATCCGATCTCGCTAGTTCGTGAACTGCATCCTGCAGGCCGTGCTGAAGTTCGAACTGGCACTGCCGTCAGGGGCGACATCCCGGTGCCAGTACTGGAAGCCCCAGGTCTCGCCAACCTGCATGCTGATGAAGCCGGTGGGGGACGGAGCGTTCATGGGGGTGATCGTCGTCGTGAGTGTTCCCGTGGAACCGCTGCTGGCGATCTGATCCACATAGCGGCCGCCACCGGGGACGCACACCCGACCGAGCGAGCCCGCGGGGTTGTTGATGTCCGCGAAGCTCATGCCGATGACTGCGTACCCGAAGGAATCCGTAGGGATATCCGTGGCCCGGTAGATGTGGGTCGAGCCGGTCGATTGGTCGCCCTCTAGCCACGACTACGTGGCTTGACGGCCGAACTGGCCTCCGCCAGAGTTCGGGTTGTTGTCGCAGAACTGGCGGCCTACAGCGCGGACCAACGACTGGTTTTGGGTGGGGATCTCCAGGGTGGAGCCTTCGATAGTCCCGCCGTTCGAGACGTTCCGGTCCTCCCAAACGGCCATGCCGTCGTCGCTAATGGAATTGTCCTCGCCGTCCCAGACCGTGGCGACCGCGCCGTTGCGCTCTGGGGTGACGCTGATCGCCATGTTCTCATGCCGCTCCGCGAGTGCGATCTCCGCGCCGTCCAGCCGGTCGGTGATGCAGCCTGAGAGCATGTACATGTCGTAGTCCGTCCCGCTCGGGTTCCCCCAGAAGACTTCGCTGTAGATCATGTAGAAGCAGTTTCCGTCGCATGCGACGTCCGGCTCGCGCTGATCGAGGTCGAGGTCGAAGTCCTCGAGCTGCCAGCTGATCGGGGACTCTGTCCCCGTCTCGCCGTCGGTGACGACTCTGCCGTAGATGCTGCGCTGCAAGCCACCGGGGCCGCTCGGCGACAAAAACTCCCGCTCGTACACCACAAGCGATGGTCGATCTCCGTTCGAGAGCAGTGGGCGGTTGAAGCGCGACGTGACCCGCGGGTGAGAGCAGTTGCTGCCCGAGGCAACGGTGAATGTCCCGGCACTCAAGTCCGGGGTGCCGTTCCAGAGCAACCGTTGCGCCTCGATGCTGCCAAGGCCGTCGTTGTCATCGTCGAAGGTCCAGACGAGCGTGCGCCAGTCTCCGGAGAGATTCACGTCCCCAAGGGACTCGGAGAGCGCCGGTTCATTGTGGACTTCGCCCACCGGCGTTGCGCTTGTCACGGCCGTCGCAAAGGTTCCATCCCAGTCGACGGAGCGATACTCGATTTGGTGCCATACACCCGGGGTCCATACCGTCGACCACGCCACTAGAAAGTAGTTGGAGCTGGTACTGTCCCAGCTGGTCCCCGAAATGTCCGGGTGGACCTTGAGCGCTCCCGGGGTGCTGACCTGGAAGCTGCTTCCAATCGTGCTGCCCGTCAGAGCGTCGATTAGAAGGCCCTCCACGCTGCCGAGACCACTCGTATCGATGACGCTCGCCACGACCATGAGACGGTTGGCGCCGTAGTGATAGGCGATCTTCGGCGTGGTCCAGTCGTCTGCGCCGTTGTCGATGGCGATGAAGGTCACAACGTCACCTGCGTTGTTCAATTCGATGGCGTAGACGTCGCTTTGAGTGGTGTTCACGTAGTCCTCAAACGCGACCCAGTAGGTGTCCTGCACGCCCGCGTAGCAGATGTCTACGTTGCTGTCATCGGGAATTCCGGCGGTGCTGACGAAGGACGTGACAGGAGGGTCTACGGTCACTGGGAAAGTGGCGTTGGCCAGGAACTCAGCGGGAACCGTGAGCTCGATGGAGTCGCCCGTCCACTGGCGCTGGATGGCCTCGCGGCGGCCTGCAGCATCCACGACGAATGCGTCGCCATAGGTGATGCCGCCGAAAGTGTCGTGGAGGAAGTGGATGCCGTTCAGATCCTCGAGCACGGCCAGGTTGGAGTCGACGTCGATGTTGAGGACTAGCTCGCCGCTGTTCGGTAGCTGGTCAAAGACGAAGGTCTGCTCGATGCTGTCGAGGTCCACGTGGTAGACCTCGCGCAGGGACTGCCGTTGGAGGGTGACGGTGTCGTTCGTCCGCGAGCCCGTAGGGGCAGAGTCAAAGGCAAGCTCCTCCGAGCCAATGGTCACCGACGCAAGATCGAAGTGCACGGCGTAGGCTTCCGCTGCTCTCTTTCCGAAAGCGGGATAGGCGGTGAAGCCGTCCGCTCCGAACGAGGCTTTCATGCGGCGGACGCGGGTCCAAACGGCGTTCTCATCGCTCGCTGAGTCGTACAAGGGGCGGGCAATGGAGCCTGCGACAGAGTAGAGCGAGAAGGTCTCGCTTGAGATGTCCTCCTTGGCGGGTGCAGGCCCCGTGAAAAGCCTCGGGGTTTGCCTGGTCCCGCCCTCAGGTGCTTGCGCCAGGGGCGGAGCCGCGTGCTGTTTCAGAACTCTGAGCTCTTTGACGGCTTGGGACGCCTGGGTCACCTGGCTGAGGTCGTCAGCGACGGTCGCGAACGAGGGGTGGGGGCGAACGAGAGCTCGATCGGCGTCGAGATGCTCTTGGGCCGCGGCGAGCGGCAGGCCGCTGAGTAGGGCCGCCATGAGGACAGGGGCGTGATGCATGGTGTGGGGGCTCTGATGAGCCAATTCCGAAGGAGAGGAGGCCGTCCAGCGCCGGGGTCTGACCTCCGGCCAGGAGGTGGCGGGGAAGCTCCCGCCTCACCCCTCCCGGCGGGCATCCCGTGACTCGTCCCTCAAGAAATGGCGGATCGGTTCTGAGGAAGCTCAGCCCAGCCAGGCCCAGGCCGGCTGGGTTGGGGCGGTTGGGGCCTTCTTTCTCGCGCTCCGCGCGCCAGATCACTATCTTCGCTGCGGCTGGGCCCCCGCTTTGGAGCCTCCGCACTCCCAAATTCCTTCCAGTACCACCCTGTTCCATGATCGAAATCGGCGCCGACGCCCCGGATTTTGAGCTCGACAGCCACCTTGATACCAAGGTCAAGCTCTCGGACTTCCGCGGCAAGCACAACGTACTACTCGTCTTCTACCCCCTCGACTTCACGCCTACATGAAGCATCGAGATCCCCGGCCTTCAAGGACTCAAGTCCGAGTTTGAAGGCTGCGACACCCAGGTCTTGGGTGTCTCTGTAGATAGCAAGTTCTGCCACAAAGCATGGGCCGAGGGCTTCGGCGGGATCGAGTTCCCGCTGCTCGCCGACTTCCACCCGAAGGGTGACGTCGCGAAGAGCTACGGCCTCTGGCTTGACGGCCCTGGCATCACGGACCGCGCGACGGTTCTTGTTGGCAAGGACGGCAAGGTGAAGTGGGTTGAGTCTGCGGGCCCCGGTGGCGCACGGCAGCCCTTCGACCTCTTGAACAAGTCGAAAGAGCTCGGCGAATAGCGCCGACGCTAGTTTTCACGAGCAAGCGGCCACGGCCGAGCGCCCACGGGGGGGCGGGCGGGGGGGGTGTTTTTTTGGGGGGGGGGGTTTGGGGGGGGGGGTT
>CAYQKK010000066.1:0-34447 GCA_964417955.1 uncultured Planctomycetaceae bacterium
TGCACCTTGACCTTGGTGGTCTCACCCGCGGTGACGATCACGGTCTCGGTCCACTTGGCGTGCTTTGACGAAGTGACCTCCAAGGTGTAGGCGCCCGGGGAAACGACGCCGCGGGTCTTCGCCCAGTCGCTTGCGCTGGGGGTCACGTCGGTGGAGAAGACCCTCTCGCTCATCTCCATCATGGAGGATCCGATCTCCCCGTCGTGCTCGAATGACTCGTGCCGGACGGTGCGCTTCATTCGGGTCTTGCCTTGGGCGTCTCTCAGTCGATAGGTCGCAGACCAGTCGCCTTGCATGTCAGAGCTCAGCGAGACCTTGCAGCGGCCCCCGACCTCGAGTGAGAAGTTGATGTACGCCGCGCCCGTTGCCGGCAGCTCAAGCTCCTTCTTCTCGGGCACGAGGAACTTGGCTTTACCTCCGCCGTCCTTCGGATTGAGGATGACGCGGTAGACGCCAGGATTCAGCGGCACGGAGTCGATGCGGAACGTGTCGGGTTGATCCGTGGACTGAGCAGTAAGGGTCTTTGGGTTGGGCCCATTCTTTTCGAAGAAGCAAAGCGACAGACGGTCGATCCCTGCGGCCGTTGCCCCGGGGAGGGTCGCGGTCAAGCTCGGGCGCTCGACGCTTTGAGCGACCAAAGCCACGTTGATGACCTGTCCAGCAAGCGGAGAGGTGACGGATTCCTCGACGCGCTGCCCGTCGGGGAGAGAGGCTCGAATACGGATCACTTCTTGCGGAGGGACCTCCACTTCTACGGGGTCATCAGCGCTCTTGATCTTGACGCGGCCGTGCTCTGCCCTGACGGTCATGGGAATGTCCGCTAGGTAGCCGCTCTGGCTCTGAAGAGTGATCCTCAGCATGGCGTTAGACAGGTCGAAGGTTCCAGAGCTGGGGGCTACGACTTGAAAGATGCTCCCCGCGATCCGGTTTTCGGGAGCGTCGACCTCTGAAATGTCTAGGCGATGGTCTGCGGGGCTGAGGCCCAGTAGAAAGAAGGCCCCATCCTCGGCGGTTTCCGTGCTACCGCGCTTCTCCTCGAGGCGCCCGTTCTCCCACCAGCACTCTGCGCCGGCTACGTGGACCCCTGGCTTACCGTAGGCCACGTCAAAGCTGACGCTCGCGCCCGCGACGGGTTGGCCATCGCGCACGACGCGGCCGTCGATCGCGAACCCGACCCCGAGGGTGAGAACTTGTTCCTCTAGCAGGTAGCCATCGTCGACGAGCTCCATCGCCGAGTAGGGGCGCCAACCCCTCTTCCTTGCCACCACCAACATCTTTCGTCCGTAGACCCACTCGGGCACCGGCAGAACGAATTCACCGAGGGCGTTCGTCCGAACCCGCGGGCTGCTGCTCGAGCTCTTCGACGTATGGGCCAGGACCCGCGCGAACGCCACGGACGCGCCCTTCACAGGATTCCCACTCGAGTCGCAGACGCTGCCTTTGAGCACGCGCTCTGAAGCCTTTTCGTCGGCCGCTTCCTCTTCCACGCGGTCCACATCTTGTGCGACCGTCTCGGCAAGCTCGATCCATTCGCGCGCAGCCTCGGACGGCTCCTCTGGAAGCAGAGCGAGCTCAGGCTCGAGGGCGCTGTTCTTGCTGACGGGCGTCTCGGCCGTTGACGCAATGGTCTCCTGGGGCCCGCTAGAACCCAGTCCCCATAGGAACCAGGCACAGGCTGAGGCTACGCCTAGGAAGACCAAGAGCGCGGTTACGCGCCTGGTTTGAACCGTGCCTCCCATATGCGCACCCTAGTTTGGGGTCGGCGGACCGACTACGGAATTACTGCCGCCAGAACGAAACCAGCGCACGGACGCCGGTGGCTGGGATCGACTGGGTCCCCGCGTCGTAGGGGTCAACGTCGAAGAGAGGGGAGCCGAAGGACTCCACTTGGACGACGTCAATGACGCCCGCGCCAGGCACGGCCGCGAGCATGAAGCGGGGCACAACAGCATTGTTGATGACGCCGCTGGTCTGCCGGTAGGTGGACTTGCTGTTGCCGGGGAGAGGGGATCCACCGCTGAAGATCGTAGCCGTTGCGGGGAGGCCCCCGAAGTTCCACATCTCGTCGAACGCGATGTCGGTGGGGATACCGGAGAGTCCGCCCGTCGACGCGCCGATGCTTGAAACGACTTCGAACGTGATCGAGCGGAACTCGGGCATCTGTCCTGCCGTGAGGTTGATGATGCCCTGCAGACCGCCCGTGATCTCGACGGTGGAAATGGCCCCGTCGCCGAGGGCGCCGGCCGCGCCCGTCGTGACGTTGATGGGACCTTCGTGGACGACAGAGACGGACGTCAGGGCGCGGCGGAGGTCGAGCTGCAGCGTCTTGGGCGCCTGGAACGTATAGGGGAGCGTGCCGATGACATCATCGAAGCCCCAGCCGTTGATCCCGTCGGGTCCCGACTCAAACACGGAGACCTCCCCGTTTCGGGAGAGGATGTAGCCGTAGTACACGCTGCGCTCTAGGCCGAAGAAGGTCTCGCGCGGGGTGACTGCGACCTCGAAAGGCTGGCCCGCCGGCACGTCGACGGTGCGGCGCACGGTGAGGCTGCTGGCGGCGATGAGCGAAATGGTGCCCGAGCCCTCGTTGCACACGAGGATGTCTTCGTTGTCGGGGGACCAAGCTACGCCGTTCGGGGAAGTGCCCACCGATATCGTGCGGTCGATCTCGTGGAATCGGAACGAGCGGATGTCGGTGTCGATCAAAGTGATCTGACCCGACAGGGGGTTCGTCACCGCTAGGTAGTCGAGGTTGGGACTCATGGCCATCGACCCGATGTCGCCCACCGTAATGCGCTCGACGACCTGCATCCGATTCGAGTTTAGTACGACGACCTCGCCCGCGGCGCGATCAGCGACGTAGACAAAGTGCCCGACCTGCTGGCGCATCATGTAGATGTCGCACTCCAGCGGATCGGTCTGCCCCTGCTCGGGACCGAGGAAGTAGCTCGTCTGGACGAGCGACAACAGACCCGTCGGAGGGATCATCGCCGCGGGATTGGGGAAAGGGTTTCCCGGTACCAGCAGGTTCTGCACCGTGTTGAAGTTGGTCACGGACACAGGCTCGTTCGCCGCAAGGAGCGGCGAAACGCACTGGGGCGGAAAGCTCAGGGCAGGCGGGTTCGGGTGCGGAGACCAGCTCACGAGGTTCTCGTAGCCAGGGACGAGGCCTCCAAACTGAACGGGCAGGTTCGGTTGGACGCCCGTTGGACCCACCACGGTCGAGATCACTTTGATGCCGTCTAGGGCGCAAACGTTCCCACCGCCAGCCTGGCATCCGAACGGGGGCGGCGCGTTGCGGAAGACCGCGTCGAGGGCGTGCCCAACCTGGGCGTCCTCCGCGGACTCGATGGTCGGTGCTGTCACGACCGTGTCCGCAAGGTTGCTGTCGAGGGTGAGCGTGAACACGCCAGCAGAGCCGCCATCCAAGGTGGTGGTTCCCGGCGGTGGCAGAAGGCCTGGCTGGAGGAAGACGTTTGGGTTGAAGGGGTAGCGCGACTCCCCCTTGAGAGGGATGCCCGGGGAGCTGACCGGGTTGCCGGTCGAGGCGCCGAAGCCGTTGAGGTCCACCACGGAGATTCCGTCGCCGCCGCCCGCGGGAAGGCTGCGCAGGGCGAGGATCGCTTCGGGGATGACCGGTGCGTTGACGAGCCCAACGCCCATGCCGGTGGTGAATGAGGACGCCAGCAGTCCAGCGCCTGGGGTGCCCGCGAGGTCTTCCACCTCGTCCATGGCGAATCCGAGGTCGATGGCGTTGAAGGCGTTGGCGACGCCGTCGGGACCAACTCCCGGGAACGCGTAGCCGGGCACGATTCGGTAGGAGGATAGGTCGTACGGACTCACGGCCTCGAAGCTGACGGGCACGACGGCGCGCTGCTGGGCCGGGCCGAACTCAACGGCGAGAAAGCTCGAGAGCAGCGGCTCGTCGCGGCCGATCATGGCGCCGAGCAGCGCAGGCTGCACCGGCTCGGTAAAGCGCACGGTGATCTCGGTCTCGGGGTCCACGTCCACCTCGCCGTTCTTGGGCGTCACCGAAAGCCCGCCCGTATCGTTGTCGCTGACCTCCGGCGGGTCGGTGTCTGCGCCGATGTGGGTCGAGATAAAGGCGGCGTCCTCGAGCGTCTGTCCGATCGTGTTGCGCAAGCCCTCCGTGAGCCGCAGCTGGAGCGCGCCCCCCGAAGGGAAGGTCTCCTGGGTCGAGAGGTCGCCGTCGGTGTCGGCGATCAAAAGAATGCCGCGCGGGGACAGTAGCTGCCGAAGGCGCGCGCGGGAGAGGTTGAGGAATCCCTGGGCCTCGGGAACGAGGGCGATCGCTCGCCCGGTCGACTCATCGAAGCGCAACCAACGCTGGAGTATTGGGCCAATCGGAGTGTCGACGGCGGTGACGCCTCCGACCAAGACGCGAGCGGCGACGGGCTGTTCCATCCCCGTGGCGGCGATGCGACGGGTGAGATTCACGTTCCGGGTGAGGCCTGTCGAGAAGGGCAGCGCGAAGACGCTGGCCGGGTCGACTTCGCTCGTGAGCTCAACCCCAAAGAAGTGGCTGCCTGGTCGGCCGTTGGCAAGCACGGCGGTCGGCGGCAGTGAAGGCGTAGGCAGAATCGGGTTGCCGCGAACGACGGACTGGCGAATCTGCGTGAGGCTGATGATCTCGGAGATCTGACCCGTGGGGAATCCGCTGGCACCCAGCTCGGGCACGCGGTGGGGGAGCAACTGACCGCCGTTGTGCACGGCGCGAGCGATGCGAAGGACAGCACTACCACCCCCGCCGAGCTCTGAGGTTCCGGCGCCTGCGTCGGGAATCGACGCAGCCGGCGAGGCCGAGTCGCTGCATCCGGTGGCAAAAACGAGAGCGGCTCCCACGAGGAGGGAGCGAGTGACTGCGAGGCGTCTTGCGTGCATGGGAACCGAGTAGGGTCAGGACGACTCGGGGGTCGCGGCTTAGTCGGGAAGGTAGGGGAAGCGAAGCACTACGGCTGGACGGTCGGCAGGCTCACCGTCTCCGTCTTTCTTTTCGCGACGGCCCTCGCTTGCGATGAGCAGGTCGCCGTTGGGCAGAAAGGCAAGCCCCTCAGGTTGCGCGAGGACGGAGGTGGGGAAGACGGCGGTGCCGCGGAGTTCTCCGGTGGGGGCCACGACGATGAGCGTGCGGTCCTTGCCGGACAGTACAAAGTAGAGTCCCGAGCGCGAATCGACCACGAGGTCCGAGGGGTGAAAGTCGAAATCGACCTTCTCTTTCCCTTTCTTGGTCACCCGCGTGGGCAGCGGCCACCCGTGGGCCTCCGCCGACTCGATGACTCCTTTGCGTGAGAGAACCAAGATCGGCTCGTCCGCAAGGCTTAGGTCATCCAGGCCCAGGGCAAAGATGACGCGGTCGTCCTTCGTGTGTTCCCCGTCGGATACCGCGTCCTTGGGCATGACGAGCCAGCGTTCCTTGGCGGGTTCGAAGGCGACGCTCTCGAACTCGCTGTAGGCCACGTTCTCCAACGGGTTCGTGAACTCAGCCCGCGTGCTGCCGTCGAGATCGAGCGGGCAAACAGCACCGTCGCTGCGCAGCACGAGGAGCCGCTCGCCTGCCCGCGCGAGCCCCTCGTAGTCACCTTTCGGGCCGAACTTCTTCCGTGTGACTTCACCGTCGCGAGCCAGGTCGAGCGAGTAGAGGGAGCCGCGCTCGTCCTGCACACAGGCGAGGGTGGAAGGACCGGTGCATGCGATCCCGGAGACTTCCATCAGCTTGTTTGGCAGCTCCCAGGGGAGCTCGGGCTGGTCGAACCGATAGTGGGGGAGTCCGCCTTGCCTAGTTGTTTCATCCATCGCGGGTTCATCTACGGGCTCTCCATTCGTCGCTTGCGAGCCCTCTTGGTTGTGGGGCACTTGGGAAGGGCTGACGCCCTGTCCCACCGCGACGTCCGGGCTGTCGCCGCAGCCCCCAGCCACTAGCATGCATCCCAGGAGCGCGCCGCCGACGATGCGCCGGTTCTTAGGAATCGCCTTCACCACCGTGCTTTATCTCGCGGCTTGCTCGGCCCGCTGCATCTCGGCGATCGCGCCCTCGAACTCTGCGCGAGCCTGGGTCATGCGCGAGCGCGCGTCAGCCAGTCGGCGGTCCGCGACCGCCACCTCGCGTCCGTGGAAGCTAGCGTTCTCCTCGATGTCCTCAAGGGGCACGGCATCCTTCGCTCGGACGTTCATTCTCTCTAGCGCCATCGCGCGGGCTACCTCGACGCGGGCGTCCGCGAGGCGCAGCTCTTCCAAGCAGAGTCGTTCTTGAAGCGCCGCAAGCTCGTGCTCGCGCCGCGACAGCGCAAGGCCGTACCGGGCAACGCGACCGATGCGAAGCAGCCCGACGTACTCCGCCTCGACGGATGGAATGCGCGCATCGTCGCTGCCGCGCGTCACCGCAGCAAGGGTCACGCGCTCGGCGCGGACCCGGCTCGTGACGACGCTGAGCTCCTTGCGCGCGAGCACCACCGCGTCCTCGGCGATCTTGGTCTGTTTGCGAGCGGTGCTGTAGGACTTCCTCGCGACACGCGAGGATTCCACGAGCGCGTCGATGGGCTCCTTCTGCTCCGCGGACAAGCCCCGCAGAAGGCTCGCGTCAATGCGCGAGGGCGCGGCGTTGTTCGTGATGCAGGCCGTTAGCCCGAGTAGAAGTGCGGTCGACAGAAGGGTCTTCGTCATCGTCCGGCCAGTCTAACGAGCTGGGTCGTTAGAAGGCTCGAATCAAGGCACAAGCCACTCCACCGTGGCTCCGGCTCGCAGATGAACCGTCCTCTCTTCGGTTCCGATTCGAATGACGTAGGTACCTTCGGGAAGGTTGGGGATCACCTGGCTGCGATTGAGCCCCGGCAGCTGCCCGCGCATGCCCATGGCTCCGCTTCCATCCGGGGCGAAGGCGATGAAGGTCACGGGGACAGGCTCGCCGCCCTCCGTCTCGACGGTGCACTCGGCCGATGACCAGCCGCCGGACCCGTCTCGTTTGCCTAGGACCAAGCGGCCGCCTTGTTCGAGGGTGAGATCGAGACGACTCTCCTGGCGGAGCTTGAGCGTTACGTCGCCCCTCGCATCGAGCTCGTGGGAGGGGCGCTGGCTGCCCCAGGTACCGCGATAGACGATGACCGTCGCATCCCCGGCGAGTAGCTCCGAGATGACAAGCGCGCCTTCTTCTGTCTGCACCTCGTGGGTGGCCGAGTCATGAACCGAGAACATCGAAAGCGCGCCACCGCCCGGCTCTCGATAGGCCACATGCACGATGAACGGCTCGCCGTCCTCCAAGTGCTCTCCTTCTAGTTCGATGCGCAGGCTCGCGCTTCTTTCTGGCTGGCTCGGCACGGTCAGGAGGACGTCGGCCAGCTCCCCTGCAGCCGGCGTGACGACTTCGCGCAGGACGGATGGGCGGCCGGGCATCTCGTATTCGAAGGACAGCGCCGTTTGCGGAGGATAGTGATACTCGGCGCTTGAAGACTCATACAGTCGGCCCTCCGGGCAGCTAACTCGCTCTTCGTTGCCGTCCTCGACTTCTTCCCACTCCTCGGACTCCAAGGGCGCAGGCCCTTCGATGTGCCGTCGAATCACCAGTGTCCCCGGCGCCGGTTGCTGTCCTGCGTCTTCCGCGGCAAGCGTCACCCGCACCCTAGAGAAGCCGAGTTCCAGTGCGAGGCCGGTGGACGGGGCTGTCACGACATGGCTCTCAAACGTCATGCGCTGGTGACCTTCCGAGAGGCCCGTCGGCGTGATCTCGTACTCTGCTGGGTCCAGTCCTTGGAGGCTGAAGGACCCGTCCTCCTCAGATCGGGCGTTGATGCTCCAGCGATCAAGGGTGCGAGGCGCCCAGCTCAACGTGGGCCTCGCGTCGTCCCACCATGAACCGTGCTGGAAGGAAAGTCGCTCGCCTGCGGCTCCACGCCGTTCGACTTGAAAGCTGACTTCGTGGGGCGGCGCGTCCCCGTTCCAGAGGAAGCGGCCTGTCAACTCCAACCCCGGCGCGAGCGTCAGGACACCCACGTCAGCGGTGGACGTCCCAACGGGAATGGTCACCGACCGCCCCTCGGGACGCCGGTCCACATGGTGCGCTGCCACGTAGTACTCCCCAGGCTCAGGCAGCGGCAGAACGAAGCGTCCGTCCGGGCCAGGATCCACCTCGGCGACTGAGTCCCCGTGGGGCTTCCCCTCGTCCATTAGCCACGCGGCGACGGTCGCGTCTGAAGTGGCGTCGGCCTGCGCGGGAATCACGACCTGGCCGACCACGCCAAATCCCGGCGAGGTTTCGAGCGTCGCTCGTATCGCGGGACGTCTCCCCTCATGGTCGAGCTCATGCTCGGTGACCGTGACGATCGTCAACGGCGCGCGCAAGGCAGGGTGCCGCCCCTCGACCATGAGCGTGCCCGGCCGCGCATGACCCACAAGCAGCGACTCGAGCCCGATCGCTATCGTCTGCCCGGAGGAGCAGGCCGTCTCCAGGACTGTTTCACTCGCAAACGGCTTTCCGTCAAGTCGCACCCGAATCTGGACGTCGACGGGGACGGGGTGCGGCGGGCCCGCGACGGTGAGGTGCAGCTCCCAAGGAACCGTGGGCTCCTCGTCAGGGGGGGCCTCCACCGATGAGGGCCCCGCCGCCTGGGGGGTCTGCTCAGTGGCGTAGCCTGGCTCCGCCGTACCCATCTTCCGAGATGAGTCGGACGCAACGGCAGCCAAGGTGTCAGCAGGGGCCTCGGGCGTTTCTTGCGACGGGTTGCCGCTCTCGGCGGCAACCGTCTCGCTCAATGCGCTAGCCCCAGTCGGACCCCAAAGCCAAAGCCCCAGAGCGGCCAACGCCCCAAAGCCCGCGAGTAGCCATAGCGAGCTGCGTGATCGTGGTTGGTTCGTCATGGGGCGCTCCACCCATGACGGTATCACGCTCAGTTGGCGACGACGATCTTGCCCATGGCTTTCCCGCTCCTCAGGCGAGCGTGGGCCTCGCCGATCTCTTCGAGGGAGAAGCGCGTCTCGTCCAGGACGGGCTTCAGGGCCCCGGACTCTACGATCCGGGACAGTTCGCGCAGGATCTCCCCGTGGGTCTCTCGCTGATGGTCATTCAGCATGGGGATCAGCATGAACACAACGTGGAGCGAAAGCCCCTTGATGTGGGCCGTTGTGAGGTCGAGCTCGCACATCGACACCGTCGAAGCGATCTGACCGTTCAGAGCGGCGGCCTCGAAGGAATTCGCCATGTTCGGGCCGCCTACGGAATCGTAAACGAGGTCGAATCCAGCTCCGCCGGTGTGCTTGGCCACGTACTGCTCGACGGACTCCGTCTTGTAGTTGATGGGGGTGGCTCCTAGATCCGCGATGAGGTTCATCCCGGGCTCGCCGCTCGCCGTGGAGTACACGTCGGCACCAAAGTGCTTGGCCAGCTGCAGAGCAACGTGCCCCACGCCCCCCGAGCCGCCATGGACGAGGACCTTCTGCCCCTCCTTGATACCCGCTCGAATGAGACCCTCGTAGGCCGTGATTCCCACGAGGGGCAGGGCCGCAGCTTCGAGCATCGAGAGTCCCTTCGGCTTCGGCGCGACGAGCCTGTGGTCGGCCGCGATGTAGTCCGCCAACGTTCCGGGTAGATCGGCGAGCCCGCCCGCGCAGCCGTAGACCTCATCGCCCACCGCGAATCCCTTGACGCCTTCGCCCATCGCCTCGACCGTTCCTGCGAAGTCCATTCCCAGGAGGGCGGGGGTCTTCGGAGACAGGGGCAGGGCTTCGCCAGCGTCGATGATCTTGGTATCGACGGTGTTGACGCTCGACGCTGCGATCTTGACGAGGACTTGCCCGGCCTGTGCGCTCGGCGTCGGAACTTCGGTGGCCTCGAAGACAGCGTCTTCGCCGTAGGCCGGGAGGATCATGGCTTTCATGGTGCGACTTCTCTGGGTAGCGAGCGACGAGCGGTGACATCACCAGCCCATCGGGCCCAAAAGATGGCGCAGCACAAGCCTCCTCGCAAGTACCCACATTTTTGTAAGTATGACCGGGCCAAGCCCAGGCCCTACCCCATGACGCGGACTCCTGCGCCCACCCTTCACGTTGGCGCAGCAGGGGCGAAACCGGTCATGGCTTCGCCCCGTTCAAATCACTGGAACACGATCGTGGCCGCGTTTGTGAAGTTCGATGTCGCGTTGCCACCGCCGTCGGAGTCTCGGTACCAGGCCTGGAAGGCCCGCGCCGATCCGGAGGTCGCGGCGACCGTGCCGGTGGCGGTCGGGATCATCGTCGGGTCAATGGTCAGCGTGAGGCTGCCCGTGGCGCCGGTGGTCGTCACGAAGTTGGAGTAGCGTCCAAGCTGGCCACCGACGCAGAGAGTGCCGGCGCTGCCACCGGCGTTCGGCACGATGGTCGGGGTCGTGCCCACGATGAAGTACCCGAACGTTGAGGGCGGCAGGCTCGAGGCCACGAGGAACTTCGAGCTTGTGGTGTCGAGGTTGCCTTGCACACGGATGAATCCGTGTTCTCCGGTGCTGTTCGGTTGACCGTAGCAGTACTGGAACGCTGCGGGCTGTTGGCCAGATACACCGAAGCGTGCACCGTCGATGTTGAACGAACCAGGTGCAGTGGTCGTATCGAAGCGCGACCAACCAAGCCCCACCCAGGAGCTGCTGCTAAGTCCACCGGACATGCGCGAGGCCATGGCCACTCCGCCGGACCAGAGGCCGCCGGTGTCGCCGACGAGTGTGCGACGCTCGGAGATGGCCGGCAGGAGTCCGCCGATCAGCTGGAAGGTCGTGACGTAGCCATCGTAGATGAGGCTGCTCGGGCGCTGCTCGAAGTAGGAGACGACGAAGTCATCTGCGGTCGTCGCCAAGCGCGGCTTGACTTGGTTGCGACGAACGGCGTGCTCTGAGAGCGCGAGCTCGCCGCGCACGGCCAGGTTCGTGTTGCGACACACCAGGATCCAGGTGTCCTCGAGGCCCGGGCCGATCTCGTCGTAGGCGATGAGGTAGGTCGGGCTCGCGCCGTCCACTTCGATCGTATCGGAGACGTCGATGTCGACGGCGTTTTCGCCTGAGGCCAGGGCGTAGATCGTGGCCGCGGCGTTGCGCGGCGTTCCGTCAGCGTTGAACTGTCGGGCTCGAATCTCGACGTCACCGGTTGCAAGGCTCTCGTTGCGGAAGGCCACCGTCCAGTAGTTCGCCACGCTCGTCAGGCCTACGCCTTTCGAGATCACGACTTCGTCGGCGATTCGTCCACCGCCGCCGTCGACGGCGCCGATGGAACCAAGCGTGCCGTCGGGGGCGACGGTGCGGTAGCGAGGGCGCGTCGATCCGTCGCCGCTGAACTCGCGGGACCAAACCACCATGAACATCCCGTTCGCGTTGGTAGAGCCGTTGCCGCCGACATCAGGGCTACGGTTGATCCAGTCGCCCCCGACCTCTCCGATGGTGAACTCTGTGCCGAAAGACTCTGCTACGAGGTCGTACAAGATGCCGCGAATCGCGATGTCGCCCGTGTTCCCGTTGTCGCGAGAGAAGACGACGAGCGCGGTGTTGGAAGCGTTCTGACAGGCGATCTCGGCGTCTTCGCAGTAGTCGGTATTGACGGAAACGTACCCTTGGTCAACCGTGATGCCGGACATGTCGACCGAGCGGAAGTAGATGTCATGATCGTCGTCCGAGAACCGCTCCTCGTAGACGTATGTGAAGACGTTCGCTGTGGTCTCGTAGGCGACGTCGGGCTCAAGGAGGCTCTCGAAGAAGTCGTCGACGGAGTAGGAGGATAGGACTGGGTCAACGACCACGAGGCCCTCCGCCGTGGCCAAGAAGCTCGCGGGAACGGTCAGGCGGAGCGTATCACCGTCGAGTGCCGCGGCGACGTTGGCACGCCGGCCGGCTCCGTCGAGAACGATCGCGGACCCGTAGTTCATGCCACCGCGAGGTCCGTCGAAGCTAAAGCCCGCACCCGCGGCTCGTCCCGAGAGATCGGTGATCACATCCAGCTCGAGGACCAAGTCTCCCTGTGCGCCCGCAGCGTCCAGGAGGAAGCTCTGCTCCACCGACTCAACGTCCATGTCGTACGTGACGTCCACGGGGCCGCGATCGAGGATGATCCGATCGGCGTCCCGGGTCACGCTCGCCCGATCTGAAAGCTCAAGCTCGACACCCGCGAGCTCGGCTGAACGAAGTCGGAATGACACCGGCCATGTGCGCTGCGCTTCTGAGCCCAGGAAGGGGTAGTACGTAAATCCACTCGCCGTGGCCGACGCCTTGTACGTGGCACCGCGCGCCCAAAGCTCGCCGGCCTCCGTCAGGTATTGAACGCGGGAGTGATCGGCGCCGAGGGGCGTCGCTGGCGCGGTAGCCTCGGAGACCCCGGCGGCGACAGCCGAGCTGCTAGCGGTGCTATTCCACTGCGTCGCCGGTGTCGATGGAAGGTTGCGGGAGGCGCCGTCGGGCTCAATACCCGCCTGGCCAGCGGCCAGCGGTACGAGACCCAGCAGGGAAGCGGGGAGGAGAGAAACGTGTCGCATGGTCGTAGAACGCCGCAGTGGCGTGAGGCTGGCTTCCCTGAGAGAGACCTCCATGGGAATCCTAGGGGGAATGCCATCGGGGACGAGGCGGACGCGGAGAGCGAGCTCGCCACATCGGTGAGATAGGAGGAGCGCAACGTGCGCATCCCGTCCCCTTCCTGCCGACGCCGACCAACGGCCACCAAAATTCCCCGAGCAATGCCGCCTCGACCGGAAATCAGCCTTCCAAGCGCCCTTTCGACCCAGCGGCGGTTCAGCGACGGTTCAGCGGCGGCCTCGCTACCAGTTCGGCACACCCGGGCCGCGGAACTCAAGGAAGTCCGCGGGCGACAGCCGGATTTGGCCGGAGCTATCCAGGAAAGCCGCCTGGATGGGGACTCCAAGTACCTCGCCGGGGGCTAGCTGAGGAGAGTCAAACGTGAACGTGGCCTGTTCACCTGGGGGCAGGGAACCAAGTCGGCGCCGTCCGAGCGAGTCAGCGACCTGAAGCACGCCAGTCACATCGCCTAGGGGCACGAAGGTCATGCTTGAGCCTGCGAGGAGGAAGACGGTATCGCCGTGCTCCCCGAAGGCTCGCGTATCGAAGGAGCTGCCAGCCTGCACGCTCGACGGCAAACGGAAGGTCCGAGCCCGGTCGGAGATCAGGGTCGGAGTCCCTACGCTCGGCACCGGCGAAGTGACGAGGACGTCAAGGAACGTCACCGTCGCGGTGGGTTCAATCGTATAGGCCGGTGCCGATTGGCCAGAGACGCAGTTGGGATGAGTGGACTGTCCCCCGTATCCGCCGGAGAGCGTGGATGATTGGAGCCGTACATGGCTGAAGTCGCGAGCTTGCAGGCCAACGGAGCCACCCGTTCCATCGAGACAGCAGCTCCCGCAGAAGCCCCCCGAGACTCCCGGAAGCCCGTGGACGCCGTGAATCTCACAGTTGTCGATGAGTACGTTCGAGCGGGCCACTCGCAGCCCTGCTTGGGTGGCCGAGCTTCCGTTCGCGTAGCCCGGCTGGATCAGGCTCCGTTTGATGGAAACAGCCTGGCAGTCTTCGATCAGATCGCCGCTGGGGCTCGTTGCAAAGAGTCCGTCAGTAGCGAGTTCCGTCAGCAGTACGGCACCATCGCAGTTCCTCAACGCGAAGCCGGCGTTGTGTCGCAAGACGACGCCTCGCAGGACCACTTGGGAATCAGCCGGGACGTTTTGAATCGTGAGGGACTCGGCGTACCAGTTGTTGCCGCCGTTGATCACGGTCACGCCCTTGGTGTCGATCACGACCGGCTCGGACAAGGTCGGACCCGTCACGTAGAGAAAGTCGCCGTCCGCGGCCGCCGCGTAGGCACTCGCCAAGGTGAGGAAGTCGCCTGAGCCATCAGAGCTCACGGTGTGCAAGTCACCCGCGAGCGCGGATGAAACGGTCAGCGCGGCAGCGAGCAGCGAGGTGGTCATGGGATGCATCCAGCCAAGGTAGGCTGGCGCGGCAATTTCAGCTACGCCCGGGCCGGGCGAATGCCGCTGAGGGGGAATCAGGCCTTGGGAGGCAATGCTGCGCCGCAACGCTTTGTTACGACACCTCTCCACGCGGGAGCGATCGAAGCCAGCGCAAGGGCTGCGCTCCAGGCGGGTAGTCCGTAGCTGGCGTAGGCTTCCGGGGTGCCGAAGGCGCGCAGGGACGCGATCGATCCGCATGCGAAGGACAGAGCCGCGAGGCTGCGGCCGATGGGGGAGCTGTGGTGCCATGCGCACCACCATGCGGCTGGCACCCACAGGAGCCCGTGGGGCCAGGTGGGGCTGATGGCTGCCCATGGAATCGCGGCGAGGGCAATGAAGCCGATCAGCGGCGCGAGGCTGTGGGTCGTGGATTCGCTTGGGCGTTGGATCGGAGCGCGACGCAAGACGAGGACGGCTGCTAAGAGGAGCACGGCCGCGGAGGACCATCCGATCATCTCGCTCGGTAGCGGCGTCTCCATGGGGAACGCGCGGCGCAAAGCGGCGGGGAGATCTTGGCCGCCGCGGCCGCCTTCCTCAGTGAGCACCCAGCGGTGCATCTCGGCGAGGGAGCCAAGACTGCTTCGGTGGAACTCCACAAAGGCGGCGCGGCCCATGAGCGCGACGGGCGCGAGGACGCCGAACGTCAGCGCGGTGCCGAGAGCAGCTCCGGCGGCGCGAAGTGACTCGCCGCTGCGCCACGGAAGGACGAGCGCGACGAGTCCCGCGGCGGGGTGCAGCTTGAGCGCTGCGCCAAGTCCGATGGCCACCCCCGCGGACTTCGGGCGGCCCGTCGTCATCAGAGCGACCCCCGCGGCCAAGAGACCAATCGCGGGCAGGCTCGCCTGGGCCCAGTAGACCCCGTGCACGGGAGCGTGGGCGAGGCCGAGGACCACTCCTGCTAGCGCCGCCGCCCGAAACGACGCGGGCCGCAGGAGGGCCGACACGCTCGCTGCCCAAAGGACCAGCGAAAGGACGGTCGACCAGAGCGCCAGCACGGAGGGCACCATCGCGTTTCCAGCAGGAGTGGCGGCAGCGAAGGGCGCCAGCAGCCAAGCGAGGGTCGACGGATAGAGGTAGCCGTTCGCGGGCACGCTACGCCCTTCAGCGAGCTCAGCGGCGGTGTTCCAGTAGGGTCCGAGGAAGTCCTCGAATAGCGCAGCGTTGAAGTCGATGCCCGCAAGCGTCGCAGGGACGCTGCCCCAAAGCGCCGCGGCGGCCGCGGCGAATGTGATGCACGCCGCCACAAGCAGAGTTCCGGTCGCCGCGAGAACGCAGGGTGGGGAGACGGAAGGGGAGGATTCGCTCGTGGAACTCATGGCAGGGCCTCCAGCTTGCGAAAGGTCCACGTGCGGAACCACCGCGGACCGACGCGGAAGCTCGGTTCGTCCACAGAATCGAGGGCCAGAAGATCGCCACGCCCTTCCAAATCGCGCCCATGGTCGAAGATGGGGTGCATCGCGTTCCCGGTGAGAAGTGCACACCCGCCGAGGGGGATCACGTGGTGCATGCGCTGGGCCGCGCGAACCCATCGCGAGCTTTGGGGATCCACGGGAGAAAAGTCAGCGATGACGAGGGTCCCACCCGCTCGAGTCAGCCCGATCAGCCGCTCCCGAATCGCGGGCATCTCTTCCGGCGTGAACACGTTGAGGAAGTGCTCGGCGACCACGACGTCGAAAGTTGCGCTGGGCGGAAGGTCCTCCAGCGAGGCCAAGCGCAGGTCGAGGTTGATTCGCGCGGCGCCCGTCTTCGCCCTCGCTGCCGCGCGTTCTGTGCGCCGCTTTGCCCGTGCGTACATAGCGGGCGAGCGGTCAAGGGCAACGGTCTCTGCACCAAGTTTGGCGGCCTCGAGGGCCAGCCGCCCAGTGCCCGCCCCGGGAACGAGTAGGGTCTTTCCGGGCTCCGCAAAACGCAGCGCATGGGCCCTCGTGCGCCAAATCGCGCCGCCGCTCCAAATCAGCGCCGCAAGGTCATAGATCGGCGCCGCCCATCGATAGCGATCTGAACGCGAGCGCGCTGACATGCTCCAGATTGTGTCAGCGTGAGCCCGGCGGCTACAGCGAGAACGCTAGTCCCCAGAGAACGAGGAAGTCCTCGGAATCGTTGCCCGCATCGGCGTCGAAGTTGGCCCGCAGGTAGGTGGGCTCGAGAGTGAACGCAGCCCGTTCCGTAAGCCAGTGCCGAACGCCTCCAGAGAGGCCGTAGGTGAGACTGCCGTCGTTGCGCGTTTCGTCATCGAAGAACGCAACGCCGAGGGAGGGGCCCGCGTAGAGAGAGGTGCGCTCGGAAAGATGGAACTGGTAGTGGTAGTGGACACCGAGCCAGAGCTCTTCCGTGCCGTCGGGATCCGACTCCACGTTGCTGAACTGGCCGAGGGCGTAGGCCCCGACGGCGTGCTCGTCCGTCAAGAACTGGTCGATGGTGGCCCGGGCGGCGAACCACTCGCTCTCTTCGATGTCGGTCTCACGGTACGAGTAGCTGCCCGAAAGGCCGATGACGCGGCCGCCTTTTCCCACCAAGGGCTCGCCCTCGGAGCGCTGGAACTCCTGGTCCACCAGCGCGCAGCTGGATGCGGCACCCGCCAGCAGAAGGACGGGCAGGGCTAGCTTCGAAAGCGTCGTGAGGGCCATGGGGCCGCTGTGTGAGGAGGAAAGCTGTGTGGACATCTGGAATCCGATTTTGGGGGAGAGTCGGGCGAATCCAGGGGATTCACGGTGCCCTTTCAATAGACCCCCTTATCCAGATCAGCGCCATTTTTGAGAAGGATGAGTTTTGAGACCTGCCGCGTCTTGAGAATGCGGAGTCCTCGCTGCTGTCGTTCCGTTCATGTTCTGCCGCCCCTGTCCCCTTCTAAGGCGCAGCTTGGGCTATCTACGTAGAACGGGCCCAGATCCGCGATCTTGGGCCAGACAAAGCACAGTTCCCCTTTCCTCCAGGGCCATTTGCGAGGAAGCTATAGCAGTCCGGCCCCAGTGGAGCGTCCTCTGCTCCAAGACCTGGCCATTGATCCAACACTCCCACGCCATGCGTTCGAACCAGACCAACTTTCACCGAGGCTCGCTTCACGGCACCGCTGCCGCTTGCTTCCTCGCGCTAGTCGCGAGCTGCCACTCCCACGATGACGACGTCAACACGGCGTCTGGCGGGCCCGGCGCAGGCTCGAGCGGTGCCTTCACCTTTAGCGGCGACATCGCCAACGACGGCACCATCGTTCAGCGCGGCGAGTTCTTCGATTGCACCGCCGTCGCCCTCGATGGCAGCGTCCCCAACATCGAGAGCTGGAACATCCTCGTCAGCCCAAGTAGCCCCGACGGTTCGTTGGCGAACATCGGTGGCGACAACATGGTTCGCTTTGTGGCCGGCGCCCCTGGCTTCTACGCCATCGAAGCCGTCGACTTCGACGGCAACCGAGGCACGTACGGCTTCAACGTGGCGAACGACCCCGCCGATCTCCTGATCGTGGATGTCATCGGTGGCGTGGACTCAGACGGCGTCGCTGCGTCCATCGTGACCAGCGGTTCCGATGATCTCTTCATTGCCGAGCGCATCGGCGGTAGCGCGGCACCCCAGGTGCTGGCACGCGCTACCCGCGCTGGAGAGCGTAGCGCATCGATCAACTTGGCCTACAAGATCCAGGACTTGGCGGCCGACGACTTCGGCAACCTCACGGCTATTCGAACTGAGTCAACGCTCACGGCTGCACTCGTTCGCCTTGATCGAGACCTCAACGAGGACACGAGCTTTTCGGCTCCTGATCTCGGTACCGGGAACTGGCGCGAGATCGTCGCGATGACCCGCGGCGGTGAGACGCTCGTTCCGGTCGATCTCGACGGTGGAAGCCTTCTGCGCCTTGACGCCGCAGGCGCCCCTGCGGCAGGTACGGTCGAGATGAGTCTTCTCGACCTTGGCCTTCCCTTCGACGACATCATCGACGTCGCTACCGACATTGACGGTGCCGCCTACGTGGCGACCGAAACCCAGATCGCGCGCGTCGCGACCACGGGCGCAGTGGACACGGTGTACTGGAGCCCCGAGACACAGGTCGCCATCCGAAGCATCGCTACGGACGAGGACGGAGTCCTTTTCGTCGCCCTGCAGGACGCTGACGGCGGTCAGTGCGGCAGCATTCGAAAGCTCGACTGGACCGGCTCGGAGGTTCGCCGCGTCAGGGAATTCTCGAACGGCACCGAGTTCGCTGCGCGCAAGGTCCAGTTCCCGGTCTCCCTTGGTGTGTACCCGAACGGCGCTTGGCGACTCTACGACGATGTGGTTTCGCTCAACCCGAACTCTCCTAACGCCGCTTGGATCCTCGCCTCGGATCCTCCCACCAACAACTGATTCGAAGCGGGCATAGCGCCCCTCGATAGAGCGGCCCCGCGCACAGCGTTTTGCTGTGGGCGGGGCCGTTTTGCTGATGCCCCGGGGCGGGGGATATTCAGCGGAGATATTCAGCGGGGATGGCTCAGACGCCAGCCTTGCTCTTCGCAGCCTTAGCCTTCTGCGTCTTCTCGCGCTGGGCTTCCTTGGCCTTGGCCACCCACTCGTCGTTGCGGATGCGGTCGATGGGGACGTCGATTTTCTCGGCGAGCGCTTCGAGCTCGGACACCTTGAGGACGCTGAGGTCCCGGAAGGTCTGGATGCCCGCTTTCCGCAAGAGCTTCTCGAAGCTTGGGCCGATGCCCGAGATCTTCTTGAGATCATCCCGCTCTCGCTTGGCGTTCTTCGCCGCCTTCGGCGATTCCTTGCGCGGCTGGGGCTTCAGGGTCTTCACCTTCTCCGTTCCGGACGCTTTGGCCTTGGCCTTCGCGGAGCCGTTCATTGAACCGTTCGACGGGGTTGCCTTTGGCGGGGCTGCCTTTGACGGGGCTGCCTTTGACGGGGTCGCTTTCGGCTGGCTTGCTTTCGGCTGTACCTTCGGCTGGGCCACCTTCGGTCGTGTCTGCTGAAGCTTCCGCTCCAGGACCTGGGCTTCCTTCTTGGCGGCCGTTGCCTCCTTCTTCGTCTCGGCAAGCTTCGCGACCTGCTCTTCCAGCTTCAGCTCTGCGCTCTTGAGCTTCGTCTCCAGCTTCGTGAGCTGGCCCCGCAGATCATGGGCCTTGCGTTGGTCGGCCTTCTGGGCGCCTTGGGCGTCAGAGAGCCGCGACCGCAGCTGTTGGATCTCGCGCTTGCGATCTTCGACAGTGGACTGCGCGGCCTCAAGGCGCTTGGAGCGCTGCTGAACCTCGCGACCCTCGCGGCTCACCTCACGGCGCAGCTCGACGATCTCCTTCTTGGCCTCAGACAGGTCCTCGTCTGCGCCCTCAAGGGTCTCAAGGCGCTTCGTGATACGCGACCGCTCGGTCTCGAAGCGCCGCCTCTCGTCCTCGAGCACGGTTTTAACGTCATCGAGTTCCGCCTCACGCTCCTGCAGCTGGACAGGTACGGGCTCCAGGGCCTTGATGCGATCGCGCAGGACGCGCAGCTCGCCTTCGGCCTGGGCCACCTCGACCCGCAGCGGCTCGAGCTCGCCCACGCGGCCCTGCAGCGAGCCGATTTCCTTGGTGGAGTTCTGCTCGACGGCCGCAGCCCGCGCGCGTGCGCCTTCCAGCTCGGCTTCGACCTTCGCGAGCTTCGGAACGAGGGGCTCGAGTTCCTTCAGGCGGGCCTTGGACTCGTCGAGGGACATGCGTGTCGACTCCAGTTCCTTCGGCAGGGGCTCGAGCTCTTCAAGGCGCCGGCCGAGGGAAGTGCTGACCTCTTCGGCGTTGGCCCGCTCTGCCTCAAGCGCGCTGCGCAGCCGGACCAGGTCCTCTTCGCGATCGGCGAGGCGCGGTTCCAGGGGCTCGAGCTCGGTAAGTCGAGCCCTGAGCGTGCTGAGCTCCTCCGAGGTGTCGCGGATCATCTGGTCGCGCTCCTTGCGGAGAGCGCCGAGCTCGCTGACGGTGCGGTCGAGGGAGCCAGGGAGAGGACTGAGTTCCTCCACCCGAGCCGTCAGGGTCGCAATCTCCATGGCGGCCTGCTGCTCTGCCTCGGCCTTCGCGGCGCGGACCCCTTCGAGGTTTTCCTCGGTGGCCTTCAGCCTGGCCGGGAGGTCGACGAGGTCCTGCAGCTCGGCGCGCAGGCTGGCGATTTCCTCGGCTGAAGCGCTTCGCTCCTCCGAGGTGTTGCGGATCATCTGATCGCGCTCCTCGCGGAGGGCGCCAAGCTGATTGACCGTGCGATCGAGCGAGTCGGGAAGCGGGCTGAGCTCCTCCACGCGGGCCGTCAGCGCTGCGATCTCCATGGCGGACTGCTGCTCCGCTTCGGCCTTCGCCGCCCGGAGCGCCTTCAGCTCCTCCTCGGTGGCATTCAGCTTCTCCGGCAAGTCCACGAGTGCGGCCAGCCTCGTGTTGAGCCCTTCGGTTTCCTCGGTGGTGCTAGCGAGCAGGTCGTTGCGCTCGGTCTTGACCATTTCGAGCTCGATGGTGGCCGCTTCCAGCTTGGCTGGAACGTCCACGAGGCCGTGCAGTTCGGCGCGCAGACCGGCAATCTCCTCTGAGGACTCACGCACGACGGTGTCCCGGGCGGTGCGAGCCTCGTGGAGGGCGTTCTCCAGGGAAAGGACCTTCTCAGGCAGGGGCTCCAGCTGCGCCAGCTTCGACGTGAGCTGAAGCTTGATGCTGTCCGCATCGCTCGTGACCGACTCGACCGAGTGGGCGGCATCGGCCTCGGCGGCTTCGATCCTCGCCTTTGCTTCGGCGCGGACCGATTCGACCTCGCGGGCCGCCTCTTCGGTGATCCTGGCCCGGTCGGCGCGGATTTCGTCCAGCTCGGCCCGCGCGGACTCTAGGTCCTCGGGCATGGGCTCGAGGATGGCCAGCTTGGTGCGCAGGTCCTTCAGCTCTTGGGTGCTTTCGCCTTCGAGCTTCGCGTAGCGCTGGCGCCAGTCTTCGATGCTGAGCTCGGCGGTGCGGAGCTTCGCGGGGATCGGCTCTAGCTCGAGGATGCGCTCCTCAAGCCCGGACAGAGCGGCGCTCGTGGCCTCGTGGTCTTCCCCCGCACGCCGCTGGTACGAAGCCAGCTGAGTGTCCCGGCGCTTGATCTCGTCCTGGAGGTTCTTCGCCTCGACGCGGTGCCGCTCATGGGCTTCCTGGATCTGGCGGTTCAGCGTCTCCACCTCGAGGCTCAGGCGATCCCGATCCTCCGACAGATCCTTGAAGACCCGGGTCTTGCGGTCGGACTCGGCCTTCGTGGACGCGACCGCCGTCTCGATTTTCCCGCGCTCGCCCTTGAGGCGCCCAAGCAGGTTCTTCTGCTCCTCGAAGGCATGGCGGAAGTCCTGGGATTCCTTGCGCTCCGACTCGATCTGGGTGCGCAGGCCAGCGATCTGCTGCACCTGGGCCTCGAAGGTCCCCTTGATCTTCTTGACGTCGATGTTGTTCTGGTTGAGCGCCGCCACAGCGGCCTCGCGGTCCGCCTCAGCC
Source organism: uncultured Planctomycetaceae bacterium (assembly GCA_964417955.1). Taxonomy (GTDB): domain Bacteria; phylum Planctomycetota; class UBA1135; order UBA1135; genus Saltatorellus. The sequence goes on from CAYQKK010000066.1 coordinate 21,412, forward strand.
AAGCGGAACTTGCGATCCCAGAGCTCCTGCTGAACCCGGTGCTGCGTCAGGCTCTGGCGCTTCGAGTAGCCCCAGGCGAACATGCCACCCAGGATGGCGCCGCCCACAATGAGCGGCAACTGATCCAGAACGGTCGAGGACCCGGCGGCCACGTAGGCGGCTGAGTAGCTCCCTGAACTGACAATTTCGGTGAACGTCGATGCGGTCGACGAAAGCCATGACCCCATGGTCAAAAGCGGTTGAGCAAGGCCCATCATGATTGTGTTGGGAGGGCGACGCGCGCACTCCAATTCCCCTTGGAACGAGCGTAGCGATTCGAAAGGCCAGATTCCCGCGTCCTGTTCAGCGAGAGCGCCCAAAAAACTCCTAATCCCCGCCGGCTCCCCCGCGAACGGATAACTAGACCCAAGCAGGGCCTCCCTCGCGTCAACCCATGAAGCCCTTCACGACCCCAAGAAACATGGCGATTACAGCTCTCTTCATTCTGGTTCTTGTGGGGGCCAGTTCCATCAGTTGCGTAGGCCCTGCAAGTGCTTATGACGGCCAGCGGCTCGGGGACTGCCCCTCATCTCCCAACTGCGTCTGCAGCGAAATGCCTCCGGCTAGCGCGGCCTACACCGCGCCCTGGGCCATCCCGGCCAGCGTCGACCCAGGGACGGCCCTGGAAACCCTGGCTGGACTGGTTTCCGAGCGCGCGTCCATCGAGACGCGGGAGCCGCTGTACCTCCACGCCGTATTCAAGACCCGCTGGCTGCGCTTCCGGGACGATTTCGAGGCTCGGCTCGACCCGGCGGCGCGTGTGATTCACGTTCGATCGGCGTCCAGGCTGGGCCATTCGGACCTCGGCGCCAACCGAGCCCGGGTGAACAAGCTGCACGCCGCCTTCGACGATTCGCTTCAATAGCCGCCCCATGACCTCCCGCGAGCGGCTCCCCATCGACGATGTCCTTGGGGACGTTGTGGCTGCGATGAGCGCCCAGCGAGCCGCCGTGCTCGTGGCGGCCCCCGGCGCCGGCAAGACGACCCGCGTGCCCCCTGCCCTGGATGCGGCGGGTCTCGGGCCGGTCGTCGTTCTAGAACCTCGGCGCATCGCCGCCCGGGCCGCGGCTCGCCGGGTCGCCGAAGAGAACGGCTGGCGCGTGGGGGAGGAGGTGGGCTACCACGTCCGGTTCGACAAGAAGTGCGGCCCGAAGACGAGGATCCTGTTCTGCACCGAGGGCATCCTCCTGGCCCGGCTCCAGTCCGATCCGTTCCTGGAGGGCGTCGGCTGCCTTCTCTTCGATGAGTTCCACGAGCGCAGCCTCGACGCGGACCTCGCCCTCGCTATGGCGCGCCGCGTCCAGTCCGATGTGCGCGAGGATCTCGCGCTCCTCGTGACCTCCGCCACCCTCGACCCGGTCCCCGCCTCCAAGTTCCTCGGCGGTGCACCGATCATCGAGAGCGAAGGGCGCTCGTACCCGATCGACCAGCGCTTCCTGCCCCCGGTGGCGGCCGCGGCGGGGACCTTCACCGGATCCGGCCGGAGCGAGCCGCTAGAAGAGCAAGTCGCCCGCGGCGTCAACCTAGCCCTTGCGGAGTCCACCGGCGACATCCTCGTATTCCTCGCCGGCGTGGGAGAAATCAAGCGCTCGGCTGAGCGACTCGCGCGTATCCCGAAGATCGAGATCCACCAGCTCTACGGGGACCTTGACCCCGCGGCCCAGGACGCAGCGCTGCGTCCGAGCGCGGCACGCCGTGTTGTCTTAGCGACGAACGTCGCCGAGTCCAGCGTCACGGTGGGGGGCGTCCACGCGGTCGTCGACAGCGGCGAAGCGCGCGTTCTGCGCCACGACCCAGGCAGTGGCGTGGACAGGCTCATGGTCGAGCGCATCGATCGGGCCGCCGCCGATCAGCGCGCGGGTCGCGCGGGGCGCCTTGGGCCGGGGCTCGCCATCCGCCTTTGGAGTCAGATCGACGACCGCACGCTGGACAGTCATCTGATCCCCGAGGTGCAGCGCCTCGATCTTGCGGCCCCGGTGCTAGAGCTCGCGAACTGGGGCGAGTCGGACTTCGATTCGTTCCCTTGGTTTGAGAAGCCGCGCCCCGGGGGCATCGAGGGCGCGGTGTCGCTCCTGCGCGGCCTCGGCGCCCTCGACGCACGCGGGCACATCACCGCTGCGGGCCGCGAGATGTCGCGCCTGCCGCTCCCGCCGCGGCTCGGTGGTCTGGTTCTCGCGGGACGCGATCTTGGGGCCCTCGAAGTCTGCGCCCTTGCCGCCGCGCTCCTGTCCGAACGGGATCCGTTCCGACGCCAAGGGGGAGGCCGCGGCGGCGGTGCACGGCGCGACGCTACCGAGTCCGACGTGTTCGAGCGCTGCGTGGCCCTCGACGGCGGCCACGCTGGCCGGCACCTTGAGCTCGCGCGCTCGGCCGCGCGCCAGGTGCATCGGGTACGCGACCAGATCCTGCGCGGCGTTCCAGGTAAGGAAAAGAAGCGCGCCGAGAGCGACGAGGTCGCCCTCGCGAAGGCGCTCCTCGCCGCGTTCCCCGATCGCCTCTGCGTGCGCCGCGCCGAAGACCCCGAGCGCGCCGTGATGGTGGGGGGCCGAGGCCTGCGCATGGGACGTGAGTGCGGCGTGACGGAGGCCCAGTTCTTCGTCGCGGTGCGCCTCCTCGCCGGTCGGCGCCCAGGGGACGAGGACATGGTGCAGATGGCGTCGGCGGTGGAGCGCGACTGGATCGACGGCGGCGAAGTGCGCGTGTCCACGCGGCCGGTCTTCGACGCGGCGCGCGGGCGGGTCGTCGGGCGGCGCCGGGAGATGCTCGGGCCCCTCGTGCTCTCCGAAGCAGACCATCCAGAGTGCCCCGCAGCGGAAGCCGAAGAGGTGCTGGCGGAAGCGGCGCGCAAGAACCCGACGAAGGCCCTCGGCCTCGACCAAGGTGCGGCCGCGGCGACCTTGGAACGCATCCGTTTCTTGCGCGCCAACGCGCCCGACCTCGGGCTCCCCGATCCGAGCGAAGAGGTCTTCGCCGAGATGATTCCCACGCTGGTCGGCGGCGCCCGGAGCTTCGCCGACCTCGCGCGCAAGCCGGCCATGAGCATCTTCCTCGGGTCCTTGTCCCACCAGCAGCGCGTGGCGCTGGAGAAGGAGGCGCCCGAGCACCTGCGCGTCCCCAGCGGTAGCAACATTCGGCTGACCTACGACGGCGAACGCCCCCCAATCCTCGCGGTGCGCATCCAAGAGATGTTCGGCCTCGCGGACACGCCCAAAGTCGCCAGCGGCCGCGTGCCGGTGCTCCTGCACCTGCTCGCCCCGAACGGTCGGCCCCAGCAGGTGACGAGCGACCTCGCGAGCTTTTGGAAGGACGCCTACTTCCACGTACGCAAGGACCTGCGCATCCGCTACCCACGGCACCCGTGGCCGGAAGATCCGCTCACCGCTCCACCCACAGCCCGCGCGAGGAGACGCCGCCGCAGGAGCTGACGTGCATCGGCGGAGCCCTTCACTAGCGAGTCGTTCGTCGCCGAGCATGGGCTATGATGGGGGCTATGCTTCCCTGGCCACTGCTGTTCGCGATCGTCTCCTGGCCCCAAGTTCCGGCAACTGCCGTTCCTCTTGCCGCTTCGCCTGAAGCCCCTCACCTGGAGATCCAGCCGGAGATCCAACTGGATTTCGAGCTGGCGTTTTGGCATGCGCCGGGCACCTTCCTTCCGGTCACGGTTCAGCACGAGGGGCGCCGCGTCCCCGCGGAAGTTCGGCTGCTGCGGCTGAATGAAAAATCCCAGTGGCGAACCGCCGAACGCGGGCGGCAGCTTCAGCCCGGAAGCTACCTCGTCGACGTGGACGAGGACGGCACCTACGCCTTGAGCGCTCGTGCGCCGGGGCTTGGTACGGCCTTTCTGCCGTCGATCGACGTTCGAAGCAGAGACGTCGCCCAGCCTATCGTGCTGAGCCTTGTGGGAGAGCACTCGCTTTCCGGTCGGCTCGTGGATCCCTTGGGTGCGCCCGTACTGGGGCACGGCGTTCGCGCCGTCTCTTCCAAGATGGCGGGGACCACCCATGTGAGCACCAACCAAGCGCTGGATCACGAGCGCGGGGACGGATGCTCCCACGGGACAGCGACAACCGACGAGAACGGCGCGTTCGAGATCACGGGTCTCCAGCCCGGGGACTACCGGCTCTTGGGATGGGAGGCTTCTTCCTACGGCGACACGTCGCTCCTTGGCGCGCAGGTCAGCGCTGGATCGAAGGGCCTAGAGTTCACCGTCAGGAGGCATGCTCTCGTCGTCCGAGCGGTGGATCACCTGGGGCAGTCGGTCGACCTGAGGGCCCTGCACCGCCGCACGGATCGGTTCTTCTCCGCGTCCAACGTGCTCGCCTACTGCTATCCATCGGTACCGCGCGACGGTGAGCATTTCCGTTCCCCGTGGTCTACGACCCGAGGGCCCTACCTCATCGCCCAGCTCACCCCCGGGCGCGAGTACGTGCTCGGCCTGCATTCCCCCGAGTATCCCGCGCAGGAAGCCAGGGTCACGCTCGCGGAAGGCAGCTTCCAAACGGAGCTACGTATCGAGCTGCCGAAGCCGACGGACCCGGCCACGCTGCACATCGAGCCCCTTCGGCCCGGTGGGAGTCCATTCCCCATCGATTCGACGCGCATTGCCGTCTCTAACGGAGCCGGACGCGAGCTCTTCAGCTGGGACCGTGTCGCTGAACTCGAACGGACCATGCCCCTTCGGCTCCCAGCGGGCCGCTACCGCGTGCACGTGGAAGAGGACAGCGCCTATCCGAGGCACATGGCAGTGACCCGTGAAGTGACGCTCAAGGAAGACGAAGTGCTACGGCTTCCGATGGAGCTGGGCGCCGCCGGCTTTCTTGGCCTTGACGTCAAGGCAGGTCCCTCTAGCGCTCCGGGCCGTCCTCGAACCCACGTGCGTGCAGAGTTGACGCCCGTGGGGGGAGGCGAGACCCGGGTGCTCAAGTTTCCGCACCAGGGCCGGTTTGTGTTATCGCATCCGGCCCCGGATCCTTGGATTCCCGTGGGCAAGCGGCTTCGCGCCTCGGGCCCCATCCCCGTGGGCGAGTACACTCTCAAGCTCACTCTCTACGGCTACGAGACCTACGAACGACGAGTGGTTGTGGAACAGGGTCGCCGCGCTTGGGTCACGGCGACTTTGGAGTGCCGTTGACACAGTCCGCTCTCGCGCGCAGCCTCACTCGAACCTCCAACATCATGTCTGAATACGAATCCGCCCTTAGGGGCAAGCGCGTCCTCGTTACCGGCGGCAGCAGCGGCATAGGCCTCGCTGTCGCCCAGAAGCTCAAGGGCTACGGCGCGAACGTGGCCATCAGCGGTCGCGATCAAAGGGCCCTTGACTCCGCGGCCAAGGAGCTCGGAGCCTTGGCCGTTCAAGGGGACGTCGGCGTTGAGGCGGACGCGAATCGCATGGTGGAGTCCCTCGTCAGCGAAGCGGGCGGCATCGATATCTTGATCAATAACGCGGGGTTCGGCCGGTTCGACACGCTCCTCGAAACATCGGCGGAGGACATGGAGTCGGTGTGGCGTACCAACGTGCTCGGCGCGTTCATGGTGGGCAAGGCCGCTGCTGCGCACATGGTCAAGCAGCAGGCGGGCACCATCGTCAACGTGGCGTCGACGGCGGGGCTCAAGGGCTTCGCCAGGGGCTCGGCCTACGCTTCTTCGAAGTTCGCGCTGCGGGGCATGACCGAGTGCTGGCGGGACGAGCTACGGCGCCACGATGTGCGCGTGGTCCTCTGCAACCCGAGCGAGGTCATCACGGACTTTTCGAGGCGCGCGGGCGGAAGCCAGCAGCCCCACCCGAAGAAGCTGATCCCCGCAGACATCGCCGACGCGATCGCGGGCGCCTTGGTCACGGACCCGCGGGGCTTCGTCCCTGAGTTCTCCGTCTTCGCTACGAATCCGTTCTAGGAGTCTGGTTTCGGGAAGGCCCCTTTTTGTTGGGGGTCAGGTGTAACCGGGGAGAGGTTGGATCGATCTCGGCTGTGGAGCGGCGTGCGTCGCTCATTTCCTCACAGCCCTGATTCCCAAAGGAGAAGCGCCCCATGGCACTTCAAGATCCGGTCCTCTTTCTCTCTTGTGCCGCAGCGTTGACGCTGCCGTCTTCGGCTTTCCAAGACGATCATGTCTTTTTCGGAGGCCGTACCGCCGATGCGCCGCCGTTGAGCGTCGGAGGCAATACAGCTGCGTCGGAGGCTAGCTCTGGCCTGCCCTTGGTCCTCTTCAGCAACCTCGCAGGCACTCCGTCGGCGGCGGTTCCGGGTCTGCCGGGGGTCGAGTTCGAGCCGGGCCTCGACACCAATCACTTTGATCGAATCTATGGCCACCCGAACGGTCACTGGGTCATGACGGCCCTTGCGGATCTGCCGTCGGCCCGGGACGAGTGCCTGATCGTGAACGGTGAGGTCGTGATCCAGGAAGGGATGCCCGCCCCCTGGACCGGCGGAGCCGAGAACTGCGGAACCATTGATACGAAGTGCTCGATCAACGCCATGGGGGACGTGGCCTTCGCCACCAACACATCGGGCACCATGGCCGACGACTACGTGGCGACCCGCATCGGCGGAGTCTGGGGCTACGGTGCGCGCGAGGGGGATGCGCTACCAGGTGGAAGCGGCGCCGTCCTCTCCGGCACCATCGACTCCAGCGTGATCCTCGACAGCGGCGCCGTAGGCTACGCGGCCGACAAGCTCACGGGAACCGCTACGACGGACGTGGACGACGACTCGCTGGTGCTCGACGGTGAAGTGCTGCTGCGCATGGGCGTGACCATTCCCGGGGCCCAGCTCGCAGGCAACGGAGAGTTCATCGAGAGCTTCGACCTGAGCGACTTCTGGGTCTCCAGCGATGGAGCGAACTGGGTCGTACAGGGGGATCTTGAGGGATCCACTTCGGTCGACGATGTGGTGATCGTGAACGGTGAGGTGGTGCTGCAAGAGGGGTCGATTCTGCCGGGCACCCTCTTCAGTGAACCGGTGGACACCAACGGAATCAAGGGCGTATCGATGGACGCGGCCGGTCACTGGTTCGCCCGCGGAGACAACGACGGGACGGAGCAGGACTGGGTGGTGCGCGACGGCCAACTGCTCGCTACGTCGGGCGGACTCATCACGCTCACGGGGACCGAGCGGTGGAGCGACGCTCAGTTCGCCGCCTGCTTCCTTGGCCACGTGGGCAACGGCCGCGGCGACTTCGTCATCGCAGGTATGACGGACCACCCGGACAGCGCCCGTGACGCCGTCATTTTCTTCAATTGCACCCAAGAGGTCGCCCGCGAGAGCGATCCCGTGGACCTCGATGGCAACGGAATCTTGGACGACGGCGTCTTCATCGATTCCTTCGGCGACGACGACTTCTTCCTCAACGACAACCGCGAGCTCTTGGCCGTGGTGACCCTCAAGGACATTGCGGGGGAGCGCATCGGGCAGGCGCTCGTGCGCTTTGAGATCCGCCCGGAGATCGGCGAGCGCTACTGCGACGCCCACCTGAACTCGCTGGGGCTCGCGGCCTCGCTCGCCGCCATCGGATCGGAGTCGGTAGCCCAGAACCAGCTGACGCTCGTCGCAGCCGATATGCCGCCGATCTCCTTTGCCATGTTCTTCGTGGGCCGTCAGCGCGACTTCGTATCGCCTTTCGGAGGCGGCGAAGGAGCCCTTTGCATCCAGGATTCGCTCGCCCGATTCCTAGCGCCTGGGGAAGTCGGGCTGACCGACGTGGCGGGCCGGGCATGCTTAGAGGTGGACCTCTCTGCGATCCCGCTCCCTCTGAGCATGAGCGTGGCCACCGTCGCAGCCATGCCAGGTGACACTTTCGCGTTTCAGTGCTGGTACCGTGACGTCTCCGCGACCGGTGCCAATACCACCAACCTAACCAACGCCGTCGAAATCACGTTCGACTAGGACGCCGTCCTACACCGATTCTCCCGGGCGACTTACCGTGGCCCGGGAGATTCACCCAATCAGCGGTTCCTCAGCGCGCTCGAAATGGGCTATCCTCCCAGCCCCTAGAAGTAGGCACACAGCGGATTGGCGCAGTTTGGTAGCGCGCCTGGTTTGGGACCAGGAGGTCGCAGGTTCGAATCCTGTATCCGCTACCACTTCTATGGTCGGTGCTTTCGGTTCGGGTTTTCTGTCCGGTTCCCTATGCGTACTCGGGCGCCAGCTGGCCGCGGAGCCGCCCTAGGTTGTGACGCTCGAGGGCCCGTTGACGCGCGGTTTCACCAAGAGCTCTCCGGAACTCGGGATCCGCGAGCTGGTCGAGGGCGGCCACCAGGGCTTCGGTGTCGCCGGGTCGTGTGAATAGCGCGGCGTCTTTGCCGACAAGTTCAGCTACGCCCCCTGGGTCAGCGACGGTGGCAGCGCGGCCGCAGGCCAGGGACTCCACGAGGGCCATCGGAACCTGCTCTGACTCCGAGTGCAGCGCAAAGGCGTCGATGCGCCCGAAGAAGCCGGGGCTGTCGAGGACGCGGCGCCGCACGAAGAGTGACGGGGAGTCCTTGGCGCGGCCTTGGAGCTCGGCAAAGCGGGGGCCGTCGCCGACGAGCATCAGCGCGGTGGGGCGGCCAGCACCGTGCCGCTCTTCGACGGCCTGGATGAGCGCGTCATGACCCTTGCCCGGAACGGCGCGCATCAGCGAGCCAACAAGCAAGGTGTCAGGATCGGGAAGGCGGGCGTTGCGCCACGACGACACGACGTCCTCGGGATGGAAGCGCTGGATGTCCACGGCGGCGAGGCGAGTCTCGGGCGCCGCCCCTCTCGACGTCCAAGGGAGGACGAGGGCGGGGCTAGCGACGAAGAAGGCCTCGACGGCTTGGATTCCTGCCCGTAGCCGCCGTCCGCCCAAGAGGCCACCGACCTCTTCGAGTCCTTCCGGTCCGTTGAACAGCATGGTCACCACCTTTAGCGCGCCGCCCGACAAGCGGCTGGCTTCCACGGCCAGTGCGAGGTCCTCCGCCTGGTAGACCTGCAGCACCCGGGCGAACCGGGACGTCGCGAGGTCCGCTAGCCTCTGGGCGCGCACCTTCAGCTTCTCGTCGGTGAGGCCGAGGAAGTGAACCGGGGTCGCCGGGGCGAGGAAATCTGAATCCACATTGAGGGCGCGCCGCGTCAGGATGATCTCGTCCTGGGCGCCGTCCATGCGCTCGTGGCGCACGAACTCGATCACGAAACGCTGGACGCCCCCGATCCCTTGGTGGGGGAGCAGGTGCAGCGCGCGGACGTCTGGCATTACGGGAATCGTCATGGTGAACTGTCTGGGCTAGAGGACGCCGATGCGCTTCAGCTCGGCGGCCAACGTGTTCGCCAGGAACGCGGTGCCCTCGTCCGTTAGATGGACGTTGTCCACAAAGAGCGTTTGCTTTCCATCCGCTGCGGCTTGTTCGGCGGCCGCGTTCTCCAAGATGGGCTTCATGTCGACGAGCGGTACGCCCCGGTCGGCGGCGACAGTGCGCACGATGTCACTCATGCGGCGCTGGGCAGCCAAGCGCGTCACGCCGTGGGTGAGGTGGTTTCCCTCTGGGTCGGGGGACACCATCCCCTGGGTCATGAGAACGAGCTGCGCCCCGTGGGCCTGGGCGATGCCGATCATGGAGACGAGGTTGCGCTGGAAGTTGGCGAAGCCCACGTCGCTGGGCTGGCGGAGCTCGGGCGGGACCTGCTGCTGCTTGAGCGAAGCGCCCACATCGCCGTCGGGCACGACCTTGGTCAGGAACCCGAGGTCGGCGCGTTGGCCCAGGTAGTTCGTCGCGTACCTGCGCCAGGTCAGGTAGAGGATGCTCTTTTCAAGCGCCGGTTCGATCGGAGAAGGGCGGTAGCTCGCCCAGGCCTCACGGTAGTGGCGGTTGTCGGTGGTTGGGTTCGGCCACAGTGCGGCCTCTGCGTCGTTCGTCGCCAAGTAGACGATGACGATGTCCGGCGCGTACGGCAGGACGCGGAACGCCAGGTTGCCCAGGGCCTCGAAGCTGTTCCACGAGGGAGCGCCGCCATTCAGGACTTCGACCGTCTGGTTCGGGCGCTCTGTCGCTAGCAGTGTCTGCAGCCTTGCGGGCCACGCGAAGGCATCCTTCGAAGGACCCGTGCCGTAGGTGCTGGATCCACCGATGCAGGCGATGCGCAAACCCCCAGCGGGCTTCTCCAACGGAATCGCCGCTCCGCGAAATCCAGCGTCTGAGTGGGAGAGTTCGCGGTCCGGGGGGAGCGGGTACTCTCCCGGCTTGGGCACCAGGATCAAGTAAGGATGGGGCTCGAACTTCTTGCCCTCCTCGCTCGCGAGGTAGGGCGGGTTCAGCTCGTCTAGCTCCAGGCCCGGCACGTCCACGAAACGAGGGACCGTTTCGAAGATCAGAATAAACGCGAGGAAGACGAGGAGCAGCTTGCCGAGGACCTTTCCGCTCGTCCTTGAGCGGGGATGACAGGTCCGTGACGGACAAGTTCGGGGAGAGCCAGTGCGCATGGTGCTCTCATCGTAGAGACTTGCCGGCATGGGAAAGACACGAATCGCCACCGCAGCTCTCGTGACCCGCGGAATGGGACGGGATGTTCGCGTTCTCGTCGTTCGGCGCAACCCGGTCCTGCGCTTCTTCGGGGGCTACTGGGCCTTTCCCGGTGGGGGGGTCGACGGGGCGGACCACGACGGTGAGCCCGACGCGGACGTGGCCCATTGCCGCTGCGCGTTGCGGGAGCTCTTCGAAGAGGTGGGACTGTTGGACCCGCGACTTTCCAGCGCAGAGGGACTGCGACCTGGCCTGATGGAGCGGGACAGCGCGGCGGCGAGCGCGGAGTTCCGCAGCCACTTGGACGCGGCGCCGGAGGCCCTCGAAACCGTGGCGCCCTTCGCTCGACTGACGACCCCACCCTTCGCGCCTGTCCTCTACCGCACTCGTTTTGTGCATGTCGAGGCGGATGCCGTAGGCGGAGCTGAGTGGGAGCCGGCCATCGTGGAAGGCGAGCTGGTGGACGGCGCCTTCTGGAAGCCGGCGGAGCTCTTGGAGTCCTGGACCCGCGGAGAGCGGCTTGTGGCGCCGCCCGTGGTATTCATGCTGGAGCACTTGGCAAAGCTCGGCCTCGAGCGCTTCCTCGAAGAGATGCCAGGCCTCGCTGCCGGGCTCGAAGCGGGCAAGCTCCATCCCATCCGCAACGTACCGGGCATCATCATGGCGCCCCTCGACACTGAAACGCTGCCGCCCGCGACGACCACCAACTGCTACCTCGTCGGGGAGGAGCGTTTTTTCGCCGTCGATCCTGCGCCGACGGATCAGGCGGAGCAGCAGCGGCTCTTCGATCTCATCGACGAGCGCATCGCCGGGGAGGAACGCGCCGGCTCAGAGTCCCCCGGGCGCGACTTCGTCGGCGTGATCCTGACGCACCACCACCCCGACCATGTGGGCGCCGCGGACGCCACGGCCGAGCGCTACGACGTGCCCGTGCTTGCTCACCCGGAGACGCTCAGCCGGCTCAATTTGAAGGCGCTCAACGTGCGGCCGCTGGAGGACGGCGTTGTGCTACCCCTCGGGAGCGCACCGGACGGTTCTGCAGACTGGAAGCTGACGGCCCACCACACGCCGGGCCATGCGCCGGGGCACTTGGTTTTGACGGAGTCACGCTACGGCGCGCTCATCGCTGGGGACCTCGTTTCGACCGTGTCCACGATCGTGATCGACCCACCGGAAGGCAACATGGCCCAGTACCTGGACAGCCTCCGGCTTACGGCCGATCTCCTGGGAGAGAACGCGGTCCTGCATCCGTCCCACGGCCCGGTGGCGAGCGATGGACGCGCGGTGCTAAAGCGCTACATCGAGCATCGCCAGCATCGCGAGGACAGCTTGGTGAAGGCCCTTCGCGAGGGCATCTCCACCGAAGCGGACCTCGTCGTCCGAGTCTACGCGGGCGTCGACGAGCGCCTCTTCCCTATCGCGGCGCGGTCGCTCCGCGCGGGGCTAGAAAAGCTTCGCGATGAGGGGGAGGCGGTGGAGACGGTACAAGGGGTCTGGGCGGCTCGGTAGCGGGGGCGGGCGCTCGGGACGTGAGTTAGGGGTCGGCTTCGCCGACGTGGACCTGGAGTGGAGGGGGTTGCGGGGCCCGAGAGCGCAGGCGCCTACGGGGAGGCATGGGGAGGCTGGGAGGTTGCGGGCTTCGGGCAGGCTTCGCGTTGATGGGGGGAGGCCAGTGCCAGAGGCGCGGGTCGCGAAGTCGGAGTCGCTGGGGGCACTAGGCTTCGAGGGCTTGGCGTGGGTGGTTCGCTGTGGAGAGGAGGCGGCGCCTGCCCTTCGTCTTCTGCCAGCCCACCCGTAGAAGCCACGTTTGGGGCCTGGCGCTTACGCATCGTGTCGACGCGAATTGCTGCTTCTTCGATCCTTGGAGCTGCGCCCAGCCGTCGAAGGACGGAGCGCTTGAGCACGGATCCAAGGTCTTGAGGTTCAGCTTGTGGTGCACGTCGTTGCGCAGCACGTACCTCAACGCGTTGCGCATCTGCGTGGGCGTGCTGATCACCTCCATGTGAAAGCGCTCCTTGAACACGCTGCCTTCCCCGGTTCGACTCCAAATTCGATTCAACCGCATCCCAAGTCCGGTGTTCAAACTCGCCATCCCGCGGGAAAGGTCTGCCGAGTTGCAAGCCTCCACGAGCATGTGCACGTGATTCGACTGAATCGAGTACTCGACAATCCGAACAAGCCCGCCCCCGTTCACCCGACCGATAGCTGCCCGCACCACTTCGAGAGCTTCACCGCGACGCAGCGAAGGCAACCCACCCCTCAGCTTGATCGTCACATGAACCACATCGCCCTTCTTCAACTCAGGCCGCGATCCATGGGGAACCCCAGAGTCCTTTGTCCTACGCGGACCCCTTCGATAAGCGGGAACGACGAAGCGAAAAACACCCTGATCAAGAACACCTGATTGCATCATCCCATGTAGCTCGAATACCTGTACCTGCAACCCGCAAATTGCCTTTAAATGCGTATTTGGAGCCAGCCTAAGGCACTTTAGCGCCAGTCGACCCCGCCGCATCCCGGCAGACC
>CAYQKK010000067.1:0-31935 GCA_964417955.1 uncultured Planctomycetaceae bacterium
GGGCGGCGGCCAGCCCAAGCCGGCGCGACTCAAGACCCAAGTGCCAAGTGCCAAGACGGTACGCCGGACCAGCGCTGCCGCCACACCTCGACGGCCGATGTGTGATCCCAAACGGGGCACTTTCGACAGCGCTACAGATCGTTGACGCGGGGCCGCCGCCTCTTCCCCTTAGGCTAGGGGCCATGCAGCGACCCAGCGGCCCTACCACACACCGAAGTCACCGCCACATGCTCCGCCTGAGCCCCATGGTGGCCACCGCCCTCCTCACGCTTGGGGCCTGCCAAGCCACTGCTCCAGAGCCGCTCGTGGCAAAGCCGCTCGTGGCAGCGCCGCTCGTCCCGGCGATGCCTTCAGCCACAACGACGCTCACCGCAGCGGCCCAGCCGAGCATCGCCAGCTCCGACGCTGACGCGACCTCCTATGAGGTCGTAGACGACATCGTCCTCGCCATCCACGGCGGGGCCGGGACCATCCGGCGGGACGTCATGACGCCCGAGCTCGACGCCGCCTACCGCGCGGCGCTCTCCGCCGCACTCCTGCGAGGTCACCGCGTCCTCGCCGATGGCGGTCGCGCCGTCGACGCTGTCGAAGCGACGCTTCATCCGCTGGAGGACTCCCACCTCTTCAACGCTGGGCGCGGAGCGGTGCTGAACGACCAAGGCACCGTAGAGATGGACGCCTCCATCATGGTGGGACGGAGCGGCATGGCCGGCGCGGTCGCGGGCGTGACCACCGTGCGCCACCCGATCAGCGCGGCGCGAGCCGCTATGGAAGAGACCGAGCACGTCATGCTGTCGGGAGCCGGTGCCGACCGGTTCGCGGCCAGCGAAGGGCTCGAGGCGATGCCGCCTGAGTGGTTCGTCACCCCCCACCGGGCGCGCCAGCTCGAGCTGCTCCAAGAGGCCGAGCCCACCAAGGTGAGCCAGTCCGGCGAAGCCCTCGCCCTCGGCCCAGACCACAAGTTCGGCACCGTCGGCTGCGTCGCCCTCGACGGCGAAGGGCACCTGGCCGCCGGCACCTCCACCGGCGGCATGGCCCGCAAGGCCTGGGGACGGATCGGCGACTCGCCCATCATCGGGGCGGGCACCTGGGCCGATGATCGGACCTGCGCCGTGTCCTGCACGGGCTGGGGCGAGTTCTTCATCCGGAATGTCGTGGCCCATCAAATCCACGCCCGGATGCTCTTCGGCGGGGCTGGAATCGAGGCTGCAGCGGCCCAGACGGTCCTCAAGGAGCTCCCGAAGGGCGGAGGCTCCGGGGGCTGCGTTGCCCTGGATTCCCAAGGCCGCCTAGCAGCGCCCTTTACGACCGCTGGGATGTATCGCGGCTGGGTCGACAGCCAGGGCAGGGTCACCGTGCGCATATATGGGGACGAGCGACCCTAAAAATCGGCCCTAGGGGCTGGCTTCACAGCCCCCCACCGCTACTCTCTTGGGCCCAAAGCCCTCACGGATGAGCGCCGGACCGTCGTGGTGACGGACTGCGCACTCCAGCAACCCCCATTAGCCCCAGAGCTTCCGAAAGATGTCCCGTACTTGCCAAGTCACCGATCGTGGCACCCGCGTTGGCGGAAACATTGCCCGTCGCGGTCTCCCGAAGAAAGCTGGCGGCGTCGGCCTCCGTACCACGGGCCACACCAAGCGCACGTTCAAAGTGAACGTCCAGAAGAAGCGCATTTGGGTTCCGGAGATGGGCGAGTTCGTCACGGTTCGCCTCTCCACCAAGGCTCTCCGGACCATCGACAAGAACGGTGCGTACCCCACGCTCCTCAAGGCTGGCCTCATCAAGGCGATCAAGCCGAAGAAGAAGGACTGAGCGATCTGATTCAAGTGCGCGCGCCGCGCACTCCTTCGGAAGAGGCCTCCACGCGGAGGCCTTTTTCGTAGCCGATGCCGCGGGCGGCGGCTGTCGCCCTGAGACCGTAGGCTGTGGTCATGCCCATCCACTCCAGCCTGGCTCCGATCCTTCTTGGCGCGACCCTC
Organism: uncultured Planctomycetaceae bacterium; assembly: GCA_964417955.1. Lineage (GTDB taxonomy): Bacteria > Planctomycetota > UBA1135 > UBA1135 > Saltatorellus. The sequence continues at coordinate 1,983 of CAYQKK010000067.1, forward strand.
CTCACCCCGGCTCCCCAAGAAGAGCTGCCGCCCCTCGGGCTGGAGTATTGGCCCACCGCCGAGCACGCGCAGCGACTCCGACAGGACGCGGCGATCGTCAAGGCGGTCAACCCGACGTCGCTGTCGGCTTGGCACGACTTGGTCGCAGGCATGCCTCACCCCGCCGGTTCGCCCGGGGACGCGAAGACGATCGTACGTCTCAGCGAGGCCTTCCGCGAAATGGGGCTCGAGGTCGAGGTGCACCCGTTCCGCACCTACCTGAGCCGACCGATCAGCGCGAGCCTCGCGATCGTCGAGCCGGCCGCGGTGACTTTGAGCCTCACGGAATCGGCGCTCACCGGCGACCCGTTCAGCGCGGGACTCCTCACGAAAGCCAGCGGCGCGGCTGACGCCGACGCCGAGCTTCTGCGACTAGGCTGGAACGCGTACTCAGGCAGCGGCGACGTCACGGCCGAGGTGGTCTACGCGAACTACGGAACGCGAGAGGACTTCGCCAAGCTGAAAGGGCTAGGCGTCGACTGCACCGGCAAGATCGTGATGGCACGCTACGGCGGCAACTTCCGGGGCTACAAGGCGAAGTACGCCGAGGAAGCGGGCGCCGCGGGCCTCATCATCTTCACGGATCCCGCCGACTCGGGCTACGGCCGAGGCCTGGAGTCACCGGAGGGTGGTTGGGCGAACTGCAACCAGATCCAACGCGGCTCCCTCAAGACGCTCCCCTACCAAGGGGATCCGCTGACGCCGGGCACCGAAGCCACCCCCGACGCCGAGCGGCTCGACCCCAAAGACGTGCCGCTGCCCACCATCCCCGTGCAGCCCGTGGGCTGGCTCGCCGCTACGCAGATCATGGCCCCGATGGCGGGGAAGAGCGTCCCAGCTGACTGGCAGGGCGGCATGCCGTTCCGCTATCGGCTCACGGGTGGCAAGGGCCTGAAGGTGCGGCTCGTCGTCGAGCAGGCGCGCGAGCTGGTGAATAGCGCCAACGTCATCGCGACGCTCCGCGGCAGTGAGTCGGCAGACACGGATCCCGGGGTGATCGTGGGCTGTCACCACGACGCCTGGATCTACGGTGCCAACGACCCAACGTCGGGGCTGATCGGCGTCCTTGAGACGGCACGGGTCTTGACCGAGGCCCATAAGGCCAGCGGAACGAAGCCGCGGCGCACCATCACCTTTGCCGCATGGGGTGCGGAAGAGCACGGCATCATCGGCTCCACCGAATGGGTCGAGGGCAACCGCCAGCGGATCATCGACGGCGGCACCCTCTACATCAATCTCGACGCGGCCGCGTCGGGCCTCCAGCTAGGTCTTTCGGCGTCACCATCCCTCACGCGGCTGCTCGCGGGCGCCGCGGCCCTCGTGCCGCAGCCGAGTGCGAGCGGCGCCTCGACGGAGAGCGCCCTCGACGCATGGTGCGGCGACCGCAGGGATCCGCTGCGCCCCGTGGGCTTCCTCGGCGGCGGCTCGGACCACGTTTCGTTCCTTGCCCTGTGCTCACTGCCGAGCGCCTCGATCTCCGCCCGCGGCGCGCCCGGCACCGCCTACCACAGCCTCTACGACGACCTCGCCTGGTACCGGCGCGTCGTCGGCGATGACTACGAGTCGGCCAGCCTCGTCACGCGCATCACCGCCGTCGCCGCCGACCGCGCCGCTTGCGCTCCCCTGCCCCCGGTGGACCTTGCGACCACCGCGTCGGCCGTCGCCCGCACCGCCCGATCCCTCGAGGCCCAGCACGGCGAGGTCTTCCAGGAGAGCGGCAGCCTCGGCCCCCTCATCGCCCATGCAGACGCCCAGGCGAAGCGCGCTACGCAGGTGGAAGCGGGATTGCGAGCCGCGGTGAACAGCGAGCGCGGCCAAGACAGAGCGTGGCGAGCCGCGGCAGAAACAGCCCTACGGGACACCGAGCGCGCCTGGCTCCACGAGGCAGGCCTGCCCGGACGACCTTGGTACCGAAACCTCTATGCGGCCCCGGATGAGACATCGGGCTACGCGGCTTGGCCCCTGCCGGGACTTCAAAAAGCCGCCCTGGGTCGAGACACGGACATTGCGACAACCCAGGTCCAGCTACTTCAAGGCGTCCTCAGCCTCCGGGAAGCCCAGCTCAAAGAGCTATCCGCTTCACTCCGGAGTGCCTCATCGACCGATAAGTAGGCAAGGAAGGGCCATTGGAGCGTCGCAAGGGAACATCCGTGACGCTCTACCCTTCCAAGGGACAGGCCCGCGCACCACAATCAGGGGGTCCACTCCCCGACCGAACCGCCGCCCAGCACGCCAACATCATGAAGCTCCACCGCCCAATCTCCGCATGCACCGCGCTCCTCTGCCTGAGCGGCATGGGGCTGCTCGCTGCTGGCTGCACTGAGTCTTCACCGAAGCGGATGGATCAGAAGGCCACCGTCACGACCCGCGCCGACGTCGAGGGACGCTCGTTCACGGACACTTCGCCCCTGACGACCGACGAGGCAGCGCAGCCGTCGGAGGCAACGTCCGGCCGCTCGACCGCCGCATCCCTCGACATGACGGGCGCGTCCGGGGGCCTCGGGCAGCAGAACGTCGGCATGTCCTCGTACCTCGACGCCCAGCTCGCTGCGGGCCTGCGCGAAGATCCCGGCCAGACGGCCGACGGTTCCATCGAGGGGCTCGTCACCTTCGGGGACCTGTCGCTCCTCGGCGCCGACATCGACGAACTGCTCGACTACATCTACAAGCCCGAGACCGAGCGCGCCAAGCGCTTCAAGTTCCCCGAGCGCGTGCTAGAGAACGCGGGCGAGAACAAGGCGATCGTCGGCTACATGATCGCGCTCGACTACAAGCCAGGCACCGACGAGATCGTTTCCTTCATGCTGGTGCGCGACCTGCAAGCCTGCTGCTTCGGCGGCGTACCGCGCCCAGACGAATGGGTGATGGTCGAGATGGAAGCGGGCAAGACCACCGACTACCACATGTACGTGCCCATCACGGTGTACGGAACCTTCACGCCGGGCCGCGTCGAGGACGAGTACGGCTACGCGGCAGCGATCTACAACCTCGTGGCGAGCAAGGTCGAGCGCTACGAGATCCCGCCGAGCAAGTAGCTCGCGTCTGGATCGCGAGTGCCTGGGTCGTGAGCGTCCTAGGACGTGGGTTGGCTCCGGCAACATGAACCTGGAGGGGACGGGTTCGGGCGAGCAGGAAGCGCAGGCGCCTGTTGAGACGCATAGAGGGCCCTGAGCTCCCGGGCTTCGGGCAAGCTTCGCGTTGATTGGGGGGCGGCCAGTGCCGAACGGGCGGGCCGCGAAGTCGAAGTCCTTAGGGGCACTAGGCCTCAAGAGCGAGACCGTCGTCAACAGGAGCCGCCGGAGCCGCCGCCGCCGCCTCACGCCGCTGCCTACTTCAGCCGCTGCAGCTGGATTCCAATCAGCGCCACGTCGTTGGGCCGGACGCCTTCGATGCGTGACGCCGCGCCGAGGGTGCGGGGGCGCAGGTCGATGAGCTTCTCCCGCGCTTCGCTCGCGAGGCCCTGGAGACCTTCGTAGTCGAGGTCCCGCGGGATTTCCTCGGTCTCTTGGCGAGCGAGCCGATCGATCTGCATTTGCTGCCGCTCGATGTAGCCCTCGTACTTGACGTCGATCTCGACGGCCTCCTGAACCTCGGGGCTGAGACCCGTCAGACCAGCCGACTTCTCAAGAGCCGCGGCATCGAGGGACGCCGTCACGGAGGCAAACGTCTCCTCCGGCCGGCGGAGTACATCCACGAGGGCCTTGTTGTCCTTGTCACGCAGCTTGGAGAGCGACTTCTTCGCCTGCGCGATGGCGGCTTCCTTCGCTTCGATCGCGTCAAGGCGCGAGCGATCCACGAGGCCAGCCTCGACGGCAAGCGGAACGAGCCGACGATCTGCGTTGTCCTGGCGCAGCAGCAGTCGATACTCAGCGCGGCTCGAGAACATGCGGTAGGGCTCCTTCGGGTTCGTGATCACGAGGTCGTCCACCATCACGCCGAGGTACGCCTCGTGGCGCTTGAGCACGAAGGGCGCGCGGTCTTGGATCCAGAGCGCGGCGTTGCTGCCGGCGATGAGTCCTTGGCCCGCCGCTTCTTCATAGCCGGAGGTGCCGTTGATCTGCCCCGCTAGGAAGAGACCCGGCACGTCCTGAAGCGCGAGGGTGTCCGAGAGCTGACTTGGCTGCACGAAGTCGTACTCGACCGCGTAGCCGTGGCGCAGGAACTTCGCTGACTCTAGACCAGGGATGGTATGCAGGAACGACTCCTGGATCTCCGCGGGCAGCGACGTCGAGACGCCGTTGACGTAGAGAACGTCTGTGTCGAGCCCCTCGGGCTCCACGAACACCTGGTGCCGATCGCGGTCGGGGAAGCGCATGATCTTGTCCTCCACCGCCGGGCAATAACGCGGCCCCACCCCGGCGATGGCGCCCATGTACATCGGTGCGCGATGAATGTTGTCGCGGATGATGTCGTGGGTGGCGCTGTTCGTGTAGGTGATGTGGCAGAACGTCTGGGTGAGCGCGGGGAAGGCACTCGCATCGGTGAGGTACGAGAACGGCTGCGGGACCTCGTCGCCGGGCTGCTCCTCCATGACGCTGAAGTCGACGCTCTTCGCGTCGATGCGCGGGGGCGTTCCGGTCTTGAGGCGGCCGAGGCGCAGGCCGAGGGCTTCCACGTCGCCGGTCAATCCGTCCGCGCTGGGCTCGTCCACGCGCCCGCCCTTCGTGATCGTCTCGCCGGTGTGCATGATCGCCCGCAGGAACGTGCCAGTGGTCATGATCGTCGCGGGCGCACGCAGCTCGCGGCCGTCCGCGAGGCTGACGCCCTGGACCGTGGGCCGGCCGCCCTTCCGGGCTGGGCCTGCGAGCACGAGCCCCACCGCCGCGCCTTCGATTAAGTCGACGCCCGGATGGTCCAAGATGCGCTGGGTCGCGACCTCACGGTAGCGGTGACGGTCCGACTGACACCGCGGCGCCCGCACCGCCGCTCCCTTCGCCGTGTTCAGCATCCGGAACTGGATCCCGGTCTCGTCGGCCACCTGCCCCATGACGCCGCCCAGGGCGTCGATCTCGCGAACCATCTGGCCCTTGCCCAGCCCCCCGATGGCGGGGTTGCAGGACATCTCGCCGACCTTGTCTGCGTCGAAGCTCACCAGCGCTGCGTGAACGCCGAGGCGCGCCGCGGCGAGGGCGGCCTCAATCCCCGCGTGCCCGCCCCCGACCACGACCACGTCGTAGTCCCTTGGGGCGCTTCGGTCCGGGGTCCCATGGGGGTGCCGGTGAGGGCGTCCCGGGGCCGACGCGGAGGAGCCTTCGGTCATATAGCTGCGGGGAGTTTCTGGCACGTTCTGGGTCGGGTCAGGAGGAGGTGGTGAGGTAAGTCTGCGAAGAGGGGCCATGGCTCGCAATCGAGAGCCGAAGATGTGGGCAGTCATGCACGCTTGGGTCTTCCGTCACTTAGATCAGCTCCGTCCCATCTACGATCGGGATTCTGGGGATGAGACCGGCTTCCCTGGGGCCCCAGGGGGCGACCCCAGACTCGCGAACGTGCAGCTCGCGCCGGGGACGGCCCAGCGCATCCCGGGGGCCGAGGACGTCACTATGGCTCCGATGCCGCGAGCGCACCCCGCTGGATCTCCTCCTGGATCTCCTCCTGGATCTCCTCCCGGATCGGCGCCGGGGTCCCCGCCCACTGGCGGCACGAACCCCCATCCGAACCGGTGACCTGAGCCCATGGGTGGACTACGATTCATACGTCATGAATCGCGCCCACCTCTTCGGACTGCTCCTCGCCCTCGGTGGCCCAACCGCCGGCCCCTCCATCGCCGCATCTTCGGCTTCCGTCTCGGTGGCCCCGGCCAGTCAGAAGGGTGATTCCAGACGGAGCCTCGAGGACATCCTCAAGGAAGTCCGGTCCGAGAGCGGCCGCGCCGCCACCGCCCTGATGCCCGAGGTGAGGCGGATCGTTGACGAGCTCGACAAGATCAAGTCGCCACGGAAGGGCCCACGGACAGACGCCAAGCGCGGCGAACTGGAGGACCTCGGTCCCGCCTCCCTGCCGCTCCTCGTATCGTTCCTCGAGCCGGGGAAGGAGCTCAACCGCAGGACCGTCTTCCGCTCGCAGCTCATCAGCGAGGTGCTCCGCGGTTACCCCACCGAGACGACGACCGACGCGCTCCTCAAGGTCGCTGACTCCGGCTCTGCCCAGGGCCGACTCAATGCGCTCGCGGCCCTCGAAACAACGCCAGAGCCTACGCGCGTCGCACCCGTTATCGTCGCGATCGCCCAGACGGAGCGTCTGGAAGGAATCAGCCCCGAGGCCGGACAGTCGGTGACCAACGCGGCGTTCTGCACCCTCGCGCTCCTCGACGACGAGAGAGCCCGCGACTTCATCGCCGAGTCGATCCGCAGTTCCAACCAGGTTCTTTGCGCAGGCGCCCTCGTCGCCCTCGCCGAAGCGCCGCCGGAAACCTCCGCCCCCCACATGCTGGAGTTCCTAGGGGACGTCGAGGACGCAAAGCCTGTGGCCAGCGCCGTCGCCGACTACTACGAGAGGCACGAGGCGCTCCTTGGGGACCCCGAGCACGCGCGCGCCCTCGGGACGATCGCGATCCACGACACGACCCCCAGCGAACCGCGCATGCGGATGTTCGACACCCTGCGAGTCACCGACGCGAAGATCGGTTCGTCGATCAAGCGTGGCGTCGAGCCGTTCCGGGATGCGAGCCGACCCGACATGCGTATTGCGGCCCAGATGCTCCTCGCACGGCACAAGGATCGAGGCTCAAAGCAAGAGCTCCTCCGCCCCCTCGACGCCAAGATCAAGAAGAACAAGAAGTCCATCACCGCCCACTCTGAGCGGGCCGAGATGTACCACGCCATCGGCGACTGGAACGCCGCGGAGCGTGACTGGCGCGTGGTGATGAAGCAGTTGGCTGGGGACGAGATCACCCGCTCGCGCAAGGAACCCTACATCGGCATTGCGCGTGCCCTCGCGCGGCTCAAGAAGTACAGGGAGTCCGCGAGCTACCTGAGCCAAGGCCCCATTTCGGTCGAGGAACTCCAAGCGCTCGGCCGAGAGCGAGACTTCCGCGAGATGCGCAAGTCACGCTTCAAGGACGTGTTCCAGTAGCGAAGGCGACGGCTATTCCTACTGGCGACGCAGCTCCAGAACGAGCGCCGCTGCCCCTTGGATCTGGAAGTACTCGATCCGGATGATGTGCTCGCCCTTGTCGAGTTCTAGGGTGCGCTCATCGCGCTTGGGCGCATGGAGCGTCCAGTCCTCAAGCACCAGCTCCTCGTTCACGAAGACGCGGATGCCATCGTCTGAGACGACCGAGAGTTCGAACGTACCGGACTCCTCAAGGATGATGTTCGTTGCTGCGAACAGGCCGAAGAAGTCGTTGCCGATCGCTCGTCGTTTCTCTTCGGACGACCAAGGGTTGACGAAGCTAGAGACTTCGTCGCGGAGGATCGGCGAGTTTGCGCGACTGCGCCATGCACGCTCTGACGTGCGTGGGTCGCTTTCGTTCGGCTTCCATCGGAACCACGTCGCGTTCCAGCTCGACTGGGCCAAGAGCCCGCCTGCCCGCCGCTCCTTCGGGCGCGGTTGCCCCGACCGGAAATCCCAGGGGCCCCACTCGGTCATGACGATGGACTCCAGCCCACCCCCGAATTCATCGCGGGACTCAGCGCGGGTCTCGTGGCTACCGGGCAACTCCGGCAGCGTCCAAGCGGCCCACTCCTTGACGAGCTCGGGCTCCTGCCCCACCCAAGGGTTCAGCGTCGTATCGCTGAGGTTGCCCGAGGGATACGCGCCATTGAGCGCATCGAGCCAGCGCTGCACCGTCATCGAATCCAGCGTGGCGTCCGCATCCGCAGAGACGTTCGCGAAGTAAGGCTCTCGGGTTCCGGGCTGGTAGGTGTTCCCGTGGAAGACGAGCGCCTGGGTCTGCCGGACGACGACGTCGAGGACGTTGGCCTCAAAGGTGTTTCCAAGGATCCAATGGCCGCGGGACGAGGTGTCGTTCGAGCGTCCGAACGGGCCGTCCACGAGCGCGGGGTCCGAGTCCCAGTAGAATTCCACGCCCATTTCGTTCTGGGCGATGTGGTTGTCCTGCACGACGCAGTCTTGCCCGTGCTCAATCGTGATAGCCCCGCCGATCGTGCGGTCGATCGTGTTGCCCCGAATGAGCATGTCGGCGGAGTAGCCGCCCCAGATCCCGTGCTGGTGGGAGCCCGAGAGATCATTGTTCAGGACCGCGTTGCCACGACTGAACGTCGCCTCTAGGGAGTTCGCCACGGCGTAGCGCAGGTCGTTCTCTGCAAAGACGTTGTTGTTGGAACCGGTCGCGCCGTTGCGGCCACGCTCGACGATGTCGTTGCCTCCGTACAGAAACACCCCGTCGCCGCTGTGGGTCGCGCTGTTGCGGGCCACCACGTTCTCACTGCAGCTCTCGAACATGAGGATGCCAGCCGAGTCCTGCCCGCGCCAATAGACGTCGTGACTGAACCCGCGAATGCAGTAGTCGAACACGTTGTGGGAGATCACGTTGTTCGAAGAGCGGTACATGCCGAGCCCCCAGCCCGACAGGAACGAGAAGTCGTTGTCGTAGACCTCGGAGTCGGTGACCTGCGTCAGGAGGATGCCGTTCTGCCCGCGGCGGCCCCGGCAGTTGTCGATGGTGACACCCGAGGAACCCTCCACCGAGATTGCGGCGCCATAGTTGGTGCGCCACTCACGCTTGTCGTTCTCGTGGGGGCGCAGCCAATCCGTGAGGTCCTCCGAGTAGCGCGTCGAGCGCAGGCGCTGGCCGAACCAGCCATCGCAGTGCATCCCGCTGATCTTGACGTCCGTGCAGTTCTCCACCGCGACGCAGACCTTGAAGCCGCCGATGAGCCCGCCCTTCACCTCGACGTTCCGGCAGTTGCGCAGCGTGATGCCAATGCCCGCTGCCTTGTCGAGATCAGCGTCCACCACTTGGCCGCGCAGCTCCACGTCGGTCAAGTCCAGCACGATCCCATCGAGATCGGCGAAGTGCAGGACGGCGGAGTCACTTGTTCCCCGCGGACGAAGGTACGTCCCGGGCGCGAAGCGACGCATCGCCCCGTTCGCCTCGAGGATCTCGATGCCCCCCATCGTGTCCTCGCGCAGCTGATCATCGATGGGGACGGCCGGCTCAACGGGCCCGATCGTTGGGATCTCCGGGCCATCATCGGCCTTGTCCGCGGACGTGCAGCTGACCGCTAGAAGGAGCGCCGCTGCCCAGAATGGAGGGCCGGTGAGGCTCGTCGGGGTCAATGGGGTGACGTCGGTACGACTCATGGCGCGGGGCTCGTGGACGGGGACCGGGCAGGTGGGGACAGGAGAAGAGACTGAGGGGCCAGCTTACGAACCAGGAAACCCAGATCAAACGATCAGACGGGCGCATCGGTGCCTCCCTGGGAAAACAGCGATCGGCGCGGCGATGCCGGAATGCGTATCCTCTTCCCCGTGGGCCGAGCCTGTCGGCCCGAGAACTTCTCTAGGACCCTCCCATGACTGATTCCGCTCCCCTCCCGCCCAACAGCAGCACCTCCGCCGCGGCGACCCAGGCAGAGGCCGATGGGATCCCCTCCACCGGCCTGACCTTGGAGGCTGGGATCCCCATCTGCCAGACGGACCTGCCCCTGGACTGGTACCAGGCGGAGATCAAGCCCTACGCAGAGGAGTACCTCGCGCTCCCAGATCGCACGCCGGAGACCGTCCTGCCCTGGCTCGACAAGTACGCCCTGCCGGCCCTCGATCACTTTGGGGACGAGCTGCTGCTCCTCGCACACTTCTACATGGGCGGCGAGATCGTCAAGCTCGTGGAGCGCTACCACGGGTCCGTTTCCGACAGCTATGTACTCGCGCTGCAGGCACGCAATAACCCGGAGAAGCGCGTCATCGTCGAGTCGGCGGTGCACTTCATGGCTGAGACGGTCGCTGTGTTGAGCCACCCCCACCAGGAGATCTGGATCACCAACCCCAAGGCGGGCTGCACGATGGAGATGCTCGCCAAGGACTACATGGTCGAGCCCGTCGCCGACCAGCTGCTCGAGCGCTACGGCGACGACCTTCTGTGCGTCGCGTACATGAACACCTCGGGTCGTATCAAGGCCCTTGCCGGCCGCACCGGTGGCGCCGTTTGTACCAGCTCCAACGCTCACCACATCGTCGAGTGGGCGCGCGAGCAGGGGAAGAAGCTCTTCTTCGTCCCGGACCAGCACCTGGGGCGCAACGTCGGCGATCGCCTCAACATGGACCAGTCGAAGCTCTTGGCGCTGCCGAATCCCCAGACCCACGGCGCGAACTACACGCTGGCCGACGTCGATGGCGGGCTGCAAGGTCTCGACGACGCGGAGATGATCCTGTGGGGTTCGTACTGCGGCGTGCACACGGTGTTCAAGCCGGAGATGTGCGAGTACTGGCGCGAGCGCGGCTACCGGGTGCTTGTGCACCCCGAGTCGCCGCTGGAAACGGTGCGCGCGGCCGACGGATCGGGCAGCACGAACTTCCTGTGGGGAGCCGTCATGGACGCGCAGCCCGGGGACAAGCTCGCGATCGGTACCGAGGGTCACTTCGTCCGCAACGCGAAGTCCGAGGGTGCTAAGAAGGGCGTAGAGATTGTGCACCTCGCTGAGGTCCCGGGCTCGATGGCCGCGGGCTGCGGCTGCGCCACCATGAGCCGCAACGACCCGCCCCACCTCGCGGGCATGCTGGATCTGCTGCGCCAAGGCAAGGGCCCTGACTCCTGCCGCGTCTTCGCGGGGGACTCGGTCAACGAGATCACCGGCAAGCGCGATCGCCTGAAGGACGACGAGCGCGCCGAGCTGGTCGTGCAGGCACGCGCCGCGCTAGAGCGCATGATCGAAGTGACGGAGTCGCGCTCCTAGCCCGTGCCCACTCGCAAAGACAGCCAGCCGTGCGCGGCGGGCGGAGAGCCGCTGCGCCACCGCCCGGTCACAGAGCTCCGCCACCTTGACCATCTGCTGGAGCACGCGTTCCCGAGCTTCGGCGGCGGCTACGTCCGGCGGGTGTTCAAGCTGCTCGATCGCGCGATCGGCGAGGGCGTTCCAATGACCCTCGCCGTAGCGGGCCCCGTGACGGCCTCGGGCCAGCACATCGCGTGGCTCAATCCCCTGCTCGACACGGGCTGGTTTTGCCTCGTCTCCACCACCGACGCGGTCTGCTACCACGACGGCCACCGCTCTCTCGACGACGCGGCCAAGCATCCGATCCACGAGGTGCCGATCAACGGGGACGACGGAGCGCTGCGCGACGACCGCGTGATCCGTATCACCGATGTGGGCTTCGATGAGAACGTGCTGCTGGCTCAGGATCAGTTCCTGTCGGCCGTCCTGCGCCAGCCGGAGTTCCAGCGCCGCATGACCGGCACGGAGATGCGCTATCTCCTCGGCGCGCGCTACGCCCGTCAAGAGGCGAAGAACGGCGCGCCCGAAGGCCTCCTCGCGCTCTGTCACCGCAAGGGCATCCCTATCTTCGTGGGCGCGCCTGGGGACGGCTCGGTGTTCCTGAACTCCATGAAGCTCTGGGCCATGGCCCAGGAGGGCATCGGCGAGCACCGCTTTGACCTCGACCTGCACGCCGAGGTCTTCGAGAGCTGCGCCTACCACGTCTGGGGTCAGATCGAATCCGACGCGAAGACCCTGGGCACCCTGGTGCTCGGCGGCGGCGTCCCGAAGAACTTCAACCTTCAGCCCGAGCCCGCGCTCAGTCAGATCCTCGGGCTCGAGGACATCCAAGGCTATAAGTACGACATCCAAATCACCACAGCGCCGGTCACCGACGGCTCGCTGTCTTCGTGCCCTCCCGCCGAAGCTGTCACCTGGGGCAAGGTCGACAAGGACGTGTACCAGCAGACCACCGAGTCGATGCACGCGGACTACTCGATGATCATGCCGCTCTTGACGAAGGCGCTCCTCGACAAGCGGGACAGGCTCGCGCGGCTCAAGGAGGAGCTCGGTATGGACGTGCTGCTCGAGCGTCACCCCGAGGCAGGAGGTTACCTGCGCGACGAAGCCGGCTACCGCCTGTACGACGAGCGCGATCGGCTCATCACTTCGCTACGCGGCGAAGTCGCTGCGCGACGCGATGAACTCCTCGAGTCCATCGACTACGACCTCGCCTAGAGCTATGCCCCAACCCGATCGACGTGCGTTCCTGGCCGCTGCCGCAGGGCTCCCCTTCTTAGGCAAGCCAGCACAAGAGCACATCCCACTCAAGAACGTAGTGGGTCGAGAAGACCGCCCCGCTCTTCTCCGGGCCCCCCGCCTCAAGCCCGGTGATCGCGTGGGACTAGTGAACCCCGCCACCGCGGCCTTCGACACGATCGCCATCGACGTCGCCCAGGACGCCCTCCGGTCCCAGGGTCTCGTCCCCGTTCTCAGCGAGAACTACTTTGCCCGCCGCGGATACCTCGCGGGCACGGACGAGAAGCGCGCGGCCGACATCATGCGCTTCGTGCTCGACCCTGAGATCAAGGGCATCTGGGCCCGCGGCGGCTGGGGCTCGGCGCGCGTCCTGCCCCACCTCGACTACGACGCCATCGCCAAGAGCCCCAAGGTGTTCGTGGGCTACAGCGACTCCACCGCGCTCCTCTCCGGCATTCACAAGAAGACCGGTCTCGTCGTCTTCCACGGCTCCTTCCCCCGCAGCACCTTCACCGCCAAGCACCAGCGCGCGCTTCTCATGGACGCAGCCGCGCCGCTCCTCGCCAATCCGGCGGAGATTGACTCCGGCAAGACCGTCCAGACCGAGCACCGCACGCGCACCCTCACCCCCGGAAAGGCAAAGGGCCCCATCCTCGGGGGCAACCTCACGGTGCTCACCTCCATCGTCGGCACCCCCTACCTCTCCGACTTCGAGGACGCGATCCTCTTCGTCGAGGACGTGGACGAAGCGATCTACCGCATCGACCGCATGCTGACCCAGCTCGCCCTCTCCGGCGTGCTCTCCAAGATCAAGGGCTTCGTCTTCGGCCGCTGCACCGACTGCCCGCGCGGCAGCGGCCGCGGCACCCTAACCCTCGAGGACGTTCTCCGAGACCACATCGTCCCGCTCGGGATCCCCGCCTTCCGCGGCTCCATGATCGGCCACATCTCTGAACAATTCACGGTGCCCTTGGGAGCCGAGGTAGAGATCGACGCAGACGCCGCGACCATTCAAGTTCTGACCCCCGCGGTACTCTAGACCAGCCGGACTAAGAAGTTGCGGTGACTGTCAGTCGCGGGCAACTGACACTCGAGCCATGAGCGCCAACGAAATCCCTGCAGAACTACACCCTCCCGAGTGGCGAGCCGCCGACTGGGAGGCGGCGCTACTCATCAGCGGTTCGTTGCCGGACATCACCGTCAAGCTGAACGACGGCGACACTTGGGATCACATGCACGCTGCTCTTCGAGAGTCCGATCTCCGCCGGGAGTATTGGTACGAGCAGGTCCAGAAGGATGACATGGCGTCGGCTGACGGACTGTTCCAGTCCGCTAGCGAAGGCAGCAAGCTACTGAAAGTCTGGGTTGGATCCCTCCAGTTCAACAGCCACTACTTCGCATCCACCGAGTTGGACTTCGATGTCGAAGTGGCCGCGCTGGGTAGCCGCTCCGGGTACGAGTGCCTCGTTGCGTTCATGGACCTCCTTGCCACCGTGACCGGGAACCGCGCCATCATGGTGCACGAGGGAAGTGAAGCGATTGTTCGCTCCAGCGAACCCATCCGCAACCTCCAGCTAGCCCGGGAAGCGGTTCAACTTGCGGATCTGCGCAACACACCCTTCGTCGAGTACCGAGACGTGGTTGTGCCGGGCACGCTTTTCAGCCAGAGCAACGTCGACTCCTGGCTTGAGAGACATCCCGATCCCATTCAGGTTTCCAACACGATCAGCCACGTGCATATGTACGACATGATGGAGTCGGTCGATACAGACGATGCCGTGGAGATCTTGGCTGAGCAAATCGCCGTTCGCTGGCGAGAGACTCTGTCCACTCAGTTCCCGAACAGACACTTCGAAGTCGGCGTCTCCAACGAGCTCGACGACGACGGCCCAACGCTCTGGGTACGCCGAGCGTCGCCAGCTAGCTGACCGAGTTCCGAGCCACTGAACCAAGCGCCGGGTCGGGGAGCGCCCCCACGTCGACCTCCAGATCGAACGCGCCAACCGTCCCGCTGGTCTGGATCTCGCCGGGGCCTACGAATCGGCCGATCGCGCGGCCGCGTTGGCATGAAGGAAATCTCGCTTCATCGGGAAGGTCAGCGGTCAGCGAAGCTCGACCGAAACGATGACGGACCGAAGTAGCGCACGCACTTTTGTGCCGAAACCGTGCGCTTCCGCCCAAGCCGTCGGAAGCCGCCGCGCCTAGCGGGCACAAGAAGGGTGTTTCGACGCGGTGGCACGTTGCTTGGGGCCGCGGGCACTTGGATCCCCAGATCCAAGCAACTACAAATCCCGCCCTACATGAACATGCAAACGTTCACTGCCTCAGTCGCCACAGTCGTCTCGGCTCTTGTGCTCTTTCCCTCTGTCGCGTCTGCCGAAGATGCGCGCATCACGTGCACTGGAACCGTCACCTCGATCCTCGGTAGCGGATTGGAAGCACCGTTCTCCAACGCCGCCGTTGGTGAGACCGTCCAGATCGTCTTCGACGTCGAGATCGCAGAGCAGCTGCCCTTCAACTTCTTTGGCTATCCTGCCAATACTCCCACCTCTTCCGTCTCCATCGGCGCAGCCAGCGATGGCTTCGCGTTTACAGGTACGGAACGACTCAACCTCAGAGACAACTTCGACCTGTTCGGCGATATCTTCGCGATCGGTGGAAGGCTCAGCAGCGCCCCTTCCACTCAGTTGCTGGTCTACCTTCGTGACCCATCGGAGTCCGCGTTCGCGACTCAGGACATTCGCAACTTCTATGGCACGAGCCTCGATCTGTCGGACTTCGACGTCGTTTCGCACGTGCTCTCACCCACCGGTCAGATTCTCTTCGATGTGCTCTCCGTCGAGGTCGAGGCAGCACCCGGCGCCCCCATCGGAGTCCCGTACTGCACGGCGACCCCAAACTCTACGGGCTCCATCGGCACGACGAGCGCATTCGGACTACAGTCGCCGGGGTTCAACGACCTGACGCTGACCGCGTCCGGCCTGCCAAACAATCAGTCGTTCGGCTACTTCATCGTGAGCTCAACCCAAGGATTCATTCCTGGCGCAGGCGGAAGCCAGGGCAATCTGTGCGTTGGGGGCGCGATTGGCCGCTTTGTCGGGGAGGGCCAGGTGATTCCGTCTGACTTTGCGGGCGAGATCGCGCTACCGGTTGACCTTACCGCGCTTCCCAGCCCCACGGGCTCCGTTGCGGTCCAGCCGGGGCAGACGTGGAACTTCCAGCTTTGGCTCAGAGACGGCACGGCCACGAACTTCACCCGGGGCCTCTCCGTGACGTTCCAGTGATGTGGATGGACCTGTCGAATCCCGCTGTTGCCGGAGAAGTCAACGAATCGGTAAGGCAGTGACAGGGAGCTCCGGGGTGGCCGGACGGACGTCAGGGGGTTGACTCCCCACAGTGTCACGGGCCCACGAGCGGCTCGATGATCGATCACATCTCCGAATGGTCCACCGTGGCGCTGGGGCTCACACCCATTGCTCCCTTCCGAGACAGGTGAGGTTTTGTGGAGGGAGCTTGTTCACGCAGCGCTCCGGTTCGCAGGCATACGACTTGAGGGCCTACGGTCTCTGTGACCGGGGCCCTCCCATTTCGTATCTATTCGCCGCTTGCCCCTTTGCTCCCCATGCGCCCTGTATTTCCCCTCGCCGCTTCTCTTCTCCTTGCCACCGGCGCCTCCGCCCAGACCGTCCTCCTGCGGGAGGGAGACCCTTCTCCGGACGGTGCGATCGGGCAGGTCGTTTCGAGGCCAACCTTCCCCGTGGTGAACCAGAGCGGCGGCTTTGGATGCTCGGTGTCCACCCAAGGCCTCGCTGGGAACGGACGACTGATTTGGGGCGCCGTAGGCGCTGGCCCCGGCGGGCTTCTTCGGGCCCCAAGCACCATTGGAGCAGCCACTCAGACGGGCTTCGGCGACGGCTTCGGCCTAGGATCGAGCGACGTCGTCTATGAGGCCTCGATCGATCTCTCCACGGGACAGACGAGCGTGGATAGCGTTTGGCGCGGCGACACGGCGGTGACCGTCGCCGGCCAGCCCGTGACCGGTGTCCCTGGTCGAGTCTTCCGCGCCATGGTCGACATCGGCGCGACCGAGGCAGGCCAGCCCCACTTCTACGCCATCCTGACCGATGCACCCGGGGGCCCACTTCTTGAGAGGGGCATCTTCTTGAACAACCTGCCCGTTCTCATGAGCGGCCAGTCGCTCCCCAATGTGGTCCAGCGCGTGGCGTCGGTAGACATCGACTACGCCATGGCTCCCAGCGGACTCCATCACCTCCTTGGCGCGAACCTTGAGAACTTCCCCAGCAGCGAAGACGGGATCATCGTGCTCGACGGCGCGGGCCTAGAGCTAGGCGGCTCGCTGGTGCGCGACTCCGTGACGATCCCGGTCTCCGCAGGGGGCACCGGTGACGCGTGGGATAGCTTCGATCTCTACGCGATCAACTCCAGTGGAGACTTCGCCTTCAGCGGGCGGACCGACGCCTCGTCCAATAGAGGCTTCATCGCTCGCGAGGGCGGCGTTTGGATCCGCCAAGGGGACCAAATCGAAGGACTCACGCTGCGCGATCGCCCTGAGGACATTTACGTCAGCCCCACCGGTGTTCTGTTTCACTGCTGGGAAACGGAAGACGAGTTCTTCAACCAAGGGAGCGTCATGTTCATGGAAGACCGAGTGCTCATTCGCGACGGCGACCAGGTCGATTGGGACGGCGACGGCGTGCTGGATCCGTGGGCGACGCTCCAGGGCTTCTCCAGCTCGGACATCATGGCGGTGAACGCGGACGGCACGGTCTTCTTCACCGGCTCCGTCAACGTGAACGGGACGAGCCTCGACGCCTTGATCCAGGTCGAGAGCGGCGGGCTCATCTCCACGAACTACTGCCAGGCCAACGCGAACGCAAGCGGCTTGCCAGCCACCATCAGCGCCTTGGGATCATCGATCGTGACCGATGGAGACCTCACCCTGGTCTGCTCTGACATGCCCCAGGGAGCCTTCGGCTTCTTCATCGTCGGCCAGACCCAGGGCTTCATCCCGAACCCGGCGGGTAGCGCGGGCAACCTCTGCTTGATGGGCAGCATTGGCCGCTTCCAACAACAGATCCAAAACTCAGGCACGGCCGGCACGTTTCAGATTCCGGTGGACCTGACTGCGATCCCACGCCCCACCGGGAGCGTGGCCGTGATCGCTGGGGACACCTGGAACTTCTCGACCTGGTTCCGTGACACGGATGGCATGGGAGGCCTGACGAGCAACTTCAGCGACGGGCTCGAAGTCACCTTCCTCTGATCACGCTCTTCCGACAGTCGGCGCGGGGTAGCTCACGGACAGAACTGGACGCTCAAGCCGTTCGACGCGTTGAACCCGCTGCCTCCGCCGACGGTGTCGCGAAACCACGATTGAAAGTAGAGCGTGTCACCGGGCGTGATCGAGATCGTGCTGCCGTTGTTCGGAAACTGGCTGAGGTCCAAGTCAATGAGCGTCGGGGACAAGCCGTTGAAAGACAGCGCACCGCTCAGCCGAACCAATGGGCTGGCCACGCACAGGAACCCATCGCCGAAGGGCGTCTGGGTCGCTGAGGTCCCATAGAAGAAGAGGCCGAACGTTGCCGGCGTTCGCGAAATGCGGACCTGGAACTCGTTGGTCGCCACCGAGAGGCTCCCTTCCCATCCAATCTGTGCTCCCTCGGGGAAGACTGAGTTGGGCGCGGCCTCGCAGTACCGAAAGTTCTGGCCCATGGCGATGTCATGAACCATCACGGCATCCGTCGACGTGTCAGCGGTGGTCACGATTGTGTCACCGGACAGAGCGATGTCCATGCCGAACTCGTCGCCAGCGAAGCCGGCCTCTTTGAAGAAGCGGCCACGTTGGTGCCAGCCGCTTGAGTCACGTTCGAACAGCCAGGCCGCCCCCGCTCGCGAGACACGGCCGAAGAAGTCCGGTGCGGTACCGACCAATCGATCGCCATCCAAGTCGATGGCGAACCCAAAGTCCAAGAGCCGCACGCCGAGGTTTGAGTAGGGGAAATACGCTTCGATGTCAGGCGCGATGGCGGCTTCACGGTTCCACATCGAGCCGTTCCAAGCAAACATCTGCACGGTGCCGACAAGGCTCTGGGAGCCAACGGCGAAGCGGCCGTCCGAGGCAGCCAAGCTCGCCCCGTAGGCGTCGCTTTGCTCGGCGCCATCGACGGCGAGCACCGAATGCGGCTCCCACCCGGTCGAAGCGCGCTCGAACAAGTAGACACCCCCTACGTTCGGCGGCAGACCCGACTCCGAGTAGCGCGATGCTCCAATCCCCACCCAATCCCCGGTGATGGCGGCCGTGACCCCGAAGTTCCGCGGGTCGCCCGCGCCGAATGGCACCAAGACGGCGCTCTCGGACCAAGTGCTGCCTGACCGTTCGTAGACGTTCGCTATGTCCCCGTAGTCCGAGATCGTGCTGCCCGTACACCACACGACGACCGCCGAGTCGCCCTCGATCGCAATGTCGCGAACCTGAAACGCGGGGAAGGATGCAGTGATGACCTGGGTTGGAGTCCAGGTGGTGCCCATGAGCCGGTACACCTGCACGTGGGTGCCCGTCGCCGAGTTGATGCGGCCGTAGACGAAGAGCCAATCCCCGTCGGCAGCCAGTTCATTCCCGAAGCTCCCGTTCGCGGGCACCGTCGACTCCAGCGCCTGATCGAAGACCCACGTACTGCCGCTCCGATGGAAGACCTGGACCGTCGAGATCGGCCCCACTGACACCCTTGGGGCTCCGGCGAAGACCCAGTCGCCACTCACTTCAACGGAACTGCCGAAGTTCGTACCAGGAGGGCCAGTGAAAGTCGCCACCTCACACTGCGCGCTGACCGCGGCGGTGAGGACGAAGAACGCGAGAAGCCACGAGAATGAATGACGCATGGGTGAGACTCGATGAGTTGACAAATGGGAAGAACAGGGGCGCGGATCCCGAGCTATGGCGAGCCAGGAGTGCGTTCGCGCCCATCCGTAGTTCAGTCTACGGGAAGGCGTGAAATTCCGCTGCCGATCGCCATCCCGCCATCGATCCGCAGACGACTCCGCCCTGCCGGTCGCGCCTCGGAACCTCTAGCCCTCTCGGCGGTCGATGAAGTCGCGCAGCCATGTTCGCGCGAAGAGGCTCTCGCGCTCGACGAGGCGATCGCTGATCCCGAGCAGCTCGGCGACTTCCAAGACGGACTGGCCCGCGAAGTAGCGGAGCATCATGATCTTCGCGGGGCGCTCGAAGCGGGTCGCCAGGACGTTCATCGCCTCGTCGAGCGCGATGATCTGCTCGGGGTTGTCCTCCTCGCCTTGGCCGAGGTCGGCGATCTCAATGTCGAGCTCCGCCGGACGGGCGCCGCCCCCGCGGCGCAGGCTCTGCTTCTTGCGCGCTTGATCCACGAGGATGTTGCGCATGGAGACCGCGGCTGCTCCAAAGAAATGGGCGCGGCCGTCCCACTCCCGGGGAACGTCGCTCTGCAGGCGCATCCACGCCTCGTTGACAAGCGCCGTCGCCTGCAGCGTGTCGCCGGGCTTGAGTGCAGCGCACCGCCTCGCCGCGATCCCTTTCAAATCGTCGTAGACGAGCTTCCAAAGTTCCTCGGAAGCCCCCGCCTCACCCCGTTCGGCGCGACCGAGTGCGATCGTGATCTGACCAGATTCCATGGCAGGTTGGGATCGTAGCAGACATCAAGCGCCGCGCGCCCACCCCACAAGAGGGCTGAGCCTAGATTCCCAAGATGGCCCGAATCGTTGACTCCGCCTCCAACAGCTCGAAGCTGGGGATCTTCCGGAGCGCCTCAATAGGCACCTTGAGGAGCAGGCAGTCCTCGATGACCTCAGCCGCTTCGGCCACGTCATCAGGCGCGGCACCCTGTACAGCCCCATCCCGAGCGATCCGGCGACACAGGAGCGCCAGGCGCCGCTTATAGAACCCGACGCCGTCGCGACCGAGAGGCCCAAACCCCGCGGCGCGACGGAAGTATTCAATGGCGAGGTCGAGGTCTCCATCGATCAGGGCCGCTTCTCCGATCTTCATCATCCCGCCCGGCGACGGAGACGCAAGTAGCCGCTCATGATCGCGCCGTCGCCGCTCCTCTGGGGTTCCGATGCCGTAGACCTTCAAGGTTGCCTCGTTCATCCCTTCCACAGCTTTCTCCCTGGCAACGGTCAAGGGATTCGTCGGCCAGCGCTGACAGCGCCCGCTCTCGGTGAGGGTCAAGAACTCCGAACCATCGGGATGCGGCACGACATCGATCACGATGGCGTCGAGGCGGAGTATCGCGAACGGCCTACATGTGGCCGCGTGGTATAGATGCACCTCGTTCGAGCAGCTCGACCAGGCCAGGTCCGTATGGGGTATGAATCCTGCACGGACTCTGTCGGAGTAAACGAGGTGCGTGTACTCGCCTGTCGGCTCGGTGAAATCCCCGTCGAGGTCGTAGGCACGCGCCACTTTGTTCGACTGCCCGATGAGGACGCGGCGAGCCGCTGGGTCGATCGCCGCATGGAATCCCATGGCGCCACTTGGATTCTGGATACTGCACACGATAGTGCCCGACGCTACGTCGAAGATCTCGCTGACCCCGGTGAACTTGTGGACAGCGGCGTACCCGTACTGTGGGAATGAAGCGTAGCCGAAGTAGGTATCCGAGAGCTTACGATCCAGCACCAGCGCCCCGGTCGCGAAGTCCATGATCTGAAGCCTCATGCCGCTCGGCTCAGCCTTACCTAAGGTCGCGATCGTTAGGCCATCCGGATCAATCCAGCGGCGCGTCCCCTCCATGGGCTCGTCAAATTCGCCAAGCTGGTTCCCTTCCAAGTCGAAGGCGACACACCGAATGGGTTTCTCGGCTGGGCGCCCCGCTTTCCCCAGCAAGCGCTCTCCGTCCTGGGACAAGTAGAGAAAGTTGATGCCCTCGGGCCGCAGCGTCCGCAGGATTCGCCTCTCATCGATGCTCCAGAGATTCCAAGAATCCCCTCCGCCTGGCTCCGGCGCGTGGACGATCACCATGGCCCCCTCGCTCCCGTAGGCCATCGTTGCTCGGTTCTCGAAGCGGTAGGCCCACTCCTCACCAAAGACATCCAGGGGCGCGTACTCGGGCTCAAGAGACCAGATCCTTGCGCGCGGTCCGGAAGCTGCGAACCGGCGGCCGTCGGGATGAAACGCCGCACGCGCCTTGACCCAGGTTTTCTCACTCGTACCCGCGATCTTTCGAATCTTGGCCCCGGTGCTCAGGTTGAAGAGCCCGATGTCCCTTTGCTCATCGACAGCGAGGAACCGCTGACCGTCGGGCGCGACGCCCAGCAAGGACGTGAGCGGCTCCGAGTCAAGCTCTCCCACCGTATCCCCGGTCTCCAGCGAGAGGTAGATGATCTGACCATGCAAGAGGGCCATCTGCGGTTCGCAGAGGGGCCCCCTCATGAGCCTACAGTCGTGGAGATCCCGCAGCACCTCCCCGTCCAGCGCCAGTACCTGGGTGCGATACTCAATGGTGATAGGCCCGAAGGTGCGAACGATGTGCTCTCCGCTCGGACTAAAGCGGGCCGTACTCACCTTCGCGGGCGCCTCGCCGGCTAAGGCTGAGACTCGGCTGACCAACTCGCCATCCCCGAGAGAACGAACTTCACCGGATCCATCGAGGGTATGGAGAAGCAGCCTCTTCTCCGTTGGATGGAAATCAAATGAGGACCAGGGAGCATCCTCGGGAACGTACTCGTTCACCAGCCCCAGGGACTCCACGTCGTAGACACGCACCACGCCGCCCACCGTCAACGCTGCGATCCACTTGGAGTCCGGGGAGAACGCCGCATAACGGAGGCGTTCCCCTTGATCAAAGACTGCGCGGCAGACGCCGTCTTCGATCCCCCACAAACGCACGGTCTCGTCCAGCGCCGCCGACAGAACGAGCCCCACCTCCGGGGCGACGTCCATACTCACGATGCGATAGGTGTGCCCATCGAACCGTCGAATGACCTTGGAGGTATCGGGGTCAAGGAGCCAGAGGACGTTGTCCGTGGTCTGCGCCAGGAGACGGCCGTCATCGAGGAATTCGAGCGTCCGCGTCGGGCGGTCCCGCAGGTTCTGGCTTCCAACGAGATCATGGGTGGGGAGCGCTCGGTAGATGGCGTCTGCTGCGACGTATTCGTCGGCGTAGTGGCCAGCATCGAGGGCCAATAGCAGAGCCGCGTTAGGATCGTCCTGTATCGCGAGCGCCGCACGCGAAGCGATACTGCTCCCGAGCTGCAAGCGCTGGGCCTCCACTGCCTCGCTGGCGCGCCTATTCGCAACAGCTTCATTGTCCTTGGACTGGGCGAGGAACCACAGCGTTCCCGTGAGTCCCGCGATAAGTGAGAGCAAAAGCAGCAGGCCCGCCGCCACCTGGATGCGGTAGCGGCGCACGAACCGACGGAGTCGAAACGCGCCGCTCGGCGGCGCCGCCATCACGGGCTCAAAGCTAAGGAACCGCCGCAGGTCGTCAGCCATGGCCCCGGGCGTCCCGTACCGGCGGTCTGGGTCCTTGGCGAGCGCCTTCATCACGACCCAGTCAAGCTCGCCTTTGATGCGCTGTGCCCAGCGCGTCGGTGAGGCAAAAGAGGCTGCGTCCGCAGCGCCCTTACCGTTCAACTTCGTGAGCGCACGCAGGCGCGTGCTCGGCTTGGGCGGCACCTCGGTCTGCAGGATACTCACCATCTGGCCAAGCCCTGACGTGCGCAGCCGTTCGGAGTCGAAGGGCAGAACCCCCGTGATCATCTCGTAGGCGATCACGCCGAGCGCGTAGACATCCGTGCGCGTATCGATCTTCGACGCGTCGAGGTCAAACTGCTCGGGGCCCATGTACTCCGGGGTCCCAAGGAAGGCCCCCTGCTGCGTCAGAAGCGTCTGCTCTGACAGGTCCCCTAGGATGGACTTGGCGATGCCGAAGTCGATGATCTTCGGAATCGCGGCACCGTCTTGACGCATGACCAGGACGTTCGACGGCTTGAGGTCGCGGTGCAGTACGCCGCGGCGGTGGGCGTGCTCCACGGCCTCGCAGATCTTCGCGCAAAGCTCCACGCGCTCCTCGAGGCTGAGCTTCTCCGCTCGACAGAACTCCGTGACGGACGATCCGTCCACGAATTCCATGACGAGGAAGGGGCGCCCTTCCTGGTCAGAGCCCGCGTCATGAACCGACGCGATGTAGGCGTGGCTCATGCGCGCCAAGGCCTGGCGCTCCACTTCAAAGCGTTGCAGCACCGTCCGGGAGTCCATCCCGGAGCGGATCACCTTGATGGCGACCGTGCGGCGCACGGGCTGACGCTGCTCGGCGCGGTAGACCACCCCCATGCCGCCCTCGCCCACGAGGGAGAGCTCCTCGAAGCCGTCGATCCTCGGAGGACGCGGCGCTTTCTCCTCCGCTCCGTCCATCACCGGAACGAGGTCCGTCGGCGGCTCGATCGCCGCCCCCTCCAAAAAGCCCCCGAGACCGCGGGCCTCTACCTGGAGCAGAGCCCCGAGCTCGGCTCCGAGCTCGGGGTCTTCTTCGCAAACCCGCTCCACCATCGCGCGCCGCCCATCCGCGTCGAGCTCAACGCCTTGGGCGAAGAGCTCTATAAGCCGCTGGTTGCGTTCATCGTCGGACATGGATGGGCTGGCTGACTCCAATCAGTTCGCGGCTGGCTGCGCTGACGCCCCGAGGGAGGCCCGCCTATCTGATCGTCACCACACCACCGTACGGTTTGATGACCACATGCTCGGTGATTTCCTGGATGATGTTGCCGTCGTCGTAGGTAGCCCCAAACGCGTAGACCGTCGAGCCGCTCGGTACGCTGTTGTTCATGCCTCGGATGCTGAAGTAGGCGTTAGATAGTGTCCCTGCTCCAGAACCCGACGGCCGCAAATACCTAGCTCGTACCCCTGTGCCGTACGCATTGCGCACGTCCTGTGCATCCAAGACCGAGAGGCGATCTCGCTGGCCGATCGAGCCTTGCTGCCCTTGATTCGGTGGGTTGACCGTGATGGTAGGGCAGCACGGGTCACAGTTGGTGAAGGCGCACTCGCCGTAGTGCATGACCGATTCGAAGTCATACGCCGTTGAGGAAGTGATCCAATCGCCGATAGCTGCACGGTTGAAGTTGTTCGAGGAACCTGAAGCTATGTTGCCAGTGTTGACGGTGACGAACGTGTCCCTGTCCCATCGGGCTTGCTCATGCCAGAAACCGATCGCGTGAAGGAGCTCATGGACGATGATGAAGCGAAAGCTCCAATTGAACATATTGAGGTCCTGCCGTCCGCCGCTTCGTCCAACCGCCGAGCTGTTCACGCTCCCAGAGAGAATGTGGACGTAGTCGTCGCCGTTCACACCTGGTGTGCGAGGAACGAAAGCGACGGCAGCTCCGGTGTCCATCAGCTCGTCCATCGCCTGGTAAGTGCGATTGCGGTTTTGAGAAGACACGTTGCCGTCGAATTCAAAGTAGACGACTCCGTTCTGCCACGTCCTGGGCGGGGCGCTTCGGGCCAGCCCTGGAGTTTCGGCGGTGCAGCCCACATGGGGCCGATGCTGGGATGTAGGCGGCGCAAGCGCTGTCTGTGCCGAGGCGGCATTGAAATTCGCGGCGCACGCGACTGCAATGGCTAGCTTAGTGAAGGTGTGCATAGTGTTGGACTGGTTGAGAGCTCTTGATACAGAGGGGAGGAGATCACTGCAGGTTGACCAAGACGAGCACCAGGCCTTCACCAGACTTGAGGCCAGACATAGCCTTGCCGATGACGGTGCCCGGGGCCTTGGCATCGTTGGTCGCCTTCATGGCGTGGCCCGCAATGTCCGAGGTCGTGAGGCGATCGCCAGGCTGAATGGCGCCGCCTGCGGCCGTCGCCTTGACGTAGACGCGGCCGTTCATGGCCACGAGGGTCTCGCCGTCGAGGGTTCCGTCCTGGCTCAGGCAAAGACCGGGGTTCACGCCGCCTGCGCCGGAGACGACGCCTGCGACCTTGGTGTCGTAGGCACCAGCCGAAGGCATGAGCTCGCCTGGGCTCGTGGGATCGATGACCATGACGGTGCCCGGCTCGACCTCTTCACTTGCGTTGAAGCGTTCGACGATGTCGGCCCCGCCACGAATCTCAAGGCTCTCAGCCACTGAGACAGTACCGTCCGCACGAATCTTCAGCCGTTCAACGAACCCTGCCGAGGTGTCTCGAATGTTGAGCTCTCCGTTGAAGCTAGCGATCTGATAGCGCCTGCCAACGCCGGAGTCAGTATCCATGACCTCGATCGACGGCTGAAAGCCCTCCACCCGAACTCGTGGGTTGGTGCCCTTCTTGATATGTAGGCCATTGACGCCGGGCGAGTCCGTGCCGATTCCAACTCTGCCACCCTCGGTCCATGTCATCACATCGCTGCTGGCAAAGGTGCTCAAGGAGACGTAGTTGTCGGGGAAGGGACGATTGAAGCCTGATTCGAAGAAGAGCCCACTCACGTCACCTGCACCGAAACCGAGCAGTCTTCGGCCGGCGACGTTTCCGACGCCGCCGATCAAGAGATCTGCGTCTGAGTTAGAGGCTCCAATACCCACGTTGCCTGCTGCGGAAACGTTGAGGCGCGTCGACATGGGGTAGAGAGACCCCAGGGCTGGGACTGACGAGGCTTCGAGGCACGGCCCGCCTGCCTGGTCCTCGATCGTTCCGGCGCAGATGCTGCTGGCTGCGCCCGCTTGCGCGGCTGTGCCGACGCCCGTCACAGTGCTACCGCCGCCGGAAGCGCTGCTCGCGCCGCCGCCTGCAAACCCAGCACCTGCCCGGGCGTTCATCCAGCGTGTGCGCCGCGCCTCTGAGGACGCGGCGGAGGATGACGACTGTCCTGCGCCATCAGCCGAAACCGCCGGGCTGCCCGGCAGCGTGCTCCACGCCTGGGGCGCCGCTCCAGCGGCGAGGCCAGGCGCAAGCGGCAGCGAGACCGTCTCGAAGAGCCCGCCTCCAATGTTGCGATAAAGCAGCGTGCCGTTCTCCGTCCCGAGCTGAAGGTCCGGCTGGCCGTCGCTGTCCATGTCCCTAGAGCTCGCGACAAAGTCGACCTCGCCGTGGGTCAGGTCCGCCTCGAAGGGCGCGAACGTCCCGTCGCCGAGGCCTCGCCAAAGGCGCTGGCTCGCGGAGCCCAGGAAGAGGTCGGCGGTGCCGTCGCCGTCGAAGTCCTCAACGAGGACGCAGGAGGCGAACGCAACGCCACCGAGACCGCTCTTTCGCGTCACGTTCGCGAAGCCCGCGACGCCGCGGTTCTCAAGGACTTCGAAGCTACCGCCGGGGCGCTGCGCGACCGCGTCGTCGAGGCCGTCGCCGTTGAAGTCGCCGAAGACGAGCTGAGCACGGGTCGCTCCGGCTTGAGTGGGCTCTAGGCCGGCGGAGGTGGCGGTAGTGGAAGCCGCACCCGCGGCGAGGATGAACTGAGAGAGCCAGAAGGTAGAGATCATGGGAGGGCGAGTCCGATACGGACCCGGGCAGGTTTCTGTGGGGAACGGAAAGCCGCTTCCTAGCGGCTACCTGCCCGTTCGAAAACGCGTTTCAGCTCCCCCGAGAATTCCCCACACTTTCTCCTCCGACCCGCTCCTCCCCTACTCGTCGAACCAGACCATGACCCCGTTGGAGAAGTTTGAGGTCGCCTGACCGCCCGGCGTCGTGTCTCGATACCAGCACTGGAAGGCCCAGCTTTCGCCCGGTAGGACCTGGGTGATCCCCATGGAACGAGGGACGTCGTTGACATCGACGTCGAGGGCGAAGCCGCCCGTCGCGCCGGTGGACATGATCTCACCGGGACGGCTAAAGCGGCCGATGCCGCCATTGTCGATGCAGAGGAACCCTTGGCTACTCGGCACGTTCAGAAAGCCGAAGCCCGGCGAGTTCAGGAAGTAGCCGAACGTATTCGTCGGCATCACGCTCGCGCTGAGGGATAGAGAGTTCGAGCCGACGGAGGAGCTCCCAAGGGCGTTCAGGCCCGCGAAGTCACCGGTCGAGTTGATGTTCGCCAGGCAGATCACGCTTCCAAGGCTCGTCGACGCTCCCTGCAGCGTCACGCTGAGGCGGTACGCGCTGCAGGCACTTGATCCGCCGTTTCGGGAGACCTTGAGCACGTAGTCAAAGCCGGAGAATCGCCGGATCTCCTCGGAGTCACTGACCCCAAAGCTCGACTCCGTGGGTGTGCCGTCACAGCTGTCCGCGCGGAAGAGTTCAAGGTTGATGTCGCCCTCATCATGGTCGAAGTCCGCGCGCACGAAGACGTCGAATCCGGACTGAAAGGGGATCTGGAAGTAGTCCGGCTCGGCGTCAGAAACCACTAGGTCGGCATTCAAGAGGAGGATCGAACTGCTCCCGAGGAACGAGGCCGAAGCGCAGCTGTGGTTCTGCCCGAAAGCGTCCGGAGCGCATGGCGAGAGGTCGTACTCCACCACGTACCCGACCAAGAACCCAGATACCTGATCCGGGGCATCGTTCCACTGGCCGGAGCTCCATAGCTCGAGCACATCCTCGTTCGCCGGGGTGTTGTTGGGCTCGGTCGCCCCCCAGTTCGTGAAGCTGAAGGGCTCGCCCGTGACCCACGTCCAGCCCCCACCGGGCTCGCTGTAGCTGGGTGAGGTCAGATCCTGGAAGCCGCCGATCCAGCCTCCGTTCGGGGCAAGGGCCGAGACGAAGTCGTTCTCCACCGCGTCAGAAATCGTGGCGAGGTGCCCTTGGACGCCCAGGTAGGACGCGGCCTCGGCCGCCGCCCGGGCCCCCGTCCAGCTGACGCTGGCGGAAACGAACTCGTAGGCGTGGCCGTTGGCCGGGTTGATGCTCTGGGGGCTAGCGGCTGCCGAGCCAATGCAGAGGGCGGCGACGGCGACAGATGATCGAAGAGTGACAGGGCGCATAGGTGAGGCGGGGCTAGAGAATGAGTCAGCGCAGAAAATGCGCTCCGTGCCGCCCATCCGAAGAGCCCCACCCGTACCCCCGGGCATTCCCAGGTTTTCTGTGGCCTAGGAGCCGAAGGCCACCGAGGGACGACGCAGCACCCAGGTCGTCATCGTGCGCAGGCTCTGGACCACCGTGGACTTGATGGGGTCGAGCAGCTCGCCGCCTAAGCGCCGTGTCTCCTCTAGCAACCCGGCCTCGGTAACGAGGTAGCGTTCGCTCTCATCAGGGAGCCAGTAGCGGCCGTCGCCGAGGTCACGGATGCCCGACTCGATGCCGACCGACGACGTGAGACGTACGAAGAACAGCCCACCCGGGGCCACGAGCTCCCAGGTCGCGTCGAGCATGGCTCGGAAGTGATCGTGGCCGCTCGCGAAGTGCAGCACTGCGTTGGAGATAACGAGGTCGAAGCTCTGGGGTGGCAGCTTGGAATGCTCGACGGCGCGGTGAACGCGCTTCTCCCTGGGGAGGGCGAGGTCCATCGCGGTCAGCCGCTCGTCGAGGGCCAGGAACGCGTCCGGGTTGGGGTCCAAGGCCGTCACGTCCATGCCGCGCCGCAGGAACCAGGGCAGGTTGCGGCCGCCACCGGAGCCGACGTCGATGACGCGCGCGTCCTTCGCGATGCGCCCCTTGAGGATCTGATCGATCAGGTAGACGTCTGTGCTGGCGAGGTCGGTGAGTTCGTGGGCCATGACGGGGACGATAAGCGATACGAACCCAGGCTCCAAAACCGCCACGAAGAAGGCCCGAGAGAGCAGGGCGGTGCCCTGCCCTCTCGGGCCCTATAGGATCGGTGAGGAGCGCGTGGCTCCCCTACCGCAGCTCGATCAACGGAATGTCACAGAGACGGCGTCGGCGAAGTTGCTCGTCGCGGTGCCCGCGATGGAGTCGCGGTACCACGCCGTGAAGTTGAACGTGTCGCCCGGAAGCGCGGGGATGCTCGTGGTCGGCTGGGGAATCGCCATCGTGTCAACCGCCAGCGAGAACTCGCCGAACGTGCCGGAGTTCAGGATCTGACCCGGGGACACGTAGCGACCGATCGAACCTGCGATGCAGAGGACGCCGGCGCTGCCGCCAGGCTGGTTGATGACACCGCGCGTCTGGCTGACGATGAAGAACCCGAAGGTGTCCGCCGGGAGGTTCGTGGCCAGCATGGTCAGGTCGTTCTCTTCAGCGACGGGGCTACCCACCAGCTGCATGTCACCCGGCTGGCCGGTGGAGTTTGCCACGACCTCGGGGCAGTAGTCGGTACCGACGAGGTCACGGTTGTTCATGTAGACGCGGGTGCCGTTGCAGCGGCCCACGACCATGTCGTTGTCGCCATCGTTGTCGATGTCGAAGATGGCGATGTCGTGGACGCCCGAGAGCGACGGAAGACCAAGGGCGCCGAAGTTCGAGCCCGAGCGCTCCTCGCGGAGCTGAACGCTGCTACCCGCAACCGTACCGCGGTTGTGGAAGATGTGCAGGCGGCGGCCGCAACCGGGGATATCCACGTCCACGTCACAGATGATGGCCTCTTCGAAACCGTCGCCATCGATGTCGATGATGTAGTTGTTGCTGCCGAAGCCGTCGTCCGTGCCGAAGGTCTGGGCTGCGCCCCAGCTGACGCGGCCAAACGCGTCGTTGCCTTCGTTCAGAAGGTAGCGGTCGTTTCCGTCGTCGGAGAGGATCATGTCCTTCAGGCCGTCCGCGTTGAGGTCACCCGTTGCCACGTGGTACGGAGCACCGTCGTAGGGGATCTGCAGAAGGTTGAAGAAGCCCTCGTTGTTCAGGTTGTTGTAGGCGATGGAGGAACGGGTGAGCCCGCCCGTGGCGCCCGAACCCGACACCGAGATGATGTCCGTCACGCCGTCGCCGTTCATGT
>CAYQKK010000068.1:0-12515 GCA_964417955.1 uncultured Planctomycetaceae bacterium
CCCATCGAAGTTCTGGCAAGGCGCTCGGATCCCCGTCATAGCGAGCTATCCGGGGCTATTCGAGCAACGCCGCCAGGGCTTCGAGGGGCGCTGCTGCTAAGTGCGGCCTTTATCAACGGCCTGCTACACCCGCACTTCGCTTTGGACGCCCAGCTCAGACTCGAACTCCTTGAGGATGGGATCGACCTCCTCCCGGAGAAATTCCTCCACCTGCTCGGGGGCACGGCCCACGTAGCGCGAGCCGTCGAGCAAATCGTCGAGGTGACCCGCCACCCCGCTGAAGGCGGGGTCCCCCGCGAGGCGATCCCGCAGGTCGGGCTCGCGGCCCTCCTTGATCTCGGTGGCCGCAAGGTGGCTGTGCACGCGGATGCGCTCATGCAGATCCTGGCGATCGCCCCCGGCCTTGACGGCCTCCATGAGTACCGCCTCGGAGGCGAGGAACGGCAGCTCGGCGTCGAGGTGACGCTTGACGATCGGAGGGTAGACGAGCATTCCCGACGCCACGTCCACGTACAGGTTGAGCACCGCGTCCGTCGCGAGGAATCCTTCGGCAATGCTCAAGCGGCGGTTCGCCGAATCGTCAAGGGTACGCTCAAGCCATTGGTTCGCCGCGGTGTGCGCGGCGTTGCCCGTGAGCTCCATCACGAAACGACTGAGCGCACAAATGCGCTCCGACCGCATCGGGTTGCGTTTCCACGGCATGGCTGAAGAACCGATCTGCTTGGCGCCGAACGGCTCCTCAAGCTCGCGCTTGTTCGCAAGCAAGCGCAGGTCCGTCGCAAACTTGTGGGCCGACTGACTGATCGACGACAGCACTTGGAGTACGCGGTAGTCGAGCTTGCGCGGGTACGTTTGCCCGGTCACGCCAAAGGTGCGGTCAAAGCCCATCTTTGCGGTGACCTTGGCGTCGAGCTCGCGGACCTTCGCATGGTCGCCCCCGAACAGCTCGAGGAAGCTCGCCTGGGTACCCGTCGTTCCCTTCACGCCGCGGAATCGAATCTGTGACTCGACCTGCCGAAGGTCGTCAAGATCGTGGACAAGATCTTGGATCCAAAGGCACGCGCGCTTGCCGACCGTCGTCGCCTGCGCAGGCTGGAAGTGCGTGAACCCGAGGGTCGGCAGATCCTTCCACTCGCGCGCGAACTTCGTCAGCGCCGCAAGGGTCGACACGAGCTGCGCCCGCAAGAGACGCAGGCCTTCGCGCATGACGATCAGATCCGTGTTGTCTCCGACGTAGCACGAGGTCGCGCCCAAGTGAATGATGGGCCGCGCCGTAGGGCAGACGTCGCCCCACGCGTGCACGTGGGCCATCACGTCGTGGCGCAGCTCCTTCTCGTACTTCGCCGCAAGGTCGAGATCGAGATCCGTCGAGTGCTCGCGCAGCTCCGCTACCTGGGCGTCCGAGATGTTGAGCCCCAGCTCTTGGCTCGACTCCGCCAAGGCGATCCACAGCTTGCGCCAAGTGGTGAACTTCGTGTGGTCCGAAAAGTTCGCGCGCATCGCGCGGCTGGCATAGCGCGTCCCGAGGGGGCTGCGGTACTCAGGGTCAGGAAGGTCGTCGTGGCCGCTGGAATCTTGGTTCATCGCGCGGGGAGTCTAACGGCTTCCAACAGCCCCTAGAACGGCCAAGGCCCGGATCCGGCCTTGGATGTGTACCAGGTCGCAAGTGCCGCCGACGCGACCGAGGCAAGGAGCCCGGCCAACAGCCAGCGGCGGAGCCCACGTGCCGTGGCGTCGACCCGCCCAAGGTAGAGCGCCACGCGGACGACGAAGTAGGCGCCCACCATGTCCGAAAGCCAGTCGAGGAGCGACGCGTCGCGGCCGTCCACCGTGGACTGGTGGATCTCGTCGGTGAGTCCGTAGAGAGCGACGAGGGTCACAACCCACAGGCCGTTCGTCGGCGTCAGTTTCGTCCAGCGCAACCCGTGGGGCCCCACCGTTCGACCGAAGACAGGAATCAAGAGGAGCGCGAGGGCTCCGAAGGCACCTGGATGGGCGAGGTTCGTGAAGAAGCCCCCGAAGGCGCCGAGGTCCAAGCCCCCAAGGGAAGGCTGCCCCGACGAGAGGAAGAAGATCAGCGAAGCCCAGGCGAGGGGCGGCAGCCAGCTGAGGATGCGGGCCTGTGAGACCAGGACGGTGCCGGCCAAGCGCAGCGCGCGAAGCAGCAGCCCAGACCCCGATCCCTCACGCGTTGAGCCAGACGGCTCCCTAGGCAAGTCAGCCAGCGGCGCGTCCATGTCCTTTGCGCGCTTCCAGCGCGAGCCCTAAACCGTCCACAGAGGTCGTCACGTCGAGCTCGTCCACCATCTGCGCCAGCAAGAAGAAGCCGCGCCCGCGCTCGTCCTCAAGGTCTGGGATGCCGCCTTCGGGTTCGATCATCGCCCGAACGAGCCCAGGCTCGCCGCCCCCTTGATCCTCCACGCGCACGGACCAGAGGGTTCCGCTCTCCTCTGCCTGCGCGGGGTTCAAAACGCGGACGAGGAGGTGCATGCGCACGTCCCTCGGCAGGTCTTCGAGCTCGCGCGCCGCGCCTCCCCCACCGTGATCGACCGCGTTGTCGAGAAGTTCGCCGACAACGAATTCCAGCGTCTCGACTTCCGGAGCGGGGAGCTTCTCGGTGAGAGCGAACTGACGTGCGATCCGGCGAGCCATGCGGCCGTGGGCGTGGGTCGCGGGCAAATCGAGGTCGAGGGTGCCAGGCTCGTCGTCGCGGCGAAGAACCTCCGCGCGCGCGACCGAAGTCCGAGCTGACGTCCCTGCCGAACTAGCGCTGCGCTGGTCCGATCCATCGCCGCCGTCGAACTCCAAGTTGAGCGAAAGATCCAGAGCCGGCGCTGAATGGGTCAGCGCGCCCATGGAAATGCGGTCCACGCCTGAGCGGGCCACTTGGGGCAGTGTCTCGTGCGTGATCCCACCGGAGGCCTCGAACTCCACCGAGTGGCCGAGCTCGGCGGCAAGGGCGCGCAGCCGAGGAAGCATCTCCGCCATGACCGCGGGGCTCATGTTGTCGAGCAGCACGACGTTGGCTCCACCCCGCACGCCGGCGAGGGCTTCGGCCTCGTCGCGGGACTCCGCGGTGATCATCACGTCCGGACCCACGTCGGCCCGAATGTCGCCCAGGACCTCCTCGATCGAACGCCCCGCTAGATCCACGTGGTTCTCTTTGACCATGACCTCGTCGTAGAGGCCGATGCGATGGTTGCACCCGCCGCCAACCCGCACGGCGTACTTGTCCAGCGTGCGCATGCCCGGCGTCGTCTTGCGCGTGTCGAGAATCCGAGCGCCGGTCCCCTCCACTAGGTCCACGCACTGGCGGGTACGCGAAGCGACCCCTGACATGCGCTGCACGATGTTGAGCGCGGTTCGTTCGGCGACGAGTAACGCCCGGCCATTCCCGTGGGCGTGGAGCACGATGTCCCCAGGCAAGACGGTCTGGCCCTCTGGGACAAGAGCTTCGACGGTCGCCGTGGGGTCGAGAAAGCGCAGCGCGCGCTCGAAGGCTTGGCCGCCAGCGAAGACGCCGCTCTCTTTCGCGACGAGGGTCGCTCGACCGCGGCGCTCCTTCGGGACGGCGGTGCGCGTCGTCAAGTCGCGACGCACGAGATCCTCCGGGGACGTGCCGGAACCAACCGTCAGCCCGAGGTCCTCCTCGAGGGCCCGTCGAATCAGCTCGTCGAGCGCGTCGTTGATCTCGTGGGTGTCATCCATAGGTGAAGCCATGAGCTTATCAGCCATCCACTTGGCTCGCCCCGACCAGCTTGGGGGGATTCGGCTCGATGGAAACGGATGGATCCCCATGCCCCGGGCCTCGGTGCCCGCTAGGGAGGCCGAAAAGGACCTCGTTCACGGCGGCCGCGGTCGTCTCGCCAATCCCGTAGAGCCCCTCCGGTGGAGCCCCGCGCCCATGGACCTGGAAGTAATGGGTCAGATCCACCGATCGCCGACGCCCCACCCCCTTGGCCTGTCGCAGCGCTCGCGGATAGGGAGGAGGGGCCCACTCGCCGCTCCAGGGTGAGGGCGTCCCTCGACGCTCCCTAGGGTCCCAATCTGGACCCGCGAGCAGCGCGGCGTCCGAACGGTAGACGTGAGCGTCCAGCCGTTCCCCCACGAGGAGCGCCCACCATGCGCCCGCCAAGAGCCCCAACACGATGACTCGATCCGGGCGGGGCGTCTGCCGGCCGCGCGTCTCCTTCTCCCCGTGCGAAGCCATCCCCATACGGGGTGAGTGACCGGACCGCGACGCTGGCGGTTACGCCTTGCGCGGGATCAAGCGGATTTGCCGGTCACGCCTTGGACCAGTCGCTGCCCGGCGCTGGAGACGTTCCGCCGCATTCCGCCGACGGAGAACAGCCGGCTGAGGACGCTGTTGGAGAGCGCGTGGAGCGCGTGACTCACTTCCGCCTCCGGCGCATCGTCGATGACCGTCTTGCGCCGCTGGCTCGAGCGGAAGACCGCCTGATCTTCCGGTAGGTGCCCTACCAGCTCGATCCGTCGGCCAAGGAATTTGTACACCACCTCCTGCAGCCTCTTCGCAACGATCTCCGCTTCGGCCGGGCTCCCCACCCGGTTCACCACGAGAAGCGGCATGGGCCGATCGAGCCCCTGGGCCTCACACTGCCGAACGAAGACCTTGATAAAGGCGTACGCGTCCGTCATGGCTGTGACATCGGGCGTCGTGACGACAACGGTCGCGTCGCAGGCAACCGCAAAAGCCACGGTTTGCCGGGACAGTCCCGCAGCCGAGTCCACCACGAGATGGTCGTAGTGACCCTCCAGAGAGCTCAAGCCCCGCCCGATCATCTCCAGCTCGAATGATTTGAGGCCGGCGAGTCGGGCCAGTCCTGATCCCCCGGCCAGTAGATCGACACCGCTCTCGCACGGTGTGACGATCTCCGCAACGCCAAGCTCACCCGCGATGACGTCGGCAAAGCTGTGCTTGGGGTGAACGTTTTGAAGAATGTGGGCATTGGCGCAGCCAAGGTCCCCGTCCATCAGCAGCGTCCGGCCGCGGCGGGCGAAGAGCGAAGCCAGCGAGGCGCTGATCGAAGACTTTCCGGTACCACCTTTGCCGCTTGCGATGCACAGGGAGCGAGCGACGCGCCGCTTGCGGTGGGGCGGCTCCACGGCGCAGCCCCGGACGTCCTCATCGGAACGCCGCGGATCGGCCGCGATCGAACCTCGGCGACGGGGAGACTTGGGGTCTCGACCGTTCTCCCGCTCGCTGGGGTGGACTTGGGCGTTTCGGCGACGGCTCAGTCCAAAGAGCTGCCGCGCTTGATGCCACCGTGTCATCGGAGAGTGCTCGTCGAAGAGCGGGGTGTCGCTGTCGGGGTAGGGGAAGATGCGTGCCTGGAAACCAGTTGGCCCTGGGCCGCAATGTAGTCAGCGGTTCGGAGGACCCCAATCTCCACCGCTTTCTCTCAGGAATTTCCCGTGGCCCTAGGGGAGATGTACGCAGGCGATCCTAGTTTTTGACCCCTAGGCGAGACTCGAACCGCTGCCGATGGTGGTAAGTAAGCGCCAGCGCGAGTGCGTCAGTGGCATCGAGGGGCTCAGGAACCGTTCCTAGGCCCAGCTGCATCGCGACCATCTTCGCCACGCGTTCTTTATTCGCAGATCCGACGCCGACGAGCGTTTTTTTGGCCTCAGAAGCCTGGTACTGGACCACTTTGGCCCCGAAACAGGCCGCCGCCGAGAGGGCGACGCCCCGACCTTCACCCACCCGGAGTGCCGACTGCATGTTGATGGAGGTATAGGCGTGCTCCACCACGACCGTGTTGGGGCGCAGGCGTTTCAGCACAACGTCGAGCTCCCTGCGGATGTACCCGAGGCGGGTGGGGACATCGTCGGTCTTGGTGGCCCGCACGACGCCAGCCGCCAAGAGGGCGGGACCGTCCGAGCGCATGACCACCGCTCCGTAGCCCACCACGAGGGTTCCTGGGTCGATGCCGAGGACGATCGGCCATTCGATGTGCTCAGGCACTTGGGGGAGGTCTGCGGCGGGCATCTTGTGGCCCACGCTACCGAAGGGCGGACAGCGGAATCGAGTATCGTCTCGCGAACCCATGGAACTCCGCGAATCGAATGAAGGCCCCCCCCTCCGTGCCGCAGCCGTCCTATTGGCCGCGGGCGCCTCAAGACGCATGCGCTCAGGAGGCTCGAAGGCCCTCCTGACCCTTGGCGGGCGCACGGTCGTGGAGCGCTCTGCCGCCGCGCTTCTCGCAGCCCCTTCGGTCGGAGAACTCGTCGTCGTCACCCGCCCCGAAGATCGCGCCGCTATTCAAGAGGCCCTTTCGGCCCACGCCGATCAGATCGAGGCCTTCGTGGACGGAGGCGAAGAGCGCACCGACTCCGTCCGAGCCGGCGTGCGGGCGGCGTCGACCCGCGCCGACGTCATCCTCGTGCACGACGCCGCCCGTTGTTTCGTGGAGCCAGTGCACGTCGAGGCCGTGGCGCGGGCGTCGTACGAACATGCCGCCGCGCTCCTCGCAACGCGCGTGCGCGACACGCTGAAGAATTCCTCCAACGGCTTTCAGTCCGAGGAGACCGTCGACCGCGACCGGCTCTGGGCCGCGCAAACGCCCCAGGGTATGCGCACCGCACGCTTCCTCGACGTGCTCGTCCGAGCCGAACACGACCGTTTCCGAGCCACCGACGACGCAGCGCTCCACGAGCACTATCACGGGCCCACCAAGCTCGTGGAAGGAAGCGCGTGGAACATCAAGCTGACGAGCCCAGACGATCTCCTACTCGGCGAAGCCCTCGCCGCACGCCAGACGCAGTCATGAACATTCGCGTAGGCCTCGGCACCGACATTCACCGCCTCGAAAAAGGGCGCCCCTGCATCCTCGGCGGCATCGAACTCCCCCACCCCAAGGGACCGCGCGGTCACTCCGACGGCGACGCTGTCCTGCACGCTCTGACCGACGCAGTCACGGGAGCCGCCGGCCTCGACGACATCGGCACGCTGTTCCCCGACGACGACCCCAAGTGGAAAGGCGCCAACAGCCGCGACCTCCTGCGCGAAGCGGTTGCTCTGGCCGCGGCCAAAGGCTGGCACGTCGTCAACGCCGACATCGTGATCGCCACCGAAGGCCCGAAGATCAAGCCCCACCGAGCCGCCATGCGCGCAAGCATCGCAGAACTCCTCGGTGTCGACTCCGACGCGGTCAACGTCAAGGGCAAGACCCTCGAAGGGCTCACCGAGCTAAGCGAAGGCCGCGCGGTTTCGGTCCACGCCGTGTGCCTGCTGCAGCGGGTTGACTAGATCTCTACTTTCAGGGACAAGTCGTCAACGCGAGGCCGTTGGAGAAGTTGAGGCCAGTGCCGCCCGGAAGGTCTAGGTCGCGGAACGCGTACTGCACGAAGACGGACGCGCCCACGTCGAAGGGATGCTGCGGGAGATCCGCGATCTCCAGAACGGCTATGCCCCACGGGTTCGTCGCCACGCTAGCGAGGACGCTTCGAGGCCCCCCCACGCAGAGGATGCCGTCGCCTACGGGGAGACGATTGGGATCGGTGCCGAGGAAGAACGCGCCGGACTGACCTCGGGTGGCCCCTTCCACCCACAGCGTGAGGTCGTTGGAGCTGAGCTGGACCGATCCGCTTGAACCGAGACGAGCACCGGTGGTAGACGACGAGTGGGTCTGGCTGTTGGGCAGCGACGCGCAGTACTCACGGGGCTGCGGGCACAGGTCGCCTCGGAAGACGCGAACTTCGGTCTCTGGTGAATTGAACGACGAGATCGCGATCTCAGGAAGGCCGTCGCCGGTGACATCGCCGATGGAGGCGGCGATGCTACCGAAGTAGTCGAAGCCAAAGTCGCCGCGAAAGAGCGCGAGCTTCCTGCCGGTTGCGCCAGAGAGCAGACTCAGGGACCCCGGCGGTGAGTTGAAGATGTTGCCTCCCTCGGGCGAACCGCCTCCCCTAACGAGACTACCCTGGTACCCAGGACCACCGACGAGGACGTCGCCAACGCCGTCGCCATCGTGATCACCCGTGGGCTCGACGCTGGAGGCGAAGCGCACGGTCTCGCCGCCCGTTGACCAAATCAGGCGTCCGGTCGCTCCGTCGAACGCGCGCACGACTCCTTGGGATGCGCCCGAGGCACTGCTCTCGAAGGGGGCCCCGAGCACCAGATCAGGCACACCGTCGCCGTTGACATCGCCGGGACTCGCAAGGGTCCTTCCGAAGTAGGTGTAGCCACCGAAGGGACCCTGGTAGTCCTCGTCGGTGATCTCTAGGAGCATGGGGTGCTGGGCTTGGAAGCTGCCGCCGGCGAAGACTTGGACGCGCGCGGGGCTGATGTCGAAGGCCACGCCTAAGTCGTCGAAGCCGTCTTGGTTCAGATCGCCTACGTTCGCGATCGCGGATCCGAAGATAGAGAACGTCGGAGAGTCCGAGAGGGTGTAGACCTCAGCCCCCGAGTACCCGGCGAAGACACGGACCCGGTTGGGGTTTTGCTCACCGATCGCGTAGAAGCCGCCGGCGGGAAAGCCCGCGCCGCCCTTGAGCGCGGCCGCGGAAACACCGAACCCTCCGTTGAACTCGGTTCCGGAATGGGTGCGGATCAACGTCCCTTGGCGGCCGGAGAAAACGTAGACGACGCCGCTGCGCTCGAAGTCCGCGTCCACTGAAAAACCGCCGATGAGAAAGTCGCCGACGCCGTCGGCGTCGATGTCCTCGAGCCCTAAGACAAGGGAGCCGAAACTGTCACCGACCACGCTAGCCGGAAAAGCGTAGAGCACGCTTCCGTCCGCACCGGAGTGAACGCGGGCACCTGAATAGCCGCCTTCGATCCACTCAGGGATGCCGTCTCCATTGAGGTCATCGAGTCCCGCGATGTCGGCGCCGATGCTCGGGAACTGAGCGCTGGGCGTGACGCTATAGAGATGTCCCTGGGCTGGAGATGGCGCTGCAAGGGATGGCGCTGATAGCGCCAAGGCAGAAATCAACACGGTGGGGATCAAAGCCGCGGCGCGGAGGCCGGGAAGGAGCCTTCGATGGAGCATGGGAAGTTGCGTTGGGAAAACAGAGCAGGCGAACGAGAACTCCGCTGATCGTACGGCACGAGCGCCAAACTGTCGCGACGGCGATTTGCTGGATGGTAGAAATAGACGGCAGCGCGGGGGGTAGAGACGCCCATGACTGCTGATGGCGAGCTCCGTGCACCCTACTGCTTGTTCTGCCATGCGCCCGTCAGTCAGAGCTTTGACGCTACGTTTCGCTGCTCTACGTGCGAGTCGGTCAACCTCCGCGTGGATCGAACGCTCTATTGGACGCTTTCCCCCAAGGCCCGCAAGCAGACCAAGACGCTTCGGTGGATCGGGACGATCTGCATGTTGCTTGGGATCCTGGCCCTGATGGCTGCCAACACGCGCCCCTATGAGACCGGGTGGAAAGTCTATGCCCTCATGGGCGCGCTCATTCCCATCGGCCTCTGGTGGGACTTCGTGAGCCTGAGGGTCCGGCACGTGTCCCGGTATCGAAGCGAAGTGATCCTTCCGTCGGCGGCGCTTGTGGTCAGCGCTGCTCCGTTTATGTGGGCGGTCTTCAGCTGGCTCGATCGAGGGGAGCCGCGCCTTTGGACGGCATTCCGAGAGACCGTGATACTCCTTGGGTTCACGGTTCCCTTCGCGCTGGGCGTGAGGGCGATTGCTCGCGAGATTGAGCGAAGTCGGCGCGAGCTTCGCGGCGCCATTGTTGCGGAAGCTGGCGCCCTATCCGGTGCAACTAGCTCCCTCGCGCGGCGACCCCGTCGCGAGCGGGTGAAGGAGAGCGCCGTCGTCGCGCTTCGCTCCGCCCGAGGCCTCCTCGGGTCCCGGGCGTCGAGTTCATACTCCCGCCTTGAGGACCACGACGCAACCGTCCGCTGCCTCCACTGCTTTACCCAACTTCAGCGCACCCATCCCACGAGCCTGAGGTGCGGCTACTGTGGTGAAATTACGCGGAAGGTCGATCTGCGTACCCATTGGACGCGCCGCCGCTCGAATGTTCGTACTCAGCGAATGCTACGTACTGTCGGGACCGCATTCACTCTGCTTGCGGTGACGCAGGTGTTCACCCATTCAGAGTGGCTCTGGAGCGGTGTCCCCTGGGGCAAGACCTACGGAACCGTCTTCTACCTGGCGATTCTGGCGGTGTGGTGGGACTTCTGCGGCCTCTTCACGCACTACAGAACGGTGCTCCGCCTCGAGCTGCTCTTTCCCGTCTTGGTCTTCATGTCGGGCTACTTGAGGAGCGGCCTCTTGCGCTGGCGCTTTGAGAAAGTCACGCAACCGATCGACTTCGACTTTTGGGGCCGCCCTATCTACCCGCCGTTCAACGGGCCAGAATCCCCAAGCTTCCTAGCGATGGCGCTGCTCGGCGTAGCCACCTGGTGGCTCATCCAGGCGGTGCTCAGCGGACGCCAAGAGACGATCTCGCGCCTGCGCGAAGCGAGCGACGCCAGGGACTGAGGAGCTCTCAGCAAGGTGGCAGATTCACACTTGGTCGGTACTGCCACTAAACGCTTTGGGCCGCGCACAGGCGCGCGTAGACGCCGTTGAGCGCGAGCAGTTCGTCGTGGGCGCCGAGCTCGACGATGCGGCCGGCTTCGAGGACCGCGATGCGGTCGGCGTGGCGGATGGTGGAGAGGCGGTGGGCGATCACGAGGGTGGTGCGCCCCACCATCATCTCTTCGAGGGCGGCCTGCACGATGGCTTCGCTCTCCGTGTCCAGGGCGCTTGTCGCCTCGTCGAGCAGGAGCAGCTCGGGGTCGAGGAGGAGCGCCCGCGCGATCGTGATGCGCTGTCGCTGGCCACCCGAGAGGCGCGTGCCTGCGTCCTTCACGTCCGTCTCGTAGCCGTCGGGCAGCTCCATGATGAACTCGTGGATGTTCGCGGCGCGCGCGGCGGCCTCGACCTCGGCCTGGGTGGCGCCGGGCTTGCCGTAGCGGATGTTCTCCGCGATGGAGGCATGGAAGAGGAACGGCGCCTGGGTCACCAGGGCGTAGCGGTCGCAGAGGCTGTCCGCGGTCACGTCTTTCAGGTCGTGGCCGTCCATCGTGACGCGGCCGCTCGTGGGATCGACGAAGCGCGCGACGAGATCCAGAAGCGTGCTCTTGCCGCTGCCGCTGGGGCCCACGAGTGCGAGGGTCTCCCCCGGCTTCACGGTGAGGTCGATGCCCTGCAGGGCAAAGCGCGACCCTTCCAGGGCTTCGCCTTCCTCCTCGGCGGGATATTCGAAAACGACGTTCTCGAACTCAATCCCCGTGCCGAGGGACGCGAGCTCGTGCGCGCCTTCCTTGTGCCCGACGTCTGTGCGCTCAGCGATCAGCTCTAAGAGGCGCCGAGCAGGCCCCTGGGACTCGCTGACCTGGGCGATGACGCGGGTCGTGCGCTTGAGGTGCGACGACGCCTGGCTGATCATGAGGAAGAACGTGAGCATCTCGCCCCCGTCCTTTTCGATGTGACCCCCAAGCACGAGGTAGCCCGCCAGCACGACAACGGCCGCGATGCCGAAGTTCGTGAAGAAGATCGTCCAGGCGCGGCTGAGGGTCGACGCTTTGACCATGCGCATCGTCGCATCGACAAACTTGTCGTTCGTCTTCTCGAAGCGGTCGAGCTCGCGCTCTTCTGCACGGAAGGCCTTCACGGTTCGCACGCCCTGGAACATCTGCGTCAACACCTGGAACGTTGACCCCAGCTGCGTGGCGCTCTTGTGGCTGCTCTTGCGCACCTTCTTCATCAAGACCGCGATGGGGATGATGAAAAGCGGCAGACCGAGCAGGACGAAGAGCGTCAGCTTGGGCGCAAAGAAGAACGCCAGGGCGATGGACACCACGAACATCAGCGGTTCTTGAACGAGGTCCTTCAGGATGAGCTGAACGACCTGCGTGGTGCGCCCCACGTCGCTGCTGATGCGCGAGAGCAGATCGCCGAACCTCCGGCTCGTGTGATAGCGCATGGATAGCCCCATGAGATGGCGCGCTAGCTGCATGCGCAGCGACACCATCATCTTGAGGCCCACTAGGCCGGAGAGCACACCCATGAAGTACTGGGCCACCGCGGCGAGCAGCGCCATGGCCGCGACGATGAAGCCGATGCGCCAAAGGGCCGAACGACGCTGGGAGTCGCTGGTCGACAGCGATTCGGGGTCCCCCAGGATCTGCTCCTCAAGGCCCGACTTCCACCCTTCCACCGTCTCCTTCACCGGCAACAGGAAGCCCGGCGTCTTCGCCTCGGGCGTGTCGGGGATGACCTTCTCCTCCCCCGGGAAGAGCACCTTCCAGGTGGGATCTAGAAGTCCGAACGTGCCCTTTTGAAGCATCGCGCTGACCACGCCCAGCATCACCACCGCGAACAGCGTCAGGATGTACGGGCGTGCGTGGGGCAGCAGCAGTCGGTAGAGATCGCCTAGGCGCTTCATGATGGCGCCAAGGTTAGATCCCTGAAGGGGCCAGCCCTAGCCTCTAAATCGCGCCAAAAAAAGAAGCGGGGGGGGCCGGCGGGGGGGGGGGGGGGGGGGGGGGGGAA
>CAYQKK010000068.1:12525-21177 GCA_964417955.1 uncultured Planctomycetaceae bacterium
CCCCACCACACCCCATCCCCCGCGGCCGGGGCGGGGGGGGGGCCCCCCCCCCCCGCTTCTGCTCAAAATCTGGGAGCCTTTAGACGCCCGTCACGGTCGCTTCATCAAGCGCTTGGTGCGAAAAGGCCTGGAAGCTCTTGCGCATCCAGTCTTCCTGGAGCATCGAGCGGTGGCGCTCGTCGCTACGGACGTTCAGCGGGTTCGTCGGGGCCGAGCGGCTCTTCAGGTACACAAGGTAGTAGCCCTTAGGACCCGGGAATGGGCCGGCGACGGTGCCGGGCTCCATCTCGAAGAAGATGCGGTCCACGATGGCCGAGTTCAGCAGGTAGTGCTCGTACTCGGACTCGCCGATCGCGCGCTTCATGTCGTTGCGGGTCATCGACGTGTCCTGGAACGCGCCGAAGTTCTTCAGGCCGATGGCGGGCGGAGCCTTGCCAACGACGGGAAGGGGCGGATCCCAGTAGTCGCTGTTTCCGCGCAGGAAGTCAGACCACCAGCGGTCGAAGGGCAGAAGCTCGACTTCGGGAGCGTAGTTCTCGCCTTTGGCAGATGCCTCGGCGCGCTTCTGCGCGTCGACGGCCTGCAGGGCAAGCTGCTCATCGACTTCAGCGCGCAGCTTCAAGGCGCGCTCGTACGCCATGTCCCAGCCGTTGTCCTTCCACTTGAAGTTCGGGAAGTCGAATGCCGAGACGAGGAGGATGTCCGCGTGGGACTTCGCAAGGCCCATGATGCCGTTGGCGATGGGCATGTGCGCTTGGAGCTCGGGGCTCATGGTGCCGTCGTCGTTGATGACGAGCTTGTCCTCGACCATCGCCTTGTACGACTCAACGAGGCGCAGGTGCTCTTCGTAGGCCTCCGACGACGGGAACCCGTGGCCCTGGAGGGCCATGAAGTCCATGTTGAACATGCCGCCTTCCATCGAAGTGCGCATGTCCGAGACCATGGTCCTGAACTCCTCTTCCGGCATCAGCGTGCCGGCGGCTTCGAGCTTCTGGCGGCTCGCCTCCATGAGCGCGAGCGCCATCTTGGCGTCCTCGATGTCATGCCTGGAGAAGCTCGCCTTCATCTCGTCGTAGACGTCCTGGGTCTTGATCTCAGCGGCCCAGTCGCCGCCGTCGATCACCATGGCCAGCTCCTCAGGAATCCCCTGGGTGCCGGTCTTGATCTCCGCGAGGGTCCAAAGCGATCCCATGACGAAGTCGCGCAGCAGCGACATCATCATTTCCTGCTCGGGCTCAATCGGGTTGCCCGACTCCTGGGCGATCTTCAGGCGCTGCTCGTAGTACTTCCCGTAGTCCGCGATCAGGTCGACGTTGGGGGAGTTGGCGTGGATCGCCTCGATGGCGAGCTCCGGCCAGGTGTCCGGGTGATCCGGGAAGAAGAGCTGGTCGAACTCCATCGTTTGACGAACTTGGTCGCGGTACCAGTCGCCGGAACCGTAGGCGCGGTTCAGCTCGACTTCGTGGTCGAGGGTCGGGTAGCGCTCCGTGAAGCTGGCCTTCTCTTTCGACAGGCGGCGCTCGAGGTTGGCGGGGTCGAAGTTGAAGCGCTCCATGCGCTTGGCCACTTCGGCGTCGATCTCGGCGTCACCGGCCGTGGGCATGTCGAGGGCGACGGCTTCGCGCACCTCGGTGACACGCAGCTCGCGCTCGTGATCCATGAGGATCTGCAGCTTCCGCGCGTCCACGGCGTTGCGGCCCGGTCCGTAGACGAGGAAGCGCTTGATCGCCATGTCAGAGATGCGGACTCCGTTGACCGTCACCGGCTCCCCGAACTCGGATTCCTGAAGGGCGGCCAGCGTGGTGCTAGTGCTAGGAGACGCAGCTGCGATGGCCGCTGGCGCTGCGATCGCGTGGGTCGCCAGTGCCATCGGCAGAGCCACCGGAAGGGCCACTGGGAGAACGAACTGGAGGATCTTCTTCATGAGACGGGAATGGGGAGGGTGAAAGATGCGGTCCGGGACTCTACGCAGGTCTGAGTCAAGTGAGAGAGGAAAGTGGCTGAGAAGGCAGTTTTGTGTGCTCGAGGTACAGAAATTGGCCCCAGAGGCCTTCCAGGCGGCCCCCGGTGGCTCGGAACGACTACCTTGTTGCCGCCCATGACCTACCCGACCCGCACGATTGCGCTTCTCTGCGAGCTGCTTCACCCGCCCGTGGCCCCCGACCCCCGACCGATCCAGCGGCTCCACAACGAGATGTTCGAGGAGGGGCAGCCAGCCTACGCTGGCTTCCAGATCAGCCCCCAGGGCCCGGTTCTGTCGAACCCTGTCGTCACTCCCGGAGCCGTTTCCCAAGTGGCATTCCTCGGCGACCGGTTAC
Organism: uncultured Planctomycetaceae bacterium; assembly: GCA_964417955.1. Classification (GTDB taxonomy): domain Bacteria; phylum Planctomycetota; class UBA1135; order UBA1135; genus Saltatorellus. The sequence continues at coordinate 14,844 of CAYQKK010000068.1, forward strand.
AGTTCCGTGAAGAGCGTGGCAGCTTGACGCATGAGACCTTCGCGGCCCAGGTCCGGGAGATCGCCGAACGCTCCGCCCCCCTGCGGAACATCCCCGTCTACGCGGGTCAGCAGATCGTGCTGCGGAGCCTCGTGAACCCCAAGACCACCACCGATACCCGGGCCTTCCTCCGCAACCGCGTGTTTGGATTCGGAGACGAGCTCGACCTCCTAGGGCGCTCTTCGCACCTCGTCGGTCTCAGATTGGGATTCGAGCCCGACCCGAACGAGTCCAACGCCTTCGGACTGCGGATTGAGTCCTACAACGCAGACCCGCGATCCCTCTATATCGAGGTACAGGGCTCATTCGGGCCTGTGCAGGTCCAAGACCTCTCGAGCGTGGAAACCAACGTGCTCAGCACCTATGGATTCCTGATGGAGAGAGTGCTTCCGTTCCTTGGGCACTTCGATCGCCGCGACGCCGTCGGAAACGAGGGCGACGAGCTCGGATAGTCCACACCATGCGCTTCCCCCAATTCCACCCACGCGCCGCGCTGGCGCTGATGTTCGCCGTTCCCTTGGGGGGCTGCGACGACCCCCACGTCGCCAAGCCCACCGAGAAATCGCCGTCCCCCATCGTGATGGCACCGGAGGGCGCCTACCCCGACGGCGCCGCGTTCGCGCTCGGAGGCGTCCCGATCATGAAGGACGACATCGAGTCGCTCGTGCCGTTGATGCGGATGATCGACCCGCACCTCGTCGACTCGAGCCTGCGCCGCGTCGCCCTCGCCAACGCCGTACTCCCCATCGCCGCCGGAGTCTCCCTCGACCCAGCCGCCCGCGAAGACGCCTTCCAACGCGCCCAAGCTGTTCACACGAGCGTGCGCGAGACGGGCGTTTTCCCCCCCGGCTCCCCCGAGCCGACCCTCCTCACGGGCAGCTGGAAAGACGTTGGCCTGATCCCGTTCAACGCGGCCATGTCGATGGAACCCGGCACCTATTCGGGGCTTCTAGAGGCGCCTGGCTCGTGGGTTTTCTTCAAGCTCATCGCCACGAACCTCGTGGAGGGCGAGTCGTTCGACGCTTTCACAGAGATCACGATCCAGCGCTACGACGTCTTCTATTTAGCGAAGGAAGGGAGCGCTGATCTGCTTCAATCGGGCATCGACAACCTTCCCCTTGAGATCGTCGATCCTGAATGGGAGCACATCATTCCGCCGATCCTCCTCTATCAATCTCGTCAATAACCTCCGGCTTCTTCCGATGCTTCAACAGACCCTTCAAACGGCCCTTCAGGTGGCCGTTGCGGCTGGCTCGCTGACTCTTCTCACGGCGAGCGCCACGGCGCTGAGCCGCACCCCGTTGGCTCCGCAAGACGGCGCGACCGCGACTGCCTCCCAGGCAGACGGCGCGGAGAAGGCCAAGGCCTGGCCCGAGCCGCGCGACGAGGCTGCGCTGTCAAAGGCCGTAGCCAAGGTCCGAGCCGCTCGCAGCGAAGACATGGAAGCCGCCGGCCGCACCGACATCCAAGTGGAGGGCGCCGCCGCCGCGCCGCTGCTCCTGCGCGCGATCGCGAAGGAGCGCAAGGTCGATGCCCGCACCCGGCTGTGCGAAGCTCTTAACCTGGTGACGACGAAGGAACACACGCGCCTGCTCGCTGAATTCCTCGACCACAAGTCTCCGGACATGCGCGTCTACATCATGCGTCGGGTCGCAGTCCTCGGAGATCCAGGACTGCGCGAGCGAGCGGAGGCTCTATTGGCTGACATCGAGGCCAAAGCAGCCGACCCACGGAAGGCGAAGAAGCTCCACGAGGACGAGGCGGACCGCGCGGCGATCCTCGCCCTTTCGACCGGCTCTCCCACGGGTCTCGATCGCTGCGTTGCCATCGCTGGTTCCAAGACGTGGCCCGCTTGGCGCGAGCCGATGCGCGCCGCAGCCTCCCAGGCCAAGGCCGCCGGCACCGAGGTCGCCGACGGTCTGCGGACCGTTCTTGCGCCCAGCTCTAAACCCACGCTAGCCGACCGTGCAGCGGCTTTGCGCCTCATCGCCTACGCTGGACACGAAGAGCACGCGCGCAGCGTTTTGCCGTCCTTGGACGACACCGCCAACCACATCAAGGTCGCCGCGGTGAACGCACTGCGCATGATCGTCGACGGGGACGCTCCCATCGACAAGCTGTCGTCTTTCGACGCTATTGGCCGCGCCAAAAAGTGGAAAGGGCGTCTTTAGTTTCGACCGCTTCACGCCCCCCCCCGACTCCGACCAGCCACTCTCCCACCATGAGCGCCCGCCCTCAAGCTGCACTCCGCTACCTGTTCGTCCTTACGCTGATCCTCGGCCTGTCGGGCTCCGCGCTAGCGCAGAAGCCCCTCGACAGGTCCAAGCCCCTGGGCGATCCGGCGAACGACCCGTTCACGCGCGGCGGCGATGCGACGTTCATGGAAGCCGCAGGCTACGTCTCCATGGGCGGGTTCGAGTTCGGCCCTGCACCGGACACGACGAAAGAGACCGACGCGCACTTGAGCTACATCGATATTCGATGGATCGAGACGGCGCACTTTGAGATCGGCGTCGCGCTGCCCCAGGTCAAGGTCACGGTGTCGGAGCGCGAGAAAGTCCGGGCCGAACTGACCGAGATGCAGGAGTACTTCGGGGACGAAATCGACCCCCGGACGCGGGTCCTGAACCCTTGGCTGCGCGCACACCTGTACGCGAAGCGCGTCGAAGAGCACTACGCCGACATGCAGAAGCTGCTTGGGGTGACGGACGCTGACTTCAAGGACAACCGCGAGAAGTGGAACATGCAGTCGAAGTACATGGGCACCGGCCCGTACCTCGGCCAGCGCGGCAAGTACGAGATTCTGCTGCTCCCGAGCGAAGGCGCCGCGAAGACCTACCTGCGGGATCGACTCGGGCTCACCACCGCTCTCAGCCAGCGCTGGAACGTCATCCCCCGTGACTCGATGAGCATCATCATCCACACCGATCAGGGGAAGCTGCGGGTCGACGAATCGCTCCACGGGCACCTCGTCTTCAACCTGACCCACAACCTGCTGAACGGCTACAAGCACTACTCCTACGACTTGCCCGTTTGGATCACGGAGGGCGCAGCGCACTGGTACGAGCGTCAGCTCAACCCCAAGTTCAACACCTTCGACGGATCCGAGGGCGCGGCCCCCGACATGTCGAGCAAGGCGAAGTGGCGGCCCGAAGCGAAGAAGCTCGTCAACAACGGCAAGGCTCCGTCGTTCCCGTCGCTCATCGGCAAGCGCACGTTCGCGGACCTAGAGCTTCCCGATCACTTCGCCACGTGGTCGATCTTCGACTACCTGGTGACGGTGCACCCGGAGTTCCTGGCGGTCTACTTCGACACCGTTTCCGGCCTGAAGAACGCCGAGGGCCGCGACGACTACGCGAGCCTCTCCGACAAGCAGCGCTCGGTCTTCAAGGATTCCCTGGGCATGACCTACGGCAAGTTCGAAGCCGCGTGGAAAGAGTGGGTCCTTGCGACCTATTGAGATTCACTCATTGATCCCCGTTTGAGACCCCCTAAGGGGCACTGAAGGCCTGGGATGCCGCTCGAGGGGGCTGAATCGGACCGTGGCGCGGCAGATCGCCGCTGAGCGATCGCCCAGCAGCCCTCAGAGGGCCCGACTTCACTCCCCCGGACCGGTGGGACCGGGTATCTTCTGGGGTAGGACGCGCCTCAAATCTGGCTCGTTGGGCAGGTGACGCACTCCCTCGGTTGGGATCAACCGATTGGATTACCGCTCGCACCCGCCCGAATGCCGATCCAAGAGGAAGGGCCGCCCTGTCCCCCTGCACTACGAAACCCATGATCCAACGCAAGAAGCGCATCGTCCTGTTCATGCCTCACCGGGCCGACCCGGACGAAGGTGTGCGAGTGGCGGCTGACCTCCTGCCCCTTGAGCTCCTGCAAATCGCCGCATGGCCGGTCGAGCAGGGCTACGAGGTCGTGATCATCGATGCGATGGTGCACGACGACTACATGAAGCGAATCATGGAGGCCTGCGACGGCGCTCTCCTCTTCGCTTCGTCCTGCATCCTCGGCTTCCAAGTGGCCCACGGCGCGCGCATCGCGAAGGCCGTTCGCCAGAAGTTCCCGAGCCTCCCGATCGTCTGGGGCGGCTGGTTCCCCAGCGTGGCGCCCGAGCTCTACTTCCAAGAGGGCATCGCGGACGCGGTGGGACTTGGCCAGGGCGAGCTGACCTTCCGCGACGTCGTGCAGGCCATCGACTCCGGCGAAGACCTCGCCACGGTCCCCGGCCTCGTCGTCGAGCGCGACGGCAAGATTCTCTACACCGACCATCGTCCGGTCGTTGGGTTCGACAAGTTCCCCGACGCGCCGTGGCACCTCATCGACTTCGAAGAGTACGTCGAGCGCCAGCAGAACCCAGGGCCGTGGAAGATGCGGCACAAGTACCCGGATCCGTGGGACATGCCCGCGGGTACGCCGGTGCGCGGCTTCAGCTACTTCTCAAGCTTTGGCTGCCCCGAGCCCTGCACGTTCTGCTGCTCGCCCATGGTCACCGGCAGGCGTTGGAAGGCCATCGGCGGCGGAGACCTCGCCGAGCGGCTGCTTGAGCTCCACGACCGCTTCAACTTCAACGTGATGCGCTTCCAGGACGCCAACTTCGGCGTCGCCGAGAAGCGCTCCAACGAATTCACCGACAAGCTCATCGAAGCTGGCTCGCCGTTCTGGTGGTCGGGCTGCTACGAGATCGAGACCATCGCGCGCTACAAGAAGGAGTCCCTCGACAAGCTCGAGCAGTCCAAGTGCCACATGGTCAGCCTCGGCGCCGAGGCTGGGTCCGAAGAGCAGCAGGCGGTCATCAAGAAGAACATCGACACCGATCACTTCGAGACGAGCCTCAAGGCGATGTACGACCGCGGCATCACGACGGGCTGCTCTTGGATCATTGGCTACCCCGGCGAAACCGAGGAGTCGATGTTCGCGACCATCAAGCGCGCCGCCGAGATGAAGCTGAAGTTCCCGCGCGCTGCGTCGGACGTCTTCCCCTTCCGTCCGATCCCGGGCACCGAAGACTTCGACAAGGCCGTACGCCTCGGCTACCAAGCGCCGCGCACCCTGGAAGAGTGGGGCGGCTGCCTCGAGTACCGCGAAGAGTTCGACGACATCCAGATCCCCGAAGACGTCCTTCGGACCTGGAAGCGCTACGGCGTGGCTTCGACCTTCTACGACGGCCTCGCCATGGAGGGCGCCGAGTGGTTCCGCTCGGTTCTCCAGAAGGTGTCTGGCTGGCGCCTGAAGAGCGGGCGCTACGGCTTCCCGATCGAGCACAAGGCGTTCCACGCCTATGTCAAGCTGACCAAGCAAACCCGTGAAGATAAGCTGGGCAAAGCGGCGACTGACGTCATGACCCCAGGAATCGATCAGACCGCCGGGGTGTCGACCGCCGCCCCGGTCTACTCCCGACCGAACGCTTAGCTCCGTCCCGTCCCTTCCTTTCCGCCGCCTAATCGTCTCCAGAGTCCGCTTCCATGATCCAGCGCAAGCAAAAGATCGTTCTGTTCCTTCCCCATCGCGCCGACCCGTCGCGCGGTGAGCGGTTCAGTGCAGACCTCCTTCCGCTCGAGCTCCTTCAGATCGCCTCGGGGCCCGTCGCTGACGGCTTCGAAGTCATCATGATCGACGCGATGATCGAGCCGGACTACATGCGCAAGATCGACGAGGCCTGCGAGGGCGCTCTCTTGTTCGCGTCGTCCTGCATCCTGGGCTACCAGGTCTACGACGGCTACGTCGCGGCGCAAATGGTGCGCGAGAAGCACCCGAACCTGCCCATCATCTGGGGCGGCTGGTTCCCGAGCGTGACGCCGGAGATGTACATCAACAACGGCATCGCGGACGCCGTCGGCATCGGCCAGGGCGAGCTGACCTTCCGCGACGTTTGCAACGCATTGGCGTGCGGCGAGAGCCTTGAAAGCGTCCCCGGCCTGTGCATCGCGAAGGACGGCAAGCCGTTCTACACGCCGCACCGCGCGGTCGTCGGCTTCGACAAGTTCGAGCCGGTCCCGTGGCACCTCCTCGAGTACGACCGCTACGTCGAGATGCAGCTGACGCCTTCGGGCAACATGAAGGTGCGCCACCGCTTTCCGCTGCCGGGCAAGTGGACACCAGACAACCCGCCGAAGGGTTTCAGCATGTTCTCCAGCTTCGGCTGCCCCGAGCCCTGCACCTTCTGCTGCTCACCGCAGCTCACCGGCCGGCGCTGGAAGGCGATCACGGGCCGCGAGCTCGCCGCGCAAACCCCCCCCCGCCCGCCAACCCTTGGCGTCGGCGGGCGGCGCGTGCCCGACCCCCACATCCGCGG
>CAYQKK010000068.1:21187-31805 GCA_964417955.1 uncultured Planctomycetaceae bacterium
GCTTTGGCTTCGACGTGCTGCGCTTCCAGGACGCCAACTTCGGCGGGGCCGAGAAGCGAACGAAGGAGTACTGCGAGGCCCTCGTGGACCTCAAGGTGCCGATCCACTGGAACGGCACGATCGAGATCGAAACGATCATGCGGTACAAGGAGACCACCCTGGACCTTCTGGAAGAGTCCCAGTGCCACCTCCTGTGGCTGGGCGCCGAGACCGGCACCAAGGAGATGCAGGACCGCATCAAGAAGCACATCGGGATCAACAACATCCCGATCGCCGTGGGCAAGCTCGTCAAGCGCAACATCACGCCGGGCACGTTCTGGATCATCGGCTATCCCGGCGAGACCGAGGAGTCCATGGCCGCGACGCTGAAAGAAGCCGCGCACCTGAAGTACCTGTACCCCCAGGCCGGCTCGGACGTCTACCCGTTCCGCCCGATCCCTGGCACCGCCGACTTCACCCAGGCGGTCGAGGACGGCTACGTGGCCCCCACGACCTTCGAGGAGTGGGGCGGATGCTTCGAGTACAAGTACAACTCCCAGAACACCCCCCTCCCGGAGTCGATCCGGCACACGTGGGCCCGCTACAACAACACGGCGGCGATCTACGACATGCACGTTCAGGAAGGCCCCATGTGGATGCGCAAGCTGCTCTCCCGTATGGCGGGCAAGAGGCTCCAGGCCGGCAAATACACGTTCCCCGTTGAGCAGAAGCTCTTCGACCTCTACGTGCGCGCCACCGGCCAGACCCAGGAGAACCTCTCCGAGGAATACGCTCAGCTTCAGCCTGAGACGTACGAGCGGAACAAGGAGTCCCTGGCGGCCGGCACGACCCCCTGACGCCCACTGAGAGCCCCTCGAAATTTGCTACGAAGAAGCGCCCGCTTTTCTGGTCACAGGAAAGCGGGCGCTTCGTTTGTCCGGGTGCTCTGAGCCCGGTGGAGCGCGCGGGGAGACGCCGTTCGGCGTCGTCGGCCATGTTGGCCACACGCTTCACCGGGCGAAGAGTGCTTCCATGACCTTTGGAAGCCGCGACTTAGCGGCGGAAGCCAGCCACCAGCCCGACCCCTCCGGAGCCCGCTGATGGCAGGCTGCCCGTGACGAAGGTCTTCAGGCTCTCGAACTGCTCTCCCACGTTGGCGGTGAGGCTGTCCCAGTAGCCCTGGGCCTTGTCCCAGTTCACGTTGTCGATGATTCCCGCCTTCTGGAGTCCGAAGATCGCGAGGGCCACGACCCCGATCACGAGCATCGTTCCCTTCAGGAAGGTCCGCAGGGCGTAGCCGATGCAGAAGGCGATGAAGAAGCTCATGCCGCCCTTCGCGAGGAGCGGAGCCCAGAGGGTGCTCGCTTCCGAGTCGCCGGAGACAGTCCCACCGCCAACGGATGTCCCAGGGCCGAGAGAGCTGGGCTGAACCAGGCTCGTGCCGCCGCCAGCACCCATCATTTGGGTACCCGCATCTGCGGCCTCCCCGCCCGAGCCTCCCATGGCAAGGCCGACACAACCGAGCACGAGGGATAGCACAACGATGGCTTTCTTCCAGGTCGCGATCGCCCCGATCCCACCACTCTCGTCGCTGGGACCCTCACTTCTAGGATCCCCATCTGTCACTTCGTTCATTGTTCTTTGGCCTGCGGCCCATGCCTGGGTACTGGGGAAAGCGCCAAGAAAGTCCTCGGTGCTGCCTTCCATGGTCGCAGTTAGGCTCGAAGCTCGCAAGAAATGCCTCCGGTCGCCCGGCAGCATCTCTTCCTCATTCGACCAGCCCTGTCCCCTCAGCAGCTGAAGCCCACCATGCCCGCTCATCCCGTCCGAGTCCTGATTGTTGAAGACGACGCCTCGACGCGCGCCGAACTCCTCGACGCCCTGTCCAACTCCGGCTTCAACGCCAGCGTGGCCACGTCTCTCTCCACTGCCCGCGACGCGGTGAAGGCGCAGTGCGATCTCATCCTTCTGGATATGGGCCTAGCGGACGGCGCTGGCCTTCTCCTTTGCGAGGAGCTGCGCGCCGCAGGGCGGTCCGTCCCGATCATCATGATGACGGACAAGGACGAGCCTGACGAACGGGTCACGGGCCTCGACGCAGGCGCGGATGACTACGTCGTCAAACCCTTTCACCTGCCCGAGCTCATCGCCCGCGTTCGCTGCATTCTGCGTCGCACGGGCAAGACTGGCATGGGCGGCTTCGTCAAGCACTTGGACCTCTGGATCGACACGAACCAAGTCGCGGCGGGACGCGGCAAGGAGACGTTCAAGCTGAAGCCGCGGGAGTTCGACCTCCTCAGCTTCTTCGTGCGCCACCCGGGTCGCGCTTGGACGCGCCAAGAGCTACTCGACCAAGTCTGGGGACACACGTTCGAGGGTGACGCGCGCACGGTCGACCTGCACGTACGTCGCCTGCGCGCGAAGGTTGAGCCCAAGGAAGCGTCACCTCGCTACTTGGAGACGGTCTGGGGCGTCGGCTACCGCATGGCCATGGAGTTTCGTGACAGCGCGGAACTGACGCCGATGGCGCCGCCGACGGCGAACGGCGTGCACCGGGGGCCAAATGCAGCTTCCCAGCCGGCATCGGCATCGCAGCCCACGGTCGCGCCAGAGGGCCCGCGCTAGGAGCGTCATCAGGTGCCTCGTCCAGCTACGAGGCACAACATGCGTGGGTCAACCAGCGAGATTTTTGATTCTCGCATAGGGTGGAGATGGGAGGCCCCATGGTGGCGGCCCCCACAGACCCATAGAGGACAACGCATGCTTTCAAGCCCTGACACCCAAGACTACATGACCGTGTCGCCCGTGACTCTCCTTCCGAGCACCGGCATCTACGAGGCGATACAAGCTCTCCTCGACAGACGAATCTCCGGCGCGACCGTCGTCGATGAGCAAGGCAACGTAGTGGGCGTCATCTCTGAAATGGACTGCCTCCGGGCGATCCTGAGCGGCACCTACCACGGTCAAGTGGGCGGCACCGTGGGCGACTACATGACCAAGCAGGTGGAGTCGGTCGATCCTGACAAGACCATCCTCGACGTTGCGCGTCAGCTTGTGGACGGCCACCGTCGCCGCCTCCCGATCGTCAAGGACGGAAAGTTCGTGGGCCAGTACAGCTGCCGGAGCATGCTCCGCGCCGTCGCCGAGCTCACCGAGAAGCGCGCCTAGCCCTGAAATAAGCGCTAAGAATCAACAGACCACTGCGTTTCGCGCCGCAGCACCGCGTCCGCGGCCCTTGCGCTTCGCTTCGAGGATTCACCTGACTAGCCAGGCATCATCCTCGAAAGAGCCGCGGCCACGGCACTGCTGCACGATCTGACGATCCTTAGCGCTTATTCCAGGCCTAGCAGCAGGAACCTGCATTCGCTCGCTTCGATTTTGGGACCGGAAGGTTTCAGGTGTGTGAGAGGTGATCCGACCGCTTCGGATCCGCGAGCTTCCAATCCGACCCACGTTGTACCCATGCAGATCCAACCGCCACTCACGACCCAGCGCCGCGTCCCCCCGATTCTCACCGATGGTCACGTTCCATCCCTCGGTCGCGTGCTTCTGGCGGGAATGGACTCCCAGGTGGCCGCTGCACTCAAGGAGCGTCTCACCCGGGGCGGCTACACTGCCACCTACATGCCGAGCGGAACCGAGGCGCGCTGGAGCCTCTTCTCGGTTCGCTACGACGCCCTCGTCGTGAGCCTCGAGGATCCGGCCTCTAAAGGATTAGACCTGATCGGCGACGTCTCGAAGCATCGCCGCCTCCCGCCGGTGTACGCGCTGGCCGGAGAAGATCGCAGAGGAGTCGAAGAGGCCGAAGGGCTCGGTGCCACCTGCGTGCTAGAGAGCAGCTCGGGCCTGTCGGAAACCGCGGACGCCGTCTACCGGCTTCTGCGCTAGCGATCGGCCTCGGACGGCAGAGCTTCAAGGTCGTCGCCGCCGTAGCCGAGCGCCTTGGGATCCCGCAGCATCGTTTCGGTGAGCGGAGCTGACAGCGCCGAGCCCGCGTCCTCCACAAGGCGCGTGCGAATCTCGGCCATACGTGCCGCATTCGGCTTGCTTCAGGATCCCAATGATCTGGGCCCCCCTCAAACCGCTCGATGCTCGTGGCGGCGGAGTGACCGTGACGGTATCCCCTGCAGGACATCTCCAACGCGGAGTCATCGGGCACCGATACGGCTAGCCGCGCGATGGTCGATCGCGCAGATGTCAGTGTCGCGCCCCCGTCGTTTGCCACATCGATGGCTCAAGTTGACTGCGATGCCCTCTGCAGGGAGTTGGAGGGCGCTGAGTATGCTCTGTATCTCGCCGACCTCTGGAGGAGGAACGCCGAGTCAGACCACAACTACGCTCTCGGCCAGCTGGTCCTTGCGAGTTTCAGCCTCAGCTTCGCGAACTACGCGCTCGAAAGAGCGATTGAGACGGCGAACAACACTTGTCTTGGAAACCCTGGTCCAGAGTGCGACGAAGCGAACGCCAAGGTCAACACGGCTATGGGCGCAGTGGAAGATGCCCGTGCCTGGAGAGCAGCCGCTGCTTCGGAAGAGGCTTACATGGCCTTTCAACTCGGCTTGGCTGAGGCTGCATTCGCGGATGCCCAGACCCGGTTCAACAACGCACAGCAGGCCGTGATCGATGCGGGCTGTGAGTGCTGAGCCACCCGCCTCGTTGCTACCTTGGCGACGGGGAGAGATTCTCGGCTGGCGACAGGACTGGTGTGGGATGAGTTCGTCGCTCTTCGGAGCGGGCAACGGAAAGGAACTCCAAGCTGGCAGTCGACCCGAGCATGAAGGGCGCCTCGCAGGACTGCATCCCGCAACACCCTCCCCCACGCCTCGCCGCCCTCAATCGGGACCCCTCGCAGCCTCCTTAGAGCCCGTTAGGGGACCTCGCCAGCCCGGACCCGCGGTTGCGGTCCGCGATATCTGGGGGAGGGTGTTGCGGTATGCTGACCTGCGAGGCGCCCCTCATGCTCGGATCGACTGCCAGCTTGGGCTACCTATCCGTCGGCAGCTCTGGCGTGATTCTGGCCCTGTCCACCCAGCGCAGCTTCCGTCTTGAGACTTGGCGCCAACGCCGTGGACTCTCTTTTGATCGAGGACGCTGAGAGGCGGTTCCTCGGTAACGATGCGGAGGTCACTGGTATTTGGCTCTCACCATGACTTCCCAAGACACACCCAGCGCACAGCTGCTCCTTGAGCACGGACAGTGGATCCGTGCGTTCGCACGTCGACTTGTTTCCCCTGATGACGCCGACGATCTCGTTCAGGAGACGTGGATGACGGCCATCAAGGGGGGCTCCGGGGGCGCTCCAACCAGGGCGTGGCTCGCCACGGTGGTTCGGCGGCTCGCTTCCCGCAAGCACCGTGAGGACCGGCATCGCCGTGACCGCGAAACGCGTGCGGTCGAGGACCGGGCCGGGCGCGGCGCTCTCGGGCATGGATCCGTCGTTCCCACGCCGGAAGAGCTCTTGGCGCGCGGCGAAACCCAAAGGCTCGTCATCGATGCGGTGCTCGAACTGGCGGAGCCCAACCGTAGCACGCTCCTACTGCGTTACTACGAGGGACTCTCACCCAAGGAGATTGCCGACCGTTTGGACCTGTCGGCGGGGACGGTGCGCGTTCGGCTGAGTCGGGGGGCTGCCCAAGTACGCGCCCGGCTCGACGAGGTGGCCGGTGGTGATCGCTCCCGCTGGACCAGCGCGCTGCTGCCGCTGGCCTTGCCCTTGGCGGCGACCGGGTCGCAGGGGTCTGGGGACGCTGCTGGTCCTGGGACTTCTAAGACCGCCGTTGGAGGCTCGGCCGCGGGCGGCGGGATCACGATGCTTGTGACGGCGACCGTACTGGCTGCGATCGGAATCTTCGCTCTCCTACAGGACAGGCAGGTTGCGCCCCTCGAGTCGGTGCTTCCCTTGGAGACGGCTCGAACGCCGTCGCTCGCGATCGCGACGCCTCTGCCCGGAGCGACCGCAACGCGCACGCATGCGACCGAAGCCACTGCGCTCTCAGTTCCCGCGTCCGCTGTTGAATCGGCGAAGGCGACGACGGGCCCCCTTCGACTCATGGACCGTCACACGTCAGGGCCGGCGGCCCACGTTCGCTTCTCCGAGCCGTGGGCGGAGAGAAGCGACGATCCCGACGAGGACGCACCGGTTTGGGAAACGGACGGCAACGGGCTGGCGACGATTCCTTTGGGCGTGGAGAGCATCGTTCTTCGGCACGTCTTCGACAGCGCCGAGCGGGCGCACGCTCATTTCGAGCCCTACGTTGGCACAAGCCGACCGGATACGATCAGCGTCACATGGGAGAAGGGCGAGGCCACGGCCGAAATGGACCCGGGCTTGACCGTGCGCCTCGCGTTCGAAGGGGCAGCTGTCACCCACAGCGACCTCTTTGCGATCCTCTCGAGGGACGAGCGCATGGGCACGTGGGGCGTGTTCCACTCCGGCGTACGGACTGCCGGCAGCGCGTGGTTCGTGCGCTTCCCCCGGCCCGATGGCGGGACGAGGGGCTACTGGCTCCACTTCGTGACCCGCGACGGGCTTCGCGGCGCCTCGTACTCGGTGCACGACTACGTAGATACCACCGCGGTGCTGCGCGTAGATCTGACCGAGCGTGGACGACTTTGGGGATCGCTCCTTCCGGACTCCAAAGGCGAAGGGTTGGACGAGCGACTGCTCGAAGCCAACGTCATGCTCTTCACCGGAACGGTGACCTCGGATCAGGTCAAGCTCCCCTGGATGGAGAACGTGAAGGAACTCCACCGCCGGAACCCGACTTCCCCCCGGTCGTTCCGATTCGACGCTCTTGCGCCCGGCGACTATACGCTCTGCGTTCACGCCCGCGGCTTCGAGCCGCTCTGGATGCCCTACCGCATCCACGCGGGGGAGTCTGCGCCGGTACCAGTTGAGATGCACTGGCTCAACGAGCCAACAGCGACTCTTCGCGGCATCATCACTAGCCAAAGCGGTAGGTACGCTGAGCCCCTGATGGTGCTTGTTCGCGATGAGCGGACGTACATGCCGGTCCGAAACCTCCACGTTCCCGTCGTGTGGTCGACGGAGGGTGGGCAGTCGGTAGGGACCTTCGAGTTGCCTGATCTCGCGATCGACTCCTACAAGGTCTCGATTCTCGGAGGCGACCACGTCCACAGGCTGTATGGGCTTCCCCATCTTGTCCGGGCAGCGGAATGGGAAGCCGTGCCCGGGGGGGAGCCGCTACGGATCGAGCTTAGCGACGGTCAAACGACGCGCCCGCTTGCCGTCGAGGTCGTCGACGCCGAGACCGGCGATCCTGTGAAGTGGTTCGACCTGACCGCGTTCCCCGCATCGCAAGATCCGGACGAAATGGCAGCAGGGGTGCTAGGCGCGAACGGTGAGGACGGCCATGGGCGCTTCGGGAGCGTCGTTGTGGGCTTCGAGTACATGCTAGCTGTCCACGCGGACGGATACATGCTGTTGCACGAGCCCATGACCCCTGGCCCCGAGCCCGATCCGCTGAAGCTCAAGCTCCAACCCGGCTGGTCCGGCTTTCCCTACTGCGTCGATTCAGTAGGAACGCCTATCGAAGGCATCAAGGTCTACTGCGACGGCGAGCCTATGGGCAAAACCGACGCTCGCGGCTCACTCCTTCTCAGCCTTCCGTCTCCGCCAACGACGGTCGAGCTTCTCTTGGCCGGCGATCCGCCCTTGTCCAACGACTTCCTGGATGAGCACGGGAACCTGAAGGGCGAAATCGCCCAGGGTCACCGAATGCTCAACGCGACGTTCGAACGTCCCTAGCGCGACACGGTACCGTACCGCCACCGAGACTCTGATCCAAGCGGTGCACCGACGTCCAACTTTACGGTCGCCGTGGCGCTCTCGGTCGAGTGAGTGTGTTCCGGAACAGGGAAAGCGACTGTGGGCGCTACAGCTTGGGTTGACCCATGGGCCCCGCTGGGCGGATCAGCCGTCAGAGTTGATGAGCGCCCAGCCCATCACTTCTACAGCGGCTGCGTTTCCGACCATCATTCCGAGGAGTTCAGACATGTTCTGCAGCCCCGCGACCGCCCGATCCTTGGATGGGCGAACAGCGACGAATGACGAGGCACCAAACGTAGACCCGTTGTGCCAGTAGATGGGATCGGAGAGAGTCCCTGCGATCTGCCAGCAAAGGCCCACACGGGCGGCCGGGTCAGAGTGGTGCTCCTTCCACATCAGAGCGCACGCGGCTTCCCAACCTTCCGGAGGAGAGCGCAGAGCGCCCAAGAACGTGATCAGGTCATTCATCGACATGCGTAGACCGCCCGCGCCGGCAAGCGAGGGGAGTCGCCAGTGCGGCGTGAGCTCGCCCGACATGTAGCCGTCGATGAGGCGTTCGGCCTTCTCCTCGCCTAGCACCTTGAAGCTCGCGGACTTGAGGTCGAATGGAATGAGAACGCGCTCGGCCAGTAGCTCCGGATAGGTGGTCGCCTGGTGAATCGCGAGAACTTCACCGAGGAGCCCCACGCCGTAGTTGGAGTAATCGGACGTGGCGGACGGCGCGATCTCCAGGGTCTCCAGCGAAGCCAGGAGCCGCTCGCGCGTGTAGTGCGCGTAGGGGTCAGCCTTGTCCTCACCATCACTGATATCCGGAGGCAGACGCGGCAGTCCCGATGTGTGGGTGCTCAACTGCAGAAGCGTGACGCCTTGGACCGACGCAGAAAGTGGCTGTTCAGGCAGCAGCTCACCAAGGGTCGTCTGCAGCGTCAGCTCCTCCTTCACCACCATGTCCGCTAGCAGGAGTCCAGTGAACGCTTTCGTCACAGAACCAATCTCGAACTCTGTGTCTGCGCTGGCGCTACGGCCTCCCGGTGCTTCTTGACCACGGGTATCAGTGATAGCCTGCACGCCATCAAAAACGCCCAGCGCGCAGGCGCGTTCGGGATACTTCGCAGCAAATTTCGCAGCGAGAGCGCCCACGTTCGCCGCCATCGAAGCGCCTGGCTCGATGTCTTCAAAGGACCGGTTCGACGTGCTTTGGCGAAGCCAGACGATTCCGCCGACGATCGCCAACGCGATCACGATGAGTACAATCACAACGACCTTCATCCTTGCACCCTAGCATACGGCTTACAGCCGACGGGTGACTCCAGCAGGTCGAGGGGGCCTGCTGATTGGAAGATCTGCGTGAGCAACGCGACCCGCGAGGAATGGCGGGAATGACTGCGGTACCGTAGCGCCAGTGCTACATTTTTCGGAGTGGCGCAAGCAGGCACGGAACCGTGCTGCTAAGGCTCCACCCAACAGCGAAAAGGAAACCAAATGAGCCTCACTGACGTACTCGCGAGAATCGACGCAGATCTGCCTGATGCACAGGATCGCCTGATGGAGCTGATGCGCATCCAATCCATCTCTACCGATCCGGCCTACAAGTCCGACTGTGACGCCGCAGCGGACTGGCTGGTTGAGGACCTGAAGTCGCTCGGCGTAGATGCCACGAAGCGCCCAACACCAGGGCATCCGATGGTCGTGGGGCATTCGGGCGAGAGCGGCCCGCATCTCATGTTCTACGGTCACTACGACGTGCAGCCTGTTGATCCGCTCGATCTCTGGCACCGCGATCCCTTTGACCCCGCGATCGAGACGACACCCAAGGGTGACGTCATCCGGGGACGGGGATCATCGGATGACAAGGGCCAGTTGATGACCTTCATCGAAGCCTGCCGCGCATGGAAGGCCGTGCACGGATCACTCCCGGGGAGAATCTCGTTCTTATTCGAAGGCGAAGAGGAGTCTGGCTCCCCCTCCCTCGTGCCCTTCCTAGAAGAGAACAAAAGCGAACTCCAGGCCGATCTCTGCCTGATCTGTGACACCGGGCTTTTTGACGACAGCACACCCGCCATCACAACCATGCTGCGCGGGCTCCTGGGCGAGGAGATCACGATCACAGGTCCCGACAAGGATCTGCACTCTGGAATGTTTGGCGGTCCTGCCATCAACCCGATCCGCGTCCTCACCCGCATCATCGCGGGGCTCCACGACGACACCGGTCGCATCACCGTCCCTGGCTTCTATGACGGTGTCCCAGAACTAACAAGTAGCCTCCGGGCCCAATGGGACGATCTTGGCTTCGATGAAGCGGCCTTTCTCGGTGGCGTCGATCTCAGTCAACTCGCCGGGGAGGAAGGCCGGTCGGCCCTCGAGATGATCTGGGCGCGCCCCACCTGCGACGTCAACGGCATCTCGGGCGGCTACACGGGTGACGGCTTCAAGACCGTGCTCCCGTCCAAGGCCAGCGCGAAGATCAGCTTCCGTCTGGTTGGCACCCAAGATCCCCACAAGATCCGCGAGGCGTTCCGTAAACAGGTGACGGACGCCCTGCCCGCAGATTGTACGGTCGAATTTGCCGACCACGGTGCCGGCGGCGCTAGCGTCATGCCAACCGACGATCCGGCGTTCGAGAAAGCACGCCTGGCTCTCTCCGAAGAATGGCCCCGCCCCGCCGCCTTCATCGGCTGCGGCGGATCGATCCCCATCGCTGGTTACTTCCAAGAGATCCTTGGGACGGGCAGCATGCTCATCGGCTTCGCCCGAGAGGATGATCTGATCCATTCGCCGAACGAGAAGTACAACGTCGAGAGCTTCCACAAAGGCATGCGCAGCTGGGCCCGTATCCTGCATGCCCTGAAC
>CAYQKK010000069.1:0-31794 GCA_964417955.1 uncultured Planctomycetaceae bacterium
GGCCACGGCACTGCTGCACGATCTGACGATCCTTAGCGCTTATTCCAGGCCTAGCCTTCTTTCCAGCTATGAACCGTCACTCTCTGCTCTCGCTCGCACTTACGGCACTGTGCCCCGTCTCGTCCCTCGCCTACGCAACCCCGCAGTCGCACCCTGCCCTGCCGGACGGCATCCGCCCGAACGACTGGGGGCAGATCCGTTCCGCGATCGCAGCGCAGCGGCATCACTTCCAGTCCACGGAGGACGGCTACGAGGCTGTCAATCCCGGGCTTCAAATGACCGCTCGGTTTGACGGGAGCTCCACGATGATCGAGCCGCTCGTCGGCGGCTGGCAATTCGGCCTCGCGCTGCGCTCCTTCGGCTTCAAGGGCCGGACAACTCCAGCAGCGACGCCGGAGTTTGGCACCTGCACTACGGGGCAAGAGCTGACCTACGACTGGAGCGAAGGGCTGTCGGAGTGGTGGATCAACGACCCACGCGGGTTCGAGCACGGGTTCAACGTTTGGGAGCGCCCGGCATATTCCGACGAAACGGATAGCCGCGGACCACTCGCGTTCTCCTTCGACGTGCTCGGGACTCTGGCGCCTCAAGTGAACGACATGCGCACCGGCCTCGTGCTCCGGGACGAGCGTGGCGAGGTGGCGCTTCGCTACGAAGGACTGTTCGCGGTGGATGCGAACGGTGTCATGCTGGAGGCATGGCTTGAGGTGGCCGGACCTACCTTGAAGATCTACGTCGACGAGTCGAATGCGCAGTACCCCATCGTCGTCGACCCGCTCATTCAACAGGCTTACCTGAAGGCGTCAAACACCGGACCAGACGACATCTTCGGATTCTCGGTCGCCGCGTCGGGGGACACCGTGGTGGTCGGCGCGGAATTCGAGGACAGCGCTGCGACGGGGGTGAACGGGGACGAGGGAAGCAACTCTGCTTTCGAATCTGGCGCTGCGTATGTATTCGTACGGTCGGGTAGTACTTGGACACAGGAGGCGTACCTCAAGGCCTCCAACGCGGAGGCCTTTGAGTTCTTCGGCTTCGCGCTCGCTGCGTCGGGGGATACCGTGGTCGTCTCCGCGCCCAGCGAGGACAGCGCAGCGACGGGTGTGAACGGCAACGAGGCAGACAACTCCGCCTCCCTTTCCGGCGCGGCGTATGTGTTCGTGCGGTCAAGCGGTACCTGGAGGCAAGCGGCATACCTGAAGGCGTCGAACACCGATCGAGAAGACCTCTTTGGACGCGGAGTCGCGGTGTCAGGAGATACCGTGATCGTGACTGCGCAAGGTGAAGCCAGCGGGGCGACGGGCGTCAACGGGGACGGGTCAGACAACGCAGTCGATGGCTCAGGCGCCGCCTACGTCTTCTCTACCGGCCTGGTCGATCCCGGAGTGGGTGAGAACGTCTGCTTCGGCACGGTGAACTCGACGGGTTTTGCGGGGACCCTCACGGCTTTGGGCTCGCCTATCGTGGCGGACAACTCTCTTGCACTTGAGGCCGCGTGCTGTCCCCCGGAGTCCTTCGGCCTCGTGATCACCAGTAGCTCGAACGGAGGCCCGATTCAGAGCATCCCCGCGGGTGAGGGAGTTCTCTGTATCGACAATTCCCAAGTCGGACGTTTCTCACCCATGATGACGAATGCAACGGGCAATAGAGTCCAGTCCGTGGATCTAGGCGCGATCCCAACCCATGTTGGCACCGCAGCAGCTCTCCCTGGCGACACCTACTACTTCCAGTTCTGGCACCGCGATAGCCTGGGCGGCGTCGCGACGTCCAATCTGACGAGCGCGATCTCGGTCTTGTTCGAGTGACCGCGACCCGTCCGCTACTTCCCGATCAGGAAGTGGCAGACGTCGCCGGGGCGCATTTCGTAGTCGCGGCCCTCGGTGCGCATCTTGCCCGCCGCGCGGATGGCGGCCTCTGATTCGTGCTCGACGAGGTCCGGGACAGAGTAGACCTCGGCCCGGATGAAGGCCTTCTCGAAGTCGGTGTGGATCACGCCGGCGGCTTCCGGGGCCTTGGAGCCCTCGTGCACCGTCCACGCGCGGATCTCCTTTTCGCCCGCCGTGTAATAGGTCTGCAGACCGAGCAGGTTGTACGTCGCTTGGATCAGGCGGCTCAGGCCGAGCTCCGTGATGCCGAGGTCTTCCATGAACGCGTCGCGCTCCTCATCGTCCATGTTGCGCAGCTCGGACTCGATGTCGCCGCAGATGGGAATCCACTCCGAGCCCGTGTCGGCGGCGCGCTTGGCCACGGCCTGGGCGTATTCGGACTTGCCCTCGAGGTCCTCGTCCGTCACGTTCGCCACGTAGAGCATGCGCTTGGTGGTCAGGAGGCAGAGCGGATTCAAGAGGAAGCGCTCGCGCTCCGTCCAGTCATGGGCGCGGAGCAATGCACCGTCCTCAAGCATCGCCTTGGCACGCTCGTACAGCTCTTTCATCTCGACGCTGTCCTTGTCGCCAGAGCGGGCCTTCTTAGAGACGCGCTCGACGGCCTTGTCGACCGTGTCGAGGTCCGCGAGGGCGAGCTCTAGCTCGATGACCTCGATGTCTTTGAGTGGGTCCACCGGTTCCTCGCGAATCACCTTCGATCCGCCGAAGCAGCGCACCACGTGCATGATCGCGTCGGTCTCGCGGATGTTGGACAGGAACTTGTTGCCGAGCCCCTCCCCCTTCGACGCGCCGGCGATCAGTCCGGCGATGTCGACAATCTTCACCGAGGCCGGCAGCACCTTGTCCGTCTCGATGAACTTGTGGATCGTGTCCAGGTTGTCGTCCGGGACGGCGGTCACGGCCATGTTGGGCTCGAGGGTGCAGAAAGGGAAGTTCCCCTCCTTGGCCCCGGCGGCCGTGAGTGCATTGAAGAGGGTGCTTTTGCCGACGTTGGGCAGCCCGACGATTCCACATGAGACGCTCATGCGGGAGAGAGTAGCGGGGAAGCGGCCGGTGTGCCCGTTCTAGCGCCCCTAAACGAGCGCCATGCAGTCGATCTCAACCCGGACGTCCCTGGGGAGGCGGCTGACCTCGACGCAGGCCCGGGCCGGGGCCTCTACGCCCTCGAAGGAGCGCGCGTAGACCTCGTTGACCGCGCCGAAATCGTTCAGGTCGGCCAGGAAGATCGTGCAGCGGACGGCGCTCTTCAGGCTGGTGCCGGCGGCGGTCAGGACGGCCTCAAGGTTCTTCATCACCTGGGCCGTCTGCTCCGCGACGCCGCCCTCGACGACCTCCATCGAGTCCGGATCTAGGGGGATCTGCCCCGAGCAGTGCACGAGGCCGCCCGCGATGATGGCCTGGTTGTAGGGGCCGATGGCACCGGGGGCGGAGGGGGTAGAAACGATCTTGCGCTCTGAACTCATGGGTCTCTCGTAGTCAGGAAGTTAGCTGTCGAAGCGCCCAGCGAGGGCGTCGATCACGGGCTGGGGCACAAACGGCGTCAGGTCCCCGCCGAGGCGGGCGATCTGGCGCACGAGGGTGCTGGAAACGTGGGCGTGCTCGGAGGAAGAGAGCAGCAGCACGGTCTCGATGTCCTTCGCCATCGCGCGGTTGGTGAGGGCGAGCTGCCGCTCGTACTCGAAATCCGCCGCGCTGCGGATGCCGCGGACGATGGCTGTTGCGCCGAGTGAGTGAACGCCGTCCACAAGCAGCCCGTCCATGGCGACGATGGCCACGTGGTGCTGGCCCTTGGTCGCTTCCTCTAGGAGCGCCACGCGCTCCTCCACCGACAGAACGTGACGCTTGTCGTGGTGCGCAGCAACGATGACCGTCAACCGATCGAACAGCGTCGAAGCGCGCTCGATGAGATCCAAGTGGCCGTAGGTCACCGGGTCGAACGTCCCCGGAAAAACGGCGTGCCTGTCCTGGGCTCTGCTCTCGGGCTTTTGGCTCATGGCCGGGATTCTATCCGCAACCCGGGGGAGGGTGGTTCGGTCCCTTTCGTGCATGGGGATCTTCTCGCTTCCGACGTGGGCCCAACGGCAAGCCCAGCCGCCATCCGTAGGAGCAGGCGGCTATCCCACGACCGAGATCCCTGCCCTTGGGCTGGCGGGCTTCGTGGCGTGCATGACCGCGCTGGGCGCGGGCTACGGACGCTTTTCGGTAGGGACAGCGCTCTACTTGGAGGAGCTAGTCGTCGTCGCCGTGCTAGGAGTGCTGGCCGTGGGGAGCGCGGGCGTTCGCGGAGTCGAGCGGCGAGCGCGGCCATGGCTGGTGCTCCTCGCATGGGCCGTTGCGCTGAGGGCCGCGGGGGCTCCGGCTGCGGCGAGCCCAGCGCCGGGCTCCTCCGAGACGCCCTCGTACGTGATCGCCGGGGGCACAAAGCTCGACCGCCGCCGCGTGGTCCAGAGGGACCGCGTCCAGTGGCGGATCACGGAGCCGAGCACCGCAACGGGCTCCGTTCCCCAGGACGTTCGCATCGAAACCGCAGAGGGTGCAGTCCGCCAAGGAGACGAGGTGGCCCTCCTTTCGTCGGCCGAGGTTCGACGACGAGCCAGGAGCCGCGACCTGCCGCGCCGCGAGCGGCCGTTGCCCCGGCGCCCTCTGGTCGACGAGCTCATCAGGACTCGCTCCGGCGCGCCCGGGATCCCCTGGGCTCAGCCCCTACGCAACCTTCGCGAGGGTGGCGTTCGACGAATCGAACGCATGGAAAACCCCGCGACCCGGGGCCTCCTATGCGCGCTTCTCTTCGGCGACACGTCCCGGCTCCCGTACGGAATGGCCGACCTCTTCACCCGGACGGGGACGCGGCACATGCTGGCTCTCTCCGGGCTCCACGTTGGACTCCTCGGCGTTCTCATCGCCCTTCCTTTGGCGCGGGTTCTCTGCGGATTGGCGGGCCTCGTCGCACTCCTCGCGGGGTACGTGTGGCGTCCGAGCCCAGCGCTGCCAGGTGCTGCGTTGGCCCTCGCCTTCATCCCCCTCGCGGGGCAAGGCGCACCGGCGTCGAGGGCGGCGACCGCCCTGGCGCTTGCGCTCATCGCGCCGGCGCTCAACCGGCGTGCACTAGGCTTGAACCTCGTCGCCGCGGCACTACTCTTCGAGATCGCCTGCGACCCACTCGCGCCCCTGCGCACGGGGGTTCAGCTGTCGTACCTAGCGACAGCAGCCCTCATCGCGGCCGCGTCGCCCGCATCACGTCGGGCCCTCGAAATGCTGCCAGGCGGAGGAACGCTGCGCGCGACATGGCCCTCCGGCCGACGCCGATCGCCGTGGCTGCGCGTCGCCGCAGAGCACAGTTTGCGCGTGACGGTCATGGCTCTCGCAACCTCCGTCGTCGCGTCCGTCGCCACCCTCCCCGTCGTCTGGTCCCAGTTCGGTGAGTTCAGCCCGGTTGGAATGATCGCAACGCCCCTCGCGTTCCCGCCCCTCGTGCTGCTCGTCGCCGGCGGCTGGATGTGGCTTGTGCTGTCGAGCTGGGCGCCTTTGGGCGAGTGGGCAGCGCCGGTGTGGGAAGAAGGTCTCGGGCTTGTCACTGAGTCGATGCTAGAGCTGCTCGCGTGGGCGGACCGAGCGCCCTGGTCGCCCCTACCTCTTCCGGATCGTCCGCTGCTTTGGCTGGGCTTCGGCTCGTGGATGATCCTGAAGGGACTGCGCCAGGACGGGAGCGCCGGTCGGAGGCTGATCCGCGTCGGCGTTGCGCTCTACGGCTTAGCGCTGCTGCCTAGCTTCATGGCGGGGGCTCTCCCGGGGATTCCGATCCGTCCGCTTGGGCTCGAGGTGCACGTGATGGACGTCGGGAGCGGAACCGCTGTCCTGGTACGAGCGCCCGGCGAGCCGACGTGGGTCGTGGACGCAGGCTCGCGGGACCGCGCATCGGTCGCGACGGGCGCGGTGGCCCCCGCGTTACGTGCGCTGGACGTGGGCAAGCTCCGCGTCTCGCTGTCCCACGACGACGCGGACCACGCAGGCGCCCTGCCGTGGATCGCTCGCCGCTGGCCCGTGGACCTTTGGGTCGGACCGGCACCCTCCACGCGGGAGCTCCCAGGGCTCGGCACAGATCCCCTATCCGGCCTACGGCAAGTTTCGCTACGCGCAGGGTCCCAGCGGGTTACGCCGGAGGGAGCAGCCCTTGAAATCCTCGCCGTGCACGGAGGCGACTTCTCGGGCAACGAAGGCTCCAGCATGCTCGACGTGCGCTGGTCTCCGCCTCGATCGCCGGGGGCACCTGCGCATCGGACCTATCGGATCATTCTCTCGGGCGACGCCGAGGGGCATGGGCTCGCCGCGATGCTGAGCCTTGGCCATGACGGACGCTCTGCCCTTGAGCCCGGACCGGTGGATGCGCTGTTGCTCCCCCACCACGGATCCCAAACGCCGCACCTTGGCTGGCTCCTGGATCACCTTCAGCCCAGGGAAGTCTGGGGCAGCGGCAGCGAGCCGCCGCTTGGACAGGCCGAACTGGAGCGCCGGGCCATCCCCGTTCGAGCGACCTCAGAGGTCGGTGGCTTCATCTGGCAGAGCCAGGGCGCACAATTCGAAATAGAATAACGGTCAGCTTGTTACGGAGGCCCGTAATTGGGTTAGCACGACCTCCCAGCCACGATCCGGGCCCATTGACTGGGCTGCCACCCAAGGCGTCGACCCTATGCTCTGCACTACGATCCCCCTACTGGCCCTCATCATCTCTGGAATGGGAGCTCCGGCGACGCCTGGCCCCTTGGCTATTCTGGTCCAGGATGGTGACCAAGAGGCGACGCCGGCCAAGGCGCGGACGAAGACTAGGCGCCGCGTCCTCCAGGTGGCGGGCGGAGGATTCCTGCGGGGTCCCACACGGCTCACCGAGGGCGGCGACTGGCAGATCAAGCTGAAGCGCGGATGGACCGACTTGCCCGCGAGTTCAGTCAGCTCAGCGACCCTTGAGTCGGACCTGCTCGACGAGCTCGACTCTCACAAGGACGACGCCGACCTCTCACCGGCCGATCTCCTGGAGTGGGCGCTGGGTTCGGGCCTGCTTCAAGAGGCCTTTGTTCTCGGCGACAAGCTCGTGACCGAGTTCCCGCGTGACTCGGACCTGCGCATGGTCGCGGCTGGCCAAGTGAGCCGCTTCGTAGCAGGCCTTCCCGACCGCGGCGCCGACGGTGAGCTGGAGGCCCTGCGCGAAGTGGGAGCCCGCGGCTCAGAGCTCGTCGCCGAAGCGATCGTCGAGCGCCTAGCGACCTCCGCACCCAGGGCCGAGGTTCTGGCCGCGCTGAAGGAAGATCTCTCGTCGGGCAAGACGGGCCGCCGCCGGTTCGCCTCCCTTGCGCTCGGACGCCTCTTCCCCACTGAGGACCCGCGAGCGCTTCTGCTGCACACCATCTACGACCCTTCCGTCGACGTACGACGCAGCTCCGCCTTGGGACTGGCCGACATGGGAGCAGGGGAGGTTTGCGGTCCCTTGGTGCGCGCCCTTGGCGCTAAGGACGGCACGGTGAGGATGCGCGCCACCGAAGCCCTCGGTCACACCCGCGAGTCCATCTTCGTGGAGCCGCTCATCCAGCGCATGTACACGCTAGCGGCCCAAGGCAGCGGAGGCGCCAAGCGCCCGCCGCGTGGCTACGTCTCCATCGGAACCCAGCGAGCCTACGTGCAGGACTTCGACGTGGAGGTGGCCGCAGGCTCCAGCGTCGCTGACCCCACGGTCAACACGCTGATGAGCGGCTCGGTGCTCGGCGCCAGCGCCATGAGCTTTGAAGTCACGACCCTCTCAATGGAACGCCGTGGAGTGCTTGGGGCCCTAGCTCTCGCAGCGGGCCAAACCCCGGGCCGAGGACGAATGAACGACTGGAAAACGTGGTGGGAGTCTGATGCCTCAGCGGCGTTTCGAAGCTCGCCCAAGTAGCGAGGGCTACGAGGCCAGCTTGCGGTTCATGCCGCGCGCTAGCGCCTCTCGCAGCACGCCCAGCAAGACGGGTTTCGAGACGTAGTCGTCCATGCCGGCGTTGAGGCACGCTTCCTGATCGTGGCTCATGGAGTTGGCCGTCATGGCCACGATGTGCAGACGCGGGAGGCCCCTCGCAGACTCCCTCGCACGGATCGTTCGAGTCGCTTCGTAGCCGTCCATGACCGGCATCTGGCAGTCCATCAGGACGATGTCGAACGCGCGCTCGGCCGTGATCGCGACGGCCTCGGCGCCGTCGCAGACCGTCACGACGGTGCATCCGAGCTTCTCAAGCATGCGTCGTGCGACGATCTGATTGATCGGGTTGTCCTCGACGACGAGGGCTTCGACCTGCGTTTGGTGCTGTTCATACGAAAGCGGTGCGACCGAGCCGTGGTCCTGGGGGGTAGAGCCCGGAACAGGGGCGGACTCGCTCCGTTCCACCGGGATCTCGATCCAAAACACCGAGCCACCGTCTTGGCCAGGGCGGCACGCGATCGACCCGCCCATCAGTTCCACGAGGCTGCGTGAGATGGAGAGGCCTAGGCCTGTGCCCCCGAACTTCCGTGTCGTGCTGGAGTCGGCCTGGGTGAAAGACTCGAAGAGGTCTTTGGCCTTAGCGGCATCGATACCGATGCCCGTATCGTGAACGGCAATGCGCAGCGTCTCTCCGTCCTTCGTCGCATCCAGCATGGACAAGATCACCGTGATCGACCCTTGCTCAGTGAACTTGACCGCGTTGCCCACTAGGTTCAACAGGATCTGTCGCACGCGAGCGGGGTCCCCCTGGATCCGTTCGGGCACGGACTCGTCGACCACAAGCTTCATCTCAAGATCGCCCTTCCCAGCGACCTTGTGCTCCAGGAGCGTCATGGTGCTTCGAGCGCAGTCTTCTGGGCTGAAGGGGATCGACTCTAGCGTCACCTGGCCGGCCTCAACCTTCGAGAGGTCGAGGATATCGTTGAGGATCTCAAGCAGAGCCTTTCCCGAGGTGAAGATCACGCGTAGGTGCTCGGACTGCTCTTGATCGAGCTCCGTGTCGAGGAGCAGCTGGCTCAGGCCGAGGATGCCGTTGAGTGGCGTCCTGATCTCGTGGCTCATCGTGGCGAGGAACTCTGACTTCGCGACGGCGGCCTGCTCTGCGGATTCCTTCGCTTCCACGAGATTCCGCCGCAGCTGCACCTGCTCGTCAATGTCAGTATGGGTGCCCACCATTCGGAGTGGATTGCCTTCTTCGTCCCAGGACACGACCTTCGCCCGCGAGAGAATCCAGCGCATGCTGCCGTCCCTGTGGCGCATCTGGAACTCTGTGTGGAAGGCATCGGTCTCTCCGCTAAGGCAGGCCTCAAGGGTCCTGTGGATAGCGGGCAGGGCCTCCTCGTCGACCCGACTAGACCACTCTTCGAAGCCGCCCTGCAATTCGTGGTCCGCGTAGCCGATGAGCTCCTTCCATCGCGCCGAGTAGTAGACACTGTCGCCTGCAACGTCCCAGTCCCAAAGGCCGTCGTTGGCTCCGTCGAGGGCGAACGTAAGCTGCTCCTCGCTGGCCCGGAGCCTGGCCGCGGCCTCCCTTTCCTCCGTGATGTCACGGAAGCTGCCAACGACTTTCATCGGAGTGCCGTCGGGGGCGCACTCCAGCTCGGCCAAGGCATGGATCCAGATCCGCCGGCCACTCGCCGTACTCATCGGAATCTCTAAGTCGTAGGGCTCATTCAGCTCGATGAGGCGCCTCAGCTGATCCTCCACGAGAGAGGCTTCCTCAGGGAGGAAGAACGAGATCGCCTCCTCCACGCTCGGCATCGGACCGGGCTCCATGTCATAGATATGGAACACCTGGTCCGACCAGCTCAGAGCTCCGGACGCGAGGTCGATGGTCCACGCACCGATACCCGTCATCTCGGCCATCTGATCCTGGCGGCGGAGCTCTCGCCGAAGGGCCTTCTCACGGATATGGTGCTCCGTTACATCTTGAAAGACCACAGCCACCGCGCGCTCTCCGTCGCCGGGCGTCGAGCACTGCACGGTGACACTGATCCAGGTCCTTCCCCCCCGAAGCGCGAGCGTCATTTCGAATTCGTTGCCCGCGAGAACGCTGGCCCGCAGCATCGTTAGCAGGGTCCTTCGGTTCTGCCGGTCAACGCGGCTCAGGGCTCCGCGGACAGAGAACTGCACTCCACTTGGCAATCCAAAGAGAGAGCGGCAAGTCTCCATCCACTCGATCCGCCCGAGGGAGAGGAGTGGCTTTCCATCGGTCGAAAAAGCGACGGAGACCTGCGCCTCTAGGCCTCCGACCGCAAGAATCTCTCCGACCATCGACAGCAGATCGGGCGCGGCCCCTGTACCCATGACCCGGCGCTCCGCGTGAGCGGACTCTCCGTCGCGGCTGGGGTTGGGGCGAGCTGAAAGCATGGGCGGGTTGACCGAAGGCGCACCCCGAAAAAGTTTCGCGGTGACGTCCTGGCCATTCGGGTTCTCCACTAGTTCCCGTCGGGTTTGGGACGGCCCATGGTTGAGCGAAACTGAAGACGGCGTCCTCCGTATCAAGGTGAGGCCGAGAACCCCATTGCAGACAGCGATCAGAAGCGCAGCGTCTTGAGGGCGGTTTGGGGCTGGCTCGTGTCGAGGGATCGTTCGAAGTCGGGGGCGCCCTTGCCCTTCTTCCTGAGCCAGACCTGGAGCAGCACGTCTCCGGCCGGAACGCCCATCAGGTCGACTCGCCCGTTCCAATCGGTTGTTTCGTCGGTGCCTTGCTTGTAGCCGGCGTCGTCCTGGAGGGAGACCAGGACACCGTCTGCATCGAGCACAGAGACATGCGCAGAACGCAGCGGGCCGGATGGGGTGCCGCCCTCAAGCAGGAGCTGAAGTGTGCGGGCCGGGGGCAGCATGAAGTCGATGTCTTGGTAACCCGGCTCGAGGCGATGAACCCGGGTCTTGAACGCGTAGGGAGCCCGACCTGGCAATTCCTTCTTGTGTTCCAGGTCGAAGTTGAACTCACCGGGCTTGAGTCCGGTGCAAACGTAGCGCCCCTCGTCGTCGGTCGTCCCCAACGCTCCTTCCGATGAGTGATCGCCAAAGACTCCGACTCGGATGCCTGGAACTGGGTCTCCTGTCACGGCGTCTCTCACGACGCCGGTGACCGTGGCGAGCCCTTCCGGCAGGTCACCGATTGAGATCACAACGTTCAGATCGCCGCCGCGGGCGATCGCGATGCCCGGGGGCAGCGTCGAGTCAGAGGGGCGGAACCAGATCTGGTGCTCAGCCTGGGTGGCTCCGTTGAAATGGAACTTGCCCGGTGGCCCGGTACCTACGTTCTCGATCGCTGATTCCAGATAGCGATCGGAGCCTCCTCGGTCGGCGTTTAGGTGCCCAAGGCCGACGCGCTCGCGCGGCGTGTAGAGCCGTGCCCAGCCCTCCACCGGGGCTCCGTCCTTATCAACGACATAGCCTTCGATTCGCTGGGCTGGCTGCATCGCCACCGTGATCGGCTTGCCGACGGGCACACGACGAAGCGGCACCGCTGCCCACGCGTAGCCCTTGGCCCGGGCGAACACGAAGTCCACGTCGCGTCGAAGAGTACCTTTGAGTGAGAAGCGCCCGCCCGCGCCCGAACGTGGTTCGCCGCCGCTCCCCCGCTTGGGCAGCTGCTTGATGACGGAGAGCCTTGCCCCTTCGATGGGGGCACCGGTGGCGGCATCGACCACGACGCCTTCTAGGGTCGGGCGCTCCTCGCGAGGCGCCGATTCTTGTTCAGGGCGGCGACCCCGGGGAGGATCACTCTTCTCTAGCTTCACTAGGACGACCTCAGCGACCTGCACTTCGCCGCCGCCCACAAGACTCAGCTCGTGAATAGCCTCGTACAGCCCCGTCCTATCCACAGCGGAAATCGAGTAGGCCCGTGCATCGAGATCGAACTCCATCCGGCCGTCCTCCCCCACCACGCCCTTGATTTCGGACGCGTCGCTCCAAAGCGCGTTCAAACCCGCATCCAGGGAACGGGTGGAGAGACGGCTGATCTCGACCTCACTCCCCGCCACGCTTCCTCCGCTGGCGATATGCACCTGAAGCTGAAGCCGCACTCGATCCGCGACCCGAAAACGCATGAGCCGAGGATTTCCGAGGTCCACAAAGAAGTCGTTCGTGCTCGTTGAGCGCTCGGCCTCATCGCCATCCAAGGCGACCGAGAGACTTTCCACCTGGAATGCCGACTTCAGCGGCGTTGGTATCTCGCCCCGAGCGTCCGTGGTCCCCGTGAGGTCGACGTAGTCCCCCCAGCCGCGCCGCCAGCTAAGGGTCACCGCGGCGTCTGGAATGGGAAGGCCGCGCGCGTCCTCAATACGCGCAACGAGGCCATTGGGAAGATCAGCGCTCGAGCCCTCTTCGTCTGCGATCGTCTCCCATGTATGGACGACCTCAGCAGGGTCCGCTGAGCCCGCTGAGTCAGCAGCGCTTGGCATCAGGTCCCGTGACGTCGCAGCTCCTACATCCGGAAGACCGACAAGCGGTCCGTCCCCTGTGGCGGCGACGTGCGTATCGCCGCGATCCAGCGGCGCGGCCGGTGAGGCTTGGCCTGAGCGCAGCCGATAGACGGCGAACGCCACAAGGCAGAGTAAAGCGAGGGTGGAGAGTAGACCGCGTCGGGACATGACAGGCCCCCTACTCAGGGGCGAAGAACGCGTAGTCTCCCGCGTGATGGACGCCCTTGAGGCGCCGCTTGGGCTCGTCCAGGGTGCTGCTGTCCTCGATCTTGAGGGAGGCGCGCACGGGCTCGGGCTCGAAGCGCTTGATGAGTTCCAGCGCGTCTTCTGAGTCGCGCGCCACAACGGTGTACGCGGTGAAGAACATGGGGCTCGGCTGTCCCTTGTGGAGAGGCTCGAACCAGAGGCCATGGACCATCAGGTGCATGAGCACCAGACCGTCCTCCTCGATGCCCTCGATCTCGCGGACCGCCTCGGCGGCACGGGGCGAGGTGCGGTCGGACAGGACGGCCTCCCACGCGGCTCCGAGGGCCTCGGCCCCGTCGCCGCCGCTGTCGTGGAGGCCGAGGGCCAGCTCGGCGAACAGTCGCGGCTCGGCGGCGTGGGGACCGTCCGGCAGCAGACTCAATCCGGCGCGGGCGGCGTCGATGCGTTCATCATGGCGCCCGAGGAGCCCAAGGATGTGCGCGCGGGTGTCTTCGACGTGGGCGGCGAACGCGGGGTCTGCGCCCTCGATTTGCTCGAGTTCGGCCAAGCCCTCCTCGCCGCGGTCGAGACGCCCCAGCGCGATCGCCTTGTTGAGGCGCAGGCTGCCCACATCGCAGCCCTCGCAGGCGAGGCCGCTGTCCCACGCAGCGAAGGCGCCCTCGTAGTCCCCGCCGTCCGAGCGCAAGTTCCCGAGCAAGTTCCAAAGGAGCCAGACGCCCGGGGCCTTCTCGACGCCTCGCTCTAACCGTTCGAGCGCCTCGTCCTCTCGATCGAGAGCGCGCAGGGCGAGGGCCCCCAGCTCGAACGAGGAGGTGTGCCGAAAGCCCTCCAAGTCGTTCGCCGCGGAAAGGGCGTCCTCATGACGGCCCTCTTCGAGAGCCGCGAAGCCCTCGTCGATCAGGTTGTTCACTTTGCGGCCGCCGGGACTCATGGGCGCACTTTACTCGCTGGGTGCCTCAGGTGCACGGGAGACCGCAGCGGCATGTGCCCACGGGAATTGAATCGGGGGACCCGCGGGTCACTTCAGCTCGAGCACGATCTCGCCGGCGCCGGGCCCGATCGGTACGCGGTGGAGCTCTTCCCAACTGACAGACTCGGGAGACTGCGCGGCGAGAACGGCTATGCGACTCGCTTCGACGAGGACGACTTCCCAACCCGTTTCGGAAGGAACACGCGGAAAGGAGACGCTGCGGCCTTGCCGAATGCTCGCCGTGGACTGCGGAGCAGCCCCCGCCTTGGCGATGCCCACCATGTAGACAGGTCTCTGTCGCCGTTCCGACGTGTCGCCGCCCTTTGTGAGCCGAACTGTCAGGGGTAACGCAGCCTGCAAAAGCACGACCGGCTCTGATGAGCCCCTGTGCTCGAAGCTTCCGGAGTAGCTCCATGAAGGCGGCGCGCCATCGACCTTGATGAAGTAGTTCCAGCTGCCCCTCGGAACCTGCGAGAAGCGGACGCGGCCCTCGCCATCGACCTGACCTGAGATGGCCGCATCAGTTCGCGCTGCGTCGACGGAGACCTGGCTCAGGTAGATCCTGCGCCCCGCGGCGACCGGCTCTCCCGCCGCATCTTGAACCGCAAGATCCAGCGGCTTGCCGCCAGACCAGGGATCGGGAACCACGATATCGTCCCCAGGCCGGAGCCGATCGATCACGCCGAGGATGCGCCTCGTTTGGTCTGGAAGAAGAAGCTCGACCCCGACCTCGCGCCATTCCGACTCGCCGTCTTCAACGGCGATCCGCGCGGACCATGTTCCATCGGGGCTGACGAACGCCGTGTGACTGCCAGACGCACTCGTAAAGGTACTGCCGTCGGCGCCGATCATCGTTGCGACCCTGAACCCGCGTTCGAACGAACTCCCCTTCATCTTGAGCATCACTCGGCGAGTCGGCTTGATGTCCATCGGGTGCAGATTGCGGCGCTCAAATTCCTCTCTTGTGATCGGCTGAGGTCCGTCGTAGGCGCCGTCGATTCTCCCGCGCACCGTGGAGTAGGGCCGCAGCACGACCGAGATCGGCCGGTCGCTCTCCTCGTCAAGGCTAGCGCCCGAGAGCGTCCTGGGAACGAATCCTGGACAGGCAAAGCTGTACGTGAGGCGCCCGCCTTCGGTCGTCGAGACCTCACCGTCCCCGTCGGTCGTCAGCTCAATCGCGGCGGGTAGCCCCGGCCCATCCACGCGGACGGTCGCGCCAGGCAGCGGCGTCCGGCCTAGCTCGGTGACGACCTGGAAGGGCAGAGTCCCGATTCCCCGGGCCAGCCCGATGTCGAGTTCGACGGTCCGATTCCGCCCTTCGAAAGGAGTGGTAAAAGTCCCCTCGCTCGTCCGGGACGCCTCGTCATCGGTCGCCCTGATCACGGCGGTGCGCGTAGGCCGCACGAAGAACCGAACGGTCCCGTCATCGCCCGTGACGCTGCGCCCCTCATCGTCGGGGACTCCGTTGAGCACGGCGTCCACGTCCTCCGAGATCTCAACGATCGCACCGACTACGGGCTGCGATGCGGCTCGCACCCGCACGACTAGCTCGCTGAATCCCTTGGGACGCGCGACGGTAGTGAGCTCCGGGGACACCGCGACCCTCTTGGGCGCCTCGGGGGCAGCACGCCCCACAGCGCTCGGCACGCTGACAAGGTCCTCCGACGACGCGGTCTCATCCGCCTCCACCGGAGTCGCTCCCCATACAGGAAGAGACTCGACGGAGGTCCCCTCCGCGCTTGGCCATAGCCAAACGAGGAGGAGCGCCGCAACAGCGGCGACGACAGCGAGAAAGGAGCGCATGGAAGGCGCCTCGGCTTCCGACGAGGCCCCTACAGCCTAAACGCGACGCCGCTCGTCAGGTTGACCTGACAGCCAGCCGCGGCTCCGGGGTCGCGGTAGGCGGCCTGGGCGAAGACGGTCGTGCCCGCGAGGAACACGCCCGTGGCCACAAGGTCCTCGATCACCTCGCCGTAGCCGTGGGCATCAGCGAACACAACCTCGAGCCGTGCCGCGGGCGCAGCCAGGCAGCTGAGGCCGCCCACGCTCGCCACCGGGGCCTGGGTGCCCATGCTGACGAAGACCAACGAGGCCGCGTTGCGCGGAAGGCTCTCTAGGTTCAGGCGCACGGAATCAAAGGGCAGGCGGTTGCTGATGATGGAGGCGCCGAGCCCCTCGGAATGCAGGCAGCCTACGCGTGCGCCAACGGCGGATTCGTTGCCGCAGGGGCACGGGCCCAGGGAACCATCGCCCGGGCAGAAGCTGAACGTCTCCTGGGTGGTGCCCACGGTGAAGGTCGCCCAGGCCGCGGACTGGGAAGAGGGCACGGTGAGCGGTGCATTCAGGGGCGTACTGCTGAAGTCGCCGCGAATCGTTAGGAGCGCGGTCGTACTCCCCGCGAAGTTCCCCGCCACGAGCGGTCCCTTGAAGTCTGTGACACCAGACGGCACCGCGAACTCAGCGGAGAAGATGTCCTGGGTTCCCGGTGGCGTGTGCGAACTCAGCCCCTTTGTAGAAACGGCGACGTAGTAGCGGCCCGGAGTCAAAGTGACGTCCGCGATCGCGGCGCCGTTGAAGCTACCGGCATCGTCGTTCCACCCGAACGGAATGAGGTTGTACTCGGAGTCAAAGACGAAGACCTCCGTGTCGCCCTCGGCACCGGTGCCGTTGACGCGCACCTGGTAGAGGCCCTCCCACGGTTCGATGCTGCCGATGTCCGTGGGCACGACCTCTTCCGTTTCAAAGACGACGCGCGCGGCAATTCCAGATCGAGTGAAGCCCGTCGCGTAGAGTTCGGTGTAGAGCTCCTCGGACTTGCCAAAGCCGTACCAAGCGACCGTCGTATTGACGGGGTCGCCGTCGAGGGAGTCGCTGAGAACCGCCGTCGAATCGGGGAGCACCTCACCGATCACGCCGTCGAGTCCTAGCGCGCGAAAACGCGTCGGCCCTGCGGATCCCTGGTCCCGAAGGGTGTGCCGATAGATCCCCGGCGAAAGGGCCGCTGGTTGAACCCTGAAGATGTCGGGGTCGAAGCCGAAGAACGAGGGCTCCAGGAGGATTTCGTCCCCCGGCACGAGCCCGGTGGCGAGGTTGGCCGCCTCCTTCGAGTTGTTGGGTTCGACCTCGAGGAACGAGCTCTGGGCGGACGGGCCTGGGAGGGCCGTGGCGGGCAGGGCGATGGCAAGCGCCCCCGTGAGTGCGAGTAAAGAAAACTTCATACGCCTAAACTAGGCGGAAACCGGGCCGATCCGCAAGACGTCCAGGAGGATCAGACGGAGGGATCCTCCGTTGGGAAGCCCATCGAAAAGGAGAGCGAGCACCCCGCCGTTCCTCCCACGGCGGAGCGCTCAGATTCCACGGCGAGCCGCGGAGCCGCTCTGTTAGCCAGCGACCGGCCCCCGGTTGCACCTGCGACTACGGGAGCTTCCCTTGGACTCCGGGACTCACCAGTCGCTACTTTGCCCCCCATGTATCGAATCAAGAGGGGAATCGAGTGGCTGGAACGGTGGCGAGCGTGAGCGCTGCACTCGAAGTGCGTGGTCTGTGGAAGCGCTACGGGCGGCTCGCCGTTGTCCGCGACGTCAACCTGACCGTCGAGCGCGGCCAGATGTATGGGCTCCTCGGCCCCAATGGATCCGGCAAGACCACGACGCTCTCCTGCGCGCTCGGGCTCCTGTCCCCCTCCGGCGGACACTGCACCGTCCTCGGTGTGCCCGCGAAGAAGCTCCACCGAACCAAGGGCAAGGTGGGCTGCGTGTTCGACGTGCCGGCCCTCCTGCGTGGACACACGATCAAGCAGAACCTGAAGTACCAGGCGAGGCTGCGCGGCCACAGCGGTGGACGCAGCATGGGCGAAGCGCTCGAGCGCGCGGGCCTTGCGGGCTTTGAGGGTCGCCGCGCGGGCGGGCTTTCGCTGGGCCAGGAAAAGCGCCTGGCCATCGCCGGAGCGATCATGGGCAGCCCGGAACTCGTGGTGCTCGACGAACCCCTCTCCGGCCTCGATCCCATGGGCGTGCGCGGCATGCTCCGGATGCTCGAAGAGCTCAAGGCCGACGGGCAAACGCTGATCGTGTCGAGCCACAGGCTCCACGAAATGCAGGAGATCCTGACCCACGCGGGCGTGATCCTCGACGGCGAGGTCGTGCGCGAGGCTCCCCTGGAGGACTACCTTGGCAAGGCGGGCACGTGGCAGGTGAAGGTACGCGACTTCGACGCGGCGGAGCGCGCGGTCGCGGGCCTGGGCACGATCAAGAAGTCGCCGAACGGCGAGGCCACGATCGACGCCCCCGGCATCCCCGGCGATCAGCTTTCCAAGGCTCTAGCCGAGGGCGGCGCCGGTGTCCTCTTCTTCTCCGAGGCGCGCCTTGGGCTCCAAGCCTCCTTCGAGCTTCTCGTCGACGAACGGCGCAGTGCGCGCGCGGCTGGCCAAGGAGGTGCGGCGTGAGCGGCGCTCTTCGGGTTCTTCGCGCGGAATTTGTGCGACTCGTGTCCTCTCGAACCGGCTTGGTCGCGGGATTCTTCCTGCTGCTCGTCCCCGCCCTTCGAATCTGGGCCGCTTCGATCGTGGCGAACGCCAAGGATGTCGAGCGCGCGGCTTCGGGCGCGGACAAGATCGGGCTCACGGAAGGGACCGGCTGGGCTCTCATGGTGGACGGCTGGCGCGCGGGCTTGACCCTCGTGACGGCCATGCTCCTCGTCCAAGGCGCACGCGCCCTCGCGGGGGACCGCGAAACCGGGGTGCTGCGGCTCGCCGTGACGCGTTCGGCCTCGCGCAGCGGCGCGGTCGTTGGACGAGCGCTGATGGGACCGGTGCTCGTGCTCCTCGCCCTCGTCCTGACGGGCGCCTCCGCCTACTTCGCGGCCAAGTTCACCGGCGCCGACTTCGGCGACCTCATCGAAGACGACTTCACGATCTTCACGGGCCTCGAGGTCCGCGACGAGCTAGTCCGTGCCCTTGGGCCCGTGACGGCCGGCCTGATGGCCGTCCACGCTTTCGGGCTACTCGTGTCGAGCCTATCCAAGGGCCCGGTCCTCGCCCTCGCGAGCTCCTTGGCGGCGATTCTCCTGTGGGACGTCTTCAAGGGTGACGTCGGGAACGCGAGGTACTTCGTGTTCGCCACCCACGCCCCTACGTTCTCCGACGGGTCGGCCATGAAAGAGCTGGCGGGCTTCGCCAGGGCCTATTCCGACGCGGGTTTGCCCGACGCTGTGATCAACATGGGTCGAGTCCTCGCCCCCATCCAGGCCGTCGCTTTCGTGGCTCTAGCCGCCCTGGCGATGCGCAAGCGGCCCATTTAGCCCTTCTTGAACGTGCCAATCGAGCCGTCCGAGCCCTCGAAGAGTTCGGACGGTGTGAAACAACGTGGGTCTTGACGCGAATCGAATGGAGCGCGTGCTGGAACCGCGGGTCGCGCTCCCCCACGATGGCCCCAGATGACCTCCTCTTCGCTCCCCAACGGCAGACTTCGCTGGGCCCCCTGGGCCCTCATGCTGCTAGCAGCTTGCCAGTCTGCTCCCGATCGCTCGATCCCCGACCCACTTCCCGAGACCCTGGAATGGGCGCTGCCCGAAGTGGACAGCTCCGCCTTCTTGGGCCTCGAAGTCCGCGAGAACGACTCGGGCTCCCTGGAGAGTCTGTCGTTCGACCCTGGAGTGCGCGTTCACTCCGTGATTGAGCGCTCCCCGGCGGAGGCCGCTGGGATCAGCGTCGACGACATCCTCATGAGCCTCGATGGCACAGAGCTCGCGGCGCCGAGCGATCTGTCGTCGCTCCTTGCGGGCGCCGCCGGAGGCGACCGCGTGCGGCTGAGCCTTCTGCGCGGAGACACCGCCTTCGACGTAGACGTCACTCTCTCGGGTGGCTCGGCCGGCGCGGATGGTGCTGCAGTTGAAGAGGCCTTCGTGCTGGATCCTGCGCGCACGCGGGGCGCGTGGGGAACGAACGACGGCGCCGTCCTCGTTGCACGAGCGGAGGACGGGCCCGTCGGTAAGCTCCCGCTGGGCACGCGCGTCGTCGCCCTCGACGGCGAACGCATCGTGTCCGGGCGCGGCCTTGTCCGTCGCCTCCTGTCACGGGACCCGGGCACCGAGGTCGAGCTCGACGCTGCCCTGCCCCGCTCCGGCAAATCCACAAGCGTCTCGGTCAAGCTGCTGGACGAGGGTCGCCGACTGACGCGCTTCTCCGTCCCCGTGCTCGCGACCTACGAGGGCGCGGCGGATCGAACGCGGGAGAGCTTTGTGCTCCTCGATCTCTACCTGATCTCGTTCTTCCGGTATACCCGCGAAGGCTCCGAGAAGAACTGGCGCTTCCTGCGCTTCTTCCACTGGGCGAGTGGCGTTGGGGAGCTGGACGAATGAAATTGAGCTCGATGATTTTCATGGTCGCGGCTCTTTCAGCGAGCGCGCCCGCCAAGGACGCTTCGTACATCGACGCTTCGGTACGCATCGACGGCCTTCTGCTCGACTGGGAGTTCGTTGACATCGAAGGTGACGGCGTCCAAGAGCTCGCAATGTCGGTGCGCACGCCGCGCGGCACGCGCGAGCTCCAGCTGCACCGCATGACGGTGAAGTCGATCGAACCGAAGCCCTACCGCGTGATCCCGATCCTGAAGGACATCATCGCGTGGACGGTTGCGGACGTCCGAACTGAGCTCGAAGGCAACGAGCTCGTGTTTCTCACGCGGCAGGGTGCGTGGTCGTTCGATCCGCGGCAGACGGGATACAAGGGCAACATTCAGAAGCTCTGCGAAACGAATCTGCTCTACGACGTGCCCAGCCCGCGGGAGCTGCCGTACTGGGCTTACGTTCTGGACGGCGGTAGTGGATCGGACATGCTGCTACTGCCCCAGCGCGGCGGCTTCCGGATCTTCGGCCCCGCGCCCGGTAACCCGCAGCTCGCCGAGGGCGAGCTTCCCTGGCGCGCGCTCAGCACCTTCCAAGGTTCGCGGGATGCTGCCGTCAACGACCCCGAAGATCAAGAGCGACGCGTGGCCGACGCGAAGCGCGAGCGAGAGCAGCGGGAGAACCGACTCTCGATCACGATCGGAGACAAGCTGCGACCGTTCCTTGGCATGGAAGACAGCGGGAGCCTTCTGAATGATCGCTTCAGCATCCAAGCGCCGGCCCTCGTGGACGTCAACAACGACGGACGCCGCGACATGCTGGTCCTCGATGGAAAGACGCTCAAGGTGCATCTCGCCGGCGCCTCCGGCATCCCGCGCGAAGCGTCGCGGCTGGAGAAGCTGCCCGACTACCTGACTCGCAACGGCGAGCGTGCGGCGCTCCGACTGGTGGACATCAACGGGGACAAGAGGGTCGATATCCTCGGCATCTGGAGCGAAGACGTCGACGGCCTTGAGAACGCCGAGCGGCGCATCTACGTCATGCTTTCGACGCCAGATCGACTGCTTCCCGAGAAGCCCAACCAGGTCCTGCGGTTCCAGGCGGGCGAGCTGCGCGCGACCGTGACTGACGTCGACGGAGATGGACGGCCGGACCTCGCGATCCGTAGCTTTGAGCTGCCCAGCTTGGTGGAGACCGTGACGGGCCTCGAATTCAAGTACAGCCAACTCCTGTACCTCGGCGAGAAGAAGGGCACGTTCAGTCGCCGCCCTGCGCTCAAGCAGGAACGCATCTTCGATGAGGAGGGCGTGTCCGAGGTTATCGCGAATCGTGTGCTGAGCATGGACTGCAGCGGCGACGGCGTCGCGGACCTCGTCGAGGTGAATCTGGCGGGCGAGCTGGGAGTCCGCCGGCTGAAGAAAGAGTCGTCCCTTTTCAGCAGCGACTCCTGGGCTATCGACCAGGGCTACTGGAAGAAGTACGCGTCCCGCGGCTCGGTGACCTCCCTCAAGGTGCTCGACCTCAACGGCGACGGACTCGGCGACATCGTCAGCGACTCCGACTCCGTCCTCACCGTCTACCTTTCCCAGGAGCGCTAGCATGTTGTTCACTAGAATGCCCCTCGCGGCGCTCATCTGCGCTGCCTCTGCGGCATCGCTGCAGCTGAACGCCGGGGCCGCACAGGATGACCAGAACGGCGTGACCACGTTCGCGGAGACCCGCCTGAGCGTCAACCGCCGCGGCACGACCCTCGCTCTGCGCGACCTCACGGGGAACGGTGCGCAGGAGCTGATCCGAATCGACTCGGGCGGCATCCTCGTGCGTCAGCTGGAGCCGAGCGGTATCTACGCCCAGGCCGGCACCCTGTTCCCCTGGCGGGCCGCGACCGTCGGATGGGACCTGGCGGACCTCGACGGGGACGGACGCTACGAGGTATTGCTCGTGAAGGACGGCAAGTCCATCGCGTCCATGTCCTTCAGCGAAACCGGCGGATGGGGCGAGCCAACCGAGCTCTTCCAGGCCGCAACGTACTTGCCCGCCGGAATCGCGCGTGTGCCCTTCGCGCGCAGGATCGACGGCGACGACAAGGTCGACCTCGTCCTGCCCGGCCCCGGGCGCTTTCACCTGAGGCTCAATCGAGGGGTCGACGCCCAGACGGGCGCCCTCGCGTGGTCCTCCCCCATCGAAGTGGGCTACGAGCCAGAGATCGAGTACGACCTCGGCGATCCGAACCGCCTTTCCGCGACGTTCGGCCAGAGCGTGCGCGTGCCGTGGTTCAGCATGTCCGACATCGACGGCGACGGCACCCTCGACCTAGTCAGCGAAACCGACGAGCGCGTCGCGTTCCATTTGGCCCGCCCCGAGATCGACGCGCTTCCGTCGTGGGAGCTCGACCTGAGCGATCTCAAGAACGACTTCAGCGCCAGCGACATCGACCTAGACGATCTCCTTAGCGTGGTCAGCGGCGTCGCCCGCTGGCGCGTCGAGGATCTCGATGGAGAAGGTGCGAAGGACCTGATCATTGGGTCGGAGGGCACGTTCAAGGTCTATCTGGGCGGCGGGGCCACCGGCCCGATCAACAAGCCCGACCAGGTGCTCAAGGCGAGCGGCAACGTCCTCTACTTCTTCGTGCGGAACGTCATCGGCGACGAGCGCCCGGACCTGCAGGTCGTGCGCGGAGAGCGCGTTTCCCTTGCTCGTCTCTTGAAGTACCTCGTGGTCCCTGGCCAGCTGGACTTCGACGTGTTCACGTACGGCAACGAGAAGGGTGAGTTCGCCCGCAAGCCCACGAGGCGCACAACGCTGGGCCTGCGCATCCCGCGGCTCTTCAAGCTGTTCAAGGAGTTCAAGCAGATCTCTGAGGAGCTCGAGGCCCAGTGGGACATCCCGGCGCGACGGGTCGACTGGGACGGGGATGGCCTCAACAATGACATCGTCGACGAGGTCGATGGACAGCTCGTGGTCTTCGCGAACTGCGCTCCCGGCGAGCAGAAGTTCGAGAACATCTCCCTTCAGTCCGGTATCCCCGGGCTCGTCGAGCAGGTGGTACTGAGCGACCTCGACAAGCTCGGCGACGGCGGCGAGAGCGTGATCGACATCGGAGAGATCGATGCCTTTGCCGTCGCTCCGGGCAAGGCCCTACGCGACGCCACGAAAGGCGCTAAGGCCGTTGCTAAGGCGCCCCTTTGGGAAGGCGTGGACGACAGGGCGCTGCGGCCGCACGACCTCGATGGCGACGGACGCATGGACTTCTTCACCGTCGTCGACGGGCCCAAGTTCTACCAGGTGCAATTCTTCGTTCGGAAGTAGCGGCAGGCCGCTCCCTTACTCGAACCTGTAGGCGAGCGCCGCTTCCACGGCCTTGTGCGCCTGAAGCATGCCTGCTCCGTGGGTGGTGTCTCTGCCGGGCTCGCCCATGTCTTCGCAGGTGGCCTCCATGAGCCGCTGAAGCTGCCAAACAGGAAGTTCGGGGCTGGCCTCTAGCATGAGCGCCGCGACCCCCGCCGCGTGGGGACCCGCGAAGGAGTTGCCGCGGGGGCCGATCACGAGGGTGTAGCCCTCCGCGTCCGTGCGAACCACGTTCTTGGCGCGCTCCGCCTTGGCACCCGTCCAGACCTCTCGGAGCGTCCACATCGGAAAGCCAGCGTTGCAGGCCGTGACGTCGGGCTTGATGGGCGCCGCTGGGCTCCCCTCCGACGGATCGAAGTAGCGGATGCCGCTCCAGGAGACCGGTCCACGGCTGCTGAAGGAAGTGACGACCCCATCGGGCCCGACGCCCGCGGCGGCGACGACACACGGGACGTCCTTCGTCGACCCGATCTGCTCGCCGACGGGCCGTTTCTCGGCGTAGTTGCCGGCGCCACCGACGGATAGGATCCCCGCCGCCGAGAGGTGCTCATGGGCGGTTCGATAGAGCCCTCGGTAGTGGCCCATCATCGAGGGCTCGAAGGTGTAGCTCATCGAAAGCACGTCCGCGCTTTGCTCCAGCGCGTACTCGTAGGCGAGCAACCGTCCGCCTCCGATGAGCGGCATGACGAGCGCTCCGGGCGCGACACCCGCCGCGATGGCATCGTCACCTACGGTGGAACGAGCCGCGACGACGCTGGCGCAGAGGCTCCCGTGGCAATGACCGCTGGGCGTCACGCAGTAGGGCGAGCCGCCCTTGAAGTCATAGCCAAACACGTCGTCGACGAGGCCGTTGCCATCGTCGTCCTTTCCGTTGAGCTGCTCGTCTTTGTTCGTCCACAGCGCAGGAAGCAGCGCGGGGATCGTCATCATCCCGTCATCTAGAATGGCCACGACCACCCCCTTGCCTGTGATCCCATGGCGAGTCCAGGCCTCGTCCGCGCCGATCTTGCGGAGGTTCCACGGCACCTCCGTCTCGCCCAGCTCGAAGGGTGCTTCCTCTCTGGTCTCCGGCGACTTCAAGAGGCCCTGGTAGAGCGACGTGAGCTCTTTGTTCTCGTCGAAGTCTCCGCCACCGGAGACGCGATGCTGCGGCCCCTTGCGCTGGCGATAGACGAAGCCCACCCCGGGCAAGGCGCTGAGGGCCTTGCATCCCTGGGAAGTCGCTTCACACGCGAATCCGTTGACGATCCAGAAGCGCTGAACGCCGCGCACGTCGTCCGACTCGACGAGGAGCTGCAGTGCTTCTCGCACCACACCGTATGAGCGCCCGGCCTTCTCCCGGAGCGTCTGGAGCACCTTCTCCCGTAGCTCAAGTCGCTTGCACGAAGCGGGTTGCTCGGCGGCAAAGCGCTCGTAGTCGCCGCCGACGGGGAAGAGCTGATCATCCATCCTGACGAACACCGCCGTGAAGCCGTCAAACTCGGCTAGGCCTTCGTCCAGACCCCCGTCCGACACTTCAGAGGAGGCCACCGCGAGGCCTGGGGCGAGGAAGAGAAGCGCTACGGAGGCGCATCGAACGGCGGCCTGGATGATTCCCATTGCGTGATCATACCCGCGGGGCCCCGCCTGCCGCCCCGAACCGACCGCCATGTTCAACCGAACCACTTTGGACGTGGGGTGTCCGCCTAGTAAACTCGCCCCCCACCGGACAGGCCATGAAGCTCTCGCTCCTCTTCACCACCTACAACTCGCCGCGTTGGCTTCAGAAGGTCTTTTGGAGCGTCCTCGAGCAGGATCACCCGGACTTCGAGGTGGTTGTGGCAGACGACGGTTCCGAGCCGGAGACCGCGGCCCTGATCGAAGCGAATCGACCCCAGTTCGAAGCCGCTGGTATTCCCCTGACCCACGTTTGGCAGCGCGACGATGGCTTCCGGAAGTGCCGGATCCTCAACAAGGCGCTCCTGCGAGCCAAGAACGAGTACATCGTGTTCACCGACGGCGACTGCGTTCTGCGCAAGGACTTCCTCAGCGTTCACGCGGCGGCCGCCGAGCCCGGACACTACCTGTCGGGGACCTACTTCAAGCTGCCCATGGAGACCAGCGAAGCCATCAGCCAAGACGACATCGTGAGCCAGCGCTGCTTCGATCGTTCGTGGCTGGTGGCGCACGGGCTTGAGGGCCAGCGCGGCCGGCTCAAGCTGACGAAGAACGCTCGATTCGCCCGCGTGCTCAATCGCACCACTACGGTCACGTGCAACCTCAAGGGCTCCAACGCTTCTGCGTGGAAGACTGATCTCTTGGGCGTCGGCGGTATGGACGAGCGGCTGGAATCCGGAGGGCAGGATCGCGAGCTCGGGGTGCGGCTGCATAACTTTGGGGTCAAGCCGCGCCACGTGCGCTTCAGCGCCATCTGCCTCCACCTCGATCACCCCCGGGGGTACCGCAACGCGGAAACGGTCAAGGCCATCCGTGAGCATCGGCTCAAGATCGACCGCGAAGGGACCTCACGCACGGAGCACGGGACGGCCAAGTTAGAGCAAGAGGGCTACGGCGCAGAGATGGAAGCGGCCGCCGCTGTGACGTCTGAAGGGGAGGACGTTTAGTGCGCTGGTCCCTGTACGAACCGGCCTCCCTGAGCCTGCCGGAGAATTCCCGGGCGGTGCGGCTTCCAATGGAGCGCGGATCCTTTGGCAGCCTTCGGCGTTCGTCGAATCCAGAAGACCACAAGAACTTCGACCAGCGCTGGATCCTGCACGATGTGTTCCTCGACGAAGAGGGTGCTGCACTCCGCGCCGTGGGTCCGCCGCTGCGCAACCTTGCCACCGGACTCCCTGCCCTCCGCGCCACCCTCGGCAGCAGCAGCACTCCGCTCGTCCATCGGATCTCCACCAAGCGCCGAGTCGCATTCCACCAATGGGATCTGCCCCGTGAGTTCCAAGGCCGCGACGAACTCGAGGTGAACTTGGCGCTCGGGAACCTTGTGCAACGGATCCTCGTGGCGCGCCGTTCTACCCTGAAGTCCGTCGGCATCCAATGGACGACGATTCAAAAAGACAACCCCGCTGAGTGGGCCGCCGACTGGATCCGCTACCACGAGTCCCTCGGTGTGGATCGGTTTCTGATCTACGACAACGGCAGCAGCAACCGCGCCGAACTCGAGCACGCGTTGGAACATCTGGAGAGCGAGTCTGAGGCGGTGCTCGTGCACTGGCCCTTCCCCTACGGCCCCATGGCGAGCCGGAAGAACCGCTTCTGTCAGCCATCCCAGAACAACCACGCTCATCTCTGTTTCGGCCAGACAGAGTGGACGGGACACTTCGACCTCGACGAGTACCTCGTGCTGCAGCAGGGCGGCACTTTGAAGGACTTCGTTGCGTCCGCCCACTGGCCCGACGCGCTCTTGCGCTTCGATAGCTACTGGGTGCCCAACGTGGCGGGCACGCCGTCGGCAGAACGCACGGACACGCTCCCCACCGTCCGCGACTTCCCCTACCGAGAGCGCAAGTCGCGCAGGAAAGCGCACAAGTACATGGTCCGCGAAGGCCAGCTTCGCGTGGCCGAAACCCACAACGCCACCGTCGCGCCGGGCTGGCGCCGACGCGCCATTGGCACGGAGACGGCCGTCTTCCTGCACTACAGGGCCCTCACCACGGAGTGGCGCGAGAACGTCATCCGCGGGCGTTGCGTTGACTTCGACGAGACCAAGCACATCGCGGACGCAGCGATGGCCTCGGCCATGGAAAGCCTCGATCGCTCATCCCCCGCCCGGTCCCGCCCACGGACCCCATCATGAAACTCAGCAAAGTCCGGCGCAAACTAGGCCGGCTGCACTTCAAATTCGCGCCGAAGTCGAACTTCTTCATCAAGCTGTACTACTTCCTGTTCGACGGAAGCTTCACGCGCGAGATGCACGCCGTCTACCACGGGCGACTTCAGCACAAGGCGGGCGACGCAACCCTCGAGGCCCAGCGTTTTACGCTCCGGCGGAACATTCATCGCTTGGAGAAAGGGCTGATCATGCGTCCGCGCAAGGACGTCTTCGCCCTCAAGTACATCGGCGAGACAATGGACGCCTTCGCTACGGTCTTCCCCGCCGACTCGGGGAACGCCGAGCGTAAAGAAGAGCTGGAGTGGTTCGTGAGCGTACTCACCGAGTACTTCGATGCGATCGAACCATCGAAGGCCACCGACAAGCACAAGGCCACCTTCGACGGGGCTCTCTCCACCTCGCGCTTTGCCTGTGGGGAGCAGCGCGCACCGTACCAGCGGTCCGAGTCACCCGAGCTGGCAACGAGCTTCGATGACCTCAGCGCGCTCTACAAGCGGCGGCGCTCCGTCCGGTGGTTTGAAGACCGCCCGGCGCCCCGGGACCTTGTGGACAAGGCCATCACCGCCGCGCTTCAGTCCCCGAGCGCCTGCAACCGCCAGCCGTTCAAGTTCCGCGTGATCGATTCGGGGGACGCCGTCGAGAAGATCACGAGCATCCCCATGGGCACGCGGGGCTACGCGGAGAACGTGCCGATGATCGTGGTCGTCGTGGGCCAGCTGGACGCCTACTTCTCCGAACGCGACCGCCACCTGATCTACATCGACAGCGGTCTCGTCGGCATGAGCTTCATCCTAGCCTTGGAGACCCTCGGCCTTGGCAGCTGCGTCATCAACTGGCCGGATATCGAAGAGAAGGAGCGCCAGATGTCGAAGGCACTCTCGCTCACCCGCTGGGAGCGTCCCGTGATGCTCATCGCTGTGGGCTACCCGGACCCGACGGGCGGGATTCCGTACTCCCAAAAGACCCCGCTCG
This sequence comes from uncultured Planctomycetaceae bacterium, assembly GCA_964417955.1. GTDB lineage: Bacteria > Planctomycetota > UBA1135 > UBA1135 > Saltatorellus. The sequence goes on from CAYQKK010000069.1 coordinate 27,992, forward strand.
ACCACGCTCGTATCTACGAGTCACCGAAGTAACTTGCCCACCCATGCCGACCGTCACTAACCGCCAGCTCGAGCTCAACATTGAAGTCCTGGGCATCGGGTTCCCGAACAAGGGAGCTGAGCTCATGCTCGCCACCGTTGTGTCTCGTCTGGATAAGGAGTTCCCCGACCACTATCGACTGGTGCTTCAATCCCATCATCCGTACGAGCTGCGCAGCGCATACGGCGCCTACCAGAAGTACTGGACGGAGAAGGACGGCTTCGAGCGCGGCCGGTTGGCCGAGCTCGTCCCGTCCCGTTTGCTCCGCGGTTTCGGCATCATCCGGGACTCCGCCATCGACGTCGTCCTCGATTGCTCGGGCTTCGCCTACGGCGATCAATGGAAAGCCAGGAAGGCCCACAGACGCCTTGGGAAAAACGTCAAGCGCTGGAAGAAACAGGGCCGCAAGATCATCCTGATGCCCCAGGCATTCGGACCGTTCACGAACGCGCGCCTAAAGGCCGAGATGCGCCACATCATCTCCTACGCGGATCTCGTCTTCGCCCGCGACCGCGCGTCCTTTGAGGCGATCAAAGGAGTCGCGCCGGACGCCGAGAAAATCCGTCTGTCTCCCGACATGACCTTCGGCTTCCTCCCCCACGAAGAGGATGAGCGCCCGCGGGTAGAGCGGGGCGTTGCCATCATCCCCAACCAGAAGATGATCGCGATGGGCGTCGTTTCCCTCGAGGACTACACCGCGGCGCTGACCGCCCTCGTGGATCGCCTCCAGTCGGAGAACCTCGCCCCGTTCCTACTTCTCCACGAGGGAGAAAAAGACCGCAGCATCTGCAACGACATCCAGAGCCGAGCGAAAGAGAGCATCGAACTCTTGGCGCCCACTTCCCCCGTAGACATCAAGAAGATCATCGGCGAGTGCTCCTTCGTTGTGAGCTCTCGCTACCACGGCTTCGTGAGCGCCATCTCCCAAGGCGTCCCATGCGCGGCCACAAGCTGGTCCCACAAGTACGAGATCCTCGCCGAGGAGTTCGAGAGCCCCGAGATCATCGTCTCCGTCGATGGCGGCGACCTCGTCGAGCGAGTCCTCCAACTGATCCAAGCCCCCGGTGCACTCACGAGCCGCCGGGCCACCTTCGAACGCATCGCGGCCAAGAAGCGCGATGACGTAGAGGCCATGTGGCAGCGGATCTTCCAAGTGATGAAGAGTTAGAACAGAGCGTCGGCTCCGCCGACATGAACCTTGAGGGGACGGGTTCGGGGGAGTTGGAAGCGCAGGCGCCTGTTGAGACGCATGGACCGCCCTGAGTTCGCGGGCTCCAGGCAAGCTTCGCGTTGATTGCGGAAGGCCAGTGCCGAACGAACGGGTCGCGAAGTCGAAGCCCTTGGGGGCACTAGGCCTCAAGAGCGAGGCTCGGATTCCCCGTCAAGGAGAGGGGCTGGCGTCTGCCCTTGGACTTCTGCCAGCCGATCCGAAGGAGCCACGATCGCGGCTCCGCGCTGACGCAGGAGGCCGCCGCCGCTCTCTGCCGATCAGATCCCTGAAGCTGCTGCCACCCACCAAAGGACGGCGCACTCGAGCAAGGGTCGAGGCCCTTCACCCTCAAGCCGTGATGCACGTCGTTCCGGAGAACGTACTTCAGTGCGTTGCGCATCTGCGTCGGGGTCTTGATCACCACCATGTGGAAGCGCTCCCTGAACACGCTTCCCTCCCCCGTCCGTTTCCAAACCCGGTTCAACCGCATGCCAAGCCCAGTGTTCAAGCTCGCCATCCCGCTCGAAAGGTGTGCCGAGTTGGAAGCCTCGACCAGCATGTGCAGGTGGTTCGATTGAATCGAATACTCGACGATCCGAATCCGATCTCCCTGATTCACCCGCCCGATCGCTCCACGCACAACCTTCAGGGCTTCACCGTAACGCAGCGAAGGCAACCCCTTCTTCAGCTTCACCGTCACATGCACCACGTCCCCCTTCCTCAGTTTAGGCCGCGACCCGTGGGGCACAACTGAGTCCTTCGTCCGACGCGGCCCCCTTCGATAAGGAGGAACCGCAAAGCGAAAGAGACCTTGATCAAGTTTGTTGCGACGCACCAACACCTATAGCCCAAACACCCAGTCCAGCAAGCAGCAAAACGGCTCAAAACACCCTTTTAGAGCCATTCCTCGGCACTTATCCAGCCGAACAATACACCACATCTCGGCAGACCTTTGCCCTCCGCGATTCCGACTTCGCGACCCGCCCGCCAGGCACTGGCCTCCCCCCATCAACGCGAAGCTTGCCCGAAGCCCGCAGTCTCCGAACCCTCCGTGCCTCCCAACAGGCGCCGGCGCTCCCAGCTCCGCAAACCCTCCCCCTCCAAGGCAAACGTCGGCTCCGCCGACCCAAGCCCCAAGCCGAAGCCTCAACCCGAAGCCCCAACTCCAACCCGCCCCCCCTAGCGATGCTCCGCGGCCTCGCCTCGGATGAGCTGCCGAAGAGTCTCGTGCTCCACGCGCCCAAGGCGCTGCTCGAGCCGCCAGAGCCCCGCGCGCTCCGCCATGGAGAGTCCGGGCGCCCTTAGGATGACCTTGGCCGCAGACAAAGAGGGCAGGCGGTGGCGTAACTTGGACCAGAGAGACGGCCGGCGCTTCTCGCCCTTCATGAGGAAGCGCCCCTTTGTCACCCGCGCGCGCTTCTTCGCGTGCTCCTCGAAGCTCGCGCGCGCGCCGTGCTCGATCACAAGGTCCGGGCAGTAGCGCAGTCCTGAGTCAAGCTTCCCGGCCCGACGGTTCCACTCCTTGTCGCCGCTGGAGTAAAGGGAATCGTTGAAGGGTCCGACCCGCTCGAAGAGCGATCTGCGCACGACGAGGTTGGCCGTCGCCGCGTAGCCGCGCTTCACGTAGCGCGCTTGGCGCAGGTTGAAGAGACGATCGTAAAGCTCGGCGATCTGCCAGCGGTCTCCGGCAGGGGTGAGCTGGATCCGTCCGGCCAGTCGATCCACGCCTGGATCATCCTCGAGCAGCTGTAGGCCGCGGCTCACCCAGTCGTTGGCTGGCACGCAGTCGGCGTCCGTGAAGAAGAGCACCTGCCCACGGGACTCCGCCACCGCCGCGTTCCGGGCGGAGTAAGAGCCGGGCTTCGGCTCCCAGACCACCCGTGCGTTCGACGGCAGCACGAGCTCCTCGGGCACGTCCGGCTCTCCGTTGTTGTTGCCGACGACAATCTCGAACCGAGCGGGGTCGATGTCCTGCGCGCTCAGCGCCGCAAGGCAGGCGCCGAGCCCTTCCCAGTCCCCGTACGTCGGAATGATGACCGAGGCGTTCGTCACGGTGGAAGCGCTCAACTGCGCGACCTGTTGCGCCAGGCGTACTGCACGCGCCGTACAGCTTTGCGGACTCGCGTACCGAAGGTCTCGCCGTCGTAGCGCCCCTTCTCCACGTGCTGAATGCGATAGGCACCTTCGACGTGGATCGGCGTTCCCTGGGTCCCCATCAAATAGCGAAAGAAGCGATCTTCGGTGGCCTTTTGAAAGGTCGCGGCCGGGCGCTGGTAGAGACTGACGTCGTTGCAGTAGCCGTTGTGGCGAGCCACGTCCCCGTGGGTGACCTGCAGGGGACCGGTGGCCCGCGTGATGTGGTAGTCCTTGAAGAGATCCGTGGGCGCTTGAAGCAACTGCACCTCGTCGAGGCTGTTGTTGGAGACGAGATCCGTGTCCGTGTGGACCATGGTGCGGCGCTCCAGTCGCGGGTAGACGAGAGCGTCGGTGCGTCCCTGCAGCGCCGCGCTCAGGGAGTCCAAGCAGCCCTCCTGAAACGTCATGTCGCAGTCGG
>CAYQKK010000070.1:0-5922 GCA_964417955.1 uncultured Planctomycetaceae bacterium
ACACCCCAACCTCACCTACTCAACCCAACCTCAGGCAGCCTGCTGCCGCCTTGAAATCCTAGTTACGGCCGGATCGATGAATGGGGTTGCCTCACTTTGACCTGGGGAGAGGGTGGGAAGCTCAGCACGTTGCGAGCACGCCCAGCAGGCGTCGAAGGGCGACGCCGTCGAAGTTAGATCCGACGCGGAGGGTGAGGCCGGACGGGAGAGCTATCTCGATGGGGTCCACCGGTGACTCGCGGCGCTCGCCAACGATCGCGACCTCGCTGAAGCTGGTCTGCACCTCCTTTCGCGCTCTTGTCCGCGCGTTGTAGAGCGACCAGGCGGCTATGTTCTTTGACTTGGCGAAGGCGGCGATGCTCAGGCCGCTGGCTTGCTGCTCTTCGAGCAGCTTTGCCGCTTCACGTGCTGGGACGGATCGCGGCTTTGGGTGTTCGGTTTCCATCCGCGAAGGGTGGCACCGGAGCTAGGCACTTTCTAGATGGGCCGACCGGACACGTACGGCTCTCCGGTCTGTAAGAAGTTGGACTGCGCCCCCCCCTAGGGGGCCCCCGGCCCCTGGCCGGAGGGCGAGCCCCTGATCCACTCGATCCCCTGGGAAGCTGCGGCCATTGGGGGTCCCTTTTCAGATGGCCACAAAGGTCCCTTTTGTAGTGGCCATCGACAAAATCAGCGAATTGACATCAACACTTGGGTGCTCGGTGGCGTCTCTGTACCGCGATGAGTAGTGGACAACCCCAGATAATCGTGGGACACATGACGCAGATTCTCGAAGAGTCTCTCTGGCTCGCCACGTTGGCACGGGGCTTGGTGAGTGGCCCTTCATTGGAAGACGCTCTCACCCAAGAGACATTGCTCGTCGCACCCAATGCACGACATTTGCCCGAAGTAAAAAACTCTGTGGGCGGAGGTGGCTGGCGACGAGCCTGCATCGACAGCTCGTCCGGCACCACCGGAAGAGTGCGTGGCGCGGACTGCGTAAAAAGGTCGCGGCAAAGTAAGATGCTCTGCTCGCAAACGCCCTTGGCGCTCGTACCCACTGCCAACTCGGACGCCCTGTTCGTTACGAGGACTCGATGTCTTGCTGACGATTTAGTAAGAGCGCGCCACCGCGAGCCGGTCGCTTTCTAAACGGTGGATGAGAGTGGGTGGACCCACGCTAGATCCACCATTCCAATTCGGGGCGTATTCACTTTGGCAATAACATTCATCGCTTACGCAATTCAATGAACAGTAAGACCGCAATTTCCTTTATCTCTCTTTTATTCATCGCGTGGATATCTGTCACCCTCCACTCCGAGACTAAGACTCCCGCAAGCGCCGTTCCCGAAATCTACAACGAAAGCGACTCGGACAGAGAGAGTCTGGCTGACAATCTTTCTGACGTTAAGGCCAGCCCCAGCCTCCGAGCCGCTCCATCACAACCCGAAGCCAATAAAGTGATTGCCGCAGAAGAACGGTCTACGGCTGCGCCCAGTGCGGAAGTAAGAGATCGCTCTGGCCTGACGCACGACGAAAAAATTGAACGACTGCTGCAAGCCCAAGAGGGCTTTATGGAGAAGCTGGCAACGGGCACGATCGAAGAGATCGCAAACGAAGAAAACTACTTCGTGATCCAATGTGCAGTCAACATCCTGAGGGAGAGGGGCGACGTTCAGTACGAATTCGACATTGACCCCAGAACGGGTGAACTGCTGAACGGATTTCGACTCAAGGATGTCCCCGAGAACCACATTGGCGTCTCCTCTTCACGCGGAAAGTATGCAATATCGCTCGTCGAGTTCCCAGAGCTCGACGCAGCCCGTCAACGCATTTTTGACAGTCGGCAAGATCTCGGTAACCCGCGACCGATCAGCGAATCACACTTGGCACGTCTAGACGACTTGATGGAGAGAGCATTGCTCTCGCTTGGCGTCTCCCAACCCCCTGAAAAGGAAATCAAATGAAAACTCTATCAATAATCCCTATCGCCTTCGCCCTTTGCTCCTTTGCAAGCACCCCGGAGGACGAGGCAGAGCCGACGCCGGCCTGTGTCCCAGGTTGCACCGCGATGCTGACGATCTCCACCGGAACAGATGTAACGATCGAGCTGGAGATCGAGTTTGATGGCAAGAAGGTAGAGAATACGGCGTGCCAGGCTTGCGCAGGCGAGGAGTGCGAAGGAGAAGTTCGCTTCCGCTACGATGGGCCAAACGACTGGGAGGCAACGTCGCCAGACTCTCAAGCCGCATTTGGCACTGGTCGTTACGGTACGACATGGCTTCTCAAGACTCCCTGCGCTGGCACACCTGGAGAGTATACGTTCGAAACAGACGGTGGTGGCGTGACTATGGCCACGCTAAATTGCGGCTGCTGAGGGACATCTGGAGATCGTGGTCGGATTCCATTGGCATCCAACACATCACCAGTTTTTAACGTCGTCGGCGCCGTCGATTAATTTCGACAAGCCTACATTTTACGTTTTAAATCCCGAGCCTTTTTTCAAGAGCAGATTCCCAGTATAGGTCAGTCTTCAGGCTGTGAACCTCGACGGTCGCAGAACCAAGTCCTGCTGAGATTCGCATGCCCGAGCCAACCCTGAACGAGGGCGATGTCGGCCGAGTGCTCTCTAGCATTTGTGGCCGCTGTCGCCCTCAAGGAATGGGGGGCTTCAGGGTCTCGTGTGGAGTGAGTCACTGCGCCGCATGACGTAGACGGCCCAAACCGTACCGTGGTTGGATGGAAATGGACGAGCTCCTCCGCACAGTTCTGAGCTTGCCGAGCCCGTGGCAGATCGACGATGTCGAGCTCCAAGAAGTCGACGAACGGGTAAACGTGAAGGTCTCTTACGGCAGTAGTCGAGGACCATGCCCCAAGTGTGGCAACGAAGCTCCAAGACACGACGTCCGAAAGCGTGCTTGGCGGCACCTCGACCTGGGCGAGTACCAGACCTGGATCGAGTGCGACGTTCCCCGAGTGAAGTGCGCAGAGCACGGGACGCTGCAGGTCGACGTTCCTTGGGCTGACGGTTGGGCGAGGTTCACGGCCAGATTCGAGTGCGTGGTCATCGACTTGACCATGCCCCCTAGATCGTTCCAGTCGTTCTCAGGAAGCTCGGCGGTTAGACGCTGGCCTCAGGGGTAGTAGAACTCGGTGAGTAGGGGGTCTGCGGAGCTGCGTGGTCGATTGTCCGCCGCGCTGTTTCGAATCGCGCAGTGGCTGTCCGTGTGGAATCGTGCTTTGAGGGGCCCTGAGGGCGATCTGGGTGCTTTCTCGCAGGGCTAAGAGGGCTGCTGGGTCGGCGATACGCAGCCCTTACGGCGGTTTTCGGGGTGCTTGTGAAAGAACTGGGGTCCCCATCCGACTACCTGGGTAGTAGCATTCAACGACCGAGGTAGTCCACGTGTAGGGCTGCCCGTTTCGTTCGATGACTCCCGGCTAGCCGCCGCCCCATCCACCATGCCTAAAGAACACAGCCTCGGCGATCTCCAGCACGCGATCATGCGCGTGCTCTGGGAAAAGGGCGAACTGCCCGTTGCCGATGTCCATAGCGCTCTCCTTGAGGAGCGCGGCCTGGCCTTGACCACCATCGCGACCATGCTCTCCAAGATGGAGAAAAAGGGCGTCGTGGGGCGCCGGATGGAAGGGCGCGGGTTTGTATATGCCGCGAGCGTCAGCGAGAGCGAGGTCAACCGCTCCATGGTCTCTGACCTCACGGACCAGCTGTTCCGCGGGGACGCGGCGGCCCTTGTGAGCCACCTCCTGACGGAGCAGCAGATCGACCGGGGTGAGCTGGATGCCATCAAGGAACTGATCGAGCAGCACGCCGGACGGTCTGGGCGCAAGCGTGACGGGGGTGCCCGGTGAGTCAGCTCGACATGCATCAGATCAGCGCGTTCATCAGCGGGGAAGTTCCCGCCCAGGTCAGCGCGTGGCTAGCGACCTATCTCGTCCACGGGGTGTGCCTGTTCGCCATTGCGGCCTTGGCCACGCGCCTTGTGAAGAGCGCTCGGGGCGCGGAGCAGCTTTGGCGCGCCGCGCTCTTTGGGCCCATCGTGACCGCCAGCCTGCAGCTCGGGGCTGGGTTGAGCCCGGCGTTGGGGCACTGGGAACTGCCTGGGTCCGACTCGCTCACGGTCGAGGTCGTGGCTCCGGCAGCGATCGCGGCTGCGCCCGCAGCACTGAAGGCCCAAGATTTGGAGGCCCAAGAGGCGGCGGTTGTCGCGGAACTCGGCAGGCTCACGGACAGACTGGTCATCCTCACCGAGGGTGGCCGCGCTCCGGCGCAGTCCCCCGCTTCCACCCCGAAGGTCGTTCCGGCGCAGGTTGAGCGCTTCACACCCTCGCGGTGGGGATCCACGGTCGGCCTCATCGCTGTCGCCGCTGGCATCGCGATGCTCATGCTCCGCGCGCTTCTTGAGGCGATCCGCATGCACAGCCTCGGTCGGCGATCGGCGCTGATGAGCGGTCCTGTCGTGGACCTCGTCCGCAACCTCGGAGAGCGCGCCGGAGTTCGTCGGCGGATTCGCGTGGAAGTGAGCGAGGAAGGCTCGTCGCCCTACGCCACCGGAGTCCTCATGCCCCGGGTGGTGCTGCCCAGGCGCGCGCTTACGGAACTCGACGGGCCTTCGCTGCAAGCGATGCTCGCCCACGAGATCGGCCACGTCGCGCGCTTCGATCCCCTGTGGACGGCAGCCGCCCGCTCGGTCGCCGCGCTGTTCTTCTTCCAACCGCTCAACTGGCTGCTTGTCGCCCGCCTCGACGAGAGCGCCGAGTATTGCTGCGACGAATTTGCGGTCGACGTGACGGGCAACGAAGTCGCGCTGGCGCGATGCCTCACGACCGTGGCCGAATGGATCATCGGCGCGCCGGCCGCCCGCCCGGCCTGCCCCATGGCTCACAAGCGCTCGCCCCTGGGCAGCCGCGTGAACCGCATCCTCGCGACCGATGGCCAGCCGACGAAACCACTGGGAACCCTGCGCTGGGTCGGCGGAGCCGCGGTGCTCGCCACCGCCATGGCCGCACCTGGGTTCGCGGCGAAGCAGGCCAGCGCCTTCGAAGTCGAAGCCGCGCCTGCGCCGGCGATCATCGAGGTCGTGGGTGCCCCCACTATGACTCCCTTCGACGCCCTGAACGTCTCGATCGATCAGCTGCAGGAGGAGATCCGAACGCTGATCGTCCTCGCTGCCAAGCGCGAGGTGCCCAGGGCCACCGTTGGCCGCCTAGAGAAGCTCTACGTGAGAGCCAACCGGGTACGAGGCTACGTCGACCAGCTTGAACGCCGCATGCGGCAGCTCGCGCGCTAACGCGCTCCCTTTCACACGATTCACTCCGTCCCCTAACCGGTGCGCATCTGCGCCACAACACCTATGAAACTCACCCTCGCTACCTGCGCCCTCGGCGCGCTTGGACTGACGCCCGCTCTGTATGGCTCCCACGGAGAGCCGAAGCCCCAGCAGCCGCTCAAGCCTGTCCTCCCCGCGGCGCCGGTCGCCGCTCCGGCACCCGTGGCCCTTGCTCCCGCCGCTGTGGCGCCCGCTGGCGGCGCTTGGCTGCCCCAGCCCGAAAGCCCCGCTCGACTCTACGTCTCTGCGCTGCGTGAGCAGACAGGCAACGAGGACTTGGCTCGCGACGCCGAGCGCTTGCAGAAGGAAATCAAGCGCCTGCGCGGCGAGCTCAAGGCGATGCAGAAGGACCTGAAGAAGGGCAGCAGCAAGAAGGGCAAGTCCAAGTCGTCTGAAGAAGCCTCAGCTGATCGTAAGGCACTCGAGGAGGCGCGCGGTCGCGTCCAAGAGGAGCGCCATCGCTTGGAGGAGCGCATTGAAGAATGGAAAGAGCGCCGTGAGGTCACCGAAGAGCGCCGCGAGGAGATGGAGGAACGCCGCGAAGAGATGGAAGAGCGTCGCGAGGAGATGGAGGAGCGCCGCGAAGAAGCGATGGAGC
>CAYQKK010000070.1:6022-7484 GCA_964417955.1 uncultured Planctomycetaceae bacterium
GAGCGAGCCGAAGAACACCGCGCCAAGGCCCGGGAGCTCGCAGAGGAGGCCCGCGAGCAAGCACGCGAGCTTGCGAACCAAGCCCGCGAGCAGGTTCGAGGCGTCGAGCGAGAAGCCCGCCAGCAAGCCAAGGTGCTCGTTCGAGGACGAATGCAGGCAGAGGATGTCCAAGGGGCCTTGGCCGAGGCGAAAGTTCTCATGGGCAAGTCCAAGGACGGGAAGTCGTTCGAGTGGCTCGGGAAAGACGGCGAGGACGTCGAGGTGTTCATGTTCGACGGAGACGACGACGGCCACAAGCGCGTGTTCAAGCACGTGACTGGCGGGCATGACATTTTTGGTCGAGCCCCACAGGGCAGCGCCCAGGGTCAGGCCGGCAGCAAGATCGGCGTGGGCGGCCCGAACACCTTCCACATCCACGTGGAAGAAGGCGACGTGCACATTCACACGAACGGGGCATCGTCCATCACAACGACCACGTCGAAAACCAGCCAGTCCAAGAGTGCATCCGGCGATGAACTCAAGGACCTCTTCGGCGCGCGCGAGTCCAGCGGATCGACGCATGGCATCAAGGACTTCATGGGCCCGCTCAAGCAAAGCGGATCGACCCATGACATGGGCGACAGGATGAGCTTCTTCGCGAAGGTCGTTGCCGAAGACGGCGAAGAGCCGACCTTCGAGCTGAACTTCAACGGCCAAGAGATCGAACTCGACAATCTCGAAGAGATCATCGGCGCCGTCGGCGAGAGCGCCAGCGGCATGGCGCTCGAAGGACTCCTCGGTGGCCTCGAGGGACTTGAAAACCTCGAGGACATCGACGTCGATTTTGACTTCGACTTCGACGACCTCGCGGGACTCGAAGGACTGAAGGGGCTCAAGGCGCTCGAAGGCCTGGAGGGTCTCGAAGGCTTGGAAGAGGCTTTGGAGAGCCTTGAATCCAACGGGCACTTCAGCTTCGACTTTGACTTCGAATTCGAAGGCGATGATGAATGCGACGACGAGTGCGATGACGAGTGTGACGAAGACGAGGAGAGCGAGGAAGGCAGCGACCGCGACGAGCGCTTCGTGCGCATGTTCCCGACTCCTCCGAGCGTGAACCCGGTAACGGCCCGCTGGAATGCGGCGAACGCGTGGCCCACCCGGGTGGTCCAGCCGGCCAGCTTCCGCCTCACCGGCGGCCAGCCGGCCCCTGTCGCCGTCACCGCCGAGGAGGAGCTCCTCAAGCTCGCGCGGGAAATCCAGGCTGACGTGCAGGCCATGCGCGCCGAATTGGATGAGCTCCGGGAAGAGGTCCGGAGCGCTCCCCGCAGGACTTCTCTCAGCGCTCCCCGCAGGGCCGCCACTCGGCGCTAGCAGGCCGTACCCGGCAGTCCCAGTCCCAGCTTTCGGGCCCCGCCCCCCCCCCACCCCCCGGGGCCCGGGCCCGATTACGTGGGGGACGCGCCCCCCCGCGGGGATTTATGTG
>CAYQKK010000070.1:7494-25737 GCA_964417955.1 uncultured Planctomycetaceae bacterium
GGGGACCCGGCCTGCCCCTCCCCCTGTTGGGGGCCCGGCCCCGGCGCAACCCGGGGGGGCCGGGGCCCTTCTTCGTGTGCTGACGGGCCCAGCGGCTATGATTTCTGGCCACAAACTCCGCCCAGTCGGCGGGCCTCCGCGCCCGCACTCCCCGGCGAAACCGAGCCATGACCACGACGACCGCAAGCCCACGCCCTTCCCTCGACGAACTCCGCCCCCACTTCGGCAAGTGGCAGATCGTCGGCGACCTGATCGACCAGTCGATCGACCTCATGTTGAACATCCGCCAGAGCGGGCACCCGGGCGGATCGCGCTCCAAGGTTCCGTTCATGGTCGCGAACACCCTCGGCGCGGGTATGCGCTGGGACATTCGCAAGGCGGACCACCCCTTTGGTGATCGCTACGTGCTCGTCGCCGGTCACTGCAACCCGGGCACCTACGCGATGCTCGCCGTCTACAACGAAGCGCTGCGCATCTGCCACGAGCGCACCGGCGACGCGAAGTACCTCGTGCCCAACGCGGAGCATCGCCAGCTCGTCTGGGAAGACCTTCTGCGCCTGCGCCACAACAAGGAGCTCCCCGGCCACGCCGAGATGGAGGGCAAGACGCTCTTCTTCAAGTTCAACACGGGCCCCAGCGGGCACGGCGCCCCCGCGGCCCTTGGCGAAGCCATGGCCCTGAAGCACGCGGGTTCGGACACCAAGGTCTTCGCCGTCGAAGGCGAAGGCGGTCACACCGCCGGCTGCCACCACGAGGTCAAGAACTCCGCGTACGGACTCGGCCTCGACAACCTCATCTACCTGTTCGACTGGAACGATCACGGCATCGACTCCTTCGCGAACTCCGAGGTTTCCTACGGCGACCCCCAGAGCTGGTTTGAGTCCTACGGCTGGCGCACCGCCGGCGCGGAAGACGGTCACGACTACGAGCAGATCACCAAGGCGCTCTTGGAAATCGTCCACGCTGAAAAGACCGACGGCAAGCCAGGCTGCGTGTGGTTCAAGACGCGCAAGGGTCGCGGCTACGGCGTCTTCGACGCGGCGTCCCACGGCAAGTCCCACGGGCGCAACTCGGAGATGTTCTGGAAGTGCCGCGAGGAGTTCGCGACCAAGTACGGCGTGACCTTCGAGGGTCACGGTGACACCACCGACCCCGGTGAAGACGGGTGCCGCGAGCAGTCGAAGGCGTGGTTCGAGACGGTATTCAGCGTGCTGCGCAACACCGAAGGCCTCGCGGAGTACGTCGCCGACACCCTGATCGGGCTCGGCGAGTCGATCCCCGCGAAGCCCGCGGCGTTCAAGCTCGACGCCGCCAAGAACATGGCCGAGGATCGCACGTGGCTGAACGACCTTCCGAAGGAGCTCTTCCTCGAGCCCGGCGCCAAGGCGGCCAACAAGGACGGCTTTGCCAAGTTCGGCGCGTGGGTCAACAGCATGGCGAAAGAGCGCATGGGCCGTCCGCTCGTGCTCGCCTGCTCGGCTGACCTCGCGGACTCCACCGCGATCTCCGGCTTCGCCAAGAACTGGGGCGACAAGACGAACTTCGGCTGGTACGAGCGCAACTCGAACACCGAAGGGTCGCTCCTCCCCCAGCAGATCACCGAGTTCACGAACTCCGGTCTCGTGGTGGGCGCCGCCACCGTGAACATGAGCGACAAGCCCGAGGAGAACTTCCTCGGCTACTGGGGCGCGTGTTCCACCTACGGCAGCTTCTCTTACCTCAAGTACGGCATGATGCGGCTCTTCAGCCAGCTGGCCCAGGACTGCGAGCTGAAGGTCGGCAAGGTCATCTGGGTCGCCGGTCACTCCGGTCCTGAGACCGCCGAGGACAGCCGCACCCACTTCGGCATCTTCAGCCCCGTCGTCACGCAGCTCTTCCCCGAAGGCCACGTCATCAACGTGCGCCCGTGGAACCACAACGAGCTCGCTCCGACCCTGGCGGCTGCGCTCAAGACGGACGTACCGATCATCGCCCTGCACCTGACCCGCCCGGCGACCCTCGTTCCGGATCGCGCAGCCCTCGGGATGCCGAGCTACATGGAAGCGGCCAAGGGCGCGTACGTCCTGCGCGACTACGACGCGAGCCGTCCCAAGGAAGGCACGCTGATCATCGAAGGCACGTCGACGATGGAGTCGATGGTCTCCCTGTTGCCGAAGTTCCACGACGGGACCGCGCCGAACTGCAAGCTGGTCGCTACGTCGAGCTACGAGCTGTTCATGCTCCAGGACAAGGACTACCGCGACAGCGTCCTGCATAAGTCCGACTGGCTGGACAGCACGGTCATCTCGAACGGCTCTCGAATCGGGATGCACCCGTGGCTCTCGAGCAAAGTCGCAGAACAGTACGCGATGACCAGCGACCACGACGATCGCTGGCGCACGGGCGGCTCCCTCCAGGAAGTGAAGGAAGAGGCCAAGATCGATCCGGAGAGCCTCATGACGGGCATCAAGCGCTTCGCGAACGATCGCGAGGAGCGCCTGGGCCGTCTCCACTACGGATGAGCCGCGAAAGCAGCTCAATGGCAGCGACCCTTTGAATGGGCGTGCTGCGGCTGAGTAAGGTGACTGGCGGTGTGGGGCTTCGCTCCGCACCGCCAGTTTTCGATTCCGTTGCCCCTTACGCGCTTGAAGAGAATCCACCTACTCGCCTGCGGCCACTGCAAGCGACAGCTCGACGTCACCGCGCTAGAACTTGGGGATGAAGTGCAGTGCGTCTGCGACACGGTTCACGTCGTTGGCGAGCCAAAGCTCGTGCAGGTCCGAGGGCTCGCCTGCGGGCGCTGCGGCGGAGTCCTTGAAGAGGGCGACACCTCTTGCAGCTTCTGCAAGGCCGCGCTGGCCCCAGAAGAACGAGAGAAGACGACGCTCTGCCCGGTGTGCGCGATGCGTCTTCCCAACGAATCGAACCACTGCAATCGCTGCGGGGTCAGCCTGCGTATCGCCGCGGTCCCAGCGATTCCTAGGGGCGGGCACTGCCCTCGGTGCAAGCAGGACCTGCGCGTCCACCTGTTAGAAGACTCAGAGGTGTTCGAGTGCGGCAGCGACGGGGGTTGCGGCGGCATGTGGTGCTCCCGTGAGACATTCGAACGCCTCATGCAGAACGTGCGCCGCGCCGTGCACGAGGGCTCCGTTGGAAGCCCCAAGGTCGAGCTGGAGCCCCCCGCGCCCCAGCCCCCGTCCTACACCACGGAGAGCTACGTCCCATGCCTCACGTGCGGGGAGCTCATGGCGCGGCGCCAGTTCCGGCACGAAGGCAGGCCGAGCCGCGTGGTCATCGACGTCTGCCGCGACCACGGCGTCTGGTTCGACAAGGACGAGCTCGAGGCCATTCTCGGGTTCATCCGCAAAGAGCTCACCAACGCGTCGAGGATCGACCTGCCCCATCTGGATTGGGCGTCAACCGCGTCCGCGGGAACCAGCGCTTCGAGTCGCCCTCAACAAAACGCGGGTCCCACGCCGAAGCGTGGAACCCTGACGTTTGTCGGCGACAGCGGTCCGCTAGAGATTCTGCTGGACTGGATCGCCGACTTCTTCTGGGACTAGTTCGTAGGCCTAGAAGAAAGAGACCTGAAGGCCGCTCGTGAAGTTCGAGGCGGGGCCTGCGGGACCGCTATCGCGGTAGCACATTCGTCGTTGGTCACTTGGGCGTTAGCGATTCCCGCGGCAAAGGCGACGGGTCGCAGAGTGGAAGCGAGGGTGAGTGTTATCGATCTCCGTGATGAATTGCAGGTAGAGAGAAGGCGCCGCGGACCCAGGGCGCGAGGTACCTGCACGTTATCAGGGCAGATGAGTCTCAAGCTGCTCAATCGGAACGTTGAGCAGCCCTTTCGTCTCCCAACCATCCGCATCGAAGTGCCACCACTCAGAGGAAAGCACCTGGAAACCATGGGCTCCCATGGCAGCGATGAGCCGATCGCGATTCCTGCGCATCGGATCAAGGACGTCCGCGTCGGCGCGCGCCTCGGGAACAAAAGCGTCGAACTGCGTCGGCATCGGCAGCGCGCGCCCGTCCGCGTCCACCAACGCAAGGTCGACGGCCATGCCGCGGTTGTGACGTGAGCCCTTGGACGGGTCCGCGACAAAGTCCGGATCGCCCACCACGTCCCACATGCGCTTCGTCACCGACCACGGACGGTAGCCATCGAACACGAGGAGGCCGAAACCATCCTGCTCTAGGTCATCTTGAACCAATGAGAGCCTCTCCATCGCCGACCTGCGCAGGTAGATGCGCCCCACCGGATAGAGCGTCTCGCCCACGAAGTTGTCTGGCGTTGCGTAGACGGCTCGCACGCGGATCCGCGGATCCGAGTGCGCGACCTCGACGAGGGGATCCTCGACGGGCGGCTGGGTTTCCAGGACGAGCCCGGGCACTTCGACACTCGTGGCGCAGCCGCACATGAACAGCGGAACGATCAGCAGAGCCGCTAGGCGCAGTCCATTGGGGTCAGTTTTCATTCGTAGAGGAGGTAGGGGGCACGCTGGAGACGGAAGCTATCCACGTCGTCTGCCCAGAGGCCGGGGACGTCGCGCCACTGCGGCGCGGCCATCAGCGCGGAGAAAGTGGGGTCCGAAAGAAGCCGCGAGTCGCCGCGGGCCGCGTTGAAGTCCTTCCCGAAGAGGTCGTTCAGGTGCCACATGATCGCCAGGCCGGCTTCCACAGGCCGGAACGCGGCGCGGTCCACGACGGTGATGTGAACGCCGTTGCACACTTCGCCCACGAACTTCGATGTATCGGGTGTGAAGGAAATCGACGCGAATTGCAGGCCCGGCAGGGCGGCGGCGCGAAGGGCCTGCACGAGCGCTCGACCGTCGATCCACGGGGCACCGAACAGCTCGAAGGGCTCGTCCGTACCGCGGCCGACGGAGAGGTTCGATCCCTCCAACAACCCGACGCAGGGATAGAGCACCGCCTGGGTTGGGTTGCGCATGTTCGGGGACGGATTCACCCAGGGAACGCCCGTTTCCTCCCACCACATGCCGCGGGACCAGCCCCGCATCGGAACCACTTCAAGGGCGCAACCAATCCCGCCCCACTCGGCGTTGAACATGCGTCCGAGCTCGCCGATGGTCATGCCGTGGGTCAAGGGAATCGGCCGCCATCCGATGAACGAGAGGCGATCCCTGTCGGTCCGCGGGCCGCTGACCCGGCTGCCCGTGATGGGGTTGGGTCGATCGAGAACGATGACCTCGACGTCAGCGCTCGCGCAGGCCTCCATCGTGAGACCCAACGTCGACGGATAGGTGTAGTAGCGCACCCCAACGTCCTGGATGTCAAACAGGACGGCATCGAGCCCTTCCAGCATCCCTGGCGTCGGCTTGCGCGTCTTGCCGTAGAGGCTGAAGACGGGCAGGCCCGTGGCCTCGTCGACGCCGTCCCCGACTTTGCCTTCAAGCTTCGCAAAGAGACCGTGCTCTGGGGAGAAGAGGCGCACAAGTTCGACGTTCCTTGAGCCGTGCAAGACGTCGATGGTCCGCGTGCCGCCTGCCGTCATCCCCGTGACGTTCGTAATGAGCCCCACGCGCTTGCCCTTGAGGCGTACGCAGTCCTCTGCCTCCAGAACGTCGATCCCGGTCATCACCGTGGGCACGCGCGGCTCGGCAAAGACACCCGTCGCGCGCGCCACCGCGTCCGCTGTCGCGCGGCGCAGCGGCGACAGGGAAGGCGCAAGACCATCCCCCTGGAGACGACTGACCATCAACACGTACCAAACGTCTGACGCGGCGTCGATCCAGTAGCAGGGTCCCGTGAATCCCGTGTGTCCGAACGAGCGGAAGCGCGGAAACAAGGCGCCGCGCGGGGACGAGTAGCCGGTCGCCACGTCAAAGCCAAAAGCGCGCGCGGTCCCGTGATTGGCGGTGCGTCCGTTCTTTTCCACGTCACGCACGGGTGACGGCACGAAGCGCGGTCGCGTCGCGAGGGCGATCACCTCCTCAGTCAGTCCCGGGGAGCCCTCTCCCATGGCCCCGGACATGAGTGCGCAAAAAAGGCCCAGGTCGTGGGCCGTGGAGAACACCCCCGCGTGGCCCGCGACCCCGCCGACTGCGCGCGCACGGGGGTCATGGACAACGCCCACGGGCGTGCCGGGCTCAGTGGCGGCCGTGCGCTGGAGTCGGTCCTCGTCCAAGGGACCGAAGGAGGTCGAGTTCATCCCGAGCGGAGCGAAGATCTCGCGCGCCGCGAACTGATCGAGGGAGTCGCCGCTGACGGCCTCAACGATTCTGCCGAGCAGGAGGTAGCCGAGATCGGAGTACTTAAACGCCTTGCCCGGCTCCGAACGCAGGGGCCGCGCGCCGAAGATCCGGATGGCCCGATCGAGGGGCTCCCCTGCGCCATCGCCCTCGAAATCACCCAGCGGATTCGCCGGCGCTAGACCGCTGGTATGCAGGAGCAGGTGCTCTACCGTGACGGGGTTGCCTTCCGAGCCAAATCCCTCGGGCAAGAGGTCCGGCAGGAGCTGATCCACGCGATCGGCGCCGCGGAGCCTGCCCTGCTCGATCAGCTTGGCGATGGATGCGCCGGTGGCGACAGACTTCGTGACCGACGCCATGTCGAAGACGGTATCCACCGTCATCGGGACGCCCGCAGAGCGCTCACCATAGGCCGCCTCGTAGAGCACGGTCGTCCCGCGCCCGATGACGAGCACGGCACCGGGGATCAGCCCGTCCTTGACCGCGTTCTCAACGATGCTCGCGGGTTCTTCGAAAGCCTGGGGAGAGCGCTCCTGAGCTGGGCCAGCAAAGACCGGAGCGCCAAGGATGAGAGTCGTGATGAGCATGGGGCCAGCTTGCTCGATCTCGGTCCATATCGAAACCTGTGGCGCGCGAATCAGTCCTTGAAGTCGCTTCCAAACAGGTGCCTCGTGGCGGCCTCGCCGAGGTCCTCGAAGAACTGGTCGGCTAGCTCGTAGTCGTAGTCGTCATCGTTGAGCGTCCCGTTGGGGTTCGCGTACAGCGTGGCGGCCAAGAAGTACGACTGGCCCGTGCGCTCCTCGACGACCTCCGAGTTCGTGGTGCTGAAGCCGTAAGCGCGCCCAACCTTATCGCGGATGGTCACATCGCCGCGCGGAAGCACCTTCCAGACGCCCGGAGCGAGGAACTTCGAGTAGTGGTCTGGATAGTCTTCGCTCGGATAGACGGGGTTCTGCGATGCACCAGGGGTCTCCGCCATCGCCGCACGCATGAACTCTCGGTCGGCGTTCTCAAGTGGGAAGCCAGCCCCCTTTGGGCGACCAGGAATACGCACGTCGGGCCGCAGCAGCATGATCTGCAGGTCCTGGAGATCGCGGAGGGACATGTAGTTCTTGTGGTCGAAGGACTTTGGTCCCTGGATGAGCTCCCCCCCCGAGTAGTAGCGCTCTCCAAGGTCCACTCCGGTCATGCCTTCGTTGGACCCATTCGCAACGCCGTTCTCTTGCCCAAACGACACGAGAGAGTCTCCGCCAAGGTCCAGGTCGATCCTTGGCGTGCGCAACTGGTCCTCGGGACTGTGAAACTCGGAAAGCCTGTGTCGAATACGCGTCGATAGGAGACCGGCCGACCACATGGTTCGGTTCAGCCGGTTGTTTCCCGCGAACTCATACAGGTGATTGAAGGCCTCGTTGTCCGAGACAAGAAAGACCTTGCGCATGGCGTGCGCGAGGTTGAGTGTCCCGTCGTCGACGTTGGTTGCGTCCACCGACTCCATGGATTCCCCATCGAAGAGCGGGTGGAAGCGCAGCGGCGTGCGGAGGCCTAAGGGAAGGTCGAGGTTCAGCTGAGCCTCGAACTCCCGCAGGCGTAGCGCCGCGGCGATCGCCGCGCAGGTCTTCACGGTGCTGGCGGGGTAGAAGTACTCAGGGCCCGCATCGAAGCTGTGTCGCTCGAGCGTTGGGCCACCGTCCGCGTCCTCTGTCACCACGGCGAGCTCAATCTTGAGTCGGAACTCGTCCGCTCGCTCGACGATGGCACCAAAGCGCGCCGGGTCAGCCGCCAGCCACTGGCCAACAAGGTCGCCGCCAGAGGGCAATGAATCGGGCTGTCCCGTATCAGTGCTTTGGCAGGCCATGGAAGCGATCGAAGTGACGCCCAGAAAGGCGAGGGTAGCTGCGCGGTAGACGATGGAGAAATTCACGGAGCAGTGGTGGGAGAGAGCGAAGCGGGTAGAGCGGCGCGCTCCTCGTCAATCAAACGCTGCATGTCGAGCGCGGGTCGTACGAGGTGCGCTTCGCCGTCAGGAGTCAAGGCAACCTCCGTCGGCAAGGGCCGCGAGTTGTAGCAGGACGCCATGGACGCTGCGTAGGCGCCTGCGTCATGGATCACCATCAAGTCGCCGCGCTCGACCTCGGGTAGCGCTTGGGGTGCCGGAACTCCGCCCTTCCCTTGGGTAAAAACGTCGGAGCTTTCGCAGAGGGGGCCCGCCACCATCTGCGGACGAGTCTCGGCGTTCCCTTTTCCGAGCACGCTGAGCTGATGGTAGGCGCCGTAAAGAAGAGGGCGCGGAAGCGTGTGGAAGCCAGCGTCCACCAGGATGAACGTATGACCGTCCCCGTCCCCCGAGCGCGTGTCGTTCACTCCGCAGATCTCCGTGATGAGCACGCCGGCTTGGGCAACGAGATAGCGCCCCGGTTCTGCCTCGAGGTCAATCCGGCGGCCGATCTTCTTCGACCAGAGGTCCCGTGCTTCACCCCACGCCTTCGCCACCTCGCGCACGTCGAAATCCTTGTCGGATGCCCGGTAGGGAATCGACATGCCTCCGCCGCAGGAAACACGCTCCACCGTATCTTCGAAGAGCTCTACCGCGCGGCCCATCGCTTCGATGGTGTCAAGAACGAAGTCCTCGCGAACCCCAGAACCAATGTGTACGTGCAGGCCGGTGACGCGAATTCCGTGGGCGCGCGCGCGCTCCCGGGCCTCTGGCAGCGATCGGTGCCAGATACCGTGCTTCGAATTCGGTCCACCCGTGGTCACCTTCTCATCGTGACCATCGCCGAAGCCCGGATTGACGCGCAGCGTGATGGAATCGAAGCCGCCGAGTTCGGCGACCTGATCGATCATCGTGAGGCTGCCGGCGTTCGCGTGCAGGCGATGCTCAGCGACAATCGCTGCGGCCTCCCTGTCCAGGAAATCCGCCGTGTAAACGATGTCGGCGGGCGCGAAGCCGGCCGCGAGGGCCCGCAGGACCTCGCCCGTGGAAACAGAGTCAGAGAGCACCCCTGCCTGGCGCAGACTCGACAGCACGGCCAGATTGGGGTTCGCCTTGACAGCGAAGCGCACCTCGTCGAAGTCTTGAAACGACTCCACCTGGGACTGCACCGAAGCGAGGTCGTAAACGTAGACGGGCGTACCGAAACGGCTCGCAACGTCCGAAAGGCGCTCTTCAGAGGCCCAGGCAGGCAGGTTCTTCACGGGCTGGATTGTGTCGTAGCGGTGCGTGCGGTCAACCCTGGCTGTCACCGCTTCCGCTGTGAGAGCGCTCGATTTGCGCGGATGGGGTATCCTGAGGGGCATGGAACGAGGCAATGCACCGAGCGGATGTTCGAACCCCATCGCGGCACCCAAGCACCGTGCGGCCCCATGGGCACGCACCGTTTCCCTTGCGGCCTTCGTCGGTGGTGCCGCAGGACTCGCGGCGCTTTCGAACGGTGCTCTCCCAGGTGGATCATCGTCCAACCTCCAAGGTGGTCCCATCCGCGTCGCGATCGACCCGGGACACGGGGGCACAGATTCGGGCGCCGTGGGCAACGGCCTCGTCGAGAAGGAGCTCAACCTCGCCATTGGATTGCGACTTCAGGAGCTACTGGAGCTCGACACCCTCGACACCGCCGGCGGCGGCGACTGGGAGGTCTTGATGACGCGAGTCGACGACTCGACCGTCTCCCTCGGTGGCCGAACGACCCTCGCCAACAATTGGGGAGCTGACCGCTTCATCTCCATCCACAACAACGCGTTCACGTCGTCCCTCGCGAACGGCACCGAGACATTCTCCTTCGCCGAGGGGACGTTCTCAGCCAACCTGCGCGATCGAATCCAGGAAGAACTGCTAGTCGCGCTCGGTCTTTTGGACCGCGGATCGAAGACGGCGAACTTCTTTGTGCTCCGCGAAACAGCCATGCCGGCCGCGCTCTCAGAGGGAGGATTCCTCACCAACGCCGGCGATGCCGCCGCCCTCTCCAATCCCACCGCCGTGGACCGCATGGCCAAGGCCCACCTGTTTGGACTGCAGCGCCATTACGGCCTCGCGGCCTACGAGCCCAACGACGGTCCAGCGACCTACTGCGTCGCGAAGCTCGCATCGCCGGGATGCTCGCCGTCCATCGCTTGGTCCGGTACGCCTTCCCTGGCCAACAGCGATTTCGTCATCGCATGTAACGACGTGGTTAGCGAACAGTTCGGACTCATGATCTGGTCGCGGGAACAGGCCAGCGTTCCACTCTTCGGCGGGACGCTTTGCGTGGGCGGCAGCATCCGAAGAACGCCCGTTCGATACTCGTTTGGTCTCGGCAGCGGGAATTGCTCGGGGCGTCTCGAGCTGAGCCTCGACTCCGGGTTCATGCAGTCCAGCGGTTTCCAGGTAGGTGAAACCATCCACGCGCAGTGGTGGTTCCGCGACCCGTTCCTGTTCCCCGCTGACCCTGTTGGGCTTTCTAACGGGCTTTCGTTCGCTGTGCTTCCGTAGGGCTGTGCTTCCTTAGGCTGTGCTTTCCTTGAGATCGGACAAAGTGCGGAGTGCGCGCTGTCGGACCTGAGGATCGTCCCCCGTTCCATTCTCGGCAGCGGGAACGTTCCCATGCTCAGAGTTCGAAACGAACATACGGGCTTCCACCTAGTAAACCCTCCACATCCCTAGCCGGAATAGTGAATCACCTAGGGCTGCAACGCGAATAAGCTGTTCGGTGAACGCTGCTCGCAAATGCCAGCGTGACCACGACATGCAGTTATGGGGATGATCAAAGTACTCTTGGTCGACGACGACCTCGTCGATCGAATGGCCGTCTTGCGAGGATTCTCTCGCTCTGGCCTCGATGCAGAAATTCAAGTCGCATCCGACGGGATCGAGGCGTTGGAGATCCTGCGCGCGGCCGATGAAGAGAGCCGCATGCAGCATCCGTTCCTCGTGCTGCTCGACCTGAACATGCCGCGCATGGGCGGCATCTCTTTCCTCGAAGAGTTGCGCAAGGACCCAACCCTGCGGCGCACCGTCGTCTTTGTGCTGACGACGTCGGGCAGCGACGAAGACCGACTTGCGGCCTACGATCACTTCATTGCGGGCTACATCCTGAAGAGTCAGGCGGGTCGGAACTTCGAGGAGCTCATCAAGCTGCTCGAAGCGTACTGGAGCGTCGTGATCCTGCCCGAGGAGTAGTCGGCCGTCACGCCAGCTCGGCGCCCCACACGCGCCCTTGATCTCGGAAGCCCAGCTTTTGCGACAAGGCCAACGACGCTTGATTCTTCTCGCGCACCATCCAGACCGGCTGCTTGCCGCGCTCGAACTCGTATTGGATGAGCGCGATCGCGCACGACGCGCCGAAGCCCTCGCGTCGAAAGTCCGGCACCGTGTCGATCGACACGTCGAACCAAGCCTCCGTTTCCACGAAGGCTGACGCGATCGAAGCGATGCTCTCCCCCGCCAGGCTGGCGACCACCACGGGCCAGGGATTCATCGCGGCGAACTCGGCGCGCAGCGCGCGAGGCAGCGTCTCCAGTCGAGCGTCCGCCGGGGACTCCAACAAAGCGGTCTCGTGCCGCGGCTCCCCCGGCCAGCCCCCAGCGCCGGCGTCGCTTGCTGGACCGAGCACCTGCACCCGATGCTGGCAGAGAAAGCGCGTGCTTTGCAGAGCCATCCAGTTCTCGGCAGCCGCTTCTGGCAGGTGCAGCTCGATTCCCTGCTGAGCCATCCCATGGGCGTCCGCCGCGTCACGCAGGTCATCGGCGAGCTCTACCTGGGGCTCGCCGAAGCCCACCGCAATACCGTGCTCGGGCGAGAACACGAAGCCGCCAGCGCGGCCGGTCGAATCCCCAAGGACCATCGACCCGTCTCGTCCCAATAGGAGACCGCGGACCTCGACGTGCATCGCGTCATCGGGGAGCGCCTGCAGAAGCGCCGCACCTTCGGGGTGAACATGAGGAGGATTCATCGGGTCCTCAAAATCGGCTCACGCGGGGGGCATAGCATTTCGGACATCATGGTGAGCACCCACCCAGACCGCAACCCGTTCCAGCCCAGCGGCATCTACCGTCCCCAACGAAGAACGCGCTGGTTCTCCGCCGCGCTTTGGCTCTCCTTCGCGCCCAGCGCCCTCGCAATCCAGCTCGATGCTGGGCCTGTCGTCCCCACGCTGCGCCCGCAGTACGTGCCCACTTGGGACAGCGTTCCCCCGCTGGCGGAGTGGTCGATCGACTACGACGCGCAGCTATCGGAAACCGACAACGGGGATCGATTGAAGGATCGCATCGAGGACCTCCAGCCCGGGGATCTCCTCCGAGTCAGCGCCGGCCGCTGGTCGGTGAACTCGTTCTTCCAGGTGGATCTCCAGGGAACGGCAGCGGCCCCCATTCGGATCGTGGGCGAGAGCGGCGCCGTGCTCACGCGGCCCAACGCCGGGCAGAACGCGATCAACTTCGGATCGACCACCGCGGGCGCGACGAGCTACCTGCTGCTGCGCGGGTTCGAAGTGACCGGCGGCTCCTACGGAATTCGCATTCAGAACGTAAACCAGTTCTGGATCGATCGCTGCCACGTACATCACGTGGCCGCGGTCGGCATCGGGGCGAACTCCCATGACACGTCCGGTCTCCATATCACGCGCACCGAGGTCGATCACACGAGCTCGACGGGCGAAGGCCTCTACCTCGGCGGCAACAACGGCTCTGTCATCTGCCGCGACGGCGTATTCGCCCTCAACTACGTGCACGACACGGGCGGCGATCAAGGCGACGGTATCGAACTGAAAGGGGGAAGCTACGGCTGCCTCATCGCCGAGAACACCGTCCACAGCACGAACTACCCGGGCATCCTCGTGTATGGGACGCAGGGGAACGAGGTCAACGTGATCGAAGGCAACGTCGTTTGGGACACGACCAGCAATCCGTTCCAGGTGCAGGGCGAGGCGATCGTTCGCAACAACCTCGTGTTCGCGAAGAACGGCTCGGCGCTGCAGAGCGGGCCGCACCAAGGCTTGACGACGAACCTCAAGATCGTGGGCAACACATTCATCGCCCGGGACTCCGAGGCGGCCTTCCTGCGCTCGTGGGGCGGCCAGCCAGGCATGGTGTTCGCCAACAACGTGGTGTACTCGGAGACCGGCGAGTCGGTTCACGTCAACGGTGGGCTCTCTGGGGTCACCGTAGAGGACAACGTCGTCCTCGGGCCGGTTTGGGGTGTGCCGACCGACGGGTTCTTCCAGGGAAACGGCCTAGACGACTTTGTCAACGTCAGCTGGGACGGGGCGCGACGCGACGCACGTCCCACCGGCCAGAGCGCCCTCCGTCGACCCTCGCTCCCCCTCAGCTACTGGAACCTTGACCTCACCGGCGCGGTCAGGCCGGCGGCCCCCACGGTGGGCGCTCTCGAGCCCGGCACCTATGGTCGCTACCTAGGCTATTGGTCCGCCAACTCGCCGCGAATCCGCGCACGCATCCCCCTCGTGGCCGGCGCCCCGTTTTTCCCGATCGCGATCGAAGCCGAGCCGTTCAGCAGGGTCTGGGTGGCCGTGAACGCCGCGGGCAATCGCGGAACAACGGTACCTGGCCTCAGCGACCTCGCGGCCGTTCCCATCCGATCAGCGGTGACCGACAGCTCGGGTGTTGCGACGATCATCCTCGACGGAGCGTCGCTTCCGCGCATGGCGGGACAGCACCTCGAAATCCGGTCGGGCAAACTCGGTCCAAGCGGTCCGACGAAGGCTCGACGATTCGTGGCTACTGCCCAGTAGCCATGCGCTCGATCAGCGACTCTACGATCTTGGGGCCTGCCGCGCGCAAACCGTCGTGTTCGTACTCATTGGTCACCCAGGGGTCCAGGCCTCGAATGCTTGACGCAGTTGCCAGGGACAGATCGGCTGGAACGAACATGTCGTCGTAGTAGACGATCGCTGACACCGGCACTTCGTTATTGAGCAGGCGGCCCTCGTCGTAGAGCGGAGCCCAGTCGTCGATCTGGGCTAGTGCGTTCGCGGCGTCCTTCAGCGGCTGCAGCGCGCTCCATTCGTCCATCATCCACGGAAAGATCATCTCGCCGGTCAAGAGCGGTGTTTCACCCGTCGCCAGTGCCGCGTCAGCGTCGAACCTGGCCACCTGCGAGCCGCGTGCACGCTCGGCCGACCAGGCAGTGGCACGTCCCTGCGCGTAGCACGCCTCGTGGAGAATGGCGTAGAACGGGTTGGTGTCGAACGCCTGCAGGTTTTCCACGCCCCTGAGGAACGCCATCGAGAGCTCCTCGCCGTGGGCGAAGGCGCGTTCGAACAGGTAGTTGATCTGTGCGGCACCGTACGAGAAGCCAAGCTGGGCGCCAATCGTCTGGAGTCGTCGCGGCGTCAAGGGATCGCCGCAGGGGAGGACGACGTCTCCCGAAGCAAGGCGCCGGAATACGCGCTGCATGGACTCTGCCAGCTTCGGAAAGCGGCGGTGCATCCTCTCGTTCTTCTCTGCGGTGCGCGGGAACGTTCGCTCGTAGACCGCGTCCGCGTGATTAGAAAGGCCCGGCAAGCCCCCTGTGATCATCGCGCCCGCAAGCCCTTCGGACGCCACCGAGAGGTAGTGCGTGACGCAGAAGCCCCCAAAGCTCTGGCCCAGCACGGTCCACTTCTCCGCGTCTCCGGCGAGCTTCTTTCGAATCACCTCGCAGTCTTGAACGATCGAGTCTGCGCGGAAGTGCCTGAGATGCGCTACCTGGGTCGCCGTGTCACCCAGGGCAGCGATGTTTGCCGCCGTACGGGGTGAGCTCAGGCCCGTCCCGCGCTGATCGAGGGCAAGGACCCGGTAGCGCTCAGCCGCGTAACCGATCCACCCTTCCTTGCCCAGGGGACGTGGGCTTTCGAAGCCCGGCCCGCCCTGGAGGAACACGAGCCAAGGACGGCTGTCGGCGCCAGGCCCGGGCACGACAAACTCCCGCGCGAAGACCTCGATGGTCTCACCGCCGGGTTTCCCATGGTCGAGGGGCACCTGAAAACGGTGGTCGGTGGCCCGGAGGCTAGGCAGTCGAAACATACGTGTGGGGTTTAGGGGCGTGCGCGCAGCGCTACGTCGGGAAAGTCGCTGAAGAGGCCGTCGACGTTGTGCTCTGCGAAGAAGCGACGCGCCTCGTCCTCGTCGTTCTTGAAGGTATAGGGAATGACGGCCAGCCCGGCGCCATGGGCATCGGTCACCAACTGTCCGTTCGTCGAGTCGATCATGGCCTTCGAGGGGCCGATGGCCTGGGCTCGCTGCTTGATCTCTTGCAGCTGAGCTTCATCGGGCGCATCGCCTTCAAGCAGCTCCAGAAGCGGCGACTTCACTCCGAGCGCCGCCAAGCGCACGAGCGTGTCGGGCTCAAAGCACTGCGTGATGCAGCGGCTTCCCTGGACGTGGTAGCTAGCCGCGCGGATCGCCTGGACGTAGAGCTCTTCCATGGCGTGGTTCTCGGCGCGGTGAAAGGCAGGGGCCTTCAGCTCGGGCACGATTCCAACGTCTCTCTTCGTACCCGCGTTCAGGTGCGCTACGAGATCCAGAAACTCCTGGAACGTCGGGAGCGAGCAGCCGCGGAAACGGTGGCGAGTTCCGCCCGTGGCGGACAGCGTGCGGACCTCATCCAGGGTGAAGTCGATGGCGTAGAAACGGCCGTCATCGCGGGCCCTTCCGGGGAAGCGCTGCGCCACATCGGTGACGCGCTCGAGGTGAATATCGTGGAGGCAGATCAGGACGTTGTCCTTGGTGAGCACAAGATCCGGCTCGAGCATGTCGGCGCCCAGCGCGTGCGCGTAAGCGTAGCCCTCGAGGGTGTGCTCGGGCAGGTATCCGCTAGCCCCTCGATGGGCGATCACCATGGCGGGTCGAGTCCAATGCGTACCGCTCACGGAACCACTACCTCAAGTTCCTCGGCCAAGGCGTCGGCAAGGCGCTCGTAGTCGGCGCGCTCGTTGTAGATCGCGGCGGAGACCCGGAACCAGCGCTTACCGGTCGTGGGCCAATGTACGACAGGAACTTCGATGCGGTGCTTTTGAAAGAGCACCTGGCCCAGGGGATCCGTTTGACCCGTTTCAGTGGGAGCGCCATCCGGGAGCGGCAGCGTCGCGATCGAACCAATCATCTCCGCCGGCGCGGGAACGTCCACCCCGAGACGCTCCGCGAGGATGCCTCGGCCCTCCAGAGCCAGGGCTTTGTTCGCGGCGTACACCGCTTCGATTCCCCCGTTGGGAAGCAGCGTACCGAGGAAATCGATCACCGTGGGCACGGTCAAGAGCGGCGTGGGATCGAAAGTGCCGGTCCAATCGAACTCCGCGAGGAAGCGCGATCGGCCCGGGCGCGCGGCACTCGCGGCGTGGCTGATGACCGAAGGGCGCACCTCGGCCTGATGCTCGGGCTTGACGTGCAGAAAGCCCGCCACCTTGGGAGCGCAAAGCCACTTGTGCAGGTTGCCGGTCGTGTAGTCCGCGCCCACCGCGTCGAGTTCGATGGGCACCATGCCTGGGCCGTGGGCCGCATCCACCAGAACGCGGATGCCGCGGGCCTGCGCCGCTTGGACGATGCGCTTGACCGGAAGGATCAGCGCCGTTGGGCTGGTGATCAGGTCCACGAGGAGCAGCTTCGTGCGATCTGTGAAGCCGGCGACGATCGCCTCGAACGCCTCGTCTGGACCCGCGCAGGGAAAGGGAATGCTCGCCACGGCGACGGTCGCCCCGGCACGTTCCGCCGCGAAGTGGGCGGCGTTCGTGCACGCTCGGTAGCCGTGATCGGTGACGAGCACTTCGTCTCCGGATTGAAACGGAAAAGAGCGCAGGACCGCGTTGACCCCGTCCGTGGTGTTGCGCACGAACGCGAGGTCATCGAATCGGCAGCTCAAGAACGCGCTGAGCTTGTCGCGCACCGCGTCGAGCTTGGGCTCTAGCTCGCGCTCGGGGGCAAGGAAGCGCAGGGGCTCGGCCTCCAACTCGTCCTGGAACCGGCGCTGCGCCTCCAATGCAACGCGGGGAGCGCCGCCGAACGAGCCATGGTTGAGCGGAGTCACCCCGGGGTGAAGGGTCCAATGCGCGCGGTAAGGATTCGTCATGGGTTCACGCCCAGCGTAGGCGCGCAAGAAGAGGAACGTGGTCGGACGCCTCGTACTCCAACATCCAGGAGACATCCACGGGGGTGAAACCGCGGACGAAGATTCGATCGAGCCATAGGTCGGGCGAAAAGCGTACCGCACGGCCGAGGATGCCCTCGGGGAGGTCGCCCGTCTTGCCGCCCTCCTCGGACGGCTTGACCTCGACTAGATCGAGCGCCGCCCCTAGCTCGTTCACCGCCTCCATGCGGGGGCGGTTCCACGTATTGAAGTCCCCCGCAATGATGAGAGGGCCCTCGAAGGACGTGATGCGTGCGCGGAGCCCTTCGAGCTGCCGTGCAAGCTGCGCGCCCGTTGGGTCGAAGTTGAGCCCGTGGAGGTTCACGACGCAGAGCTCGCCGCCACCATCGACGTTGAAAAAGGAAATGAGCGCGGCCTTGGGGGTCAGGACGAGCAGTTCGCGCTCATCGGAGCGCACGCGGTGGGCTCGCAGGGGCGCCACGGCGCCAAGGGTCATGACCCCTTCCTCATTGCGGTCGCGAACGCCTGAGCGGAAGCTTAGGGCATGATGGCCGGTCATCCCCCGTGGGATGGGAGCGGCCGCGCGCGCCTCCTGCAACAACAGGAAGTCCGGCTGCTCCGACGCGACGATGGCGTCGAGCTCGTCGTGGATACCGTCATCCTGCAGCTTGTGCACGTTCCACGACACAACGCACAGGTCGCGGCCTCGGTCCAGCGCTTGGGCATGGGGCGCAGCGTCACTGTGATCCGCGGGCGAGGCCCCCACGGGCGTAGCCGATTCGGATCGCTTCGAGCTCAACTGTCGTCCGTCGTGCCCGTCTTCTTGGCAGCGGCCTTCTTCCTGGACGGTGCTTTCTTGGACGCGGCCTTCTTCGAGGCGGGCTTCTTAGCGGCAGCTTTCTTGGCTGCTGGCTTCTTGGCCGCTGCCTTCTTCGCTGCCTTCTTAGCAGCTGGCTTCTTGGCGGCCTTCTTCTTGGCTGCCGGCTTCTTGGCGGCCTTCTTCTT
>CAYQKK010000070.1:25837-31520 GCA_964417955.1 uncultured Planctomycetaceae bacterium
GGCTTCTTGGCGGCCTTCTTCTTGGCTGCCGGCTTCTTGGCGGCCTTCTTCTTTTTCTTCTTCGTCTTACCCTTCTTCTCGCGCTGCAGCTCGAGGAGCTCAAGAGCATGGGCGATCGTCAGGCTCATGGGGTCTTCCATGTCCCGCGGCAAGGAAGCGTTGATTTCGCCGTCGCTGACATAGGGTCCGTAGCGGCCTTTGAAAAGCTTGACGGTCGCGCCCTCTTCGCCTTCGACGTTCTCGAAGACCTTGATGGGCTCAGGCGCCGAGGTGCGGCGACCGCCCTTCTTCTCTTCCGCGAGAAGTGCGAGCGCTCGCTCCTTCGTAACGGTCAAGAGGTTGTCCTCGGCCGCGAGGCTGCGCGTGTCCGCGCCGCGCTTGATGTAGGGCCCGTACCGACCGTTGAAGGCCAAGATCTCGACGCCGTTCTCGTCGTCGCCAAGGTTCCGCGGCAAGGACGCCAGGGCGATCGCCGTCTCAAGGGTGACGTCCGCGACAGTCATGCCCTTGAGGAGCGAGACCATCTTCGGCTTCTCCTTCTTGTCGTCGGTCTGCTCACCGAGTTGCACATAGGGCCCGTAGCGGCCGGTCTTGACGTAAATCGGGAGGTCGTTGTCGGGGTGCATGCCGAGGGGCTCATCGCCCTTCGCCTTCGCGGCCAAGAGTTCCTCCGCGAAGGGGATCGTGACCTCGTCGGGCGCGGTCTCATCCGGAATGGGAGCCGTCGTTTCGCCGCGCTGGATGAAGGGTCCGTAGCGACCGACCCGCACGATCACGTCCTCGTCGTTTTCGCCCTTCCCGATGGGGATCGAGCAAACGGTGCGCGGATCGATGTCCTCGACGTTCTTGTCGAGCATCGGCTTCAGACCGGGATGCGCCCCGAGCCCTTCTGCATAGAACTTCTTGAGATAGGGGAGCATCTCGTCGTCACCGCGGGAGATCGCGTCGAGACTGCGCTCCATCGACGCCGTAAAGCCGGGATCGATGAGGTGACCCATGTGCTGCTCCATGAGCGACACCACCGCGAACGCGGTGAAGGTCGGCACAAGGGCCGAGCCCTTCTTGAAGGTGTAGTCCCGGCGCAGGATCGTGTCGATGATCGACGCGTAGGTACTCGGCCGGCCGATGCCCTCTTCCTCGAGGGTTTTCACGAGCGTCGCCTCCGTCAGGCGCGCAGGCGGGGACGTGTGGTGCTCCTCGGCCTCGATGCCCTTGGCGGCCACGTCGTCGCCCTGCGCCACGGGGGGCAGGATCGTCTCCTTGTCGCTGAGCGCCGCGTCCGGATCGTCCGATCCTTCCACGTAGGCCCGCAGGAAACCCGGGAAGTCGATCACGCTGCCGTTCGCCTGGAAGACGGCTTTGACGGTGCCCTCCTTGTCGCCCACCTTGAGCGCCATGCGGCGGCCTTTCGCGTCTTTCATCTGGCAGGCGATCGTGCGCTTCCAGATCAGCTCGTAAACCTTGGCTTCGTCCTGGCCGAGGACCTTCTTGATCTCGTCCACCGGCGCGATCGTCTCGCCTGCCGGGCGGATCGCCTCGTGGGCCTCCTGGGCGTTGGCGGACTTGCCCTTGTAGAGGCGCGGCTGGTCGGGCAGGAACTCCGTGCCGTAGAGGTCGGATACCGCGGCGCGCGCCAGGTCGATGGCCTGGGTCGACAGCGTCACCGAGTCGGTACGCATGTAGGTGATGAAACCGTTCTCGTAGAGGCGCTGGGCGGCGCGCATCGTGCGCTTGGCGTCAAAGCGGAGCTTGCGGTTGCCTTCCTGCTGGAGCGTCGACGTGGTGAAGGGCGGCGCTGGCGAGCGAGTGAACGGCCGCTCTTCGGCGGAGAGAACGTTGAACGTTCCGTCTCCGAGCCTCTGCTTGAGATCAGCTGCGGCCTTTGAGGTCAGGAGCTCAACGTCGTCGCGCTTGAGCTTGCCGGTGTCTGGATCGAAGTCCTTGCCGCTGGCGATGCGCTTTCCACCAAGCGAAACGAGTCGCGCCTCGAACTCTTTGCCCTTGCCGTCGCCGCTCGTGGGCGTGAACTGCGCCACAAGGTCCCAGTACTCGGCCTCGCGGAAGCGCATCCGTGCGCGCTCGCGGTCCACCAAAATCTTGGTGGCGACGCTCTGCACGCGACCGGCGGACAGCCGCGGCTTGATCTTGCGCCACAGAACGGGCGAAACCTCATAGCCGTACAGGCGGTCGAGGATCCGGCGACTCTCCTGGGCCTCGACCATGGGCTGGTCGATCTCACGGACGTCGTCGATGGCCTCGAGGATGGCCTTCTTGGTGATCTCGTGGAACACCATTCGCTGGTACGGGACCTTCGGCTTGAGGACCTCCACGAGGTGCCAGCTGATCGCCTCGCCCTCGCGGTCTTCATCCGTCGCCAGCAGGATGCGATCCACATCCTTCATGAGCGCCTTGAGCTCGGCGATCTTCTTCTTCTTTGCTGGCTGAACGATGTAGAGCGGCTTGAACGAGTCCTCCACGTTCACGCCGAGTCTCGACCACGCCTCCTTCTTGTGGGCGGCGGGGATCTCGGCGGCGTTGGCGGGTAGGTCGCGGATGTGCCCCACGCTCGACTCGACGATAAAGTCCTTCCCCAGGAATTTACGGAGGGTCTTCGCTTTGGTCGGCGACTCGACGATGACGAGCGTCTTGGACATTGAGGGATCGGGGATGTGGCGCGGAGGACGACGAACGGCGGGCCCCCAAAGTGGGCCCTGTGGCAGGCTCTATATATGAGAGTCTCATGGCCCGTGGGGCGCGGAAGTCTACCGCCAGACTCGACTGACTGGGATTTCACCTGCCATCGGTAGTCAGATATTGCGCCAGGATGGAATCCGGGTGGAATTCTATGGGAGCCCCTTATAATGGGCTGAGCGCCTCCCTAGCCCGCCCCCACGGGCCTGCCGGGACCCCTGAGGCGTCCGGTTAAGACCCCTCTGTGGGCACCGGTGCGATTTTGGCAGAGCTTACGGCTCTGGGACTCCCCCTCCGGGGGATCCTTCCTGACGGATCGCCCGGGATCGCGCGTCCCCGCTTTGCCCTCCGGCGAACCCAAAAGCATGTTCAAAGACTCCGACCTTGCCGCCGTGCCCGACCGCACGAACGCCCAGGTGGACCTGTCCTCCTCCGCGAGCGACCCCAGGCGACTGTCTGAAGGCCCCCAACGACCCGATAAAGCCGCTCCGATCCAGCTGGAAGACGTCCAAGGCCGCGGCGACACCCGTGGCATCGTCCTCCAGCGCGCTGGCGTGACGGACGTGCGCTACCCCGCCACAGCCGTCGACCCGGATGGGATCGAGCGGTCCACAATCGTTCAGCTCGAGATGAGCGTCGCCGTCCCAGCGGAGTCAAAAGGCACGCACATGAGCCGGTTCATTGAGATCGTACAGGCGGACGACCGGGCCCTGTCCCCTGACTCCGTGGTGGCGATGCTGCGCGAGATGCAGGGCCGCCTCGAGGCCCAGGAGGCCCGGCTGGCCATCGAATTCCCCATGTTCATGGAGCGCGAAGCGCCTGTGACCAAGTCCAAGGGCATGATCGACGTGGACTGCGGCTACGTGGGCACGATCGACGGCGACTCCATCGATCTCGTGCAGAAGGTCGTGGTGACGGTCACGAGCCTCTGCCCGTGCAGCAAGGAGATCAGCGACTACGGCGCCCACAATCAGCGCGGGGCCCTCACCGTGGAGGTGCGCACCGCAAGAGACGCGGACGGTCTGCCCGTGACGATGCCCCTGGGCGAGCTGATTTACGCTGCCGAGGAAAGCGCGTCCTGCCGCATCTACCCCGTGCTCAAGCGCCCGGACGAGCGCTGGATCACGATGGAGGCCTACGAGAACCCCGTGTTCGTCGAAGATATGGTTCGAGGGGTCGCCGCGCGGCTCCAGGCCGACGAGCGCGTCCAGTCGTTCCGTGTCCACGCTCGCAACTTCGAGAGCATCCACGGACACGACGCCTTCGCCGAGACCTCCTGGTCTCGGTAGACCGCAGGGGCGATACTGCGGCCATGCTTCAACGACCCCGGCGCAACCGTAGAACCCAGGCGATCCGCGATCTCGTCCACGAGACCTCCCTCAGCGCCTCCGATTTGATCTATCCGGTGTTCCTCCACGCGGACGGAACCGATACAGCGATCGAGGCGATGCCAGGGCAGACGCGCTGGTCACCCCAGGGGCTCCTGGGGGTCGCGGAACGCGCCCTGGAAGCCGGGATCCGCAGCGTCGTGCTGTTTCCGAAGATCGACGATTCGAAGAAGGATCGTGTCGGAACGGAGGCCAGCAACGATGAGGGACTCATCCCTGCGACGCTGCGCGCGCTGAAGGGGCGCTTTCCGGAGCTCACGCTCATTACAGACGTTGCGCTGGACCCCTACAGCAGCGACGGGCACGACGGAATCGTCGCAGACGACGGGACGATCCTGAACGACGAGACCATCGAGGTGCTGGAGGCCCAGTCCCTCGCCCAGGCCCGCGCCGGGGCCGACATCATCGCGCCCAGCGACATGATGGATGGGCGCATCGGCCGGATCCGCGCCGCCCTCGATCGTGAGGGTTTCGAGCATGTGGGCCTGCTTTCCTACACGGCGAAGTACGCCTCTTCGTTCTACGGCCCCTTCCGCGGCGCGCTGGACTCAGCGCCGAAAGCCGGCGACAAGAAGACGTATCAAATGGACCCGCGCAATCGGATCGAAGCCCTGCGGGAGCTACTCCTCGACGAGGCCGAAGGCGCCGACATGGTCATGGTGAAGCCCGCCGGACCGTACCTCGATATCATCCGCGAGATGCGCGATGCGACCACGCTCCCCGTGGCGGCGTACCAGGTGTCGGGCGAGTACCTCATGATCGAGGCCGCCGCCCAGTCGGGCTGGCTCGATCGGCGCGCTGTCGCACTCGAAAGCCTCACCGGCATCAAGCGCGCTGGCGCCGACATGATCCTGACCTACTACGCGGTGGAAGCCGCGGGCTGGCTCAGGGAGTCCCGCTAGGACCGTCTCGCTACAGTAGGCCGGCCTGGCGGAACAGGCGGGCCGTCGCGATCAGCGGGAGCCCAATAATCCCCGTGTAGTCGCGGCTGTCGATGCTCTCGAAGAGCCGAATGCCCTCGTCCTCGATGCGGTACCCCCCAGCGCAGTCGAGGGGTGCGCGCAGCTTCACGTAGGCCTCAGCCTCGGCCCTTCCAAAGGCCCGCATGGTCAAGGTCTGCACGTCGACCTCCACGAGCTCGGTCCCGTCCCGCTCCGACCGCAGCACGATCCCATTGACGAGCCGATGGGTGCGCCCCGAGAGCTCCATGAGCTGATCCACGCACGCCTCCGGCGTACCAGGCTTCCGCAAAAGCAGCCGGTCGCCACCGACCTCCAGCACCCCCACCTGGTCCGCGCACAGCACCCAGCGCTCACCACCATTCCGGACCAGCGCATCCGCCTTCGCCCGGGCTAAAAGCAGCGCAAAGTCCTCCGCAGAGAGCCCCGCAAACTGCCCATCAAACGCAACCTCGTCCACCTCCGGCGACTCCTGCGAAAACGCCACCCCCAGCCGCCCCAACAACCCCGCCCGATACCGCGAAGAAGAACCAAGAACAAGCGAATCCATCCCCCCACCCTACCCCATCACCCCCCCAGGGGCGATTCCCCCTCAGCAGCCCCATCGTGAACCAGGTTCGAAATGCGCAGGTAGGAGCTGCTGCA
>CAYQKK010000071.1:0-30705 GCA_964417955.1 uncultured Planctomycetaceae bacterium
CGTCGGCGCGAAGCGCTCGACGCGTGGCGGCCGTGCTGGGTCGTTGAGTGCTGAGCCGTTGAGTGCTGGGTTGCTGAGCCGTTGTGCGCTGAGACGTTGTGCGCTGAGCCGCTGCGTGCTGCGGTCTGCCCGCTCGCCTGCTGAGCCGCTGAGCCGCTGGGCCGCTGGGCCGCTGAGCCGCTGAGCCGCTGAGGTCTGTCAGCTGGGCCCAGTCGACAGACCTCATCGACTCAAGCCGGCCGCCACGCGTCGAGCGCTGCGCGCCGACGGCAGGTGACCGGTACCGGCAGCACGGCGGGGGGCGGCGCGGCGGCGGGCTGGACTGCTACCAATGCATCTGGGCCGAACCGAACGACCGCTGTGACAGTGCAGCTTCTCTGGCGCTCGCCGCGCATGCGTCCTCCGGACGGGCGGTCCTCGCCGGACGGGCCGCTCGGGCGAGCCGAGCGCGGGCCCTCGCGCAGGAGCGCGAGCACCCGTGTGGCTCAGCCGTCATTGACACAGAGGAGGCCGCCTGACGGGCGGCGGCCAGCACATGCCGGTGTGACGGCTAAGCCTGTCAGCTGGGCCCAGCCGACAGACCCCAACCGCCCAACGACCCAACGACCCAGCACGCCACCCTCACTCCCGCCAAGCTCTACCGTCAGCGTAAGCCGCCCGGTGCTCCGCGTTCGTCGTCAGCCCATGCGCCGCATCGAACTGGCCGTTCTCGGCGAGCGCCGCGGCGCGGACGTCGAGAACCTGAGCCGACTCGCCCAGCGAACCCACCGAACCCACCGAACCCAACGGCCCCAGCACACTGAGCGCTTCCGAACCGTCCCGCAGCCCAGCCTCTCGGCTCGTGGACAGAATCCACGCTAGCTGGAGCCGGAGCGGAACGTCGAGCTCCTCAGGAAACGCAGCGATCCGATGACGAAGCAGCTGAACGGCCTCAGCGGGCCGACCCAGCGCCACGGCTAGCCCAACCGCATTGGAGACAATCGGCATCGCTTCGGGGCGCTCCATGGCGGCGCCGTTCAGCAACTCGAAAGCCCTCGGAAGGTTGCCCTTCTCCCCCATCGCGATGCCGAGCCAGGCGCGCACCTGCCAGTCTGTGGGCACGAGCGCATGGGCACGCTCCAGGGATGGCAACGCCGCGTCGGTCTCCCCCAGCTTGAGAGACGCGAGCGATCGAAGCCTATGGGCGTCAAAGAAACCGGGCGCCAGATAGACCGCTTCTTCGGCGGCAAGGCGCGCTGCTTCAAATTCCCCAGCGTCCACCAGCACCCGGCCCTCATTTGTAAGAGCCGCCGCCGTCCCAGCCCTGGGGTCGTAGACCGGCAAGAGTGAGAGAGCCGCGGCGAAAAGGGCAGCACCAAGCGCCGCCACTGGCTGAGAGCGGACCCGTTGGAGGTTGGACGCACCGAGCCCAGCCAGCGGCACGAGGAAAAGCGCCAGCGGAAGCCGATAGCGGGCGAAGACGTAGAACGCGACGAGGGCGACCCACTGGGCGGCAGCCATGGCCAGAAAGACCCGGGAGCGGCGACGCTCTTCTTGAGTTGCGATCGCAAGGCCCAAAGCGGCAAGGCCCAGGAGGACGGTGAACGGCAGGGTCAGACGCAGCACCCAAGAGTCGCGCCGGGCATGGCTGAAGTCATCCGTGTCGGCGACTTCCGCGTTGTTCAGCGCCAGCAACCCTTTGCGGCCTAGTAGCCGTGCGGCGCCAGCGGGATCCGCGCGCATGTCCGCGAGCGCGCGCGACCGCCAGTGAGACGAGACCTCGCTGGGGGTCAACGATCCGCCCGTCGCTGCTTCCGCCAACTCCTGCGCGTCACTCGCCTCGAAGCGCGCGTCCCCTCGGCCGGGCACCAGGGGCGTATAGGAGCCCGTGGCCCCCGCGTGATTCCCGATGTAGAGGTTGGTGCCGGCCTGGGACGTCGTCAGCACCCAGTCGCCTCCGAGCACGCCGTTGCGCACAAAGACCGGCGCAAGGACCAAGGCGAGGCCACACGCGAATGGGGCGACGGAAGAGGCCCACTTCCTTGAGCCGTCGCGCCAGAGGAGCGCCGCCCCCACGACGGGAACCAGCAATCGAGCCTCACCACGCGTAAGCATGAGAAGGCCCAGCACAGCACCCATCGCCGCGGCCGCGCGCGTCGAGGAGTAGCTCCAAAGCGCCATCAAGGCAGACGCCAAGACGGTCGCCGCCGCGCTCTTCTGCACGAGCCCGTCGAGCCAGATCGATGGCGCGAAGAACGCCAACAGGAACGCAGCGGCGAGGCCCGCCCGGCGTCCGAAGACTCGCGCGGTACCGAGACCCATCAGAAACACCGACGCGCCGCCGAGGACTGCTTGGAAGATTCGAAGCGCAGAGAGGCTCTCTCCGAAGAACCACTGGAAGAGCGCCATCAGGTGCGGGTAGAGCGGCGCTTGGTAGTACACCGGCCCCTCGCTGAAAAGGCCCGCCACACCAGCCTCTCGGAGCTTCGCGGCGAGGGACAGGTAGCCAAGCCCGTCCCCGTGGGGCGCGCGGTAGAGCGGCGTGCCCTCGAGGGCAGCGACGTTCAGCCAACGCAGCGCAAAGCCCACAAGCGCCAGAGCGAGCAGCGGCCCGAGAGGAAGCACGGTCCGTGCTTCCAGCTTTCCGCTTCGGTCCAAGGGCTCCGACTGCCTATCCACCCGCGCATTCGAACCCATCGGTCACCGCTACTCAACGGCAAGCCACTCTCCGGAGCTACTTCTTTGCCTTGAGCGCCTCGAGCGACTCTTCCGCAGCTCTCGCCGCCGCTTGACGCTCCGTCCAGAGCGTCACTGAGGCCTCGTCCCCTAGCGCTCGGTACGCGTCCAAGATCAGCGCAAGCACTGCCTCGTCTCGATTATGCTCCATCACGCTGGCAGCTGCCGCCAACATCGCTTTGGGCCCTTCCTTGGACTGAACCGTAGAGAGCACCTCCGCGATCCTTTCGGGGTGCAGGCGGCCGCTCTCCATCAGCTCCTTCTCCATGGCGCTTGCTTCGTCCTCGCCCCCCGAGGCGCGGAGCGCATCGATGGCCCACAGCTGCAGGCTGGGGCTCAGATCCTCGAAGCCAACGATCCGTTCAGCCAGCTCGCGCGCTTCGCCCTCAAGCCCCACTTGACTCAACCGCTCCACAAGGACCGCGAGGGGCAACACGGCCCGGCCTTCTTCGATCCGCTCTTCATCGACCCACGTGAGCAGAGCCCCCTTAAGCCGCTGGAACCAGGCCTTCGGGTCGGCGAGGCCCTCACCACCAACGGGAAGGAGACGGCGTAGATCATCGATACCAAGGGCCCCTGGCACGGCTGGGTCTACGCGGTACCAGCGCTCGGTGGGCTGTGTCACAGAGTCTGGATCCAGCTTCGCCATCCCGACTTCGACGGCGCGTAGCGCTGAGTCGACCTCGCCGGCGAAGAGGAACAGTGGCGCAGCCCGCAGCGCCACGTCACGGCGCAGGCCTGTCGAAAGATCGATGGCACCCTCCGCCGTCGCTCGCGCTCGCTCCAGCGCAGCCTCTGGCTCCAAGATCTCGGCCCAGGTTGAGAGCACCAGCTGGTCATAGCTCCGGCGTGCCCAGGGACTCGTCCCCTCGGAGGGCTTCGCGGCGTCGAGCACCATCTCAATCAGCGCGAGCTGCTCGTCGCCTTCGAGGTGATCCCGCGCTTCCTTCACCAGCTCAGATGTGCTGACCGAAGTCACCACGTCCAACTCGTCATCCCCGAAGCCACCGGAGTTCTCCATCTGCAGCGCGCACCAGCGGTACAAAGCGCGAGCTTCCCGCGCCTGCCCCGAGTGCGCGAACACCCGCGCCAGGCGACGCACCTGCGATGCGTCCCGCGGTGGCATGGTCTGGACGAGATCCCCAAGGGCCCCTGCGGCAGCCCCCTGCGCCTCACCTGGGCGACTATCGAGAAGGCTCAGCAAACAGATCTGGTCGACGCGTCCCATCTCCCCGGACTCCGCCTTAGCGAGCAGCTCCCCCATGACTTCGTCGCCACCACGCTCCTCGACCTCGCGGCGCAGGAGTCCTTCGAGAACCTTCTGCAAACGATCGAGTTCGAAGGACTGCACCGTCCGCAAGAATCGCTTCTGCTCGGCCACCAGCAGCTCACTCGTAGCGAGGAGATCGTAGGCGTTCGGCGGTTCAGGCGCTGGCTCCGGTTCCACGGGCTGATAGGCGATCAGACCGCCCTTCTTGGCGTTTGGATTCTCCTCGGCCTCGTCTGCTTCGGAGTCGGCTGACTCGTCTGAATCCTCCGAGGGCAGCGACAGGTTCGCCAGCGGAAGGCGCCGATAGCGCGAAGAGAAAAAGCGCGGCGTCTGGGGCTGCCCCACGGGGAAGCTGCGCCATAGCCTTCGAAGAATGAGCGCAGCCTCGGACTCATGGCCCTCAGCCAGCGCCGCGGTCACGTCCTTGAACGACTTGGGCAGCCCCTTCTTAGGGTCGCCCTCTCCGCCGACGTGGGAGACGGCGTTGATGATGATCATCTGACCCGGTGCGAGAACGAAGCCTGGCGGCAGTCCAGGAATACCCGACTCCTCCGACGTATCGCCCTCTAACTGCTGCTGCGCCGCGAGCGCACGCTCGGGCGCATGCAACCGCGTCCATTCCGTGACGAGGCGACGAAGCTCACGCTTCTTGGCCGAGTCTCCGGAGGTGTGCTCCGCG
Organism: uncultured Planctomycetaceae bacterium; assembly: GCA_964417955.1. GTDB lineage: Bacteria > Planctomycetota > UBA1135 > UBA1135 > Saltatorellus. Next base: position 4,665 of record CAYQKK010000071.1, read on the forward strand.
ATACGTTCTTGAATGAGTGCGCCGCCGGTGCGATCTCCGATGCGGAGCTGCAGGCTGCGAAGCTCCCTCAACAGGTCAAGATCCTCTGGTTCGTCCACGAGCGCTGCCTCCAAGACTTTGATGGCAGCTTCTTCCTTCCCAGCCTTCGCTAGGAGACCGGCACGTGCTTTCGTGGTTTCAGGCGTTGCACCGTCGTCGGCCTCGATGGCTTCCAGCGAAGTCAGCAGCGTGTCGGCGCCGCTCGCCCCGACGACCTCCTCCAACACGGCTTCCAGACGCCGCCGAGCCGATGTCACCGTCCACTCGTCACTCCCCGCTTTGAGGAGATCGCTCCAAACCCGGGCAGCCTCGGCCACCTCTTTCGTGTCCTCAGCAAACGCGTCCCCCAACCGCTGCGCTCGGTGAACCACTCGGATCGCGTCGAGGGTCACAAGGTCGGTCTTGACCTTCTGAATCGCCTCGGCGAGGGCTTCAATCGTCGCATGGCTGTGCTCGACGTCTCCAAGCTGGTTGATGGAGTACGAGATGAAATCATCGGCGTCCTCAAGAGCTGCGGGGATCGACTCCAGCACAAAGTCGGCAAGTTCCGGCTCGAGCTCTGACTCGGCCTCGGTCACAAGGTCCAGCAGGAAGCTCGCACGATTGGCCGCCTCCAACTTAGGCCAGACGCTACGGATCGCGCCGACCCGGTCGCTGGGCGGCAAGAGCGCAAGCACGGGACCGAGACCCCAGGCGTAGCGATCTCCAAAGCCATCGAGCAGGGTCCGCACTGCTTCCACCTCGACGACGCCGTCACCGAACTGCTTGGCGAGGTTGGGGAGAATGGTCACGTAGCGCGCATTCTTCTCGGCGTCTTCCAGAACGAGGCCAACGAAGTAGCGTGCGAGGGCCAAGCCAGTCTCATCGTCCAAGACCGCGAGGATGCTCTGCAGCTTGCTCTCTAGCTGATACTGGGAGGTTCCCTCCGTCACATCAAAGCGCAGCCAATCGCGAGCGATGCGCAGCGAGGCCTCCTGGTCGTTCGCTGCACGAGCCGCGGTCATGAGCACCCCCACCCTCGCGGAGTTCTCCGGGGTGAGACCCGCGAGGTCGACCCGGCGTAGCAGGCTAGTCAGGGCGTCGGTGTCACCGGCCGCGTGGAGGGGCAGGGCCAACGAGACGGCCTCCGCGAAAGGCACAGGACCTGCGCCGCCTGGCGCTTCCCCTGCCTGGGCCGACTGGCCAAGGCGGCTGGTCCATTGGGCCAGCTGATCCTCATCACGGACGATTTCAGACACCAGCCTTCGCGCCGACTCGGAGCGTCCCCAGCGAATGCGCGCCTCAACGGCCGCTTCAACTAGGCCACCGTCGTCGGGGAAAGCCTTCGCCAGCATGCGATCCATCGTTTCCGTCTGCTGAAAGCTCCCAGAGGCAAACGAAGCGCGACGCACGATATTGGCGCGGGCTAGAAGTCGCGGATGATCCCCGATGCCGGGCTCCTTCGCGTCGTCACTTTCCGGTTCATCTTCCGACGAAAGGTTGGCCTCTTCCGCCGCAGCGAGCGCTGCCTTGGCGAGAGGAACCTCCTCACGCATCGTCACCCGCTGCTCGTCCAAGAACGCCGCCACATCCTCGTCGGTCGGAAGGGAACTCAGCACGCCAACGAGCACGCGCTCACTGTATTGGTCGAACTCATCGACGTTCTTTGGCGCCCAGCGACTGGCTTTGTCGTCTTCAGCCTCCGCACGCTCGAACAGAGGCTTGCGCCGTAGAAGAATGTTGAGCGCTCTTGTGTAGAGCGGCAGCGCGGCTTCGTCTCGACCGAGCGCCTCTAGGAGCTCGCCCACCTTGGCCAAGAGCGGAATGGAGCTGGGGCTTGCGCTCAGGACGCGTTGGTAGCGCTCGAGGGCCTCTTCCACGTAGCCCGCCTTCTCGAAGCGCTCCGCGGCTTGGCTCTGGTAGAGCTCGCCATCGGGGAATTCGAGGGTCAGATCGAACGTGCGGGCCGCGGAGCTCTCATCGCCGGCTTCCAAGAACGCGTCGCCGAGATCAAGGTACACCTCGGGTGGAACCAGCTCGCCAAGGCCCACGAGCCTGCGGCCGAATGCCAACTGGCGAGGACGGTCTCCGTCACGCGCGGGGGAGCCAAAGCTCCGCCGCGCAGGCTTGCACAGGTCCATCAACTCCCGCAAAGTCGAGGCGCGACGGGGGCCGGCCGCAGCGAGTGAGTTCTCTAACGCCGTCAGCTGGCCGTCCTCATCGTCCGTCTCTTCTGCTAGGTCCGCTAGGAGCTGGTAGAGGTACGGCGCGTCCTCACGGGCGGCTAGGCGCTCAAGCGTGATCCGCCGGGCCCACTGCAGCATCTTGGGCTGTGGCGGCGCATCCACCACCATGTTCAAGAGGCCGTCGATCGCGATCGTGAAGAGATCGTCGCGGTCGGCGGTTTCCGCCAAGAACTGGAACATCCCCACCGCGCGGTCGGACTGGTTGATCTCCTTCATGAGCCCGGCCATGAGGAGATACGAGTCGATGCGTTCAGGGTGGGCGGACAGCCCACGGTGGTACGCGGCGATCGCTTCCTCACGCAGTCCGGAGAGCGCGAGCACGCCCGCCTCAAACTCGGACGAGCTATCGTCGTCCGAGACCTCGCCGTCAAGCCCCTTGAGCTTCATGAGCGTGCGGCGCGCCTGGTCTGGCTTCCCGCGCTCAAGCTGGCTCATGGCCAGCTGGCGGAAGTAGTCGGGCCGCCCTTTCGGGTCGAGATCAATGAGGCGCGCGACTGCCTTTTCGTAGTGGTAGAAATCGTTGCAGGCCAGGTACACCCGCGCCTTCTCGGTGAGCGCATCAAGCTCGGTCCCGCCCGTCTGGGCCAGGAACTCGTCGACGATCTCCGCCGCCGACACGGCGTCTCCGACCTTGGTGTAGAGCCTCACCAGCAGGCCGCTCATGCGCTCGCTGGCTTCACCTGCGGCCAACGCGCGCTCCAACTCCACGGCGATGTCCGCAAGCACACCGAGGCGTGCCGCTACGGTCATCATCCGATCCTCGACGAAGCGGCTACGTGCCACGGACTTCACGCGGTCCCACAGATCGCGCCAAAGCTCCAGGGCCTTCTTTTCCTCGCCCACCTCGGAGTAGAGCCAAGCGAGCCGCATCTCAAGGTCTTCGCCAGCGCGCTCGACACCGCGCGCCTCGCGCACGTTCTCGAGCACCCTGACCGCTTCCTCCAACTCGCCTAGGCGCTCAAAGCAGTCGGACAGCGGCATCCGCGCCGGGGAGGTCGGCGCCGCGAATTCATCGAGGCGCTCGAGGGCCACCCGCGCCTTGTCGAGGTCGCCACGGTCGCGGTAGAGGTCGTAGAGAAAAAGAAACGCCGCTTCGCCTTCTCCATCACCTGCGAACTCGGCGATCGAGATCTCGTTCTCGGCCGCGTAGATCGCAAGGTCATCTAGGCCAAGGGACTCCATCGTGTCGGCGGCTTCCAGTGAGTTCTCGGGAAGGAAACCCTTGGACTCGAATTCATCGAACCAGTTGCGCCACACGTTGACAGCGGCTTCACGGTCCCCGCTCTCCAAGTAGTGCCGGGAGAGTCCGCTGCGCCAAACGAGCTCCTTCGGCTCGGCGGCGATCCACTCCTTGTAGACGGCGATCATCTCATCGTCACGTCCCGCCTCGCGGTACATCTCCAGGAGTCGCCGGCGCTCCTCGCGGGAGAATGCGTCCGCTTCGTCGCCGAGGGCCAGGTCGATGGCATCCTGGTACTGACCCGTTTCGCGCAGGAGATCGATCCACGCCTCGCGCGCTTCCGTGGGAAGTTCATCGCGGGCTTCGTCGAAGCGCGTGAGCAGGGCGGGCAACGTGTCGTCACCGCGGTGGGCTTCGGCGAGAAGCGTCAACGCGTAGCGAATCTCGCGCTTGACCGTTCCCAGCTCCATGGCCCTCCATGCGGAAGCCTGGGCCCGGGTCCAGTCTTCGGCGCGGATCGCCCACTCCGCGATTCGCAGTTCGCCGTTTGCAGCCGACTTCACGGCCGCCTTGCGCTCCTTGACGCTTCCCTCGATAGTGCCGGGGTCGGGCGTCTCGACAACGTAGAGGTCAGCGGCTTCGGCGGGGCGCCCCAAAAGCGCGAGCACCACGGACGAGCGGTTGCGCAAAGCCGTGGACTGCCCCTCGCTCTTGGCGAACTGGGCCAGCGCGTCCTTGCGCTCTTCGTCGCCGCTCTCCATGGACATGAGCGCCATGCGCAGCTGCACCCGGCTGAGAACACCCGCATCGGTGATCAGCGGCACGGTTTCACCGTAGATCGCGAGGGCATCCTTCGCACGCCCACGTGCGTCGAGCAGCCTCGCCTTCGAGAGCAGCGCATCAAGGTCCTTCGGATCGCCGCCCTGCTCGGGGTCGACGAGTGTCCCGAAGCGCTTGAGCGCCAGCTCAAGCTCGCCAAAGCGCCACAGCATATGGGCGGCAAGTCGCGCAGCGTTGAGGCGCCAATGGGGCTCCTCCGCCTCGCTAGCTCGCCCGTCGAGATAGGCAATGAGCGGGAATACCTCGCCGTGCTCACGGAGAGCGGCTCGGTAGAGCTTGACCTCAAGGGCCTTGGGCCTGTGGGCCGCGATCGGCTGGCGCAGCGTTGTCTCGGCCAAGGCCGCGACCTCCTCCGCCAAGGGATCGACCTTGGGGCCCTCGTCTACCTCGGCTTGGCCAGTCCCTAGGGCGTGCGGCACCACGCAAGGGCCGGGCGCGCCATGCGCAGGGAGAGCTGAGGTACCTGCCAACAGGGCAGCGACCAGAGGGGCCAGGGCGAAACGGTGCGTCATAGCGGCTCTCACGAAACGGCCCTCGGCCAACGGCGGTACAGGATATCGGCGAGGTAGGTCAGAAGCGCAAGCAGCGCGAAGAGCGGGCCCAGCTCGCGGAGTCGGGCGCGCTCCTCCAGAACGTCGTCACTGAAGAGGCGAAGGCCGCTGCGATCGGGGGCGAGCAGACTCCCGCGGCTCCACTTCACCAGAGAATGGAGCGCTTCCCTTGCGCTCCCATGGACCTGTAGCTCGGGGTTTTGACGCACCGGTTCGTTGAGGATCAGGAACGTGGCCGGTCGAGCAGACTCACCCGGGGCCCGTGACGTCGCTGCCACGCGCACTGAATCGCCCACGCCGTGGAACGGAAAGCGCGCCTCGAACCGGTCCGGCGCCGTTCTGTGCCACGTGATCGGCTCTGACTCCAAGAGGTCCTCGCGAATCAGCTCCGCCGTGGGCACAACCTGATCGTTGGACGTCCGGCGCTCAGCCACCAGCAAGGCCGTGCCGCGCTCGGCTGTCAGGCGGAAGGCAAACGGCGCCGATGAGTCGGCGGCCGTCCGCTCAAGAACGCGGCTCATGAATTCACCGAAGCCGTTCCAGCTCGCCCACGGGTCGGTGCCCGGCCCCGTGGGCTCCGTGGTCATGGCCGTCACCCGTCCCAGCCCGTGTCGCCACGAGGCGACAACGGGGTGCCGCTCCTCGACGGTTTCCAGCACGCTCGACGCACCGCTGCGCAGCCTCGTCTCGACGTACCCCGCAAGGTCCGGCACACCCTCCACGGGGTCCAGCTCCCCCCACCACGCCGGCGAGATAGACGGAGACGTCACTTGAACGACTCCGGGCCGGTACGCGGGCAGCTTCGCGCTCGCGGGCTGCTTCAGGAGGATCTCCGGGAGGTTGAAACGATTGGGGACCGAGTAGAAACGGCCCTGCCCCCAGTTGGCGATATTGACCAGGAACTCCGAGTGCGCGTCCGGCCCGATCAGGACCGTCGAGACCGTCATCCCGTCGTCTGCCATGCGGCGCAGTAGGGGCTCGAAGGCCCCCGTCTCCACGCCGCCATCCGTCAGAATCAGGACGTGCTTGTAGCGCGTCCGAACGTTCTTCATGCCGTAGTAGGCTTCTTCGATGGCGGGAAGAATCACGGTGCCACCGCCCGCGTCCAGACGATTGAGCGCGCGCTCGATCTCGATGGAGTTCGACGCTGGCTGAATGGGAACGGCCCAGCGCTTCGCTCCGTAGAACTCCACGAGTCCAACCTTGTCGTGGGGCAGGAGACGCCGAATGGCAAGCCTGGAGACCTCCTTGGCCAGCTGCACTCTGTTGCCTCCCATCGAACCCGATGTATCGATGATCACCACAAGGGTTGTGCTCGGGTCGCGCTTCTCCTCTTTCTGGACGAACTCTACGGGCAGGATCTCTTCCAGCGGTTGGTCGTGGTAGCCCCCCGGACCGAAGGCACCTTCGCCCCCCGACATCACGAGACCAACGCCGCCATCCTGCACGGCCCGGACGATCGACTCTTGAATCGCCGCGGGCATGAGGCTCGCGGGTCGGTCGTCGATGACAACGAGATCGGATGAGCCGATCGAGAACGCCTTGCCCGCGTCGTCCACCGCCATCTGCTCCGCAGCGTCCCTGACAACGAAACCAGGGCCCACAAGGTTCGCGAGCAGTGCTGCGCCGCCTTCCATGCGGTCTCCAAAGTAGAGGACGGAGCGAGGGGGCTGCACGGCCAGCGTAAGACCGAGCTCTAGATCGCCGCCCCGTGGATCAACGCCCTCCTGGATCTCCACGCCCACCACGGCCTCGACGAAACCAGCCTCTTCAGGCTCGAAGTCGAGCACCCACTCGGCCGTACCGCTGACGCGCACGTTCTCAAGGCGCGCAGCTTCTTTGCCGCGCACGGTCAAGGTGACATCCACGACCTGACCGCCACCTTCGAGGGTCACGGCAACCTTGCACCCAAGGCCTGCCACGAGCGTCCCCTGGGGGCGCAGCCCGGTGACGCGCAGGTCGCCCTCCACCCCGGGGAGAGGCATCCACTCCAGCGCGATGGCGTCTTTCTCCAACGATGCTGCGAAGGCCGCAAGCGAGAGCCCCGTGTCGAAGGCAGCGTCCGTGCCAAGTCCGTCGGAGAGCAGCGTAATTCGATGGCTTGAGATGCCCAACCCCGAACGCACCGCGGCTTCGAGAGCCGCAGAAAGAGGTGAGACCTCAGCGCCGAAGGCGTCGGCCGCCAAAGCCGCCCTGTCCAAAGGCTCCTCTGTTTCGAAGTCAGTGCGCAAGCTCTGGTCACTCGGCAGGATCTCCACGAGAGTCAAGCGAGGCTTTGGGTCCGGCAGCTGCCGACTTGAGGCGAGGATCCGTTCGACTTCCGCCCGCGCCATATCGTCGGCCGCAGCCGTCACGCTAGCGCTCCGGTCCCAAACGATCGCGTGGGAACGCGCCTCGCCCATGGTCACCTGGATTGGGCGAGCCATCGCGATCACCACCAGCAGAATCGCTAGCGAGCGAATCGCCGAGTGCACGGTGTCGCGGCGAGATTCGGTCCGCGTCAGGTGCCCGAAGTTCAGCCAGGGCAGGGCCGCCAAGACCGCAAAGAGCAGACACGCGGGCGCTTGGAACTCGATGGGAATCATGCGATCCTCCCGCGCTGATAGAGCATCCATTCGACCAGCAACGCGACGAGGACGATGGCAAGCAGCCACGTGGCGAAGCGCCAGGGCCCGGGCCCCTCCGTCACCACACCACTTTCCACGGGAATCGGCTGCGCGAGTCCGCCGGCCCCGAGGGTGCTTGCAACATCGAGAGGACTCGACGCTGAAGCCGGCGATGGAGCGACCTCCCACGGGAAAAGTGTGCCGCCGGGGGAGCCGACAAGCCGAGTGGGCCGAGGCTTGCCGGTCGCGACGTACGGCACAATCTCAGGCGCCCCCGCTAGCCACCGCGCCGTGCGCCCCACGACCAGCGGGAACGCCCTCGACTCAGTGAATGAGCACAGAGCGGGATTGAAGAGCTCCGACCAAAGCGAAACCTGGCGCACGGTAGCGCTGCCCGAGGTGGACCCAAGAGAGAGAGGTCTGCCAAGCTCACTCGCGAGCCGCGCACCGTCCACTCGGTCGAGTCCGAGCTCGCCCAAAGCACGCTGAAGGAGCGCATCCGCATCGGTCACAGCTGGCTCGAAGAGCGTGATGGCGTGCTCTTGATCCGCGCTGAGCGAAACCCGCATGGATGGCAGCGAACGAATCTGCTCGGGCGAAGGCCCCCCAACGATCACGTCGGCACGGGCGGCGCTCGCGACGATCTCGATCGCGGAGTCGGCCGCGCAGGCCGCCCGCAGGGCACCGTCCACCGCCACGTCTCCGGTCGGCACGACGAGCACGCGAATCAGGCGCAGGTCGGGCAGCTGGACTTCGGCGTAGTTGTCGAGGGGCAGTGGATCGTTCGCCGCCCCGGGCAACGAGACGGTGAGACGACCTGCATTCACCCCGGCTCCCTGGGGCAGCACTCGCAGGTCCCGGCAGACGAGCTCAAGAACTCCGGCGGAGATCACGCGGCGCTCTACTTCCGGAACCGGCTGACCGCCAAGCAGGATGGACACGTCGGTGTCCGCAGCCCTTGGACCACGAACCTCGATGAGGGCGTCGAGAGCGTCAAAGTTGCCGGAGTTCGCGGGAGCCAGTCCGAGGGCGGTGATGCCGAGGTTGCCCGGCGCTCTTTCGGTTCCGAGCTCAAGGCGCTCGACCCAGTCCCCTTCGGGCATCAGCGCGGTGGCCGCTTGACCGCACGCTGCATCTCCTACCACCACATAGCGGCGCCGATCGCTGCCCGCGCGCCGCTCAACGCTTGCGCTGGACACCAGCGCGCGCTCCACGGAAGCGGGCACTCCCGCAGGCTTCGCGCCGCGGAGGCGTTCGTGCAACAAAGCGCGGTCGTCCCCGGGCACCAAGATCACGTCGACGGTTTCACCGCAGAGAAGCACCTCCGTTCGTTCCGGTGGAGCTTCCTTGAGCGCCTCGGCCAATGCGTCAACGGCCTTCTCAAAGCGGTTCCCCACGCCCATGGTCGCCGATCCGTCCAAGAGAAAAACGTGGCTCAAGCCCTCGTTCCGCTCGCCCTCGATCCGCGCCACCGACAGCCAAAGGAGACCGCTGATGAGCGCCAACAGGAGGTAGGTCAAGGGATGGCGGAAGCGCTCGAAGAGCGTTCGTGCCCGCGACTCGTCAAGGGCCTCGCGCCAGAAGAGCGTCGTGACCACAAGCCGCGAGCGGTGACGAACGCGAAGTCGCTGGAGGACGAAGAGGAGCGCACCGAGCCCGAGCAGACCCAGAAGCAGCATGTTGCCGGACATCTGCGTCGGGCTGAGGGCCAGCACAGGGGCCCCGGCGGAAACTACCAAAGAAAAACTGCCGTGCACTACACGTCCCTCCGACCGTTCTCAAAGAGCGTTGCGATCTGCGGGATCACATCAGCCTCGACATCGAGGGCCAAAAGACCGGCTTGACGCGAGCGCGCGAGGGCAGCGAGCCCTTCGGAGAAGCGATCGTAGGCGGCTTGGTAGCGCTGAACCACCGCGGGCGAGATGGAGACGTCCTGCGCGTCCCGAGTTTCGCAGTCGACGAGGCGCAGGTCGCCGACCAGCGCCTTTGGCTCTCGATCGGACGGCCGCATGAGCTGCACAAGCAGCACCTTGTGGCGAACGGAACGCACGGCCTCTTCGACCGCCCCAAGGCCGCCTTCGTCGAAGAAATCGGAGATAATCACGACCAGGCCCTCTCGAAGCCGCATGCCACCGAGCCGCCGCAGCGCTTGACGCAAATCCGTCGCGCCACCCGGCTGAATTGTCTGCATGCGAGCTGCGAGGGACGTCAGTCGGCCCTTTCCTGAAGTGGGTCGCTGCAGAACCGTTAGGTCTTCAGCAAAAGGAAAGACGCCAACGCTGTCGTGGGCACCCAGGGAAACCGCGGCCAGCGCCAAGGCCGCCTGCAGCCCGGCAACCACCCGCGGGGGCGATTCGATCCAGAGACTTTTCGAAACGTCGGGCACAAGGTAGAGCGGCAGGTCCTCGTGCTCCTCGAACAGGCGCACAAAGACGCGGCCGAGGCGCTGGTACACCGTCCAGTCGATGGCGCGCATGTCGTCGCCGTGGGTGTAGGGTCGGTAGTCCTGGAACTCGAGCCCCGAGCCCTTGGACTTCGAACGCTGCTCGGCGAAGCGGCCGCGCGGAGCCACGCGCTTCGCGATCAGGCGCAGCCGCTGGGCTGCCTCCATGAACTCCGTCGTAAAGAGATCCGGCAGGCTGGCCGTGACCTCCGTGTCACTCGTCTGAATCACGCCTGCGCGCCTGTTCTCTGCTCGACGGCGCTGAGCACCTCGGACACTACCTTCTCAGGGGTAACGCCTTCCGAAAGGCCGGCGAAGTTCATCAGAACGCGGTGACGTAGAACGGGCAGCGCGATGGACTGGAGGTCTTCGATCGCGACGGCGAAGCGCCCAGCGAGCAGAGCCTTCACCTTGCCCGCAAGCAGCAGCGACTGTGCGCCGCGGGGGCTCGATCCAAGCGCAACGAACTCGTTGACGATGCGCGGGGCGTAACGGCTTTCGGGCTGGGTCGCCATCACCAGCTTGACTGCGTAGTCCTCAACGTGCTCTGGCACGGGCACCGAGCGAACGATCTTGCGCATCTTGTTGACCGCCTTCGCCTTCGATACCGACTTCAGCGCGACGTCGACCCCGCCCGTCGTGCGCCGCAGGATCTCCTTGTAGTCTGCCTCCTCTGGGTAACCGACCACGAGCTTGAAGAGGAAGCGATCGAGCTGAGCCTCGGGCAACGGATAGGTGCCCTCCTGTTCGACGGGGTTCTGGGTGGCCATCACGCAGAACGGCTCAGCGAGCTTGATCGTGCGCTTGCCCACGGTCACCTGGCGCTCCTGCATCGCCTCCAAGAGTGCCGACTGGGTCTTGGGCGTTGCGCGGTTGATCTCGTCTGCCAGCACGAGGTTGGCCACGATCGGCCCCTCCTCAAACTGCAGCTCGTGACCGCCGCCCTCGGTCTCGACGAGCACCGACGTGCCACGCACGTCCGCGGGCATCATGTCTGGGGTGAACTGGATACGGCTGAAAGACAGGTCCACCGCCTTGCCCAGGGACGAAACGAGCATCGTCTTACCCAGCCCAGGAACACCTTCAAGGAGGACGTGCCCCCCCGCCATCAGCGCGATGAGAACACCATCGATGACCTCTTCCTGCCCCACCATCATCTTGGAGACCTCACCCTTGATGGACTGGAAGGTATCGATGAAAGCCTGCGCGTCGGTACGCGCGGCGTCGGCGTCTGAAGAACTCATGGTGGAGAAAAAAGTGAGGGTCTGTCCGGGGCTCGGGCCCCGCGTTTTGAAGCGTCGGGCGGGCCTAGCAGCCCGTTGACAAAGGCCGCACCAACCAACAGCGCCCCTCGAAGCCCTGACCGCGTTGCTTGAAGGGCCCCGAATAGCTCGCTATGGGGGGCTTCAAGCGCCTTGTCAGGACTCCGATGGACACTATTGGTTAGCGCGGACTTCTTCAACGGGCTGCTAGTGTTGTGAATCAGAAGATCGTCGCGCGGCGACGGAGGAAGTAGCGGCGGACGAGGGCCTTGAGGCTCGGCTCCAAGTCCAGGGTGCTGAGCGGACCCGTGGGCCGAGAACGCGCTATGCGCTGCGCGCCCTTGAGGGCACCGGGCTGCTCTGCCTGGGGCTCGATGCGCTCCTGGGTGATCTTCGTGGGGCCTGGGCCCGGACGTCCCTTGATCCGGTCAGGGATCGGAACGCCGAGGACAAGGGACGCTACGCCCCTCGACTTCTTCTGCTCGGAAGGCCCGCCGCGGCCGTTCGCGTCGGGATCCGATCGGTTGCCGAAGCTGATCTGCAGATCGCGGCTCACGGGGGGCCGACGGTCCCGCAGGCTGGGTTGAACGCCGCCGCGGTTTTCCTGGGACTCTTCGTCGTCCTCGGCTTCCTCGTCGTCCTCGATGTCTTGATCGTCGGACTCGGTGACCTGGTCGCGGCTCTTCCATTCGGACGCCGTGGGGTTCTTGTTCGAACCCTTCGACGAGCCCTTGCCCGCGGTGGAACCCGATTCTTCCTCTTCCGGCTTCTCCTCAGGCGCGGCGTTCTCCGGCGCAACGGTGGGCTTCTTCTTCGGCTTGGGCTTCGCCTTGTCTTCCGGCTCGCCTGGCTCGGAGCTTTGCCCTTGGGCCGATGGCGTGCTGCGGGACTCGCTCCCCGAGGAAGAAGACAGGGCACCCGACGACCGGCCGGCGCCCGTCTTACCCGCGGACTCCTTGACGCTCTCCGACACGTCCGGGGAGGCCTCGGCCTGCTCGGCCAACGCTCGGGCCTGGGCGTTCTTTGTGCCAGGGTCCAGCGGCAGTGGCATGGGAAGCTCTGGCGCGCGAGTCGGGTCGTTCGCTTCATCGTCTGGAGCTTCCACCACGTCGCCTCCCATGGATGCGACCTGGGTATCAGGGGAAGCCGAGCGGAACTTGGCTCGCACATCGAACGTACCGACGAGAAGCATGAGCAGCATGGAAACGGCTCCCACCCCCGCCCAGATCACGCTCCACCTTCCCCAGTCGATCACGGCGGGCCGGTGGCTCAAGACGGCGGCCTTGGCAGCCTCCGTTCTGAGCGCAGCATCGTCGATTGCGGCGCGTTCGAAGCCCGTGGGGAGTGGCCGTTGAACAAAGTCATCGGCTGCCTGAAGTCGGCCCTCAAGCTCTAGCTGCCGGTCCACTTCTCCAAGCGCGCGGGAACGGGCGAACGAGGACCGTCGCGCCTCCCGCGAACCGAGCCAAGCGAACATCAGGGGCAGGCCGATCGCCAAAGCTGCGACCAGTAGCGCTGGCAGGAAACTTGGGTCGCCACCTCCTCTCCAGTAGGCCAGCTGGGTGATGAGGAAGAAGAGCGGCACCAACGCGATGAGCGGCAGCGACGCGCGCAGAATGCGGCCGAACTCGCGGCGCCCGTAGGCGGCTTTGAGCTCGCGGCCCGAACGCTCAACGATCACGTCGAGTTCATCCTGAATGCCCGCGCCGGGACGGCCATGGGCGTTTGGGGTCTCCGTAGACATCAGCGACCTCCCTCTGCCTCAGGCAGGCCGGCTGGGATCAACTCGTCAGCCGACAGCACCGCACCGGTTTGCGTCGAGTACAGGAACGCGATCACGCGAATCTCCCGCGGATCGATCTTCATGGAAATACGGGGAGCGCTGCCGACGCCGTCGGACTCCAGCTGCTCAAGGTGCGCTGCGATCTCTTGCTCAATCTCAGCGATCGGCCTTTGAAAGGTGAACGTCACTTCGTCCTCGTCATCTCCGACTTCTTCAGCCGCGAAGGACTTCGGACCGCCGGCTCCGAGGAGCGACCCCCGCGCGACGCGGCGGTGAACGATCACCCCGGACGTGCCGGGGTACAGCACACGTCCTTCCGCCAAGACGATCTCCAGCGCGAGGTCGTCGCCACGGGGACCATAGACCTCCACCGTTCCACTGAGCACGCCGTCCGTGAACGTGGCATCGAGCAGGTCCACCTCGTGGTCACCGAGAACAGCGAGCCGTCCGATCACGGCCTTGCGCCCGCGGTTGTAGATTTCCTCGGCGTCACGCCACTTACCCGCCCCCGCAGTCGGCACTTCGCCGTCGACGACGATCACGTTCGGCTTGTCAACGCGAAGCTGTGCCGCTCGGTCCGCGCCCATGCTGTTGCAAAGTGCATCTGGGCGGGGGGCCGGCAGGTGATACTCAAGGAAGACGATGTTGGCTTCCCCGGAACTCTCTTCCTCGCCTTCCTCTTCGGTCAATCCACCGTCGGGCGAGAAGTGCCCGATCAGGCCCTCGACCCCGAGCGCGCCGCCGATCGCGCCGCCGCGCTCTTCCGATCCATAGTGCCCGTTGGTGAAAAACTCCACCAGCACCGTGCGGAGAACGGGCGTCTCCTTCGAGTTCACGAATGGGCTGGACGCGCCGAAGCTGCGCACCTTGCCCGCGATCATGCGCTCGACCATCGCGACGGAGTAGGGCTCGCGAGTGTCATCGCCTTCCGCCTCCAACAGCGGCTGGACCCGCTGCATGGCGTCGATCGCGAGTCCACCGGACTCCGGGCTGATCACGGCTTGAACGTAGCGCGAGAATGCGCGCCGGTAGCGCTTCTGGCTCTCGTAGAAGCGGCCGAGGTCGTAGTTGACACGGCCGTTGTCGGGAAGGCCAAACGCGGCGGACAGAAGGTGCCGCCAGGCGTCGTCGCCTTCGCCGCGATCGAGCAGCGTTCGACCAAGCAGGCCGTGCACTTCGTGAACGGCATTGGGATAGCGGTCATCGCGGCCAGCCTCGATCCCGAGCCTGCCTGCGGCCACAACCGTGTCCACCTCGCCGGCATCGGACATCTCCTTCATCAGGTCGAGCATCCGCGTTGTTCGCAGGTCCCCCGCCATGGTGTCGAAGATCCACTTCACTGCGCCTTCGACCTCGTCGGCCGGCGCTGCGTCAGCGATCGCGTAGTCGAGCAGAAGCCGCGCGGCCTCATGGGCGTGACGCGCATCGGCATGGCCTTCCAAAAAGCGCAGCAACGCGTCGGGGCTCTCCTCTGCCCGTGCCACGAAAAACTCGAGGTCGGCCTCCGGGAAGTCCGGCTGGCGCACGGGGCGCATGTGGACCTCGCGCCGCGCTCGATCCACGCGGACTTCGAATGACTCCAAGAGTCCAAGCCCCGTGATCCCGAGTGGGCGGTCGGGATGGACCTGGACGATGCGCTCCGGACGGAAGGCCACGTATTCGGCGAAGTCGATCTCCCCCAGGCGCACAGCGCCCACGTCCCCGGCCGGTCGCCCCACGCTCCGTGCCGCTGCGCTATCGAGGCGCGTGTCGTACGACGAGGTCCCCAGCATGATGCCGGCGGGCTCTCCGGAGTTCCAGCGCACCGGCAGCCAGGCCATGTCGTCGAGCAGCGTGAGCGGAGCGACGACCGTGCCGTCAGCCTTCACAAACGTAGACGTGACCCGTCCCTCTGAACTGGCCGCGATGTCCTCGGTCGTGGCGGGTGGCTCAAGGCGTACCTCGCCACTCGGGATGGCGAAAGTGACCGTCCAGTCCTTGAAGATCTCAACGCCGATGGAGCCGACGAGGGCGTTCTCGCCGATCTCAGCCGAGTGATACTTCGTGAACTCTTCGAAGACCTCTTCCGGCCCGAGCTCGCGTGCGGGCACCACGACCTGGAAGTCGGGGAAGAGCATCGTGATCGGCCGCGGCGTGCCGTCCTGGGACTCTGCACGCAGGCCGGCAGCCGCACGGTTGTGAAGCTGAAGCCCATGGCGCCCCTCGTGCTCAAGGAACAGGTTGACCGGAATGCGATTGGCGGCTGTCGCCAGGTCGCAGGAGACGACGAGCTTGCCCGCAACAACCTGCACGGGAATCGAGCCGCCGCTGGCGGCCTGCGGACGAAGCGCAGGACCTGCCGCGCTCGCCCCCAGAACCGAGGTAGCGGCAACCAGCAGCCGCGCTCCGGACTGCCAGGCGCCCGGAAGCCAACCCAGCAAAGAGTGGCTCATCGAGTGTGCGTGCCGCTGCCCCGCAGCACTCCGAAGGCCCAGTTGTTGGCGATCATCTCAATGACGACGTTTGGATTCGACACGCTCACGGCGGCCGGAACGAACCCGCGGCCTCAGCACGAGCCCGGGAATACGGCGTCCACTAGGACCTTGCCGGTATTCGCGTCCTTGATGTGGAACGTTGGGCTCTTGCCCACCGGGTCCCAGCCGACCCAGCGTTCCTTGGCCGCGCCGACGTACGAGACGCGTTCGGGGCTGAGGGTGACTTCCGAACCCTCGCGCTGATAGCGGAAGCTCGCCTTGACGGGCGCCCCCCAGGCGAGGGCGGTGGTCTTGCCCGCCTTGACCTTCAGCGAACTCATCATGCCGGTGTTTGCGGTGGCCCGCGCTTCGCCGAGGCCGAGCTTGGCCGAAACGAGGCGGTAGCGTCCGACCGGCACCTCGGCGCCTTCTTGGGCCTGGGACAGCTCGAACGAGTGCTTGCGGTCAACGGATTGCACAACGGCGCCGAGCATGACGCCCTTGCCGTTGAACTTGGAGGCTAGGTCGAGGACGCCGACTTCGCCGCTGTACGGAAGCGAGATGGCGTCCAAGCCAGTGTCTGTTGACTCGAAGGTGACGCTTCGCAACTCACCGTCGACGAGCAGCGTCTCACCGAGGAACTGCGCGATCTCTGCGCCTCCGACGGCCACCGCGTCGCGGCCAACGTCCGTGAACGAACCGTTGCCGTCCACGTCGATCAGCTCCACTGGCGTCTTCCCAATCAGTCCCCGCATGGTGGAGCTCGAAGCCCAAAACCAACCTTCGCTGCGCAGCTCAAGGCGCACAGGGTAAGCGACTAAGGCGCCTCCGCGAACGAGGGTGACCGTCACCCGTGCTTGACGAACTTTCGTCTCCGGATGCTCGCGTCCTTCAATCGTCCGGTCCACCTCTCGGTCGCCATCCGTGTCGATCTCGAATCCGTTGCCGCCGATTCGAACGACGACGCCAGCATCTAGATCATTGAGAATCGGAAGGTCCCCCGAAACCCTCTGGAAGGGATCGGCGGGCAGCTCGATCGACCACGTGCGTACGTTACGCGAGGTCAGCGAGTCGACGTCTGCGATAGACGGGCCAGCGGGGGCAGCCGCGGGCAGAAGGAATGCGGTGACGAGGAGCGGTGTCATACCGTTGAGGATGCACGTTCAGGGCAAAGTCGGCACGCCCCATTCGCGCGAATCCCTGGAGGTAATGCCCCCACGTCCCGCACTTGAGCTTGCGCGGCCGCTCGCCCTCACACTCCCGTTACAAGGGCCAAGCCCTGTGCCGCAGAGTGAGATGTGTCGGCCGCCGCCGCGCGGATGATCTTTCCGAGTGCCTTCTCGCTCTTGCGGGTGCGCCAGTGGAGCCGCATCGCCTCGTAGAGATGCGACGACTTTCCGCCGTACCAGCGCTCAGAGAAGTCCTGGGCCTTAATCACGTTGCCCTCGTACACAAGGGCGCCGGGGAAGAACAGGCGAGCGTGTTCGTGGATCGTGCACTCGCCTCCCTCGTCGAACTGCTGCTGTTCGTGCTCGGGCTTCATTCCCCGGCTACCTAGAGTGATCGGTGCCTTCCAGCCGCGGGCGAAGAACTTGACGCGCTGGTGCTCGTCGGAGAGATGCATGACGAGCATTCGTAGTCCTGCCGGATCTAGACCGTGGGCAGCAGCTAGAGCGTCAATGGCACGTCGCCCAGCGGCTCGGGCGTTGTCGAAATCACCGCTGCCTGAGTTCAAGACGGCGTTAACCGCATCCTTCGCGGCATCCACGGCCTCAGGAGCAAGCCCACCCTCTGCCTGCATCCAGAGCAAGGCATGCCTGTCGTCGGTGAGCGGCCAAAAGCGCACGCCATCGCGCCCGTTGGAACCAGGCTCACCGGCAGCCGCGCGCTGAATCGCAACGTGATAGTGGCGCGACTTGAACACTTCAACGATCGGCGCGGGTGCAGCGTCAGCAGCCTCTACGTCCGCGAGCCTCGCCCCCACGGCCGCGATGCGCAAGTCACCGGCCAGAGGCTCGTGGGCGTCGTTCCGGGCCTCGCGCTGCTCCCAAAACCCGTTCTTGATAAGCGTGACGACCCGCTGGGGATCCTCGCCGAGGTGATCGCGCAGGGTCTGGGTCATCAGCCGCGGAAAGTTGCTGCCCATGGACTCATCCGTCAGGTACGCAAAGGAGGCGAAGACCAGAAGATCCTGGGCCGCGAGGCTCCATACCTTGCTGTTGTCGAACTGCGAACCCACCTTGGCGAGATCCGCACGCTCCAACGCCTGGTGGTTCGTCCCTGCAATGATCGGCCGCCCCTCCTCCGTGCTCACCCAAAACACGGCGTTGCGCGTCCCAGCGCTGTAGACCTGCGCGGTCGTGCGCGCCGGATCCAAGAGCGCAATCGCGCATTCGAGCTTCTTGAAACTAGGGTTCCCGCTCAGCTCCTCCAGCGCCAGGTTCGCCGCAAGCCCCGGATCACCGTCATCCCCGAGGGACTCCGACAGCGTCTCAAAGGCCGCCTCTAGGTCCATGGTTACGGGCTTCGACTCCTCGTCCACGCAGCGCATGGAAACGATCGCAAACCGATCCTCCTCCAGCTCCACCGTCCGAAAGAGATCCGGCGGCGCCGTGCCGCCCCCCGCGGCGACCTGCTCGATGATCCGTGTCCGAAAGCGCGCGGCGTCGCGCACAAACAGGGACGGATCCGGCTGGGCAATCGGTGAAGCGCTCTCCGCTGTAGAAACCGTCGGAGGAGCGCTATCCGAGGACCCCCGCTGATGGGTCACCCGCCCGGTATCCATCATGAGCGATGCATCGCAGTAGGAGCACGTCACATGGGCGTCTCCCGGCTCGAAAGACAGAAGGGCGGCGCAGTTAGGACAGTAGGCGGCGGAGACGCTGATCATGGGGCCTAGCATGCAAAGCGGCGGTACCGATCCGGAGCTGAATCCGCCAATCGCAGCTCGCCGCCGCCGTTGCCCCAAAGGCGACCCGGCGAGACGGCTGTTGCGAATACGATGTGGCATCCCCCGGCGCGCCGTTAGCGAACACACGAGTGCCGCCGATGACCTCATGTCCCGCAATTGCTCCCCGAGAGCTCACTGCATGCCCGCCAATCAGCTACCTATCACCGAACTAAGCCCTGACACTCTGCGCTTGCCCATCCAGGGACAGAACCTCGAAGGGGCGGGGCGGCTGGAAGAGCTGCTGGGCGACACCGCGACGGCCAAGCCGACGCTCCTCGTCTTTCTGAGGCACTTCGGCTGAACCTTTTGCCGCCGCGACGTCGAGCGGCTGCGCTCCCTCGTGCAGGGAGCCGAAGCAGTAGAGTCCAGCCCGCGCGTGGTGCTGGTTCACATGGGGTCTCCCGAAAAAGGGAGCGCGTTCCTAGAGACGCGCTGGCCGGGCGTCGCCGCGATCTCTGACCCAAAGCGAGCTCTCTTCCGAGCCTTCGCGCTTGGACGCGCTTCCGTGAAGCAGATCTTCGGTCTCCGTACGTGGCGAGAGTTCGCCAAGGCGATGAGATTTGGCGTGGGCATGCCCGTCGGCGACACGCTCGCCCTCGGCGGGACCTTCCTCACGCACGGGCCCTTGCTGATCAGCTCGGACGTCGCCGAGCACGCGGGGCACGTTCCCCCTTTCGAAGAGTTCTTGGGTCTTGCCCGCGACCTCCAGGCTGAACATAGCGACGGAGCCAAGTCCCGTTGAGCCAGGTCGTCGCTTTTCTACCGGGGAACGGCCACGTCGACGCGCGGCTCTCGTTTGCGCGTGAGAAGGCGCAGCGGCTCGCCACCGGCTTCGAGCTGCGCTCTGTCGACTATGGAGCGGCGTCGAGCTTTGACTCCCTCTTGGATTTGGTAGAAGAGCAGGTGAGCGGGGCCGAACTCGCGTACGCGACGGGGATCGGGGGCCTCGTCTATCTGGCGCTTCGTGCTCGCGGCGCACTGCTTGACCAACGGGCCGTGCTGCAGGGTCCCGTGCTCTGGGGCCTTGAGACCCGCACGTTCCCGCGCCTCATGCGTCTGCCCTTGATGCCGCGCGCGCTCACGTTTGCGATCGCCCGCAGCGCCATTCAGCGCCGCTTCATGGCGAAGCATTTCACCCGTCCGCTCTCGCCGGAGTTCCAACGGGTCTTCTTCGGCGGCTACCGAGATGCGCGTGCGTTCGAGCGCTGGTTCGCTTGGCTCACCCCTGGTCTCCTGCGCCGACTCGAGCATGAACTCCGCGGCCGCGCCGACCGCCTCGAAGACGTGACCGCCTGGTGGGGCGGCGAAGACCACGTGGTGGGCATCGAGGAGCTGCGGCGAACGGAAGCGGCGCTCGATCTGCAGATCCCCGTGCGCGAGTTCCGCGATTGGGGGCACTACCCCATGATCGATGAGCCAGCGGAATGGGCCCGAGAGGTGGCGAATGCGCTGGCGAACCCTCGCTGAGTTTCGGAACGAGCGCATCGGCAAGATCGCGCGCCTTCGGCAAGCGTCGAGGCGCGGGGTCAAGGTGCCCCCTACCGTATGGGCTCTCGCCCAGGACCTTGGGGCAGAACGCGCAGGCGAAGTCGCCCCGCCCACCGCGTTCGGGCCCCCATGGATCGTCCGCTCGGCGGCTCCTGACGAGGATGGCACCGACGGCACCGCCGCGGGCAAGTACGAGAGCGTTGAGGTCACCGGCGCCAGCGAATTCGATGCGGCGGTTCGCGCCGTGGTGGCATCCATGGAGTCCGCCCGTGGAGAAGGCGCCGCTGTGTTCGTGCAGCCGCTCCTGCAGCCCGAGGCCGGCGGCGTGGCGTTCTTCGATGGCTTCTTCTTCGAGCGCAGCGAGTCCCCTGGCGGCAACCGCGCGATCACGGCTGGCACCGATCGTGGCGCGGTCACGCGCGCGGATCTCGTGCGCGGTGAGGCCTGGTCCGAGTGGCTCCGACGGCTCGGGACGGTGTTCGGAAACGAAATGGCGGAGGGCGCGGCTCTCGACCTAGAGTACGTGCGAACCGGCGAGGAGTTCACCCTTCTGCAAGCGCGTCCCGCGCGCTTTGCGCTCAAGCGCAACCCGATGCTGAGCCTGGCGAACCACCGCGAGATCCTCGGGGACCATCCAAGCCCGTGGGTGGTGAGCGCATTGGTGCTCGCTGGACGCGGAGCGCTCGAAGAATTCGAACGGGTGGACCCGACCATCGCGAGCTGG
The DNA here is from genome assembly GCA_964417955.1 of uncultured Planctomycetaceae bacterium. GTDB lineage: Bacteria > Planctomycetota > UBA1135 > UBA1135 > Saltatorellus. The sequence continues at coordinate 25,209 of CAYQKK010000071.1, forward strand.
AACGGCCAGTACGCCGAAGAGTGCGCCGGCCGCGCTTGGCTCTCGTTCTCTTTCTTCTTTCGCTTGATGGACCACTGGGGCCTGCCGCGCACGTTCGTGACCGAGGGGGTCGGAGGGGAGTCAAACGGGCCCGCGGACGCGCGCCTAAAGCTTGGGAGGATGCTCAAGAAGTCCCCGAGACTCGTCGCGCTCCAGATTCAGAACCGTCGCACCATCGGGCGAATCCCGAAGGCGCTCGCGAGCTTTGACGAACGCATGGACTCAGCTAAGTCTCTGACCGATTGGTTCGACGCAACGGTCTTCGGCCTCGACCTGGCCCTGCGGACGAACTTTGCGATCAACGGAGCCTGGACCGGCATTGCCCGAATCCGCGGCGCGCTACGCATTCGCGGACGCGCGCGCGTGGTCACCGAAGAGATGATGGCGGCCTACGAGGCCCTTGCGGCGAACGAGCGGGCGAATCGTGAGGCAGCCCTCGACGCATGGCTGGAACGCTTTGGCCACCGCGGCCCCCTAGAGAGCGATCCCATGCAGCCGCGCTTCCGGGAGCTGCGCGGCGTGCTGCTCACGGATCTCCTTGGGCGCGAGCAGGCCCCTCTCCAGAGGGGCACAGCCGAGGAACGCACGGGATTCTTCTTCCGTATCGACCGCGTTCGGGAGCAGTTTCGCGACGATCTGATGAAGCGCTGGGAGAGGCTGCGCGCGGGGATCCTTGCGGCGGCCGAAGCCGCTTCGCAAGTGGGCTCCCTGGAGCGCGCGGAGGACGCCTTCCTGTTGGACGGTGACAGCATCGTGGAGACGGCATCCTGGCGGAACGCCGTCCAAAGTGCCCGCGAGAAACGCGAGGACGAAGCGCGCTTCGATCCGCCCTTGACGGAGAGGCGTGACGCCATCGAGGAGGCATGGCGCATGGGTGAGTCCGCGAGCGTAGCGGTCGCTGCGACACCGAGGTCCCAAGGGGCCGGAACGGAGCTCCAAGGAATCGGAGTGGGCGAGGGCGTCGTTCGGGGCACGGTTCAGAAAGCCACCACCCTCACCTCGTTCCTCCGGTGGCTAGGGAAGCGGGAAGCCGCCGCTCCCCCCGTGATCCTCGTCGTCCCGGCGCTTGAGCCGTCTTGGTCCGTCGTCTTCGGCCGGGTCGCTGGCGCCATCACCGAAATCGGCGGCGAGCTATCCCACGCATCCATTCTGCTGCGCGAATCTCGAACCCCCGCCGTCGTCAACTGCCACCGAGCCTCCAGGGACCTCGAGGACGGAGCCCACGTCGAGCTCGACGCAGACGCGGGCCGCGTCCGCCTACTCTGAAGAACGGCGAGGGCGGCAGCTGAGCCAAGGTGCCTGCTACACTCGAATCCGTGGAAACCGGCAACCTTCAGATCGCGCCGCGGATACCTCTTCCCGTGACCGGCAACGTTGACCATCCAGCGGCCGCCCCTTGCGCGGGGGCGGCTGAGCTCTCGGAGCAGCTCGTACGCATTCTTCCGCGGCTTCGAAAGCACGTCGGCGCTCGCAGCGCCCGGGAGAGCCACGAGGACGTGGTGCAGGAGACGCTGCTGCGGGCCCTGCAGTCCCACTCGTCGTTTCGGGCCGACTCAGATCCGTGGCCCTGGGTCCGAACGATTGCCGACCGCGTCGCCATTCGGCGTAGCGAGCGGGAGAGGCTTGCGCCCGGGCCTATGCCCGACGACGCGGTTGAACCTGCGGCTCGAACCGCGGGCGCCGCCGAAGTGGCCGTTGAGAACGCGGAGTCAGCCAGGGCGCTCCTTGCGCGCCTTCAGGGGCCCGAGCGTCACGCACTAGAGCGGTTCTACCTCGATGGGATGAGCGTAGCCGAGATCGCGGCCGCAGAGTCGTCTCCCCTCGGCACCATCAAGGCCCGACTGAGTCGGGGCCGGGGAAGACTGCTCGTTCTCGGGGCCGCGGCCTTGGGTACCGCCCTGACCGCACTGATGTTGGTCCGAGCCGAAGAGGAGCCCGGCTCCGTCGAGCGAGCCGGCGCCACCGGCTCCCCCACCCCAACGCTTCACTACGCTTGGTCGACCACTAGGGTCATCCCCGCGTACGAGCCCAAGCTCCAGACCGTTCACCTCCCCACCCGAACCACCATTGAGTGGACCGTCGAATAGACGCTCTTGTCACCGGACCTATCCCCATGCTTCACGCGATCATCGCCCTTGGCGCCCTTCTCTTCCCTGCCGCTTCCGACTCACGACTTGAGGTAGAGCCACCGCAAGAGGTTGCCTTCGAGTCCACGGTCCGCGTGTACGACATTGGCGAGCTGACCGGGCAGAACGAGCTCGCCGCCCTGCAGGCCACCCTCAGCGACCCGAGTACTGAACAGGTCGCGCTTCGTGTAGCACTGAAGGAGTACGCACAGGTGCAGAAGAAGCTGCGCGAGCTGGACACGGGGGAGACAATCATGGCGAACATAGAGCGCTTCATGCCCCCGACGCCGGGGCCCGAGTTTGAAGCGGTGCTCCTCTCCCGCAGTCAGATGGCGGTGGCAGCGACCACGAGGGAGCACGCATGGATCGAGGGTTACTTGAGGGCCGCCAGTCGAACGAACGTCCTCGTGGACATCAGCGTCACGATGTACGACCTAGAGCGTGGTAGCCTCAAGGCACTCGGCATCGCCGAATCTCCGAACGGAGTGGTGGTGCCCAGCGCGGAGGTCGTCAAGGCGAAGATCAGTGCATTGGAGTCGGCCAAGGTGGTGAGCGCGCCTCTGCTAACCGTCAACCCAGGGGCCAAGGCAAGCCTCTCCGTATGGAACCAGACGGCCTACGTGAAAGACTGCGAGGTGAAAATGATCGGCGACCCACCGCGAGAAGTGATCGATCCGGTGGTCGAGAAGTTCACCACGGGCCTCACGCTCCTGACGCGAGCGCTTCCGATCAGTGACACGCACACCGCGATGCACGCGGACGTGAAATGGTCCCAGCTCCGGCACCTTTCCGAGGTCACCAAGACCTTCGGAGAATCGAAGACCCCAGTGACCATCCAGCTACCGGAGCTCGTCGAGCTGAATGCCGTCGCTCGCTTCGACATCAGCTTCGGCGCAGCCATCGTCGTGACTGGGATCGACCCCGGCCGCGAAGGTTCAGGCGCGGGCCCCAGGGAATTCGTCACGGTCATCACCGCAACCCAGCTCGAGGCCGTTGCGGAAGACATAGACGAGAAGGGACTCGACGAGAAGGGACTCGACGAGAAGGGAGACGACTAGGAGTCTCTGTGGGGGTCACAGCACTTCGCGCCTCGCAGGCAGAGCGCGTGAGCGGTGACGAGGAATAGGCCACCGAGCATCGTCACGATGCTCGCGAACGGGAGGTGGAACGTGCTGGATCCGGAGCTGTCCGTATGGACCGAGGCGCAGCACTCGTCCGTACACTGGGAAGCCTCCGACGCCTCACTGGGCGGAGCCATCCATTCAGGGCAGGGCACCTCAATCCCGAGATCCTGCGACCAACCGGCGCCCGGTGCGGAGAGGCCGAGGATCACCAAGCTTGAGCCCACGAATGCGAGGCCCGCGAGCCAGCGGCGTAGCCTGAGGGAGCGTCCCCGGAGCCGACGCCGAAGCAGCGAGAGGGCCGCGGGCAGCGACACCGCCGCGAACACCCAGTGGGTTGCGGGGGACGACCAGATGCCTCCGATCAGCGGCGCAAAGGCCAACACTAGGGGAGCCAGCATGCAGTGCACCGCGCAGGCCGACGCGGCGAAGACCCCCGCCCGGTCCATCCACTGGTGGCGAGACGAATGCTGGGGCGAGACGTCGGAGGGTGTCCGTGGGTGACGGGGTTTGGGCATGCGATGGGGCGGCTGACGGCGAGAGGAACGCTTGTGCCATCAAAACGTAGTCAAGACGTCAGTTGGAAGGTTGTGCAACCATCCACCCTGCGATCGCTGCGAGAACCCAGAGCAGAGCAAGAAGCCCCCGCTAGAGCGTCGCGAGCGCCTGCGCGAGCGCACGTCCTGCGATCTCGTTCCCTCTGCGATTGAGGTGAACGTCACCATCCGGGGGAAAGATCGGCACGCCGCCCACGAGGGTCTCCACCAGCCTGTCCGTTGGGTCGACAACGATCATGCCTGCCGCCGCCGCCACCTCGGCGATCCTGGCCGTCAGAATCTCTTCAAGTTCGGCGAGTTGGATGACCAGCGGCGGGATGGTCTCGCCTCGCAGGGTCATCACCTTGTGGTAGTAGTACGACTTGTTGTGGATGAGAAGCACCGCCGCTTTGACGTCGGCCTCGGCGAACATGGCGCGCAGCTCTTCGAAGCAGTGCTGGGTGATCCTGAAGCCGTCCTGGACGTGGGGCAGCGAGAGGTCGACACACCCGATCCGGAGGCGCGGCTTGAGCCGCGTCGAGATGGCGCCGGCTTCGAACGGCATGCCCGTCTTGGTGCTGCCCACGGCCCCGTGCAGGGTGGGATTTAGCTTGGCAGCCAGCTTCAAGTCGCTGCCGATTCGCCGCAGAACCAGCGAACGCAGCATGAGGCTGTCGGCTAGCCACATCGCGATGTTGGGCGAGCTCTTGTCGCCGTAGTTGGCGTCATCCTGGTGCGTATAGGCTAGGTTCGGATCCCGAAGGTCCGCCCAGGTGTCTAGACCAAGGAAGCGGTGCCCATCGGGGATGTCGTTCCCGAGGTAGTAGCCAATCGTGACGAGCTCCGGCTCGAGCTGGAGCGACCGCTTGGCAAGCTCGACGTACTGGAGGGGTCCATAGCCCCCGACGCTCATGTTGTAGACCTCGCGTCCCGACGTTCGAGCCAGCACGCTGGAGTAGTTCTCGTCCCGCCGAACGTTGGTGCCGAACGTCTGCGAGTCGCCGATGCAAACGACATCGGCCGACTCGGGGACACGCGGATTCCGGTGTCCCCACGCATCATGCCCTCCGCGGTTGGGGACGTAGGCGTGTCCGAGGATGGGGTCCGTGACCACTTCCGGATAGTTGAAGACGCGCAGGTCCAAGGCGCGGGCGGCGACCTCCAGCCCGATTCCTAGGAGAGCGACCGTAGCGAAGGAGAATGCCAACCGATTGCACAGCTTCAGCGCTCGTTCTCCCCCAACCGAAATCATCGCAAGCGGCAGCATCAGCACAGCACCGAGCGCCACCGCAACGGCCTGGTGTCGAACCTCACCCCGCAGGAGACCGTCGATGAGCAAGACGAGCCCAAACGCCCCCACGGCCCCGTGGAAGAGCATCGTTCGGGGGTGAGACTTTGTGAGAGATGCGATCGATCCCATGGGGCAGGCAGCGAGAGTCGGGGGCCAAGCGGCGAGCGTCGTGGGCGGCCCGGGTCTCCCCCCATCCTTGCGAAGGGACTGGAGGTGCCCAGGTCAGGTGCCCATGCCTTGGCTATTTCGGCCTTTGGGCGCGACGATGCGCACATTGATGCCCATTTCTTCCACTCCGCGATCGAAATATTCCACTGGCCACGGCCCATGCCGGGTGGTTTCAGCCGTGTCCGCCTTAGAGCCTCGCGGTGGGCAAGCAGCTAG
>CAYQKK010000072.1:0-30593 GCA_964417955.1 uncultured Planctomycetaceae bacterium
GGGGTCTTCGCCCCAGCGGGGGGGGCCATAACGAAAACCCGGGGGGGCGGCCCCCGCAAACGGTCGCCCGGCCCCTCGTCGTTGTCAAAGCCCGCCAAAGCGAGCGGAGAGCTAACTAGAGCGTCCAGGTGGCGGTGATGCCGTTGGAGAAGTTGCCGCCGCCGCTCGTCGAGGTGTCACGGTAGTAGTACTGGTAGTGCACCGTGGAGCCAGCGACCGTGCCAAACTCGTTGAGGGCCATGTCGCTGACGTCGAGCTGCAGGGAGACCTGGTTGCCCGAGGCGAGCAGGATCTGGTTGAGACGCACAAGCGTTCCGCCGAGGCAGAGGTTGCCGCCGACCGGAGCCGAAGCGGGAGCCATGACCACATCCGACTGGATGAAGAGACCGAAGTTGTCCGGAATGTCCACGCAGGTCAGCGTCGTGTTGTTGCGCTGGAAGCTGAAGCTACCGGTGAAGCCGATCTTGCCGCCCGTGGGGCTGAAGCTGTTGGCCACGCCGGGGTCGCAGAACATGGAGTTCGCGCCGGTGCAGATGTTGTTGAAGCCGCCTGCCGAGTCGCTGTTGTCAGCCGTATCAAACGCACCAATGCGCCAGTCGGTGAGCGACGTCAAGCAACGGTAAATGTGACCCGGAACGAAGGTGCCATCTGGCCCAACGTCGTTGAAGCCGAGGGAGCCCGCATAGAAGAAATTGAACCCCGTGGAGGCAGAGTCGGTGCTCTCTACAAGCGATACAGCATCGATGACACTGGTCCATGGAGTGACATCAAGGACCCCATCGTCATCAGTGTCAAGATCGTCGCCGGAAGCGCCGGTAAAACCGTCTACGAGAAGGTGGGTAACGTTGTCGCTGTTCTCGAAGTTGAGGCTCACGACGGCATCGGGAGTGCCAATGGTCATCGTCGACTCACCGGCCAGGAAAAGGCCGTTGCCACCAGTGACAAGACCCTGGAGATCCGTCACCGACTCGATCGTGCCCGACGTTGGGGATGAGCTGGAGACATCACCAATAACAATGTAGGTGAGCCCATCGAGGGAAGCGTTGGACGGGATACTAAGAAGCTCAAAGTACTCATCGTTGTCCGAACCACCTTGGTCGATGCGGATCTCGTTGATGAGGATGATCGGGTTACCGTCGGTGCCGCCGAATTGCGTAGCAAGGGCCGACCCAGACGTGGCGACCGCAACAGCGGCGCCGAGAGCGAGGAGGTTCTTCATGAATGATCTATTGCGGATTGCGCAGCATGGCGCAGGGGGGGAGAGAGAGTCGAGAGCCAACGAACGGGTCTCACTCGGCGGACCGAGTCTGACGGGACCCGCCCCTGAGCGCTACTCACAGTCGGCCCACTTCACGAAGGATTCATGGACCGGCCGCAACTTGGTCCAGAGTGCCCCAGAATGCGATTTGCGCGCATAGGAAGACGTGCAAGCCATGGGACGGGCCTGGGAGGGTGGATCAGTAGCGCCTGAAGGCCTCGCTACCGAGGTCCCGCTCGTGGTGGGAGCCGAGCCCGAGGGCTAGCCCAAGCGCCATGAACGTGGCGAGCAGCGAGGACCCCCCGGTGGAGAGCAGCGGCAGGGTCAGGCCCGTCATGGGCAAGAGCCCCACGTTGACGCTCACGTTGATGAAGAGGTGGGCGGCGAAGTAGATCGAGACCCCCCCCACCACCAGCCTCGCAAACCGGTCCCGCAGACCCGCAGCCGAGATCATCAGAAACACGACCATCAGCGCGTACGCGAGGATCAGCGCGGCCGTCTTGTAGAAGCCCCACTCCTCGGCGATGACCGCGATGATCGAGTCGCAATCGCGCTCTGGTAGCAGCCCCGTTTCGTTGGCGACGCCCTCCCCGAGACCTCGGCCGAACGCGCCGCCGTTGCCCGTGAAGGTCCGGGCGTAGAACGTGTGGAACGCGGCGCCGTTGCGCGACGCGATGAGAGCATCCGTGTCGAAGGATTCGATCCAGGTCTCCACGCGCTCGACCTGGTAGCCCTGCAGGAGCCCCGACTGAAACGCCATCACGCCGGCCAGCGCCGTCGCCCCCACCATGCCCGAGATCACCACGCCGCTGCCCCCGGCCAAGTAGATCAGCCCAAGAGTTACCGGAACGATGGTGAGGGCCGTGCCAAGGTCGGGCTGGATGGCAACGAGGGCCATGGGCAGGAGCGCGACACCCAGGGGCTTCAGCCAATCGCCAAGGGTCTGGAACTGAGCGCTCGTCAGGACCTTCGCGAGCATCAGGATCGTCCCAATCTTCGCGAGCTCGGACGGTTGAAGGTCGAAGCGCGGCAGCTGGATCCAACGCTTCGCGTTGTTGCGCTCGTCGCCAATCAGCTGGACCAGCACGAGCAGCACGATGCAGCCGATGTAGATGAGTGGCGTGAACCGGCGCAGCCACGTGGGCCGCAGGAACAGTGCCGCGAAGAAGACGGGCAGCGCCACGAGCACCTTCTGCTTGTGGCCGTCAAAGTCGATGCGTCCAGCGGCACTTGAGCCGCCGAGGTTGCTCGCCGAGAGCGACATTGCATCGATGAACACCAGCCCCGTGAAGAGCAGTCCCATCGCCAGCACCAGCGCCGGCCAAGCGAAGTCCATCCAGCGGATGTGCTTGCTCGAAAAGAGCGTGCCGAAAAGGTCCTTGAGCGCCTGCACTACTGGTCGTTCTCCTCGGCGCCAACTGGAGACTCAGCTGGAGATTCAGCGGGGGATTCCGCGGAACCAACGGCTTGGACGGTCGACTCCACGAGCGCAGCGACCTCGGGCCGCCGCAGGAACTGGCTGGCCACGTAAACCGCCGAATGGCTCGCCGTAGCGGAAGTGTCGTGCAAGTACACGACGACCACGTAGCGCGGCTGCTCCGCCGGGAACCAGCCCGCGACCCAGGTGTGCTTGCGCATGCCCCTGACGTACGCGTCGAGGGGTGCCCCGCGTCCATTGCGCTGGGGCACCATCCCCGGGTGGTAGTCGGCGCTGCCCGTCTTGGCCGCGAATCGGAAGCCCAGATCATCCTCCGAGAGGTCCTTCTCAAACGCGGTTCCGCCCTTCTCGTTCACCACCCGAGCGAGGGCATCGCGAACGAGCGCGAGATGCTCTTCCCCAATATCAAGCGCGGCGACTCTGCGCGGAACCGGCTTGTCGCCGATGCGACGCACAAGCGTCATCTCCGGCAGGAAACCGGTGGCGAGCCCGGCGTAGGCCCGCGCCATCTGAACGACGCTCGTATCGACGTGGGAGAGCCCGTTGCCCAAGTACTGCCGGTCGACCGGTCCAGGAGAGTTCTTTGGCGCGTTCGCGTGGAGCGGGCTGTCGGGGTTGTGCCAGTAAGCGTCGACGATCCCCCCGCGCCTGTTGTTCTCGTCGTAGCGCACGCCGGTAGGGCTGCCGAAGCCGAAGGCGGAGTAGGCGGCCCGCATCGAGGCCTCGTCGTAGTACTCCTCCCCGAGGGCCGCGAAGTACACGTTGCAGGAGACCATCAGCGCCTCCAGCAGGTTGAGTGGCCTACGCGTGACCTTGGAGTGGCCGTAGCGCGCGTTGCAGTTCACCATGCCGTACCCCGCAGCAGTCGCCTCTTTCGGGCTGGTGCCCGGACGGGGTAGATCGACGTCGCAGACCGCGAGGCCCACCATCGGATCCAGATCGAGGTGCTCTAGCGCGTACGCAGCCAAGAGCGGCTTGACGACGGAACCGGGCGCCTGCCCTTTGGGCCGCGCGAGGGTTCGATCGACGGCGGAGGCGCGCTCGCCGTCCGTAATGCCTGGGCCAACCTCCTCACCGCTCTTCACGGGTACCGAAGCGGCCACCAAGATCTCCCCCCCCACGGTCGCAAGGACGATGGCACCCACCGGGTACTGGAACCAAAGATCGTCCGAGTTGCGCTCCTTGGGCCCAGGTCGCTCGGGGTTCTGCAGGACGTCCTCGGCGGCCAACTGCAGGTCCACATCCAGGGTCAGCGTCACGTCGTCCCCGTCGACCTTGTCGCGCACGATCGGGTCGCGGTTCTGCGCGATCCGATCCTGGAGCCCCTGCACCTCGCTGTAGCCAGCCGTGCCCGAGAGCTCGTCGTCGAACCAAGCCTCAAGGCCCGCACCGCCCACGGATTCGTCCGCTAGGAACGAAGCGTCAAGAAGACTGAGAATGCGCGGCACGTCCTCCTCGGGCAGCTCGTACTTACGCTTCAGGTCCGCCAGCTCCTCGCGATCGGGAGCGCGCTCCATAACCTCCACAAGGAACGGGCTGCGCACCGCGCCGATGAGCCTGGAGGCCAGCGGAGTCTCGCCGTCCGGCCCCATCACCATCGGAACGCGACGGGTCTTCGAAGCCACGCGGAAGCCAGCAAAGTCCTTGCTGTAGCGGGTGACGAGCAGCACCAGATCGGTGCTGGGCTCCCCGCCCACGGCGCGGGCGCGGGCTCCGCGATCGCGGATCGCATAGCGACGGGTTTCCAGCGCTTTCTCCACGAACGGCGCGTCGAACGCAAGCCCGTTCGCGCGCTCCGACTCCGGCGTGAGCTCCCGCGCCTCGTCGAGAATCTCCGCGAGCCGCCCCTGCAGCTTCTCGTAGCCGTCGAAGAGCAGCTCCGCGTAGAGCCTTTGGTCCTCTGCATCCCATTCGGGCCGCGCACTCTCCGCCACTTTGGTGAGATCACCGGCGAGCTGCTTGGCGGTCCTTGAATGCGCCTCTCCCCCCAGCACGCCAGCCGCCGCGACTCGGCTCAGGGTCTCCTCGAACGCCGCCATCACAAGCGCAGGGCCCTCCAGCCCGGCCGTACGCAGCTCCTGGGTTTGAAAGGGGAAGACCGGGGCGTCGAACATGGCCTCGGGGATCTCGTCTCCCACCGCAAGGCGTCCGCGGAGCACCGAGACGACGTCGAGTTCGTCGACCTGCCGCCAGTCCTGGCCCGCAGCATTCTCCCGGCTCCAAGCCTCCGCGTCCGTTCGAAACGCGTGGGCGAAGGCCGCTAGGACGCGATCCCCCGACCACATCAGGTCGTCGCCGATCTTCGCACGCGCGATCATGGTGCCGGCCATCCACGACTCCGTTGCGTCGCGGAAGGCCCCGCCCCTTCGCGACTGCCACTCAAAGAGCCGCCGCTCGTCCCAGTCGAGGGCCGCCCGCAGCCACTGCAGATCGAAGCGCCGAAGCGTCTCCGCGCTGACCTTCATCGAGGAGAAGCCCGCCGCGATACGGAACAGCGCATCGGCGGTATCGTCGTCCACCGCGCGCCGCCGCTCCTCGATGAGCGGCACGAGCCGATCCCCTGCGGCGACGACCGCCGCAAGGTCGTCCCCCTCGTCGTCATCGCTCCACTCGATGAGCGGGGCCAGCCGCGAGAGGTTCGCGTCTGCATCAATGACGTTGTCCCGCAGGATCTGCTGGGCCTCCTCCAGCGACTGATCCCGCACGGCCGCCGCCAAAGCCAGATACGAGAGATCGCCGGCGCCGTCCTCGATGCGCTCGACAATGCTCTTCACCTGGCGCGGCGTCAGGCGCAGCATGCGCATGATGTAGTAGCGAAGGTCCCCCGCCCGGGGCCTGCGCCGCTCGGCCGCCGCGGCTGCACGCCGCTCCTTTTCGGTGGAAGCCGCAAGCGCGGGGACGTAGTCGATCCCCGCGTCGAGCTCGCCTCCCAGGGCAAAAGCGTCGATGGCATCCGGCGTGAGGGAGGCGTACATGAGCGCCGCGTCCCCGAGGGTCGGGCGCGCCTCGTCCAGGCCCACCGGCCGCATCAGCATGAGCGAGCGCATCATCGCCACCTGGCCCAGGGGATGCCCGCGGCGGAAGTCCCGCCACACGAACTCCAGCGAGTAGACCTCTTCGTCCCGGGTGATCAGCCGGCCCTGGCGGTCGCGAAGCGCGCCGCGCACGTAGGGCTCTACGCCGTAGGAGCGCACCAGGTTGACGGCCTCCGTGGACCAGATCTCGTGCTGGACCATCTGGATATCCCAGAGTCGCGCGAGGAGCACCGCGACGGCGACCCCGAGCACCACCAGGGGCGGAACGAATCGGCGGAGCGTCAAAACGCCCTCCGCTCAAGTCGACGCTGACCCGGTAGGCGCGTGAAGAGGGGCCACAGGAAAAGTGCGCACACGGCGGTGGCGGCCGCCGTCAGGATCGGCAGGCCGAGCGCGCCCGAGGACGGATCCCCAAACTGAAGCTGCCCCGTCGCGTACGCTTCCCTGGCGAGGGCGTAGTCCACGAAGGCGAGCCAGTAGGCGTAGACGAGTGAACCTAGGCCCGCGCTCACCACCCGAAGGAAGGGGCGGTCAAGCTCCGCGATGGTCCGAAGCGCATCGGCGAGAAACGCTGTGGCTATGGTCCCGGCGAGCACCGCTGCGGGGGGTGAGCCCGTGAAAGCGCTACGTCCGACGAAGATCGCGGCGGCGATCAGAAACGTATCCTGCCGTGACAGGCGCCCGATACTCGCCACCAGGAGCAGCGTCACCAAGTCGGGAACGAGAGCGCGCAGCATGGGTCCCGATTCGGCGTCGATCAGGGTCAAGACCGGCGAGAGAAGAGAGGACGAGAGCCCCGCAAGCGTGAGGTGCAGCGTCGCCGCGAGCGCCGCCCAAAAGACCAGCAGGCTGTAGCCGATGGCGCGTTTCACTGTCCCGCCCCCTTGGCCGCCTCGGCGGTAGCCCGGGCCACGGTTCGCAGGTGGACGAAGAGATCTTCGCCGGCGCTGCCCGTCTCCGTGAGGTCGAGGTCGAGCTCCGTGGCTCCTTCCTGCAGCTCGACGGGCAGTTCGGTGCGCCCCACGAGGAGTCCGCGGGGCGTGCCGACCAGCCCTGAACCTGTCCACAGACGAACGTCCACCGAGGCAGCTGGGTCCGCGGTGCCCCCGGCGTCCTTCTTCGTGTAGCGCGCGCACCACTCGGCTCGAAGGCTGCTGCCCTGGGGCTTCCACCTGAAGCGCAGAACGTCTCCCACGCGGCCAACGGATCGAATGCGACCGAGCACGAGGGGTTCGCCGTCTGGGTCCGCTACGGCCTGGGCGAGCACATCCACCTCAAAGCCGCGATCGCCGAGGAAGGAGACGGTCGAGCCGCTAGGCTCGAGCCTTGCGATCCGCCCCACGAGCCGAACACCCGTGATCACCGCGGCGCCTCGCCGGAGTCCCGATCGCTTGCCTAGGTTGAGCCTTCCCGTCGAGCGCCAAGGCGACGTATCGCCAAAGCCGAAGAGACGCACCGGCAGCCAGCGCGACCCCTGAAGCACGGGAACGGCCTTGGCGCCAGCACCCGCGCGACCGGACGGCGTAGCGGACGCGCCCCCGCGTCGCCCCTCGGCCGCATCGGTCAGAACAAGCACCTGGTTCAGGCCGGACTGGAAGTCCACCGGGGGCAGAACTCCCCGGATCGTCCGCGGGCGCGGCTGCCCTTCGGGCTGGTACGTCTCCTGTACCAGCTCGCCGATGAGGAAGCCCTCGGCCAGGGAGTCGAAGCCGTCGATACGACCAAACGGCTCTTGGACGACCACCTCTCCAGAACGCGTCGCGCGGCTCTCTGGGTTGTGCATGGCGAGCATCAACCGATCCTTGCGCGGCGCGAGCCCGCCGACCACGAGCCTGCACGGCAGGTTGTCCTGATCCATGGGCACCAAAGCTCCCACGCGCTCGGGGGCCCCGGTGATGAGCGCCACTTCTACCACGTTCTTGGGAGGGCGCGGCGGCGGGGAGGAAAGCCCAAGGCGGCGCACTAGGCGCTCAGCCATGCCCGGCCTGTCCGTAAACGGCTGCCGGAAAGGGATCCGTACGACGCGGCCCACGTAGACGTCGCCAGCCACCACGGGGTGTCCAACGCGGATCCGACTCGCGTCTTCCACACGCACCATGATGTGGTCGTGCTTGATGCCTTGCCGCGCATCCACCTCGCCGGGAATGGGCACCGAACCGGCCGGAATTCTCCGATCCTGGGGCCAAGCGGAGCGCAGGATCGCGCGCTCGAGGCTCAGCGAGAGCTCGACTTCGTGGGCCGCGCTCTTCTCGTCGGAAGCCTCGTCGAACGCGCCCGCAAAGGGCACCGAAAGCCCACCGATCGGCGCCACGACGCGGGCAGGCAAGAGCGCCAACCCGAGCAGTGTCTGCACCGGGCCGATCGGGCGTAGCGCCAGTATCGCCGCCCCGAATCCCACAATGACGCCGAGTGATCTTCCTCGCATACCCGAATGATCGGAGCCCCCTCCTCCGGTGATGCATGACCGCTGCGCCCCGTCTTCGCCAGAGAGAAGCGGGGCGCGCAGACGCTATTAGATTAGCGGTAGTCGTCCTCTTCCGTCGCAAGCACGCGACTGAAGACGTCGAGCTTGTCGAGGAAGATGCCGGTGCCGCGCGCCACGGCCGTCAGCGGATCTTCGGCGACTTTCGCAGGCACGCCTAGGTGATCGGAGATCGCTTGGCTCATGCCGTAAAGCAGCGCGCCGCCGCCCACGAGCGTGATGCCGGTATCCACGAGGTCAGCGCTGATCTCAGGCGGCGCCTCTTCCAGGATCCCTCGGATCGCCTCGCAGATGAGTCGCACCGGGTGGCTCAGCGCCTCGCGGATCTCGATCGACGTCACGGTGGTGCGGCGCGGAAGACCCTGGATCGAGTCGCGGCCCTTCACCTCCATGGACAGTTCCTGCTCCATCGACCACGCGGAGCCGATGGTGAGCTTGATGCGTTCGGCCGACTGCTCGCCGATCAAGAGGTTGTGGTGCCGGCGAAGATGGCCAAGGATCGCTTCGTCCATCTCGTCGCCTGCGATGCGCAGGGAGGTCGAGACGACGGCGCCCGCGAGGGACAGCACGGCGATCTCCGTCGTGCCGCCGCCGATGTCGACGATCAGTGAACCGCGCGCTTCCGTGACCGGCATGTCGCAGCCGATACCGGCGGCCATGGGCTCGTCGATCAGGTAGACCTTGCGTGCACCAGCGCGCTCGGCCGAGTGAATCACAGCGCGCCGCTCAACGGCGGTGATGCCCACGGGCACCGCGATCACGACCTGGGGCTTCACCCAGTGACGTCCGTCGTGCACCTTCGTGATGAAGTAGCGCAGCATCTTCTCCGTCACGTCGAAGTCGGCGATCACGCCGTGCTTCAGGGGACGGATGGCCTGAATGTTGCCCGGCGTACGGCCGAGCATCTCCTTGGCCGTGTTACCGACGGCCATGCCGTCGAGGAGCACCTCGTTGGTGCCCTTCTTCACGGCGACCACGCTGGGCTCGTTGAGAATGATGCCTCGGCCGCGCGTACAGACGAGCGTGTTAGCCGTCCCAAGGTCGATCCCCATGTCAGTGGAGAGGTGCCCGAAGAGCATCTCCATGGGCTTGACGAAATTCATCGCAGCCTCGGGGTGTGGGACGGAGCGGTAGGAGTGTGCCTCATGGATCTTGTGCGGTGATGGGCTGCAGCCACTCCCTGGTCCACTTCGATCACCATTGATCGGAACGGACGGGTGCTTGCGAACGGTGCGGCGTTCGCACAAGAACAAGGCGGCCCCTCAACCGCTTTCTGCTGTCCTTGCGTCTGGAGTTTGAAGGACCGAGGGGGGCCGTTCAATAGCGCCGTTTCTTTTGGAATCGAAAAATCCGAAGTTCTGGGCAAGCCGCCAAATGAAGGCTCGGGGGCCCGGCGCCGAATTCGGCCCATTGCCCGCCACCACCGGCCCAAGGGGCACGAAAAAGCCCGCCGCGCAAGGAGCGCGGCGGGCCTCTGTATTCTTGGGCATCTACCTGACGCAAGCGACAGGTGGAGCGCTAGAAAGCTACTTCGTCGTGGCTGGGCCGTCGTACTTGCCCTTGAAGAGCATGCCTTCGCCGTAGTTCTTGCCGCGGTTGTAGTCGACCATCAGCAGGGCGACGAGCAGCAGCAGGGTGGTCATGAAGACGACGCCGTCGTCGATGCCCATGCCGCCCTCTTCCTCGACGACCTCGATGTCGTCGATGACGGGCTCGCGCTTCTTCTTCGCGGGAGCGGCCGGAGCCGATCCACCGCTGCGGCGTGAGCCGCCTGAGCGTCCTTTGGATTTAGCCATGAGTTAGATCTCCTTGGATAGTGGGGGTAATTCGAGGAGTCCGAGGACTAGATCTGCGTCGAAGCGGTGTCGCCCTGCTGGATCGTCGTGCCGTCGACTTTGGCCGTGATACGAGCGGTGCAGGAGTTGGCGTTGACGATTTCGACGCGGGCGCGGCCCTTGTAGACGCCGCTGCTGTAGATGTCGAACTCGTAGCCGGTCTTGACCATGTCAGCCGATCCACGGTTGATGTGGACGAGGCCGGGCTTGACGTTCGTGGCGACCTGAAGGACGGCGCCTTCGATCTTCGGGGCAGCGCCGCCGAGCTCGGCGATCGTCTTGCCGGATGCGTCGAGGGCAGCCGTAAGCAGCGTCGACGTGCTCTGGAGCTCGGTCTGGGTGGACGTCAGCTCGGTGCGCAGAGAAGCGACCTGGCCCTTGAGGTCGTTGACCATGTCCTCGGCAGCAGCCTTGGCCTCGACGGCCTCTTCGCGCTCGGCCTCTGCCGTGCGGCGCGCCTCGGCGGCGGCCATACGCTCGTTGTTGGCCTGCTCGACCTGGCTGCTCTGGTTCTCAAGCTGGGTGGACATGTCGCCCAGGCCCGAGCTGATCCCGGTGAGGCTGGCCTTCATCTGGTTGACCTCGTCGGTCTTGGAAGCGATGTCCTGCTCGAGAGCCAGCTTCTGGGTTTCCAGAGCGTCCTTCTCGGTCTTGATCTGGTTGCGAAGGGACTCCGCAGCGAGCTTCTCGGCCTCTAGGGACGCGATGTCAGCCGCAAGCGATGCCTTCGTGTCGTTGAGCTCCTGCTCAGACGTGCCGAGCAGCGACTTGTACTTCTGGGCGGAGGCGAGGTTGGTCGCGGCCGATCCGAGGAACAGGCCAGCGAGAACAAGGTTGATGACGACAAAAATCCGTCCGATCGGGCTCATAGCGTTGGTCGAGTGGAACTAGGGCTCGTAGATGGAGCGCGGTACGCTCGCTCTCAGGCGATCA
Source organism: uncultured Planctomycetaceae bacterium (assembly GCA_964417955.1). Classification (GTDB taxonomy): domain Bacteria; phylum Planctomycetota; class UBA1135; order UBA1135; genus Saltatorellus. Next base: position 10,982 of record CAYQKK010000072.1, read on the forward strand.
CTCCACTGTTTCCATGGTCTGCAGCGCGGACGCTGGGTCGATGGCGGTGGAAGAGTGCTTGCCCGGGAAAACTGGCCGGGGGAGTTGGGGGGATGACGGTGGAGACTGGGACGCGGCTTGCGCGGCCAGTCTCGGACGTAGGCGCGGAGTGTAGGTGCGCCCGTGGGACAGGGTCAAGGGGCTGGAGGGCCCCCTTGGTGGAACTTCGAAATCGTTGGGCGAATCACCCCGGGCCGAATGGCCTAGGGAGGAGTCCACCGAGGCACGCGCCCGGGGGCGTCTGCGGGGCGACTTCGAGCCATGGCGCCCCCATCAGGGATGGGGAATTGCCTCGGCGGGGCCTGCTAACGGGCTCAGGAGGCGGGGTAACCATCCCCTTTCGAATTCGCGGCGATTCCCCGCGACCCGAGGATACAGAGGCCAAGGATCAAAAGACCCAGCCCCCCCACCCCAGGGCCTAGCCAGGGCTCGGCGCGGATAAAAAATGTCATCGGCGCAGCTGCGGCCCCTCGATCGCGCCGGGGAACGGGGACACGGGAGCGCAGCGCTCCGGCCACCATCTTCCGCCTCCGCTTTCCGGGTGCAGCTCCCTCCTCGCCGACCTCGAGGATCGCCAGGGCCTCTCCGTCCGGGCCCACCACGCAGGAAATCCCGGAGTTCGTGGCCCTCACAATGGCACGTTGGGTCGCCGCAGCCGCAATTCGGGTAAACGCGAGCATGTGATCCATCAGCGGGCTATCCCCGTACCAAGCCTCGTTGCTGGCGACCACGAAGAAGTCCACGGGCCCCGAGCGCAGCGGCTGGGTAAAGGGATCGTCGAACGCATTGTCGAAGCAGACGGCGATGGCCATGCGGTAGGCGCCGCCGTCCCGGGTGGTGAGGGTCAGGACCGAGGGCTCCTCCGCCCCCACGAAGTCTGGGATCGCCCGGGCGATCTTCTTCACGGCCGAAAGCACGAACGGCACCGCCCGCAGGGGCTCGCCAGTCTCTCCGCCAGGGACGAGGTGCACTTTGGAGGCGAGCTCGGACATGCGCCCATCGGCCGACCAGAGGGCCACGGCGTTCAGGCTGCGCAGCTCCGTCTTCCCTTCCGCCTCCACCGTGGTCCAGGCCTCGATACCGGAGAGGAAAGAGGTGCCCGGCGGCAGAAGCCGCTGCCCCAGGATCACGCGCTCCGCCCATTCAACGGCATGCCCGGCGTCGAATACGCCCCGCCACAGCTGGCGGTTCTCCGCCGTACCGAGAAGAGCCCGCACGAGCTCCCGGGCATCGTTGTCCCGCTGGAGGAACCACGACGCCCCCATGGGTTGATCAAAGGGCCAAGCCCAAGGCGCTGGACGCGCGCCCGCAGCGAACGCCTCCTTCACATCGGGGCTCGCGAGCTTCCCGGGAAGAAAGGTCTCGCCCCAGAGGACGAGATCAGGCTGGGCGTCGTCGCCGGTCTGCCCTTCAGGACGGGTTTCGTACAGCGCCTGGAGCGTGCTCGTGACCTGGGGCACGTACCGATCGATCAGCGGATCGCGTCGCGCCGCCTTAATCTCCTGGGAGATCCCGGGCTGCACCACCAAAAGATCCGGCCCCGGCTCGAAGAGGCTTGTGCCCCCTGCCGTCGTAACGAGTGCCTGCCCGGCCATCTGGCTCAACCCGACGAGGCCGAGGAGCGGTCCGAGCCCAAACACGAGCCCAGCGAGGATCGGATAGCGCGTCCCAGCAGGACGTTTCACGGAGAGGACCAGGTCCGCAAGCAGTCCACCGAGGGCAGCCATCCCCCAGGAAAGGCCCCACGTGCCGAACCACGCCGCGCTCCCGACGATCCACTCCGTGTCATGCATCAGCATCCCGAGCCGGAACCAGCCGAAGGAAAACGGAACCGGGAGGCACCAGCGCACGGCCTCGGCGAGAAGCCACGCGGCCGGAGCCAAGAGCGCCAGCGGCCATCGACGGCAGCGCCGCAGCAGCACGCCCGCCGCCGTGGGATACAGCGCGGGCACGAGCGACATCGGCGCGAGGATCGCCGGCATGAAGTCGAGCATCCAGAAGAAGACGCTCGCAAGGCCAAGACTGTGGGCCAGCCACTCCGCGAGGAACGCCTTCCGTCCGGGCCGCGAGGCCGCGAGAGCCCAGGGTGCGATCGCGAAGAAGGCGAGGTGCCCGTGCCCGTCGGGGCGCAGGACCCCTGGCTGCGCGACGGCGATCAGTCCCCAGGTGAGAAGGACGAGCCCAAAGCGCGACAGCGGCGCCAGCGGCTTGGAGCGCAGGTAAAGGCCGGGTAGAGCTGGCTGACCGGGACCTTGGGATGTGGCTGACATGGCGTCGTTACAGACGTTTTTCGCGGGGACTCGGGGGGACGGGCATCGTTACCGGGGACACTAATACGACCATGCTGCCGACTCTGTCCCCGTCCACGGCGGGGAAGCACGGGAAAGTCGACATCGGAAAGCCAAGCAAGCTGACAAGGTCGAGGGCTTTACCGCGCATAGTCCCGCCCGCGCGGCGACTGAACCGTTCATCCAACCGTCCCTCCCCGCGCGAATCGCCTCTCCCCGCCTCTCCCCCCGCTCACCGGCTCACTTGTCAAAACTAAGCCTCACCCGCGATCTCCTCTCACGCTCTCCACTGCGAGCGCTCAATCCCCGATTCGTCGGCCTCGCTCCGCTAGCACTCGTGTGTGTCGTGGCGGGCTGTGGCCAGCCGGGCGAGGGAGACGCGAGCGACTCACAGGCGAGCGGTGAGAGCGCCCCCAGCTCCGCGGCGACGGCGGACGGTGAATTGGACGGGCTGTTCGAAGGCACGCTGGAGCCCCTCGACAAGACCAAGGTCCTGACGGCTCCCGTCGAGCAGCGCGAGATGGTTCGCGCACTCTCCACCACGGTGAACGCCGTCTCGGAGAAGGAGATCCAGATCATTCCCCGCACCTCCGGGGTCGTCGTCAGCGTCCACGTCGAGGAAGGCGACCGGGTCAAGACCGACGACATCCTGATGGAGCTCGATCCGCGCGAGCTGCAGGCGGCGCTCGCCGAAGCGCGCATCGCGCTGACCGAAGCCAAGGACTCGAAGCGAGCCCTTGAGCTGGCGGTGGTCGAAGCGGAGTCCGTGGTCAACCGCGCCGTGCTCACCTTCGCCCAGTCCGAGAAGGAACTGGAGCGCAAGGAGCTCGCCGGGGATGTGATCTCGCAGAACGAGCTTGAGAACCAGCGCCTCCTCGTGCAAACGAATGAATCCGACGTGGCCGCCCAGCGGGTCGCCAAGGAGCGCGCGGACGCGGCGCTCGCAAGCCAGGCCATCGCGGTCGAGCGCGCGAACCTGCAGATTGCGACGGCCGAGCTCAACCTCTCGTTCACCAAGGTGCGCGCCCCGTTCGACGGCGTGATCGCCAGCCGGACGGTGCGCGTGGGCGACCTGACGTCCAACGCCGCCGCTGCCTTCGTCCTGACCGATCCCGACAACGTGCGCGCAGTCGTCTCGCGGCCCCAGCGCGAGCTGTCGTTCTTCCGCGCGGCAGAGGCCGGAAGCCGCACGGCCTCGGATGCGGGGGCCAGCGAAGTCGAAGCTCTCGACATCCAGATCCAGCCCGAAGCCCTGCCTGGGGAAACGTATGCGGGCCGAATCCTGTTCGTGAGCCCCACGATCGACGCGGCGTCCGGTCAGTTTCGCGTGACCCTCGGCGTCGAGCAACCGGCCCCCGAAGAAGGCCGCTCGCCCGTGCTCCCCGGAATGCTCCTGCGCGTGCGCATCGTCACCGAGCGGCACCCGGATGCCCTGGCGGTTCCCAAGCGCGCGATCCTGCGCGAGGGCGACAGCTTCTACGTGTTCGTAGCCGAGAACGGCCAAGCGCGCCGCGTGCGCGTGAAAGACGGATTCACGAGCGACGACCACGTCGAGGTTTCCCCCACCGAAGAGGGCGCCCTGAAACCCGGCGATCAAGTGGTCGTCGTCGGCAACCGCGATCTCGAGGATGACGACAGCATCGACGCAGAACTCTGGGTCACGAACGACCCGTCGGCAGAATGAGCGAGCCAGCCAACGACTCGGAGTTTGATCTCACGGGGGACGGCACGGCCGGCGCCGCGCGGAACGCGCTCGCCTTCGTCGCGACGCGCCCCGTGGCCATCACGATGCTGATGATCGCCCTCGGCGTCTTCGGCGTCGTGTCCTTCGCGAAGCTGCCCGTGGATTTGCTCCCGGAGATCAGCTACCCCACGCTCACGGTTCGAACGACGTTCCCGGGCGCTGCGCCCGAGGACGTCGAGGACCGCCTCTCCGTGCGATTGCAAGAGGCACTCGCAACGCTCCCCAACCTGCTGGACACCACCTCGATCAGCCGCGCGGGCACGAGCGATGTGCTCTTGGAATTTGACTGGGGCACGCAGATGACCTTCGCGGTCCAAGAGGTGCGCGACCGTCTCGACGGCGTGTTCCTTCCGAGCGAAGCTGACAAGCCGCTGATCCTGCGCTACGACCCCAACCTCGATCCGATCCTGCGCTTTGGCGTGGCGCCGCCCGAGGAAGCCGGCGCCACCGACGAGGAAACGCTGATCCGGCTGCGCTGGCTCGCTGACAAGCGCATCAAACGCGAGCTGGAGGGCATCAACGGAGTCGCCGCCGTCCAGGTACGCGGCGGCATGGAAGAGGAGATCCGCGTCCGCATCGATCCGTTCCGCATGGCGGCCCTCGACCTCGACCCCGCGCTCATCGGCCAGCGCCTTGCCCAGGAAAACCTGAACGCATCCGGCGGGCAGATCCGAGAGGGTTCCACGGACTACCTCGTCCGTACGCTCAACGAGTTCCAGAGCGTCGAGGAGATCCGCGACCTCGCGATCTCCCGCGTGGGCGACGCCGTCGTGCGCGTGCGCGACGTGGCCCAGGTGGACCGAACCCACGCCGAGCGCGAGGTCATCACCAAGCTCAACGGCCGCGAAGCCGTCGAGATTGCGATCTACCGCGAGGCGGGCGCCAACATCGTGGACATCGCCGAGCGCGTTCGCAATTCGGTGGTGGGTACCGAAGAGCAGCAGCGGCTCGCGGAGGAGAACAAGGACAAGAAGAAGGACGACATCGATCGCTCTGATCGCCGCGAGCTGACGCACCTCGGCTGGAAGCACCGGGAAGAGGCGTCCCTAGAGCTCCTGTCGGACCAGTCGACGTTCATCGCGGACGCGGTGGACGAGGTCAAGCAGTCCGCGCTCCTCGGGGCGCTGTTCGCCGTTGTCGTCATGTGGCTGTTCCTGCGCAAGCTGAGCGCCACGCTCATCATCGCGGTCGCCATTCCGATCTCGGTCGTTGTGACCTTCGCGCCGATGTTCCTCTTGGACGTCAGCCTGAACATCATGTCCCTCGGCGGGCTCGCCCTTGGCGTCGGCATGCTGGTGGACAACGCCATCGTGGTGCTAGAGTCCATCACGCGCTGCCGCGAAGAAGGCGACTCTCTCCAGGACGCCGCCGTGCGCGGCGTGTCCGAAGTCGCCGGCGCCATCACGGCCTCGACCCTGACGACCGTCTCGGTGTTCGCCCCTATCGTGTTCGTGCAAGGCATCGCCGGGCAGATCTTCGGCGACCAAGCGGTGACGGTCGTATCGTCGCTCCTCGTGTCGCTGTTGGTGGCCGTGCTGTTCATTCCGATGCTCAGCAGCCGCCGGTTCCTGAGCGGCGAGACGAGCCCACTCGATGCACTCCGTGGTAAGCGCGAAGGGTCGTTTCTGCGGGACTTCTACCCTCGCCAAGAAGGGGAGTACATTCTCAAGACCATCAAGGTGCTTCCGTCGGGAACCCTGCTCTTGCTGGGTTTTGTGCTGCTACGCCTCCTACTCATGGCTGGAGCCGTGCTCGGCGCGATCCTGTTCGTGCTCACGTGGCCGTTCCGAGTGGCGTTCGACTTTCTGTGGCGAGCCGTGGACGCGATCTATCCCCAGGTCCTGCGGATGTCCTTGAGCGCCCCGCTCCTCGTGCTCATCGGCATGGGCGCCCTCGGCTGGTTCGCCACCGAGCGCGCGAAGCACCTGGGGCTCGAGCTGATCCCCGAGGTGCACCAAGGGGAGTTCACCGCGTTCCTCTCGCTCCCCGTCGGCACGCCCATCGAGGAGTCCGAGCGTGTCTACTCCGACCTCGAGCAGGACGTGCGCCGCATGGACCGGGTCGGCGTGACTTCACTGACCGTCGGCGTCGAGAAGGACACCCTCACCCGCGAGATCGAAGACGAGCACACCGCGCGCCTGACCGTGCGCCTGGACTCGGGGCTCGGCGCTGAAGTGGAAGACGAACTCATCACCGCGGTCCGGAGCATGATCACGGCGCTGCCTGAAATGGAGGTGGTCGACGTTCGGCGCCCCACCCCCTTCGCCCTCGACGCCGCGGTCGCGGTGGAGATCAAGGGCTGGGACCTCTACGACCTCGAAGTCGCCGCCGGCAGGGTGGCCGAGCGCCTCAGCGAGGTCTCGGGCCTTTCCGATATCCGCACCACGGTGCGGCCCGGCTACCCCGAAGCGCGTGTCACCTTCGACCGCGACAAGACCCTCGCCTACGACCTCGACCTCGGCGCTGTATCCACGTACGTGCGCGACCAAGTGCTCGGCAACGTCAGCACGCGCTTCGTGGACGGCGACGACCGCATCGACGTCCGCGTGCGCGCGGACGAGATCCTGCTGAACTCCATCGACGACGTGGCCGAGCTGATCGTCAACCCCACCGCGGAGCAGCCGGTGCCGCTCTCCGCCGTGGCCGTCATCGATCGCGTCCAAGGCCCAGCGGAGATCCGCCGCATCGGCGGCCAGCGCGCGGTCCTCGTGACCGCCGCCAGCTCCGGCGACGACGTCGGTGGCCTCAACACCCGCGTCGAGGCCGCCATTGAGAGCATCGTCTCCCCCGGGGAAACGACGATCGAGCTCGGCGGACAGAAGCGCGAGCTCGACGAGGGCACCAAGAGCCTGACCTTCGCGCTGCTACTCGCCATATTCCTCGTGTACGTGGTGATGGCCTGCCAGTTCGAATCCCTGGTGCAGCCCTTCGTCATCCTCTTCAGCGTGCCCCTCGCCGGCGTGGGCGCGGTGCTGCTCCTCGATGCGCTCAGCGTCCCGCTTTCGGTGGTGGTCTTCATCGGACTGATTCTTCTGGCGGGCATCGTCGTGAACAACGCGATCGTGCTCGTGGACCGAATCAACCAGAAGCGCGGTGAAGGGCTGACGGTGCGCGACTCGATCATGGAGGCCGGTCGCGCGAGGCTGCGCCCGATCCTGATGACGACGGCGACAACGGTTCTCGGCCTTGTGCCGCTGACCGGCTGGCTGATGAACGTTCCGGGCATCGCCGAGTTCGTAGGCAGCGAAGGCGCGGAGCTGCGCGCCCCCATGGCGATCGCCGTCATCGGTGGGCTCGTGAGCTCGACGCTGCTCACGCTTCTCGTCGTCCCCGTGGTGTATGGACTCTTGATCCGCGACCGCAAGGCCCCCCTTTCACCTGAGCCCAGCTAGACCCAATGGACACCAGCAACACCAACGCGGTCGGCCAGAAGGTCGGCCAGAAGGCCGCCAACAGGGGCTTCTTCGGCATGACGGTTTCCCGACCGATCGCCATGGGCGTGATCTTCGTCACGCTGGTGCTCCTGGGCACGATTGCCTACCTGCGCATCCCCCTGCAGTTCCTGCCGGGCGGGATCGCGGGCACGCGCTTCACGGTGATCGTTCCCAACCCCGGCTCGACGGCCCAGGAGAACGTCGACAAGGTGGCCCGCATCTTAGAGGAGCAGTTCAGCACGCTCCCCGGCATCGCGGACATCTCATCACGCTCGTCGGCGGGTAACGTGCGCGTCCGCGTCAAGTACAGCGGCGAAGCGAACACCGACCTCGCAAAAGCCGAGCTGCGCGACCGCATCGAGCGGGCGCGCCCAGAGCTGCCCGACACCGTGGACGAGATCCGCGTCTGGGCCAGCGACGACGGCGACATGCCGATCCTATGGTTCGCGATCGTCGCGGAGGAACGCTCGGATGACATCGCGACCCTGATCGACAAGCGCGTGCAGAAGACCCTCGAAGGCGTCGACGGCGTGAGCCGCGTGTCGATCTGGGGCCTGCTCGACGAGTCGATCCGCATCTTCCTTGACGAAGAGAAGGTCATGGCCGCGAAGCTCGACCTCGGCGCTCTCGTCCAACGCCTTTCCGCCGACAACTTCGCGCAGCCCCTCGGCGAAGTCTCCGAAGGGGGCAAGGACTTCATCCTGCGCTCCGACATGCGCTTTAAGGAGCTCGACGACATCCGCAACTACCCGGTGCGCCCGGGCCTGCGCCTCGGCGAGATCGCCACGGTGGAGCGCGTCAACTCCGTGCGCGACCGGATCACCCGCATCAACGGCGGTTACGCCTACTACGGGATGGTGCTGAAGGAAGGCAGCGCCAACGTCGTCGCGGTCGGTGAAGGGTTGGAAGCGGCCATGGAGAGCTTCAAGACGGATCCGCGCCTAGAGGGCAAGCTCAGCGCCGAGATCTTCTTCAACCAGGCCGACTTCATCAAGTCATCCCTAGAGCGGCTGCAGAGCACGGCGCTCCAGGGCGGCGGCTTGGCCGTGCTCGTGCTGTTCCTGTTCCTTCGCCGCGCACGCATGACCCTGTGCGTGGCGCTGTGTATTCCGGTGTCAGCCCTCCTCGCCATCGCCTTCGAGTCGTTCCGCGGCGAGTCCTTCAACGTGCTCACGATGACCGGCCTGACCCTGGGCATCGGCATGCTCGTGGACAACGCGGTCGTGGTGATCGAAAGCATCGCGCGCCAACGATCGTTCGGCGAGTCGCCGAAGCGTGCCGCCGTGCTCGGCGCGCGGGACGTGGGCCTCGCCGTGTCCTTGGCGACCATGACGTCGGTCGTGGTGTTCCTGCCGCTGATCTTCATGGGCGGTCAGCGCATGAGCATCTTCCTGCAGGCCATGGGCGTGCCCCTCTGCGCATCGCTGGTGTTCAGCCTGATCGTCGCGCTGTTCTTCATCCCCACCTCGGCCGCACGGGTGATCGGCGATCGACCGAGCTGGGCCGCAGGCATCGCGGACCGCTTAGCACCGATCGTCGCCGCGCCCGCGCGCGCCCTCGCCTACGCCATCGGCGGACTGCGCTGGATGATCCATGGCCTCTTCAAGGGGCTCTACTGGGTCGAGAAGAGCGTGCTCCTGGTCGCGGGCTCGCCGGCGCGCCTTGTCCTTGCGGGTGGCGCGGGCGTCCTCGGATACATGGCATTCGCCAAGACGCGGGGCCTCGCCGAGGTCAGCGGCGCCCTTGAGGGCGTCGGCGCGCCCGGCGCAACAGTCCAGGCCCTGCGTTCCACCCACTCGATGATCGCTGGTGTCGCAGTCGCCGTCGTCCTGCTCTTGCTTCTGGTCACTCCCAAGCTGAAGCGCAGAGCAAAGATCGGCCCCGTGAGACCTGACCGCTTTGTGCCAGAGGGCAGCTCGATCGTCGCCTGGGTCCAGGCCCTCAACCGCTCGCTTCTGCGCTGGACCATGGGCAACCGCCCCCTCGCCATCGCTCTCTCGGTCGTCGCCATGGCCTCGATCATCATCCCCCTCGGGAACTCCTCCCCCACCGCCTTTGGCGAGGAGGAAGACACCAGCGAACTGACCTTCGACGTGGACCTCGAGGCCAACTTCACCCTCGGACAAGCCAGCGAAGAGATCCAGCGCTACGAAGACTTCGTCGAGCCTTTGAAAGAAGAGATGGGCTTCAAGAACGTGGTCGCGCGCTTCGACTCCGACGGCGGCGACGTGGACCTGCGCTGGACCGAACGACTCGACCCGAAGAAGCTTGAGGAGTATCGCAAGAAGCTGCGGTCGATCATGCCCGAGTTCGCTGGACACCGCGTCTCGTTCAGCGGCGACGCGGAGGCCGCCGAGGGTTCAAAGCAGTTCGTTTCCTTCGAGCTGCGCGGCACAGATCCGGACAGGCTCGCGGAGCTCGGTGAGCAGGCCGTCGCCATCTTGGAGAAGGTGCCGGGGCTCGACGACGTCAGGAGCTCCGCTGAGGACGCTCCGGACCAGCTGCTGCTCGAGCTGGACGGCGACACCGCGTTCTCCTTTGGGCTCAACTCCCAGTCCACGCTGCGGAGCGTTGGCTGGGCCCTGCGCGGCGCGCAGCTCCCCCGCTATCAGGAAGAGAACAAGGAGACCCCGCTGTTGATCGAGTACGCCGACACCGTTTCGGCCGGGCTCAACACGCTGAACGACCTCACGATCTGGGGCGACAACGGCGCGGTGCCTCTCTCTACATTCAGCAATATCCGCTTCGAGCCGTCGCCCTCCACCATCCGGCGGCGGAACGGCCAGATCAACTTCCAGGTCACGGCGCGACTCGCCGACCCGACGCGCCAGGCGGAACTCGTGGAGGACGGCTACGCCGCGCTCGACGGGCTGCCGCTCCCACGGGGCTACAGCCTGGGACGCGACGAGAGCGTCGCCGCCCAAGGCATGGAAGAAATGCAGGGCATGAAGAACGCGATGATGCTCTCGGTCGTCCTCGTCTTCCTGCTCATGGGCATTCTGTTCGAGTCGCTGCTGCTGCCGCTCAGCGTGTTGACCACCATTCCCTTCGCGATCCTCGGCGCGTTCTGGACGCTCTACGTCACCGGCACGCCCATGGACTCCATCGGCTGGATCGGCATCATCATCTTGGTGGGCGTCGTCGTGAACAACGGCATCGTGCTGATCGACAAGATTCACCGCCTGCGCACCGAGGACGGGCGCTCCCGCGCCGAAGCCGTCGTGGAAGGCGCATCCGCCCGGGTTCGACCGATTCTCATGACGGCCCTCACCACCGTCGTGGGTCTGCTGCCCATGGCCATGGGCGACGCGCCTACCCAGGGCATCGACTACCGGGCCCTGTCCACCTGCGTCGCGGGCGGCCTCGCCATTTGCACCTTCTTCACCCTGTGGGTCGTACCGCTCAGCTACACGCTGATCGATGACCTGTCGATCAAGCTCAGCTGGCTAGGGCGGCGCGCCTTTGGGAGCGCGATGTCGAATAAGTCCGTCGAGACCGCGGGGAGCGTATCCGCACAGTCCCTCTAGGAATTCCCTTCGGGAGAGCCGCTGGAGGCCTGCAGGCCCGTTGGCACAGTGCTTGCTCTTCTCGCGGAGTTCCCAGCCCCCGAAAACCCAACCCCGCCCACCCCGCCATGAAACCAGCCTCCTCCTTCGGTCGGACCCGTCGCTCGCTTAGCACGACGGCCGCCCTCGCGCTGACCTCGCTCACGTTTGCACCGCTCGCGGCCGCCCAAGGCCAAGACTTCATCGTGCCGAGCGGCAGCACCATCGTCTACAACACCTCGGTATCGGGCCCCATCACCGCGGATCGATTCGTGGTTGAGGCCGGTGGCAACTTCGTCGTATCCGGGTCTGTGCCCCTCAGGGTCTCGGCCGTGTCGGTTGAGATCGACGGCAACTTCTTTGCGAGCGGCTTCAACAGCCAAGGGGTCGTAGGACTCAACACCACGAACATCCCTGAGCTTGGCGCGCTTGGGTCGGCGGGCGGCGGCCCAGGCGGTACCGGCAGCTCGATCACAGACGCGTCGACCCCGGCCGGACTCCCCGGCGGCGAGCCCTTCGGCATCTCTTTCCCCGGGATTGCACCAGGAGGCGGCGGCGGCGGAGAGACGAGCTTTGCTCCGTCTGGAGCCAATGCTAAAGATAACCGCCGCGGCGCTGGAGGCGGCGGCGGAGCACTTGCAGTCAACCAGCCGGTGACGGGCGACCCCTTCGCGGAAGAGAACCTCGGTCTCATCGCTCAGTCAGGTATGGGCGGCGGCCCGGACGGAACCGGCGCGATCAGCGGCACCGTGCGCGCGGCAGGCGGGCTGCCGGGGCTTCCGTTGTTTCAGGATTCCAACCCGAGCAACGACTTCTGGGGCACCAAGATCACGGCCGCAGGTTCCATCGTCGGCGAGGCGCGCCGGCCACTTCCGGGCCGCGGCGGCGGTGGTGGCGGCGACGCGGTTCAGTCCGCGACGTTCCCCCTCAACCCCTTCACGGCATTCGGCGACGAAAAGGGCGCTGGCGGCGGCGGAGGCGGCGGCCTCGTACTGATCGCGACGCGCACCTTCCGTCTCGGATCCGAGGGCCGTCTCGCGGCCAACGGCGGCGCCGGCGGCGCGGGCGAGAACTTCATCTTCTTCGATCGTGTTGGCGGCGGTTCCGGCGGCGGTTCTGGCGGCTGGATCATCCTGGAGGCCGGAGCCTTCGACCTCTCCGACGCCTCCGACGCCTCCATCACTGCCCTCGGCGGCCAAGGTGGCGCGGGCCGCGAAGACCGCTTCCCCGGCGGCCCCTTCGGCGACGACATCCCCGGCGCTGGCGGCAACGGCGGCCCCGGCGTGATCCAGCTCCACACCCTGTCCGGCCTCGAAGCCGACATCATGGTCCCCGCGGGCAAGACGCTCGACGACCTCACGTCACCGAACGCCCACGTGCTTCTACCGAAGCTGACGAACTAAGGCACCACAATGCGGATGCTCTGCGGAGAGTCGGCGTCGACCACGACGCGCTCTTCCGCAAACAGGCTCCCGTCTGACTTGTCGTAGTACGCGCGTACCGAACAGGCGACGCCCCGGGGAAGGAGCAACTCGAAGGCACCGTCTTGGCCGGCGTCGGCGTGCCGTCCTCTCTCGTAGACCGAGAGGGTCCCCTGGGCACCGGTCTCACCTGGGTCGTACTGGGCCCACCCGCTGACGAATGCCGGAAGAGGTTCACCAGCGGCATCGACGACCACGCCTTGGACGGCAACGAGCTCTGGTTCGGCGTGCAGCTGCACGGTCAATGGAGCCCTCTGCCCCGCGGGCTGAGGGAGCGCCGTCGGTCTGAACTCCCAGCCGGCCCAGCGCTTGACCCACTTTCGGTTGTCGTCCGGCTCGCGGAATCGGAACGTGTAGGCCCTTCGCTCGAGGTAGGGAAGGTCGAAGCCGCCATCGTTCGTCGTGAGCGATGCGACCGTGACTCCAGAAACGTCTCCCTGGCCACGCACCGGGCTGGCCTCGACCCACATTCCGGGGACAGGCTCGCCTGCATCGTCGAGCAGAACCCCGCGATACCCAAGCGCCCCCCGATCGAGCTGCACGAGCTGCTCCCCCGACTCGCTTTTGCTGGCGTAAAACCAAAAGCGCCAGCGTGCACCATCTTCAATATCCACTCGCTGATTCGGCCCGAGAATGTCCGCGTCCAAGGCGCCATCCGCATCGATCGGCGTCCACTCCCATTTGCCCCTCGACTTGAATCGCCAGCCAGTGAAGTCGTTGAGCCCAGACAGCGCCACCCGACACCTGCCGGGAGCCGGAGCCGTGAGATCAAAGGCAAGCTGAACCCGTTGCCCCGGTAGTAGCTCCACCACCTGCATAGCCCCCGGCACTCGGAATTGCATCGGCTCCCAGTCGATGGCGTCGACCTCGTAGCGCCCAGGCGGAAGCGCAGAGAGCACCACCTTGCCCTCGGCATCGAAGTGCGGCTGGGACCGGCGCCCATCGAATCCATCGGCGAGGACCCCGGCTTGTCCAACCGGCGGGGCTCCGTCCTGAAGACAAGCAATCTCGATACGGCCGAGATCCGCGAGCTCGATCTCGAGGGGCTCTTCCATGGGAAGAGTGACCGCCCTGTCCGTGAATTCCGCCGACGGCATTTCCACGCGAAGGACGTAAGTCCCCGCCGCTGCAGACAGTTGGAACCTGCCATCCGCGTCGGTTTGCGTCTCGGTCAACACCCCCCTGAGACTCTCTGGGTGCCAATAGTCGACCGTCTCCGGCGAGAGCCCCACGGCGAGGCCCGCAAGCGGCTGACCGCGTTCAACGACGCGCCCTGTCAGCATGGGAACGGTGCCAGCGCGCAGCCGAACCGTAATGTCCCTGGGCTCCGAGAAGTCATCGATTCGAATGGGCTCGGAGGCGGCGGTAGCCGTCCAAGCGAGAAGGTCCATCGGGCACTCTCTGGCGAGGTACTGCGGGTTGTCGACCTCGATCGTCCCACCTCTCGCAAAGAAGCGTCCGGACAGATACGCCCGAGGTCCCAGACGGTTGGACAGGAGCACCGACACCCGCTCGATGGGTTCGCTGGTCTCGTCGTCCACGAAGAGCAGTCTGGTCGTACGGCTGGCCCATAGCTGAACCGGTTGGACGGTAGTTGCCTCTAGCCTTTGGGGTCCCCCCCCTCCAGCCGGGCGTCAGTACTCCGAGGTAGAAAGTTCCACCTGCAACTTCGATCGAGAATCGGCCTGCTTCGTCTGCCACGGCTGTCCAAACTCCAATGGACCCAATCTCCGACTTGTCGACGAAACCCTCGGGCGTCACCGTCGGATTCTCCGGCATCTCCGTTGAGTAGCCTCGAACCACCATGCCGTCAGGAATACCCCCGGGGTCATGGGTCATCAGCTGGCCCGTCACGGTGTACCCGCGATAGAGCCGAACTGGCTGTAGCGCAGCACCCTCCGGTCCCTTACTCGGAACCGGTCGTATCCGCGGCAGGAATCCCTCCCCGCTGAACTCAAGCAGCGCACGCTCCATCGCGCCGGTGGGAACATCAACCCGGTACGCACCGTCCTTCTCCGTCCACGCCTCCGCGAGCACTTCGTTGTCAGGATCAAGCGGACGCGCCAGACGGCGCTCATTCACGTCGTCTTGGGTTGGCCAGTTGGTCGCTCCTGATGGAGAGATCGACCCGTCGTTCTGCTGACGCAAGAATTCTGGGAACTCCTCCATGAGATCCTGATCGCTCCACGTTTGGCGCGGTAGAGACCGCCGCACGCAGCGCACGAGCACGCCGGCGATGGGAGCATCTGTCTCCGCGTCGATCACTTGACCCGTGATGGACACAGCCCCCTCCGAAGCCGGCGCATCCCCTTCCGCCACACGCAAGACCTCCGTCTGCGGCGCGACGAGCTCAGCGCTCTCCGCAAGCGAGTTGGGCTTCCCATCCGACGGCATCTGCAGCAACTCCGAGGTCGCGAGGTTCCCCTCACCAGGCCCAAGGGCCGTGTACGCGGCTAAGGCCAAGAGGCCCGTCACCATGGTCCCAGCGGCGAATTTCAGCATGACAAGAAGAATGGTTGCGAAGGAAGCCGCCGTTGTGGTCGGCGAGGAAGCGAGCGCGGCGTTTACCACCGACTCTCTGACCGAATCAAGGGTGGAGAGCGCGCCCGAAGCTAGGCTCGGCGACAGTCCCAGCGGCAGCAAAATCGCGGACAGCGCCTCCCGCGCGGGGAGCTTGGCTCGCAGCATCTCGAGGCCGCGATGCAGCTGGACCCGTACCTGGCCAGGGCTGCGTCCTAAGAGGTGAGCGATCTCCGACGCCGTAGCCCCGTGACGCAGGCGCGCGATCAGGACTTCCCGGTAGGGCGATTCCAGTCGATCAATGGCCTCGGCGACATTTCCCTGCAGCTCGCGCCGCTCGACGGTGATGTCCGTGGACTCGACAGACGTTACAACTACGTCGAAGTCAAGTTCATCCGGCTTGGACCTGCGCCCCCGGCGCAGGTCCGTCGCCTTGTCCTTAATGACCGCCAGGAGCCACGCTTCCGCCGGCGTTCTCTCCGCAATTCGAGATCGCTGCTCAATCAGCGCCAGGAAAGCGGCCTGGACGAGGTCCTCCGCCTGGAGTGTGTCTCCTACGAGGTGAATGGCAACCCGCAGCAAGCGGGGTGCCGTCAAGTCAAACAGCTCGGCGAGTGCACCGCTATCGGCCCGGGCAAGCCACCGCTGCATCAAACGGTCTAGCTTCACGGTCGCGCCGTCTGCGTGGGGTCGGGAATTTGGATACTCCATTGCGTCTCTCAACCCGCCAGTCGATCGAGGCGCCCAAGCGTTACGGCCAATCCTAAGAAACAACGTCACGGCCGCCAGCAGCGGCGATGACGCGGAGGGAATAGCATGGCGCAGTGGCCGGCCTCGAAGCCGACATCATGGTCCCCGCGGGCAAGACCCTCGACGACCTCACGTCACCGAATGCCCCCATGCTTCTGCCGAAGCTGACGAACTAGGGCACGGGTCGCGCACTGAGGACTTCGAGTCCAGCGGGACCCGAGTTCCTCCTTGCGCTCACTTCATTTCTAGTAGAAGACGACCCGAGCGGCGTCCGACAGATTGAAGAACGACGGGCCTACGGGATCGCGGAACATGGCCTGGAAGAACCACGCCTCCCCCGCCATCGCTGGACGAGCGCCCATCGGCGTCGGCAATGCAGTCAGGTCCAGCGGGACCGTGATCTCCCCACTCGCGGAGGAGTTGGCCGCTAAAGCGTTGAACGTTCCAACTGAGCCGCCAACACACAGCGTGCCGTTGCCGAGCGGCATCGGATCCAGCGTGTTGGATCCGACGATGAGCGTCAGCTGGCCCGCCGGCAGCCCCTGTGCCGCCAGAAGCGTGTCGTTGAGTCCGATGATCGCAGTGCCCACCGCCGCAATGGCGGCCGTGCTACCCGAACTGTTGACGCTGGCGGGACCGCAGACGCTCTCGGATCTAACCGCTGCCGATGGCGGCGTGAGGTAGACGATCCACGACTTGGGCTCCCCAATCCCCTGGTCCGCCCCGAGGATCGCGTTGCCGTCGCCGGAGATGCCGACAGCCAAGCTGCTCCTGTCTGGGTCTGCGAAGCTGAAACCAAGGGTCGCAAGGTAGTCATCGAGCTTGACGATGCTGCCGAGGGACGCGGACCAGATGAACGGCTCGTTTCCGAAGATGGCCGTGTCGAAGTAGAAGCCAACGACAAACTGGCCGTCGGCACTCACTCCCGTAGCCCGACCCTGCGTTCCATTGAGTGGCAAGGGCCCCATGTCAATGAACCCGACACCGTCCTCCCAAACGAACGGCTCGAAGACGGTTGAATCAGTCGTCTGCAGACCGACGACCACGCGGCCATCGGCTGAGATATCACTGACCTGGATGGAAGATCCTTGCGCGGGGACCTCGATGATCGGTCCCTGCTGCTTCCTCAAGAAGAAGCTCGCCGACGGCTCGTAGGGCTCAAAGAGCGCACCCGCAACGACGGTCCCGTCACGGCTAACCGCAAGGGCCGAGCCCGCTGAGAAGGAGCCGGTATCGAGCAGCTCAAGGAAGCCAGCGGGTCGGAAGACGAACCCTTGATAGCTGTTCGGCCCAGATCCGCTACCGCCCACGATGTGCTGACCGTCTCCAGAGACGGCGTTGGCGTCAGTTCGACCAAAACCGATAGGTTGGAGTGAGCCGCCAGGTGACCAGCGCACCGTTTCGTTGTAGTACGGAATGAGCGGGTCGGCCAAGACGCCGACGCACACGTCGCCGTCGTCGCTGCAATCCACGAACCTGGCAGCGGTTGCGGCTGGGATCAGCTCGAGCCCGGCCCCAAGGCGCCAGCGAAAGGGCTGTTTAGGGGCCGTAGTTTGGCTAGCGCCCCCGGTGCCCCCCACCAGGACCGTGCCATCAAAGTTCAGAGCCTCGGCCCGAAGGGGGACCTGCGTCCCCACTACATCCTCTAGGTCAACTCGACTGACCTGGGCCGAAGCGGGGAACGCGAGGGAAACAGCAGCGAAGGGAAGAAGTGCGAGTATGGGACTGGGGTGATTCACAGGGTGATTCATGGGGTGATTCGGGAAGTCGCTTGTTGGGCGATGGGATGCAATGGACATGCATTTCTACCCTGCGGCCCCAATCCAGTTTCCCCTCCGGTCCTGAAGGTTGTATTCCGCCGCCGCTAGAACGAGACGAGAACGGCGTCCGTGAAGTTGGACGACGGCTGGCCGCTAGCGTTTGTGTCTCGGTGCCAGCCCTGAAAGTGCCATGTGGATCCCGAGGTGACGCTGACCAGGCCGTTCGGCTGGGGGATGGCCGTTAGGTCGAGACTCAGTTCGAAGGAGCCCGCGGCGCCGGAGTTCTGAACTTGGCCGGGGCCCACGAAGCGGCCGATGCTGCCGCCGAGGCACAGGATTCCCTCCGAGCCCGGCACTTGGGTGACGTAGTCCGCCGCGAGGCTCGCCAAGTAGAAGCCAAACGATGTGGCGGGCAAGGCGCTCGATCGGAGAGTGAGGCGGTTGTCCGTCGGCAGGTCTGATCCGATAGCGACCATCGTACCGACCTGTCCGGTCGAGTTCGGGACAGCTCCGATGCAGTAGACCCCCCCGAGGGAGCGATTGGCTCGCGCTTTGAAGACACCGAGGGCGGCCACGTCCTCAAGGCCTGCGAGCAGATCCTGGTCGCCGTCTCCGTCGATATCGCTACTGGACAAACAAGCGATCCGAGGTCCCAACGAGTTGATGGGGACCTGGCTGCCAAAAGTGCGGTTCTCCAGGGACTCGATCACACGCAGTCCACCGTTGAACGGAAGGCCGCCGACTCCCAACGCACCGACCAAGTCATCGTCCCCATCGAGATCGAAGTCTACGGCGCGCAAGGTCGACCAACCCTGGGAAGTGGAGCTAACGGTGGAGACCGACCCAAAGGTGCCGTCTCCTAAGCCAAACGTGACGTAGATCGGCGTTGCGGTCCCGCTCGGGACCATCGCCATGTCCAACGCGCCGTCTCCGTCGAGGTCGCCGGAGACCACGTCCTTGGGCAGGACCGGCCAGCTCGCGACCGCACTCCGTGAAGCGAAGCTCGCGCCTCCCTGGCCCCTCATCCACTCTAGGGTGCTCCCCGAAGTGGTCACGATGTCTCGCTCTCCATCTCCGTTGAGGTCGACGTACTCAAACTCCAGCGCAGCGGGGAACCCGCCGCCGAGGGAGCCCATGGGGCTGAATCCACCGCTTCCGTCGTTGAAGCTGACCGCCAGCCGGGTGCCGTTCACTCGCGTTCCCAAAAGGTCGAGATCCCCGTCTTCGTCAAGGTCGTGAAGCTCGACGAAGTCAGCGTCGCTCGACCACGGAACCAGAAGTATCGTCGCGCCCACTGCGCCAGTCCCATCGCCTAGCGAAGCATGGACCGCGGTGACGCCGGGGTCTAGGTAGACGAGATCGGCGTGCCCATCCCCGTTGATGTCCCCCGCGTCAGGCCCTCCCTGCCGAGTGACCGAGAGGGGCGCGACGTCAGCCACGCGCACGGCAGCGCCAAAGCGCCCGTCCCCGAGGCTGAGCTTGATGGCTGCGAAGTTCACTCCCCCATACACGGACTGCGCGCAGAGGTCGTCGAGGCCATCGCCATTGAAGTCCGCCCAGTGAAGTGGAGCTAGGCCCAGTGTCTCCACGAGTTCCCGCGCGGAGTCAAAGGACACCTGGGCCGCCACGGAAGAGTTCGTGTACAACCGTGCGGAAGGGAGCCCGCTGAAGAACGGCGAGCCGGTTCTGCGCCCGGCCAAGAGCACCTCGGGGAGGTCGTCGCCCGTCAGGTCCACAACGTGCAGGGCCTGGGCATCCACGATGGCTGGACCGAAAGTCGCGGCGCCGACGAAAGCCCCAGAACCGTCGTTCAGCATGTAGGTGGGCACGCCAATGAGGCCCCCAGAGTTCCCGTCGATCGCTGTGCACACAAGGTCCAAGTCGCCATCGTGGTCGATGTCACTCGCTATGAGGTCGCGGCCCGAGCGTGGAGACTGGTACGGTGGAGAGAGCGTGAGCGCTCCACTGCCATCGTTGATCAGGACATGCAGCGACTGGGTCGAAGAGAAGTTGACGGCCAAGGCCGCGATGTCGGTGTCGCCGTCAAGGTC
>CAYQKK010000073.1:0-1122 GCA_964417955.1 uncultured Planctomycetaceae bacterium
CCTTCCGTGCCAGCGCGCCCGTAGCTCAGTTGGATAGAGCACCGCTTTCCTAAAGCGGGGGTCGTGGGTTCGAATCCCGCCGGGCGTACCAACTTGCCCCGGGGGTCTTGGAGCCTCGATCACTTTGAGAATGGAGTGACGCTGGGGTGCATGAAATCGGCTCCTGTGTGGATCTTCGGACTCCGGCTGGGTCTCTAGCTGGGCCTACGGTTGGGGCCTGGGCGCTGTTCCCAACGCATCCGCTACCGTTCGCCCCTGGCGCGGAGGTTTATCGGAACCTGCGGGGCCCGCCGGGGTTGAATGAGCCGTACCGCAGCGCCGCGCCGCGGGCGGAACCGAGAGCCGGAGCCTCTGGCCAAGACACACGACTATTTCAACAGGAGCCAATCCATGATCCTCACCCTCGCACCTATCGCCCTCGCCCTCTCCATGGCTGGCCAGCCCTCCCTTGACCTGACGGCGGAGGCGGCAGCACTTCCCCTGAGCCCCCAGGAGGCTCCCGCCCAAGAAGGTGATGCCACCCAGCAGGACAAGAAGAAGGGAGCCAAGCAGAAGGGCGGCGACGCGAAGAAGCGCGGCGCCGGCAAGCGCGCTGAGGAGATGAAGGCGCTCCGTAAGCGGTTCGACAAGGACGGTGACGGCAAGCTCAACGACGCCGAGGGCAAGGCGCTCCGCGAGCACATGCAGGCCGAGCGCAAGAAGAACGCGGCTGAGAAAAAGAAAGGCGCCGAGAAGGGCGGCAAGAAAGGCGACCGCAGGACCGGCGGCGCAGGCGGACAGACCCCCGAGCAGCGCGAGGCACTCAAGAAGCAGTTCGACGCCGATGGCGACGGCAAGCTGAACGAGACCGAGCGGGCTGCGCTCAGGAAGCACGTCGCTACCCAGCGCAAGGAAGGCAAGGGTGGTGAAACTGGCGGCGAGGCTGGCAAGAAGAAGCGCAAGCGCACCGTCAAGAAGAAGGAAGTCGCCAAGAAGAAGACGGTGGAAGAGAAGAAGAACGACGACGGCGTCTGATTTCCATCCGCGGCGTCTGTCCTCCGGCTCCGGCGTAGCGGGGGGGGGGGGGGGGGGGGGGGGGGGGGGGGGGGGGGGGGGGTTTGGGTTGTGGGGGGGGGGGGGGGG
>CAYQKK010000073.1:1132-29466 GCA_964417955.1 uncultured Planctomycetaceae bacterium
TATAAGAACACCGACGAGGGGGTCTGTTTTCCTTCCGCGGCGTGTGGCCTCCGGCTCCGGCGCAGCGCGGCTCCGAGCTTTGGCTCGGAGCCGCGCTCATTTTTTTCGTAGTGAGTCGCCGCCGGGCTGCGGCCCCGCGTGTCCCTGCACCTATGAAGAACCTCCTACTCGCCGGCTCCGTACTCGCCGTGATCGTCGTCTTCGGCGCGGCTTACTACGCCCGCACAAGTGAAACGGAAGTGGTCCTAGCCTCGCTCAGGGAAGCCGAAAAGGCGCCCAACCCGGGTCTCCAGCAAGAGACTGCGCAGTGGCGGGCAGAGTTTCTAGACAGGGCGACGGACCTCAGACAGAAGTGCCGCCTCCTTGGTCTCTTGTCCCATGGCCAGGGTCCGAATGGCGAGGATCCGCGCAGCACCGAAGTGGTCAACGAGGCCCTGTGGCTCATCGACCACCTAACGGACCCAGAGCGCCGAGAAGACGTACTCGTGGACCTACGCGGCGTGGCGAGCGAGGCAGTGCTCCTGAAGGCCCTCGAACTCTTGAGCGACGACGAAGACCGAGAAGTGCGCGGCGACGCCGCCAGACTGCTCGCGACCTTCGACGACAAACGCGCCACGGAGGGCATCGAGTGGGCGCGACAGAACGACGAAAGCCACCGCGTCCGCGAGGACTGCGCCGAAGCGCTGGCAGCTCGGCGCTAGCGGTCCAGAACCAACTCCAGGGCCAACCCCAGAGCGAACCCTAGAGCGCGGCGATGGAGCGGGCGAGGTTCCTGCGGGCCTGGGATTCGAAGCGGTCCCGAATGGACCGGGTCGAGTAGAGGTGTGGCCGCTCCACGAAGCCCTCGAGCATCTCTTTGCGCCTAGAGCGAAAGAGCAGACCGGGGACCCAACAGTACTCTGCCCGCACGCCTTCCTCGTAGCGGTCGAAGCGCTCGGGGTCTCGGCCGAGAATCGTCAGGTCGATGTCGACGACGAGGGCGGCGTCAGCGAAGCTGGGTTCGGAGGAATGGTGCGTCGCGAGGATCATCGCCTCGACGCGTTGGATGGACGAGAGTTCGGTGCCGCCGTCCGCCAGGAGCCGCACCGCCCACTCGGCGCTGAGAGCCTCACTGTTGACGCCGCGGGTCTTGTAGACCGCGTCGTGGAGCCAGAGTGCGAACTCGACCTCATCAGGGCGCTCGGCCTCAGCCGCGACCTCGTCAAAGCGCGCCAGGCATTCGGTGATGTGCTCGGCGTTGTGATACGCCCGGTGGGGTTCTGCGTAGGCCTCGCTGAGGGGCCCGAAGGCACTGGCTGCGTCAAGGGCAGGTGCAATTCGAAGGCAAAGCGCGGTCCATCGCGCCTGATCAAGTCGAACGGCTTCATCCATAGTTCTTTCGAGGTGGTTCTGGGCTAGAAATCGATATCGTCCCCCAGCGCGCCACCGGCTAGATCTTTGAAGATCGCGGTGTACTTCGCCTCGGCCGTCTTCCGAAGCTCGCTGAGGGAGGCATTGAACTGAGCCTGATTTGGACCTTCAAGCTCTGTGTTGATCTTCTCCATGAAGCGCATGCTAGCCTGGCTAAAATCCATAATGCTGATGCCGCGCTCCGCCATCGCCGCCTGGGGATCGACGCCAAAACTTGCTGCGGTTGACATCATTTGCTCGATGTCGATGAATGCCTCGATAGTCGGGATCTTCTCGACGGCGTCGTCGGCGGTCTGGGTCGCAGAGCCCGCGTACTTGCCCTGGGCCGGATTTTGAAAGATCTCCCCAAGCTGGGTCACGAGCTTGTACTCGGCGTCGTTCTTCATCTCGTTCTCCCAGTGCGCCGCGGCCTCCTCCCACTGGGGAAGCTCAACGCCCAGCGTTAGCAAAAGTTCCTTAATGTCCTTCCCTTGGGCGAGGAATGCATTCGTCGCGGCGTAGTCGGTGAAGTCGATTCCGTGCATGGTCGTAGGGGTTCCAGGTATCCGAAATGGGGAGGCCTTTGAGCTGCCTTTCTTTGAGCTCAAACTCCGTGATGTAGCGCTGCAGGTCAGCGTCAAACGTGGATTCGTACTCGGGCACGACCTTGATGCGTTCGCGCAGGAGCTGCGTGTAGTAGGCGACGTGTGCCTCGCGCAAGGCGGCAATGAACTCGTCCCCCACGGGGCTGCGTTCTCTGCTGCAGCGCGCGTGCTGCGCCATGAGCGCGTCGTGTGCGTCGAGCGCCCGATAGCGTGCGAGGTGGTCGGCGGTGAAGTAGTGCACCTCGCGCAGCTCGGTCGACGGCTCGTAGGTATTCTGGCCGCTGCAATAGGGGCACGTTTCGTAGTGGGCGCGAAAGAGGTTCTCGGTGATCTCCATGTCAGCGGAACAAAGCGTGCAGCGAAACGTGGTGCGCGCACCGTCGATCATCTTTGCGTAGACCAACTCGGCTGCCTTGCCGGCCACGACGGTTTCCCAGCGCTCGAAGACTTCAGCGGACCGATCGTTGAGATCTGACCCCTTGCTGCTCTCACGCAGCTCGTCCCACGACTCCTCGTCTGGATCAGCCTCTCGCAGCAGCGGCCGGACCTTCTCGCGCCACGTGGGATCCACGCGGTGCATCATCTGCAGCACCTGAGTGCGCAGGGCGCTCACGCTCTGAAGGAATGGGACAACGCCCCCATCGGGGTCAACGACGAGCTCTAAGAGCGCCGGCTCGGCGTCCGCTAGGGTGCCGTGCATGGTCGCGTCGAGCTTGGACAGGAAGGTGTCCCAGCGCGCGATGAGCGGTGCGGTTTGTGCCCTGAAGTTCGACATCGATCTAACCCTCGGACGTTGGGCTCTCTGGGTCAATTCCCGAGCCCGCCTCCTCTGTCATGAACCTGTCACCGCAGAAGCTACACACGCGGAGGTCGGATCCCTCAGGCCGGGCCCCTCCGCAGTTGCGGCATTTGCGCGCGGCCATGGCGGCGTCCGTGGCCGTCACATGGGTCGATGTGGCCTTGGTTGTCCGGATGATGGAACCGAGAACGCTGCGCCTTTGGCGGGTGAACTCGGGATCTCCTTTCGGATCAACGGGATCATTCATTCTTTGTGCCTCTCTGGCTGGCTGTCTTCGGCATCCTTGTGCGCCGCACCGGAGCCGATCTCTATTGAACCGTCACGCCTTCCTCCCGCCACTCTTTGTGGCCATCATCTGGGGCATCAACGTGCCCGTCATGAAGGCGGGGCTCTCCGAGATGCACCCGTTTCTCTTCAACGCGGTGCGCCTTAGCCTCAGCGCGCTGGCCCTCGGGATCATCGATCGGATCGAGCGTGGAGACCGGCCGAAAACCAGGGTGGCCTGGACAACCGTGCTTTGGTATGGGCTCCTGTCCAGCCTCATCTACCAGGTGCTCTTCCTCTGGGGTATGAACGCCACGACGGCGAGCAACACCGCGCTCATCATCGCCAGCGGCCCCCTATGGGCGGCGGTTTTCAGCGCCCTGTACCGCCTGGAGAAGCCCACTGCCCGCTCCAACATCTCCCTGGCGATCGCCTTCACGGGGACGCTGCTCGTCACCGCCTCTGGGTCCGTGGGCGAGCGCGACACGGCCGCAGGGCCGAACGAGCTCTGGGGCAACCTCGCGATCCTCGCTTCCATGATGACGTTCGCGTGGACCACCGTGATCAGCAAGCCCATCCTCGAAGTGGTGCCGGCGACGCGGCTCGCCTTCCTGTCGGTCTTGGTTTCCCTACCGGGGCATTGGATCCTCGCGACGCCCTTTCTCGGCTTCACCGAGCCGGCGCGTCCGGGGCTCCTGGGTTTCTCGCTGTTCTACTCCGGCGTGCTGTCCACAGGAGTGGCCTACGCCCTTTGGAACCGAAGCGTACGCACCATCGGGCCCGCGCGGACCGCGACGTTTAGCTACCTCGTCCCCGTCGTGGCCCTCGCGGTGGCGTGGTCATTCCTAGACGAAAACCCGACCGGCCTCCAGATGATCGGGGGCGCCCTCGTCATACTCGGCCTCGCTTCGAGGCGTCGGTCGCGGCCGTAGCGCTCCGGACCGGGACGGCTGGCGATGGAACTCCGGGTCTGGGGGCGAATTCTCGGTCCGAATTTCGTCGAATAGAGGGGCGCCATGAATCCACTCAGCAAATTGTTCGATGCCCCCACCTATGCGCGCGCGCGGCTCCTCTTAGGGGTGAGCGGCGTCGGGTTCTTTGTGGTGCTCAGCCTCATCGCGGCGTACCTGCAGCTCCCTCTCCAGTACTTTGAGGCGAAGAGCAGCGCGTTCTTCACGAACGCCTCGCTCATTGCCGTGTGGATCTCGGTGGCGTCTCTCATCGCGCTGCCCTTCGAAGCGCTTGGGGGCTACTTTTTGCCAAGGAAGTTCAGCCGTAAGCACCCCGAGGGGCTCGCGGAGTGGTTCCTCGGCTGGCTGCGCGGGGTACTCATCGTGATCATCACCATGAGCTTCTCGGGCGCGGCGCTGATCGTCGCAGGCCGCTACGGCGGCCGCTTCGGAGCGCTCGTGATGCTAGCGCTGATCATGGTGCTCCTCCTATGGATGCAAACTTGGATCGCGCAGCTGATCGGCGGGATGCGGAAGGTCAGCCCCCCGTTCGATCAAGTCGAGGATGACCTGCGTACCATGGGCGTCATCCCACCGAAGATCGCGGTGCTCGATGCATCCGACGAGGGCTTCACGGGCGGCATCAGCGGGCCCCTCACTTCGGAGACCCTCGTGCTCCCGGCGCTCTGGTTCGAGCGCCTCGGCCCAGAGAGCGTGGCGGTCCTTGTGGCCCGGCGCACCGCAATCGTTGACCGGGGGCTGCGCGTCCTCGGCCTGATCGGCGCCATGGGGTGGACAGGGGCGACGTTCGCCCTCGCGTCTCTCATGCCAGGCGCAGGCGTGTTCTCCGTCGACGAAATCCTCACGACGTCGCTGTGGTTCACGATCTTCTCGTTCGTCGGCCTTCTCGTCCTCCCCACGCCGAGCCGAGCGGCGACCATCGCAGCCGATGCCTGCACCGCCGCCGACATCCCAGGCAGCACGGCCGAAGTGCTTTCCACCGTCATTGGCACGCTGGACCAGCTCCAGGACGACGAGCCCTCGCGCCCCCCCAACATCGAAACGATCTTCCACCCCATCCCGAGCATCACGCGACGCCGGGCCGCCATCGAGGCCCCCAAGCCGGAGATCGCCCCTTGGCACATCGCGCGCACATCTATCTACCTGTCGATCGCCGGCATGAACCCGCTGAGCCGCCTCGTGCACTGCAACGTAGGCCGCCCCGAGCTGTGGGTTTTCCTGCCGTCGGACGGCTAGTGCCGGGCCGCGGCCTATGGAATTCGGCAGGCTCCCGCGCGTTGACGACGTCGACTTCCGGATGCCGGAAGACCCCGCCTGGAATGAGCGGTTGCTCGGCCGCGTTGGACGACCTGATCCCGCTGCCACGCCATCGGCCTTTGAGCTTCGCATGGGGATGGCCAGCTGGTCGGACCCACGCCTCGTCGATCGCCTGGGCGGCTCACGGGAAAACGCGCTCTCGGTGCACTCCCGCGCGGTCCCATCCAACGAGCTGAACAGCACATTCTACGGCTACGAGCAGGAGCGACTCGCCCGCTGGAGCGCAAGCGTTCCACCGGGCTTCAAGTTCTGCCCGAAGCTCCCCTCCTCCATCACCCACGAGCGCCTCCTAGAGAACGCCGACGAGGAGATGGAGGCCTTCGTGGCGGCCACCGACGCACTCGGTGCCACGCGGGGCCTCACCTGGTTCGCGCTCCCGCCCTACGTGCCCACCACCCACCGAGGTCGGCTGATGCACTTCCTCGCCCGCTGGAGCCCCCGCCTCCCCCTGGCCATCGAAGTCAGGCACCCGTCGTGGTTCGAGCGAAGGGCCTTCGAAGAGCTTGTTGTGCAGCTGGCGGATCTCGGAGTCACCTTCATCTTGACGGACACCGCGGGCCGCCGAGATGCGCTCCACATGCACCTGTCGAGCGGCGCGACGATGATCCGATTCGTCGCCAACGCGCTGCACCCGACGGACTACGAACGACTTGACGCCTGGGTGGAGCGGCTTGCTGACTGGTCGAAGCTCGGCTTACAGGAGGCCTACTTCTTCTTCCACCAGAAGAACGAGGCCGAGACGGTGGACCTTGCAGAGCACTTGGAAAAGCGCCTCCTCCGCACAAACTCGAACGGCCTCGAGCCGGTCCTCGGTCCCTGGAGGTCAGCGACCGGCTACCGCAGCCCGGCACAGCAGCTCGACCTCTTCGGGTAGGTGCTGAAAGGAGCAAGCGCTCCAGGTCTTTAGCCGACGTCACCGACCCAGGACCATTTCATTTTCT
The DNA here is from genome assembly GCA_964417955.1 of uncultured Planctomycetaceae bacterium. Taxonomy (GTDB): domain Bacteria; phylum Planctomycetota; class UBA1135; order UBA1135; genus Saltatorellus. Next base: position 7,419 of record CAYQKK010000073.1, read on the forward strand.
GGGAAAACGTCTTTATTTTCCCAGAAAATGACTGCCATTTTCTGAGAAAGTTGCCGATGTTCTTGACCATGGAAGGGGCGACCAAAAAAACAGGGCTGGCACAGCTCGCAGCACAACTGCGGCAAGAGATCCCATCGCTCAACGTCACCGCGCAGCGCGGACGCCTCTCCATCGGGAGCAAGAGCGGAGCCGCGACGATCAAGAAGGCCGGTATTGGAGTGTTCTCCGCGCAAGAGCGATCCGAGAAACGAGCGTCGGAGACGAGCTACGTCGACCTGAACGTCGGCGAGGTCTATGTGGCGGAACCTGGACTTATCCTGCTCATCCGACTCCGGAGCCCTGCCCAAGCAATCACGCCACTCATCTGCGTGGTGCTAGCCGCAATCTTGGAGGAAGATGAGTTTGACTGGCTGGCTAGGAGCCTCGCCTTGCCCCCAGGCGAATGGCGAGATCAGCTCGCGGCAAGGTGCGGCGTTCGGCTCAGCGCGTCGAACGTGACGAAGGTCCGCAAGGCACTGACATCCGACGACCTAGTCCGTCAAGGTGTCCCTAGCCCCTTGGCCGCACTCGAGACCATCTTGTCGAATTTTCGCCTCGATTCGATCGGCAAGTCAATTCGGCTCGCCGCGCCGATGGGCGCTGACGCCGCGTGGCTGAAGAAACGAACCCAAGGTGAGAGCCGAATCATTGAGGGCGTCGCAGGCATGCTTGCTGCGGAGACCGGAGCCGTGATCGAGCCCGCCGACTTCCTTACGGATCGCTCCACGATGCAAGAGCTTGAGTCCTCGCTTGGAGGGAGCGTTGAGCCCGGGTTTCGCGGTCCGTCCGTCATCGTTCGCGGCGTGTCCCGGGTGCCACTGGGGCTCGTTGACCCCGCTTACGGCCAACGCATTCTGACGCTGCTAGCCGTTTCCGATGCACTGGGGTCGGAAGATCCAATCAAGAGAGAGCTGGCAACGCGGCTAGCGAACGATTGGAAGAAGCAATGGAAGTGAAGCTAGACGACTCCGTCGAGCTATTCGACGAGCTGCTTACAGTGGCATCAGCTGCCGAGAGCGCAGGCCTCATCATGCGCCTGATCGGTGGCGCCGCGCTACAGCTTTGGGCCCGCGTGAGGGGCGAACAACACACGATGACCTCGGACCTTGACTGGGCCCTCTCGAATGAGGATCTTCCAGACGAATCAACCGCGAGAAAGACACTCGGAAGCATGCTCCTTGCCCTTCGCGAGATCGGCTTTGAACGCCCCAAGAACTGGCGCTCGTCACGCAGTGCTCGGTTCCAATTCCAACCAACCGGCGGCAACATCGACGTTGAGTTCTTGTGTGGCGAGCTAGAACTTTGGACGACCATCGAGACGAGCACCGGCCTATGGGCTATTCGACCTCGCAGAGAGTGAGGATCCCCCTACCTTCTACGCCGCTAGGACTCCCTGGATCGACAAAGTCGCCCGATGGACAGACATTCAGCTCGTAGGGACAGATCGAACAGCCAACGTTTGCATCCCAGACATTCCCTCGGCAGTGCTCCTCAAGCTCAAGGCTGTCCGCGACAAGCTGGCGCGCCTCGCTCGAGAGACCGACGACGCAAAGCGCCAGTAAGAACGCGGCCGCCTCGAACGCCACGGAGGCGACCTCGTCATCTTGACTCGCTGGGCAGCGGAACAGGGCGAGCTAGTGGAGGTCGATGACCGAATCCGTGGCGACGACGAAGTACAACTCGTCGTCGCCGAGGTCGCTCGTGAGCTTAGAGTGACTCGCGAAGTCGATCTAGGTGGGTACAGCTCGCTAGCCGCATGCGTGGACCGGCTGTTGCGGTTCACATAGGGCTCCCTACTCCAGCACGACTTCGATTCCGTCGGTGAAGTTCGACGTCGCCTGGGGGTTCGCGTCTCGGAACCAGCATTGGAAGTTCCAGCGTTCGCCGACTGTCGCGGCGACTGGGCCGGTGGGCTGGGGGATCGCCGTTAGATCGACGGTCAGGGTCATAGTGCCTGAGGTTCCGGAGCTTTGGATCTGGTCGATGAAGCGGCCGACATCCCCCGATACGCAGAGGTTGCCTTGGCTCCCGCCGGGGTTCATCGCGAATCCCTGCGCGTCCGACACGATGAAGAATCCAAAGCTGAGCGCTGGCAGTCCGCTCGCGAGCATGCCGAGGTCGTTGGATGCGAGGATCGATGTGCCCGTCGAGCTGATCTCAGCGGAGGCGCCGCTGGAGTTCAGCGGCGCGGGGCCGCAGTAGTTCGTTCCAGCCGAGGGAAGGGTGATCGTGACGTCGGGGAGCGAGAACTCGATGAAGTTGCCGCCGCCGAAGATGCCGAACATGTACGACGCCCACGTGGTGCTCGGCCAGGTCCCAAGCTCCATGGTGATGTCGGTCGAGCCAAAGAGGGTACCGGTGGATTCCGACACGTCGAGGCTGAGGCTTCCGCCGCTCGCCATAGGACCACCGAACATCCGAATTCCGTCGGCGACGGGAAAGTCGTTTTGAATCGAGCCCTGACCGTCCGTCAACGCGTCGCGAACGCCGCCTACCTCGACGTAGGAGGCCGCGGCGTCGAGCATGTACGTTGTGAACTGCCCCGGAGCAACGTCCATGCCGGGCGTCATGACCTCAAGGTGAACGAGGACAGGGTCGCCGACCTGCGCGCCGTTGAACGCACTGCTCGCGGACGCGTTCGCGGCGAAGACCGTACCGGTGGCTTCGATGATCACGTCGCCGGCGGCGACGCAGGGCGTAAGGGTCGCGAAGGTGGCCGGCAGGGCCGCAAGCCAAAGGAGTGCATTCTTCATTGCTAAAGACTACACGCCGAAACCACTAATCGTCGTCCAGCGCCACGCGAATGGCCGGGGTATCGAGATCATCGAATTGACCGCGTCGCACGGCCCACAGGAACGAGCCCAGGGCGACGCCTCCCAAGACGAGCGCGAGCGGGAGGACGAGATAGATCACAGACATGATGATTCCGAACGGTTCGAGCGAGGAGGGGAGCCCAAGGACACAAGCGCGAGGGTCAGAACGGTCACGGAGCTCACAGGCATCAGGATAGCCGCCATCAGTGGGTCCACATAGCCCGTTGCGGCGAGACTCACGCCCACGGCGTTGTACGCGAGCGACACGCACAGATTGAGGCGGATCGTCCACATCGTCCGCCCCGCAAGGTCGCGCAGCTTCGCTATCGGAGAGAGGCCAGGTTTGGAGACGTAGACGTCGGCCGCAGCAAGGCTCGTCTCCGCGCCGCCGTGAACGGCGATTCCGACGTCCGCCGCCGCAAGGGCAGCAGCGTCATTGACGCCATCCCCCACCATGACCGCCACGTGCCCGCTGGACTGCAGCTCAAGGACCCGCGCCAGCTTGCCCTCCGGCTCAATCTGGCCCCGGTAGTCGTCGATGCGAAGGGTTCTTGCGACCCGTTCGACGGCGCCGCTTGAGTCTCCGGACAGAACCTCGGCCTGCCAGCCAGCCGCGCGGAGCTTCTCTACGGTCTCGGCCGCATCGTGACGAGGTGTGTCGATGAGGCCGGCTAGCGCCGCAACATCCGCGCCACCCCGCGCGATCCCGACCACGCTCATTCCCTTGGCCTCCATCTCCTTGGCGCGCTGGGCCAACGTTTTGGGCAGCGCATGTCCGAGACGCGAGAGGTACGCGGAAGAGCCGACCCGGATTTCTTCCCCGTTGATCCGGCCAGAGATGCCGCCGTCGAGCTTCTCGGTCACCTCCTTCGCCGTCACACCTGGCACGGCGTACGGGTCGAAGTCACGGCAGAGCGCACGAGCGAGCGGATGACTCGACTGCGCTTCCAGGATGGCCACAGGACCGCGCAGCGCAAGGTCCCCTTCGAACTGGGCCACCCGCGCTTCCCCGTAGGTGAGCGTCCCTGTCTTGTCGATCAACAGCCGCCCCCGGCCCGCAAGTCGCTCGAAGACGGACGCATCCTTGACGAGCACGCCGCTGCGCGCAGCCTGCCCAACGGCGACCGCGAGGGTGAGGGGGGTCGCCAAGCCGAGCGCGCAGGGACAAGCCACGATGAGAAGGGCAACGGTGCGGTCAACGGCAACCCCGACGTCGCCCTGCCAGCACCAAAAGAGGAAAGTCGCGAGGCCGAGAGCGCATACGACCACGACGAAGACCCCGGCGATCCGATCGGTGAAGCGCTCGATCGCGGGCTTGCGGTCGAGCCCCTCTTCGACCAACCCCATCAGCCGCCCCACTCGGCTCGCTGCGCCGAGGCTCGTCACCTCAACCCGCAGCACAGCCGCGATGTTCTGGCAGCCAGCATGCACCTCGTCCCCGACGCCAACGGAAACCGGCATGGACTCTCCTGAGAGCAAGGCCCGATCGATCACCGATCGGCCCGCCACGATGGAACCGTCACCGGGCAGGGGCTCCCCGGGGAGAACCTCGACGATGTCTCCGATGGCGAGCTCGGGGGTCGTGATTTCCTCGATCGACTCGATGTAGTGAGCCCGGCGCACCACCCTGCAGGTGGCGGGAGTGAGCGCGCGGGTGAGATCGACGGCGTCCGCCGCCCAGCGCTGCTGCCGAGCTTGGACGTACCGCCCCACCAACAGCAGGAACACGAGGACCGTCAGAGAGTCGAAGTACGCCTCGCCTCGACCGGAGAGAGTGTTCCAGGTTCCCGCCAGCGCACCCGCAACGAGGGCGATGGAGATGGGCAGGTCAAGGTGTCCGGTGCGCGTTCGCAGTGCAGCGAACGCCCCCTGCAGGAAGGAGCGACCCGGCCAGAGAATCGCAAGCCAGCCGAGGCCGAGCCCCACGTAGCGAAAGAGCTGCGCATGGGCTTCTTCGAGGCCCCCGCTCTTCCCCGAGTAGAGCGCGAAGGCCACCAGCATCGCGTTGCCAGCGCAGGCGCCCGCGACGCCCATGTCGATCAAGCGTCTGCGCTCGATGGCACGGTTGATTCCGACGCTTTCCTCGGCACGGGACGGATGGGCTGGGTATCCGAGCTGGTCAAGCCCCTTCGCGATCGCCGACGGCTGCGTGCGTTCACCATCGAACGTCACCACGACCCGTGCGTCACGGACGCGCAGCTTGGCTCCGACAACGCCCGGCACCACCCGCCCAAGCCGCTCCACCAGCCAAACACAGGCGGCACAGTGCACGCCCTCCAGCAGGAACTCAACGTCGGCGATCGAACCTTGTCGCCCTTCGGCATCCACCCTCAGCTTCACGAACTCAGCCTGGAACGCGGGACGATCGAAGGCCTCGTAGGCTCGACCCGTCGCGCGGGATGGCTCCGCATCGCCGGCGGACTCGAACTCCTGGCGAATCGCATAGTAGTCCGCGTCGAGCCCGCTCCCACGCAGGGTCTCGAACACGAGCGCGCAACCACTGCAGCAAAACTGCTGCGCCCGATCGTGCCTCACAAGCCCGGCAGGCACCGGCAGGCCGCAGTGAGCGCAGCTGGTGGCCTTCGGCGTGGACTTGGAGGCAAGGGCGGTGGACATGATCGAGGTTCTAGCGTTCGTCGCTGGCGCAGCAGGCTGGCGCGTCGGCGCCCGAAGGGAGTTCCTGCTGGGTCCCCGCAGATGCACTCTGGAGCAGCCCGATAGAGTCCAGCTGCGATCTTCCCGTCAGGGCCCAAAGGCCGAGCGCGATCAGTGCGACGCTGAAGGCCGATCGCCACCGCGGGCTCAGAACAGCCCGCGCCCGATGAACGCCGAAGCCGAGCGCGGAGAGCAGCGGAACGCTGCCAGCGAAGAAGGCCGTCATGACGAGCGCACCCGCCACAGGATGGGCCGTTCCGGCGGCCACGGCGGCGAAGGCGTAGAGCCATCCGCAGGGGAGCAAAGCCGTGGAGGCGCCAATCCCAAGGGCACGAAACATCGGCGGCATCTTCAGCGCGCGCCGCTGGACGGAGCGCAGCCCACGGCTCAAAGGGCCGGGCAGTCCAAAGTGCGGCACGCGCCAGCCGCGCTGGCGCGCGAGGATGGCGACCCCAGTCACAAGGAGCGTAGCCGCGGCGAGGCTCGCCGCGATCGGCTGGAGCCCCGCAAGCGCACCGCCCAGATCGACGAGCTGACCCGCAGCCCCCGCCAGCGCACCGAGCACCGCGTAGCCGAGTCCTCGTGCGCCATGATAGGCGAGCTGAAGCTGGGTCACCGTCGGGCGCGACCCTTGGTTACCGTCGGGCGTTCTCTCCGCGCCAAGGGCGACGGCGAGCAACGGCCCGCACATGCCAACGCAGTGCATCGACCCCACGAGGCTTGCGGCAAAGACGGCGGGGAGTAGCGAATCCATGGGACTAGCGACCCTCCTCCCGCAGGGGCAGCGCGGGAGCCACGATGGCGACCTCGCGTGAGTCCACGAATACGTCGGCGCCGCTTGAGATGATGGTCTCGCAGCTCCAGGCCCCCGCCAGTGGCATGGGAAGGCTGACGGTGAAGGTTCCTTCGCTGTCCGTTGCGACGGGCTCCGCGTGGAGCGGCGCGTTCGCTTCGTAGTGCCAAACGCGTAGGCGAACTTCAGCCCCTGGGAGCCCCGCCCCCTCGGCGTCGGTCAGCGTCCCCCGCAGCTGCCGGTTCCCGCTCCCGTCGACGAGCACCGAGGGCGTCAGGGTGTAGTCCCAGTCCAGGCGCGCGCTGGCCGCCGCCTGCTCGCGCAGCTCGTCCCAACGGAGCGCCTTGTCGTAGTAGTTCGGAAGGATCGCGTTCCCGTCGCCCACGGAGGCGATGTTGATCGCGAGCACCATAGCGCTGACATGGCACGACAGGAGTCCCACGACGATGAGCGGCCAGCGCAAGGCTTGAAATCGAGTCGTGGCGTTGTTGTTAGTGTCCATAGACTTCAACTAATTCGGGGCCTCGGAGCGAGGCGGAGAAGGGGACTGGGCTCGCGACGGGCCAAGCAGGCGCCAGCTCTTGCGCCCTTCCCAGTCCTCGTCGTCGACGACGCGCAGGGTCGCTTCGAGCCGACCCGCAACGAACTGTTCCGGTGGCACGAGCACGTGCAGCGGCTCCATCAAGGTCTCGCCTGGTCCGATGGTGAACGACGGGCGCGACGCGCGTAGCGTGAGCCCCCCGGGTTCGACGACCTCGAGCTGATAGATGCGCTGCTTCTGGGTCCGGTTGGTCAGCTTGACCCGCATGGAGTTCTCGACGAGGCCCGACTCGGTCATGAAGTACGGCCGGCCGAGGCCGCGCAGGAGCGTGATGTCCGTGTGCGGCTTGAGCACAAGCAGGGTCAGAAAGGCAGCCGCGAGCCCTGAGATGATCGAGCCGTAAATCACGACGCGCGGCCGCAGCACCTTGGGCTTTTCCCCTTCGAGCTCGGCCCCGGACGTGAAGCGCACCAGCCCCCGCGGCTGGCCCGTCTTATCCATGATCTCGTCGCAGGCATCGATGCACTGGGTGCAGTTGACGCACTCCAGCTGGAGCCCGTCCCGGATATCGATTCCCGTGGGACATACCTGCACGCACATCGTGCAGTCCACGCAGGAGCCGCGATCGGCAAAGGCGTCGGCGCCGGCCCCTTGGGCCTTCGCCATGTCGCTCTTGCGCATGGGCGCCCGCGGCTCTCCTCGCCCTGGGTCGTACGCCACGATCTTGGAGCTGCGGTCGAGGAGCACGGACTGCAAGCGACCGTAGGGACAGGCGATGATGCAGAGCTGCTCGCGCCAGTAGGCGAAGTTGATCATCATCGCCACCGTGAGCGCGACCACGATGATGAAGGGCACCATGTGATCCGTCGGCGCCCCCCACATCCACTGGCGGACGGCGTCGGTGCCCACGAAGTAGGCGATGAAGGTCTGGGCGAGGTGCAGGCAAATGACGAAGTACGTCAGGTACATGCCGGCGCGCCGCCCCGCAGCCACGTCCTTGGGCGGCTTCCCGCCCTTCCCGGCGCGCCCAAGGAAGACGCGCTCGATCGGACGGAAGACGAACTCCATGTAGACGGTCTGCGGGCACGCCCAGCCGCACCAAATGCGGCCGTAGATCGCCGTCACGAAGAAGATCCCAAGGAACATCGTCAGGACGAAGAGCGCCAGGAGAATCGTGTCGGTGGGAAGGAACGACCAGCCAAACAGATGCAGGGTTCGACCGGGCAGGTCGATGAGCACGGCCGGCTGGCCATCGATCCTCAGCCATGGAAGCCCCGAGTAGAGTGCCAGCAACAGGTACGCCACGACCCTGCGGCGGAACCAGAGCTGTCCCTTCGAGAGCTTCGGCGTAAGCCAACGGCGGCTACCGTCGGCTTCCAACGTCGAAAGAACGTGCTCGTCAGGCGTAAGGAGTGAGCTGTCGTTGGAGAGCATCTCTTTGACCAATGTGTGACGGTTGAGTCAGCATGCAGGCGGACTTCAGGTCAGTTGGCGACTGACCAGGCGGGGATGGGATCCCCTTGGGCCTCTTTCCCCGGCACGTTCTGTCCGCGCAGGGACGCGGCGTAGGCCGAGACAAGAACCACCTCGTTCGTCGACAGTCGGTTGCCCCAGGCCGGCATCCCAGCCTTGATGGAGCCGTTGATGACCGTGTGCGGAATGTCGGTGAGCTGCTTCACGAGGAGGTACGAATCGTCCGTCAAGTTCGGCCCCGACCCACCCTCGCCGTTTCGACCGTGGCACGAAATGCAGTTGGTCTTGAAGATCGCTTCGCCCACTGACAAGAAGCGCTGCTTCTCGGGATCGTTGAGGAAGGTCAGGATCGTGGCCGCGTCGGGCTCGAGGTTTCCGATCGCCTTGAACTGGCGTTCGTTCTCGGCCTCGACGGCCGCCTTGTACTCCAAGCGCGTATCCACCCACTCAGGGCGGGCCAGGTTGATGAAGAGATAGCAGAAGGCGAAAACAACGCTCAGCTGGAACAGCAGGGTCCACCAGCCGGGTAGCGGGTTGTCGTACTCTTCGATGCCGTCGTAGACGTGGGTGACCTCAGGGCCTTTGGAATCGGACATGGTTCTGGTGCGGGTGATCGAGGTGAAGGGTTAGGCGCCTTGGTTCCCGTCTTGGGGATGGCGCTCTTCCGTGGGTTCGTCCGTGTCGTTCGCTAGTGGAAGGCGGGACCAACCGCTGACTTCCTCACGACTCCTAGAGAGGATCCACGCGCACGTCGCGAGGAACACCAGAACGAAAATCACAAGGCCAATGGTCGCGAAGTGCGTCAGCACCCCGCTGCTCAGTACGTCTCGCAGCATCAGTGACCTCCTTGGCTGGGCGCGTTTGCGGTCTCAACATCCGGCGCATTCAGTGAGCCTGCGTCGCCGACCTTCTCATCGGTGGCCGCGGGCTCCTTGAAGATGTCGGTGCCGAGCCTCTGCAGGTAGGCCACGACGGCCACTGCCTCGCGATCGGAGAGATCGATCTCCTTTCCGCCAGGGGTGACGTAAGGGAGCTCGCCGTTCTGAGCGATGAACTCCGCGGCGTACTCCTCGGCCTGGGCCTTCGCGTCCGCCACGGACGACTCGATCTCAGCGTCGGTGTACGGCACACCCAGCGCCTGCATGGCCCGCATGCGAACCGGAATCTCGGTGAAGTCGAGCTTCTTCGTCATGAGGTGCGCGTACGAGGGCATGATCGAGTTCGGCGTGACCTGGCTCGGCTCCTCGAAGTGCAGAACATGCCACTGGGTCGACTGCTTGCCGCCTTCGCGAGCAAGATCAGGCCCAATCCTTCGGCTGCCCCATTGGAAGGGGTGGTTGTAAACGGACTCGCCGGGCTTGCTATACTCGCCGTAGCGCTTGGTCTCCGCCAGCATGGGACGGATCATCTGGCTGTGGCAGTTGTAGCAGCCTTCGTTCACATAGATGTCTCGGCCGCACAACTCCAAGGGCGTGTAGGGAGTGACCGTTGAGATCGTCGGCACGTTGGACCTGATGACGAACGTCGGGATGATCTCGAACAGCGAGGCCGTCACAACGGCAACCGTCGTCCACACCGTGAAGCGCATCGGCAGGCGCTCCCAGCGCCGGTGCCACCAGAACGTGTTGAAGACTTCGAGCTTCTTCGCCGACTCAAGGACCGCCTCAAGCTTGGGCTCAGGCCGCGGCTCCATCGGGTACTCGCCCGTCAGAGGTGGCGCCTCATGGACCTCGACCTCGTACTCATCGGGACGGTTCTTCCAGGTCTTGATGATGTTGTAGGCACCGACTCCAGCGCCCGCCAGGAACAGGAAGCCACCGAACGCCCGAATCCAATAGAACGGAATGATGCGCATCGTCGTTTCGACGAAGTCGGGGTACGCGAGCTGGCCGTCGGGGGTCATCGCGCGCCACATCAGCCCCTGGGTGATGCCCGCGACGTAGATCGAGACGATGTAGAGCAAGATGCCAATAGTCGCCATCCAGAAGTGCGTGGTCGCGAGCTTGACCGAGTACAGCGGCGCCTGGAAAACGCGCGGCGCAAGCCAGTACACGAGCCCGAAAGCCATGAAGCCATTCCAGCCCAGGGCGCCCGAGTGAACGTGGGCGATGGTCCAGTCGGTGTAGTGGCTGAGGGAGTTCACCGACTTGATCGAGAGCAGCGGGCCCTCGAAAGTCGCCATTCCGTAGAACGTGATCGCGACGACGAAGAACTTGAGCACGGGGTCCGTGGTGACCTTGTGCCAGGCGCCGCGCAGGGTCAAAAGCCCGTTGATCATGCCGCCCCAGCTGGGCATCCAGAGCATGATCGAGAAGATCATCCCCAGGGTCGACGCCCACTCCGGCAGCGCCGTGTAGTGCAGGTGGTGCGGGCCCGCCCAGATGTAGATGAAGACCAGCGACCAGAAGTGGATGATGGACAGCCGGTACGAGAAAACCGGGCGACCCGCCGCTTTCGGCAGGAAGTAGTACATCAGCCCGAGGAACGGCGTCGTCAGGAAGAACGCCACCGCGTTGTGTCCATACCACCACTGCATGAAGGCGTCTTGGACACCCGCGTAGATCGGGTAGCTCTTGAAGAGCCCCACCGGCACCACGAGGTTGTTGAAGATGTGCAGGATCGCCACCGTCACGATCGTCGCGATATAGAACCAGAGGGCCACGTACATGTGGCGCTCCCTCCGCGTCGCGAGGGTCATGAAGAAGTTGATGGCGAAGCCAACCCAGACGATCGCGATGGCGACGTCGATCGGCCACTCAAGCTCGGCGTACTCCTTGCTCTGGCTGATGCCCATGGGCAGCGTGATCGCCGCCGATAGGATGATCGCCTGCCAACCCCAGAAGTGGAAGAGACCCAGCTTCTTCGACCACATCGGCGTCTTGCATAGCCGCGGCGTCGAGTAGTAGATAGCACAGAAGATCGCGTTGCCCGCGAAGGCAAAGATGGCCGCGTTCGTGTGCAGGGGGCGCAGGCGTCCGAAGGTCAGCCACTCCTGCCCGAAGCTCAGCTGGGGAAACGGAAGTTGGAGCGCAATGAAGAGTCCCGCAAGGAACGCAACAAGTGCCCATCCGTAGGTAGCGAAGAGGAACTTCCGAACGATGGAATCGTCGTAGGAGAACTTCTCCAGGTTTGACGGCGCGCCTTGGGCGCCGCCTGTGACCAGGCTCTGGGTCGTCATCGGATGAATGAGAGGCAGGGGTCCCTCGCGGGACAGGGAAGGGGAGGTTCGGCGTCCGACAGTGCCGTCGCCGGACGGATCGATCGAGGATGGGCTAGTCGTTCAGGGGTACCGAAGGCTCTGCTTGGTCCTGAAGCTCGCGCGCGAGGTCGCACAGCGGAGTCGGCGAGGAATCCCCGCGCATGACATCGCTGAGTAGGGTCTTCTGGAGCCGAGCGCGCTCGCTGAGGATGTTCTTGTTCAAGAGACTGTGCAGAGGGCACAGGTTCTTGCCGTGACCCTTGAGGCTGAGCGGGCACGACTCGATCGGTCGGAGGGGGTCGACCTCGTTGACCACATCAAGGAGCGAGGTCTCGGAGGCGCCCTTGGCCAAGGTGTAGCCTCCCCCGATCCCCCGCTGCGCGTGGATCAGCTGGCCTCGGACGAGGGGCTGAAGGACCTTGGGCAGGTAGCTGGCGGGGACCTGGGTCGCGTGCCCGATCGCCGTCTTGGTTTGGGGCATACCTGGGTGCTGCGCAAGCCAGATGACGGCGCGAAGCGCGTATTCAGCCGTTTGAGTGAGTGCCATGGAGGGGAGCCCCGGCGGGCAAAGAGGAGTTGAGGACCTGAATGTCCACTTTATCGGGAAAGCCGATAGCAAACAAGAGGACATCTATATCTTCTTCTCGATTTCCCTGCAGGCCTGGGGACACTCACCACCCACGCCCCTCCCGGGAAGAGGAACGACCGAACCTACCGGGCGTACTGGAAGCGCACCACGTTACTATGGGGCAGCGTCTCGGTGTCCTCTTCGATGATCGTGTAACCAGCGCTCTCGATCATGGCGTTCATGATCGGGCCCGTGGTCATCGCGAAACCCTTGTTCTCCGCCGCCATCGGCTTGGCCTTGTCGGCGTACTGGATCACCACGTTGGCTCCTGGGGCCAGGAGCGGGCGGAGGTTGTCCAGGTAGCTCTGGATCAGCGGCGGATCCAGATGGACGAAGGTGCCGAACGTGAAGACGTAGTCGACGGACCTGGCGGGTATGCCCGGGAAGCCCGTGCCGTCTGTCTTGCAGAACGACAGCTGAGGGGCCCCTTCGAAGCGCTCGACCAAGTAGTGGAACATCTCAAGGTGGATGTCGACGCAGTACGTACGGTCGAAGCCCAGGAGGTACTGGGTCCAGCGCCCTCCCCCACTACCGATCTCCAGTGCCGTCTTAGAGGACGCCACGTACGGCGTGATGAAGCGGTCCCTCACGGTGCTGAGGACGTCCACCTTGTCGGGATCACCCCACTGATTCCCGTAGGCCTCGGCGACTCCGTCGTTGGTCCAGGCGACCATTTCTTCGCGCCACATGTTGTTCCATTGGATTGTCGGCATGGAAATCACATCGGGATGTGCCCGCGATTCCCTAAGGGCATTCACGCTGGAACTCTTCGAAGTTGCTTCCGCCGCTTCAGTCTCCGGCCGCTTCGAGCTCCCGAGCCGTCAGGAAGAGGCGGGTATCGAACTCTAGCTGGTGATAGTCCGGCTCCATCGTTTCGCACATGCGGTAGAACGCCTTGGAGTGGTCCTTCTCCCTCAGATGGGCCAATTCGTGGACAACGATCATGCGCAGGAACGGCTCGGGGGCGGAGCGGAAGACCCCCGCTATGCGGATCTCTGAGCGCGCGCGGAGCTTGCCGCCATGGGCCTTCTGGGAGAACGTGTGGAGCCCGAGCGCGTGCTCGACGGCCATTAGGCGATCGTCGTAGAACGCCTTCGAAACCGGCGGCGCGGTGCGCATGTAGTGCCGCTTGAGGTCCCCCACAAACTCGAAGAGCTGCTTGTTGGACTGGCACCGGTGCACGCCTTCGTAGCGCGAGGCGACGTGGGCGGCAAGCCGGCCTTCATCGACCAGGCGCTGTACTTGGATCAGAGTCTTCTCCGGATAGCCGGAGAGATAGCGAAGGGGGTCCTGTGGCATGCCTTTGGCACACGCGAACTAGCCGTCGGTTCGGTCGCCGCCCGCAGCGGGCTTCTTCGCGCCCTTCTTGGCCGGCTTCTTCGCCGGTTTCTTGGCTGGCTTTTTCGCGGCCGCTTTCCGCTTCCGGGCGCGGACCGCAGCGGCCTGCTTCTGCTCGAATTCAGCCTCGATGACGCCCTTGAGGAGACGTAGGTCACGCTGCACCTCGCGCTCCGACATGAGGCCGCGCGCCCTTGCGTTGATCAGCTCGCGCTGCCGCGTCTTGTAGCGCACCGTCTTGGTGGGGTCTTGGTCGACGCTGGCGGCACCCGTGGCGATGGCAATGTCGTCCCGTAGCTCTAGGAGCTGACGAGTCGCCGCTGCGCGACTCATGGTCCCGGCGGCCACCTCTTGATTCAGTCGCCTCTCAACGGCGTTGTAGTTCGCCACGGAATTCGGCAGCTGGTCCTGGGCGGATCTCGCTGGTTGAACCGACACTTGAGGATTGCGCGGCGCGGAAGCTGGCACGGCCTTCTTCTCCTGCTGCGCCTTCTGACGGGCAGCTTTGACTCGCGCGGCTTTGGCCTGTGCGGCCTTGGCCCGTGCCGCTTTTGACTGCGCGGCCTTAGCCTTCGCGGCAGCGAGCTTCTTCCCCTCGGCGGGGGACGTCTTGGCCGCCTTGGGAGCCGCCGTCCCGGCCGCGGCAGGTCCAGCAGCGGGGCCCGCGCCTCCAGCCTCAGCCTGAAGCTTCGCGATCCACCCCTTCTTGATCTCCTCGATGCGATAGAGAGCCTCGACCGGAGTGAGGTCGCCCGCATCCAGTGCGTCTGAGATCTGACGAAGGATCGTCGCGAGGCGCTCGGCGTCGGGTGCTACGCGCGCGGCCTTTTTCGCTCCGGCCTTCTTCTTGGGCGCCTTAGCTTTGGCCTTTGACTCGGCTCTTGCGGGCTGGGCCTTAGGAGTCTTCCCCTGGGGCGCCTCTACCTCCTGAGGACCACCGGTTGACCAGATCGTCACCACGCCCGCCTCTGCAGCCGCGAGCGCACCAAGGGCCCATCCCGCCAACACCACTCCCACCCAGCGAGATCGCCGCTGGGACTTTGGAGACGTGAGAGAGTTCGATTTTGAGATCGGAGGCTGGGGCATGACGTGGACCCTCATGGTCCTGAATCAGTCAGCGGGGGGACGCTTGGAGAAGGGGGTGGATCAACGATACGACGCTCAGGGACAAGTGTCAGCGATAAGTACCGACGAGCCCCTCTTTTGTAGGCCGCGAACACTCGCCTGACACCCCCTCTTAACCCCGCGAGTGGGATGAGGTTTCGCGGCGTGAATCGAAATGGAGCGCTCTAGCAGCCCGTTGAAGAAGTCCGCGCTAACCAATAGTGTCCATCGGAGTCCTGACAAGGCGCTTGAAGCCCCCCATAGCGAGCTATTCGGGGCCCTTCAAGCAACGCGGTCAGAGCTTCGAGGGGCGCTGTTGGTAAGTGCGGCCTTTTTGAACGGGCTGCTAGCTCTCGCCGTCAGAGGGAGTCTCTTTGTGAACCGCCTCAAGGGAAGGGTCGAGCGCAACCCTCTGATCGAAGACAAAGCAGTCCCCGTGGTAGTGGGCGCCCCCCACTTCCTCGAAGTACTTCAAGATCCCGCCGTCGAGCTGATACACCTCGCCGAAGTCAGCCTGCTCCAAGAACGGGGCGGCCTTTTCGCATCGAATCCCACCGGTGCAGAACGTCACCACCGGCTGGTCGCGCATTCGCTGGCGGACCTCCTCCGGTAGCTCTGCTACAGCCCTAGGCAAGTCCCGAAAGTTGTCGACGCCAATGGGCACAGCGCCGTCGAAAGTCCCCGCCTCGACCTCAAAGTTATTGCGCGTATCCAGCAGCGTGAACGTGCGCCCTTCGTCGAGCCACGCCTTCAGTTCCGCAGCCGTAATGCGCGGGGACGTGTGCTCAAGCGGGTCGATGCCATCCACCCCAAAGGCGATGATCTCGGGCTTGATCTTCACCAGCATTCGATCGAACGGCTGGGAGTCGCTGAAGCTCTCCTTCACTTCGATCTCACCCAGCCCTGGGATCGTGCGCACGGCGTCCATGAGAGCGTCGATCCCTGCGCGCTGGCCTGCGACGACGAGGTTGATCCCCTCGCCGCTCAGCATGATGGTCCCGCGCAGCTCGTGGGCGGCGCTCAGATCGAGGAAGAACTGCTTGCGGCCCTGGAGGTCATCCAAGGCCGCAAACTTGTAGGCTGCAATGTTGACGACTGACGGCATAGCTCGCAGAGAGCTTAGCCGATTCGTCCGGCCACGTGAGCCGCGTGAGCCGCGTGAGCCAGTTGAGTCAGTTGAGCTAGTTGAGCTCGGCGACGGAAGTCGAAGAGATCCAGGGGTGATAGGTGAACTCGTCCACCATGGACGTGACCCGCGCGAGGGCCGCCTTTGCGTCGCCAATCGTGGTGCAGTCCAGCACGCACAGGGTCTGGTCCTTGAAGGAGCCACTGATCACGTCGCCATGCAGGATGCACGTCTCTCCCAGCTGGGAGATCACGGACGTCGCCGCCGTGGAGGTTGGAATCGTCACGACCACGAACGGGCGCGCCACAACGTCGTCATGGCCGCGCTGAATCCGGAACCCGCGCTCGATGGGCGGGAGTGCGCGGAGATCAAAGTCGGTGATGAAGGACATCGACTCCATAGAGAACACGCCCGACTTCGTCGCCGGGTCCTCGCAGGTTCTTGCCTGGGCGACCTTCGGGTCAGCGGCGTCCATGAAGAAAAGGCCGCGCAGGCTCGTGTCCGAACGCGGAGCGACGAACGGTCCCGAGGTCAGAAGGAAGCTCTCGTCGAACATCGCCTTGAGGAAGTCCTCGTGGCTGTGGGTGAGCTCCCGCAGCTCTTTGCCTTGAGGCACGCTCGCAGCGTTCCCGGCGCGCAGCACGGTCAGCGTGTAGGCGTTGCCGCTGCTCACCGCCATCTCGTACGCGGAGACCGGCTCCGTGGCCCCCACCGACGAGCTCGTGGTCGAGCAAGAAGCGGCGAGGAGGCTGAGTCCCAGGGAAACGGCGGCAAGGTAGGTGGTCTTAAACATGGTCGTCGGAGAGGTGGTGCAGCGTGATAGAGCGGGCGCTTGGCATCGATTCGGAAAGGGATTGCCGCCCGTAGCTCCGTCATCGACCGCCCTCCTCAATCCCTTGAGGCATCCGGAAAGAAATTCCTAGGAGTCTGCGCCGGCTAGCCCGCCCTGTTCTCCTCTAGAACCAGATGCCGATCTGGCGTCCGTTTGCGTCGACCTCAGGCTCCAGCGGCACGCTCTGCGCGGCCCCTTCAGCGATTCGCTTGGCTGACCAAGCCGCAACCGCCGCGTCGAGGACATCGTCCACGGGAACGCTGCCCACCCCGTCGAGGAACTTCGGCAGCACGATCCCGGCCTGTTCCAACGCGGATCGGCGCTCGCCTGCTCCGTTCCAGGACCGCTTCGGTGTCATCAGGACCCGTCCGCACAGGGCGCGAAAGCACAGCTCCGGATGCACCTCGTGGATCTTGTCGCTCGTCGCCCGCGGGAGGGAACCCAGGAGGGACTCGACCTCCAAGATGTTGTGACGCAGCGCGAAGCTCTGGGCCGAGATGCTCTTGCCCGTCAGCTCGACGGCCTTCTTACGGGCGTCCGCGTAGGTGGCTTGGCTGAGGACCTCCTTCGGGGGCACCGGAAAGAGCGTCGCTCGGCGGGGCCCCAGCAGCATCTTGGCCTTGAGGTCGACCGCTCTGCGGCCACTAACGGGGAGCCCGATGGGCACGTCAACGCCAAATGCCGCCGCAGCGTCAAAGGCCGAGACGATCTCCCCCACCTTGTCCGCAAGGATCGCCGAGGCGAAGGTCCCGCCTTCCGTGAGCGCGACCGCCACCCAGCGTCCCTTCGTCCCGTCGACTCCGACAAATCGCGCGCTGCTGTCCGCTTTGGCTCTTTCGATGTCGCCCATGATCTCCAATGACCGCTGCTTCACTCCTCTCTGCCACGAACGTTGTAGCCTGACGGGCATGTCGATGCTCCTGCTTACCCCTTTGTTCTTCGTCCTCAGTGCGCCACCCCAGGCCGCCCCCTCCGCCGAATTGGTGACCGAGAAGGCGATCGAAGCGACCATACAGGCGCTCCTAGACCGCAACGCAGATGGCCACATCGATCGCTATGAAGCCGCAGCCGCAGCCATGGCATGGGTCGACGCAGCCGCAAAGTCTGAACCGCCAAGCCACGTTCCCGCACTCGACGAGAAAGCGGCCCAGGCCTCATTTCAGAAGCTCGACGCCAACGCCGACGGGTTCCTCGATCGAGCCGAGCTCGGCGACTCCTTCGGACGCAACAGCTGGAGCCTCTTCGACACGTCGGGCGATCGCCGTCTCGAGCTCGTTGAGTTCTCCCCGCTCATGGCCGCGTCTGAGCTTCCCGCCACGTTCACCGTCGAGGGCCAAGTGGCTCGGATGCGCGGTAAGATCGCCAGCTCGACCCCCGGTCAGTTCTTGCAGCTCCTCTTGGATCACCGCGACGTGAACGAGCTCGTGCTTGAGTTCGTGCCCGGCTCGCTGGATGGAGCCGCGAACGACCTGCTGCAGAAACTCGTGCGCCAGTCCGGCATGACGGTGCGCGTCCCTCGCGGAGGCTTCGCCGCCTCCAGCGGCACGGACCTGCTTCTAGCTGGCAAGCGCCGCATCGTCGAGCAGGGATCGCTCATCGGCATTCACTCCTGGTCCAAAGATGGCGTGGAAGGACGCGACCTTCGGAAGGACGACCCGAAGCACCGCCCCCGCCTGGCCCGCCTCGGGTCATTCGGCATCGACCCGGCGTTCTACTGGCGCAAGCTGGAAGCCGCCCCCTCCACCGGAATGCACCCCATGACCGAGGACGAGATCCACCGCTACGGACTGCGCACCGACACCCAGGGGCTCGAGGTCTTCCAAACCGGTTCGCGCTCAAGCCTCCGCGGCCTCTGCGGCGTCTCCAACGAGATCGCCTGGGCGACCGGGAGCCAAGCCACGGTGCTGCGCACGGTCGACGCGGGCCGAACCTGGCGCAACGTAGCGCCCGCGTCCATCGCCGGACTCGACGTGCGCGACGTATTTGCCATCAGCGCCGACGTGTGCTGGATCATGACCGCGGGTCCCGGCGAATCGTCGCGCATCCTCGTCACCGAAGACGGCGGCGGCACCTGGGTCGAGCAGTACCGCGAGACCTCGCCCCAGGCCTTCTTGGACGGGTTCGACGCCTGGGACAGCGGCACGTTCATCGCGTACGGCGATCCCATGGAAGACGGCCGCTTCCGCGTGCTCCTCACCGAAGACGGCGGGCAGACCTGGACGCCGTCCACCACCGGCCCCCTGGCCCTAGAATCCGGCGAGGCGAGCTTCGCCGCGAGCGGCACCGGCGTACGCACCCTCGGGGGCCTCCGCGCGTGGATCGTCACCGGCGGCACGAAGGACATGGCGCGCGTCTTCTGGTCCGAGGACACCGGCCAGACCTGGACCGCTGTGACGACCCCCGTCGCCGCAAAGGGAACCGGGGCCGGGGCCTTCAGCGTCTCCTTCCGCGAGGACGGAACGGGCGTCATCGTGGGCGGCGATTTCCTCGCCCGTGATGTTGGCGGCACCGCCAACGCGGCCTGGAGCTCGGACTTTGGCAAGACCTGGCACCCGTCCGAGGAAGGACCTCGCGGTCAGCGCGCCGGCTCCGTCGCCGTGGGCAACGGCTGGTTCCTCGCCACGGGCCAAACGGGCACCGACGTCAGCCGCGACGGCGGCAAGACCTGGAAGGCCTTTAGCTCCGAGGGCTTCCACTGCGTCGACGTAGCGATCGAGGACGGCACCATCTGGCTGGCGGGCCCACAGGGCCGTGTGGGCCGCGTGAGGTAGTGAAAGTGCGTGGGAGCGTGTTGAGGGGTTTGCTCTGGCGGCCTCTTCGCATCTGAGAGCGGGGGGCGGAGACGCCGCGACACGATTCTGAAGAAGATGACGATGGCGCGAGCGCTTGATGGGATAGTGGTTTCGCGGGATACTCCCAGCGGGGCCTCTTAGGAACGAGTGGAACGATCGACGAGGCATGGCCACTATCTCAGCGGTCTTCAACCTGGTGTCTAAGGGTCAGCCACAGTTCATCTAGGTCCAAGTCCCGAACAGTCACCCCGGCGTCACTGCGAACCTCCACCGATACCTGATTGAAGGTCCTAGACGCCGCTGCCCCGCCCCTATCAGAAATCTGATCGAGGGCGTAGATAAACGCTCTGTTGCTCGCATACCCGCTTGTGATGTATCGGTGTTCAGACGCGGCATGTGACAGCACCCTCGTCGTGAGGACATCGTCTACCGCACTGCGCTTGGGGTGAAGGTAAGACAAGCCATCAATAGCGGCGGCATGTGCATCACATTCTTCAGCTACCTCGATCGCGTAGTCTAGGGCCTTCATGACCGAGATGGTCTTCGGCGACATGGTGCTCCAGAATCTCGTTAGATCTTGGATGCACCGGACCTTCTTCGCCGGATCCCTAAAGCTCGCCATCGGCGTACTGATCAGAAGCAGCTCGGACAGCCGGCCAGCGAATGAAGGGCCGAATTCGATGACAGCAAGCTCTGTTGGAGCGGCAAGCCAGCGAAGAGCTAAGATCGACACACCCCATCCGTGGAGCGCCGCATCAGAACTATTGGCAGCAAACGACCCGACCCGGAGAGTCCCCTCTACAGTTCGCAGGTAAGTTTCCATCTCGCCCTGCTCTACAAGCGCCCGCAACGAGCTGGCCGTCATGAGCGTGAGTATCCTCCAGTGAACATGCTCGCCGAAAACGGCCTCGCCGAGAACACATTCTGCTCCTTCAGATTTCGAGAGCTGGCTGAGCAGCTCAACCAGCGACAGGCGATTTGCCTCCTGCTCTAACCATTGCTCAACTCGGGCAACGCTTTGAAAGCCGTATCCGTATACGCTCAGTGACGAAGCAGCCCCCTCAAGCTCAGCGGCGAGGTAGCGCTCACGAATGTCAGCCAGTTCGTCAGGCAGTCCGCGTAAAAACTTGAGCTCGGGTAGTTCGCTACTGGGATTACAAAGAGTCACATCACGCTGTGCGCGCGCCAACTCCTCGTCGAGCGCAGCTCTGCACTCATCGAGCTCTCGCTGACTAAGCTCCTGCCCGCAGCCAACGAGAACCAAGGCCGCAACCGTCCCGCCAACGAGCACTCCGGCAATATTGCAAAAGCGATCGCGCGACACTTCGAACGCCGACACGAGGGCAGAGAGGCTTCTGGCTATAGCGGGCATCAGAGAGGAGCCTTGAGGTGTCATGGGGTAAAAATAGGCTAACGGCTGGTTCCTCGCCACGGGCCAAACGGGCACCGACGTCAGCCGCGACGGCGGCAAGACCTGGAAGGCCTTTAGCTCCGAGGGCTTCCACTGCGTCGACGTAGCGATCGAGGACGGCACCATCTGGCTGGCGGGCCCACAGGGCCGTGTGGGCCGCGTGAGGTAGTGAAAGTTGCCTAGCCCGGGGCCACGAGCCCCAGGGCGGGCGGCTACTCTCTGCCAATCGCCATGGCTCCTATCTACAAGACGCTGCGCCCACTTCTCTTCCGCGCCTCCGCGGAGACCGCGCACCACGCGGGGATCCGCCTCGGGAAGCTCGGGGCACTCGCACCGCCCGTTCTGCGCGCGATCTACGCCCCAAGGCTGTCCGCCGCAGACAAGGCGCGGCTCCGCGTCCGCGCGTTCGGCCTAGACTTTGAGACGCCCGTGGGCATCGCTGCGGGCCTCGATAAGAACGGCGAGCTCGTGCGCCTCTGGCCCCACCTCGGGCTTGGGTTCTGCGAGGTCGGCTCCGTCAGCGCGCAAGCCAGCGCCGGCAACCCGAAGCCGCGCGCGTTTCGCCTGGCGAAGGACGAGGCCCTGATCAATCGCATGGGGCTCAACAACCACGGGGCCAGCGCCATCGCAGAGCGGCTCGGTCGCACTCGGCGCACGCCGGGTTTCGTCGTCGCCGTCAATCTCGCGAAGACCCACAGCCCAGACATCCTCGGCGATGCCGGCATTGAAGATTTCGTGACGAGCTTCCAGGCGCTGCTCCCCCACGCCGACTTCATCGTCCTCAACGTCTCCTGCCCCAACACGGCGGAAGGCAAGACCTTCGAGTCCCCCGAGGCCCTGACGCCCCTCTTGGACGCGATCATGGCGGAGCGTGCGGGTCAGAGTTCGAGCGTCCCCATCCTCGTGAAGCTCTCTCCCCCCGCGGCGCTGCCCGTGGACGAAGGCGCGGTCAGCGACATCCTCGATCTCTGCCTCGAAAGGCAAGTCACGGGCTTCGTCGCCACGAACACCGCCTCCGACCGAGCGGGCCTCACGCGCACTCCCTCCGCGGAGATAGAGGCCATCGGCCGCGGCGGCCTCAGCGGTGCGCCGCTGCGCGAGCGCGCGAACGAGCTCGTTCGCCACCTGTACCGGCAGGTCGCGGGCCGCGCCACCATCATCGGCGTGGGCGGCATCGACTCGGTGGACTCCGCCTACGAGCGCATCCTCTCCGGAGCGAGCCTGATCGAGCTCTACACGGGCCTCGTGTTCAAGGGTCCAGGCCTCGCCGGGGAAGTCGTCAAAGGACTCGCCCAGCGACTCGA
>CAYQKK010000074.1:0-27511 GCA_964417955.1 uncultured Planctomycetaceae bacterium
ACCTGGTTCCGATTGGTGCAGAATCCGCTCCTGCGCAATTTCAACCTGGTTCGCTATGCAGCAGAATCGCGTTATTGGGTCTTGGTGCAGCGTTGGTGAGAGGAGAGTTCCTTGGCGGCTTGGAATTGGATGGCTTGGGCGGGGCCGGTGGGGGTGTCGTGGATCGTGTGGTCGTTCATTTGGACCACGGTGCGGGTCTTGGTGGTGATGGTGGTGATGACGTTGCGGCCCTCGCTGTGGAGGTACTTGGAGTCCTTGAGGCTGATGGGCGGGGATTGGGTGCCGTCGGCGAAGTGGAGGATGGCCTGGGCGTCGTCGCCCAGGACGTTGACGCGGATTGCGGGGGAGCTTTCTAGGTCCATCGCGTTCTCTCGGGTCGAGCTGGCCGTGGAGGGGTGCCAGGCGTGCAGGCCCTTGCGGATGATCCTCGGCTGGTGCCAATGGAGCTCGATGTCGTCGTCGCCGCCGTGGACTTGGAAGCCAAAGTGGCCGGTTAGGTCCGCTGCGTCTAGGAGGTCGGCGGCGGGCACGCCGTTCAGCCACGTCTGGAGGTGCGGGCCTTCTGCGACGATGCGGTAGAGGTTGCGGCCCTTCTTCTTGAAAGCTGCGCGGGCCGCGTCGTTCTCGGTCAGATCGTTGAT
Organism: uncultured Planctomycetaceae bacterium; assembly: GCA_964417955.1. Classification (GTDB taxonomy): domain Bacteria; phylum Planctomycetota; class UBA1135; order UBA1135; genus Saltatorellus. Next base: position 642 of record CAYQKK010000074.1, read on the forward strand.
CCAGGCGCGGCGGCCTTCGTCGAAGATGCCGGCAGACCAGCTGCGGTCCGAAGGGTCGATCTCGGCTTGGTACCCGCCGAAGCGACCATTCTTCAGCATGTTGCTCCGGAACTGGATCCCTGAGTTTCCTTCGCGAACGAGCTCGACCTCGACCTCTAGCTCGAAGTCGCCGAAGAGCTCTTCAGAGATGAGGAAGCTCTGTTTTCGCTGGGGGCCCTCGCTTCCGATCAGGGTTGTCCCCTCCGTTCGGTACACCGCGTCGCCGTAATGGCTCCAAGCCCCAAGGTCGTCGCCTTCCGAGATGAGGGGTTGCCAGCCATCCTCAGGAACGTTTGGAAGGCGCAGCGCGGCTTCGATCGGGCGGATGCGCATGCTGCGAATCCAGATGTCGCCCCCGTGATCCTGGAGCAACAGGTGCCCTGGCTGCGGTTGGGCGAATCCAGCGACCTCGGCAAACTTGCTGTTCTTGACCGCGGCTTGCCACTCGTCGGAGGAGGTGTCAGCGCTCGCCACAAGGACGTCGTCAATGTAGTGCTCGATGGAGTGTTCACGCACCAGAATACGTACCGAGCGGTACTCACCCCATGGGGTGAACGGTGCTTCCTTGGCAGCGACCACGTCGTAAAGCGCACCCATTCGGGCTTCGTCGCTCGCGGCTTCGGCCCAGGCGTCGAGCAGCTGGAACTCCGGTCCGATTGGCTGGGGCGATCCTTCCGGGATCCGGTATTTGAGCCCCGAGTTGCCGGCGATGCTTCCCTTCCAATCGAAGGTCAGCTCGAAGTTCGTGAACAGGTCGCGGGTCGTGATGTCCCCAGCTTCGGCACTTCGAAGGAGAGTCTCTCCGTCAAACGTCCAGCCTGCAGGCACCTCGCCCCCTCCAAAGCGCTGCCACGCCTCGCGATTCATCAGCGAAACCCAGCCGTCGGCTTGCTCTTCTTCCGTCAGCGGCGCGGGCGCGGTCCGTTCATCACGCACGGTTCCGGTCGCTGCCCACTCCGTCCCGCGGGTGATCAGGCCGCGGAATTGTGGGTCGCGATGGGACGCTTGCTGCACGGGATTGTTGACCCAGGCATGTCCCAACGGCGTATGGAAGACACGCCCCTGCCCGTAGTTCTTCACGACGAGCATCGGCTCCGCGTTCCCGGTGCCGCCGGTCTCTGGATCCGACATGGCGGTGCCAAGCACGCGACGCTCTACGCCGTGGACGTTCTTCAGTCGGTGGTAGAGCTCATCGGGATGAAGCACGAAGTCGGGCAGTGATCGCGTGATCGGATGGTCGCGATCGGTCATCTCCACATCGAAGGTGTGGAAGCGTCCATGCCCCGTCCCCTTGCGCCACAGATCGCCGACGAGCTTCTCGTACTCCACCCAGCCGGGCCCATGATTGTCAGCTGCATGGACCACGACAACGCCGAGCCCACCTTCGACGGCCTCGATGAAGGTCGCCTCGGCCTCCTCGCCCCAGCGCTCTCCGTTGTAGTCGAGGACGACGGCCCCGTACTGGGCGAGCGCCTTGGCGTCCGAGAGATCCTTGCTGGGCTCAGTCGTCACGGTCACTTCGAACAGATCGGCCTCCTCCAGAATCTCGACGAGGGAGGGGGTCGTCCAGCGCCAGTCGTGGTTGTTCGCCCCTGAGACCACTAAGACCGGGATCCTCTCCGCGACCGAATCGGGCTCAGTCTGAAACGAACAGCTTGGGGTGAGGAGGGCGATCGCGGCCGCTGCGTGGAGTGTGGTGAGCATGTTGTGCAGAGTCTAACGGTTGCTTCGGAGCGAAGAATTCCCGTATGGGAAGTGTATGGAGGCAGGGCTTTGCCCCAAATTTGGGCGGGAAGCGGTCCTGCATCCGGGAACGCGGGAGGCAACTTGAGGAACAGTCCTAAGGGGATTACACGGGGTGTTTCCCACTTGGGGCTCATCGCACTGAGATACGGGTTTTCGCTGCGGAACACGGCAACTGCTGACCGATGAGACGTCCAGGATGTCACTGCTAGAGGAAATTAGGTTGCCGGTTGGGCTTGAGGAATCGTGGAAGTCCACGCTTCAGCGAGAGCTTGCGGAGGCCACGGCGAGCCTGCCCGAGCTAAGCCTTGCCGCGCTGGAGCTCGCTGAGCTAGCGGTCAATGGCGAGTACAACGCTGAGGTCGTCGGTGCCGTTCTCGAGCGGGATGACAAGCTCCGCGACCAGGTCCTTCGACTCGCAAACTCCGCGCTCTACGCGGGAGAGAGCTACATCGAGAGCACTGCGGCCGCCTCGCAGCGGATCGGCATGCGCGCCCTATGGGAGATCGCCGTGATCGACGTTGCGCGCATCAAGGTCTTCGGGCCCGCGCTTGGGCAGGTCCTCGGGGGCAGCCAAATGTGGAGCATCGCGCGACTCGCAGGTGCCATCTCCCTGCGTCTTTCCGGGCTCAAGCTCGGCAAGAACCGTGCTTCCATCCTGGCAGGACTCATCCTCTGCGTCGGACCTCCCCTTGCACATCAGCTTGTTCGCCGGGTCGAAGAGCGCTCTGGCAGCACCCTTCCGTCGCGGGTTCGCCGCGAAGTGTCGAACCGGATCGCACCGGGACTCAGCGTCACCCTCATTCAGGCTTGGGCACTGTCTGACGCCATCAAGAGCGCTGCCACTGCCCTGGCAGACGGTTCCGGTGAAGCTCCCGCCGACCGAGAGGCACAGGTAGCGGTCTTCTCCGTCTCACTCGCGCGTTACGTCACGGCGCGCGGCACGGACAATCTAAACCTGCCCCTGAAGTGGCCGACCGCTGTGTCTCTGGGTGTCACCCAGTCCGAGATGGACGAGATCGTGGCTGCAGCAGCCAGCGTCGACGACAACCCGCTCACCCTCTAGATTTCTGATGTTACCCGAGCAGCCAGATTCAGAACGCAATCGCTACAGCCGCCTGGAGTCCGTCGTTGACGAAGTGCTCAGCGAAATGCGCGTGCTGTTTGTGGACGACAACACGCTCAGCTGCAGAATCAGCCATCGGTTGCTCTCCGATCTAGGAGCCACCGTCCAGTGCGCCACGAGTGGTCCAGAGGCCCTCGAGATCGCGCAGTCGTCTGAATTCGACCTGATCGTGTTGGACTGCGCCATGCCCGGCATGTCCGGGTTCGACGTCGCGAAGGAGCTCCGCTCGCCAGGGTCAAGGGCCGAGTCAACCCGCATCGTGGCGCTCGCATTCAGCGACGACAAATGTGTACGGCAGCGCGCCCAAGCCGTCGGCATGGAGCAGGTGCTGTGCAAGCCATTCTCCAGCGAGTCGATGCTGGAGCTCTTGCAGGCCAAGTAGCGATCCCTAACGTCCTCGCTGCACGAGCGTGAAGACGTCGAACAGCCTGCCGTCCTCGTCCATCGCTTGCAGCTCAAGCTGCTCGCCGTGGATCGCCACGTGAACGAAGTGGTGACGCCGCATCTTCTTGTGTCCGAACCACGTGTTCGTTCCGTCGAAGTCCTCTAGGGAGCCGCCCGCGCCCGCCGCAGTCACGTAGACGATGCCGCCGTCCGCATAGGGAACAACCTTGCCGTCCTTGATGGGGAAGGTTCGTTCGTAGTCGTGCACGTGGCCTGAGAAGCACAGATCGACGCCATACTGCTCAAGCGTTCCGAGGATGTTCTGCACGTTGACGTCTCCGCGCGTCGAGGTCGTTTCGCTGGTCTTGCCGTAGTCGTCGGAGTCGGAAGTGTAGGGGGGCTGGTGGATGACGGCGAAGCGCCACGTGGCCTCCGACTGACGCAGCGCGCCTTTCAGCCACTTGAGCTGTTCCGATTGCTCGGCCAGTGAACGGTTGCCGTCGAGCATGAAGAACTCGGCGTTTCCGTAGGTCAGCGAGTACCACCGCTCGGGGTCAGGCAGGGACATCAGGTCGTAGTAGAGCGCAGCGTCTTGCTCGTGATTGCCGAGCACAGGGACGAGGGGGGCGTGCTCGATGAGTGGGCGCATGCTTGGGAAGAACGTCTCCGTCCAGTCCGTCCGGGTGGAGCCGGTGTCCACCAGATCTCCGCAGTGCACGACGAAGTTCGGTCGGTGCTCGAAGGCCAGATCTGACACGCGCTTGGCGACGTCGCCGTTGGTCTGGGTGTCGCTGAGCACCGAGAAGGTGAAGGCGCTCTCTTTGGACCCAGGGGCCGTTCGGAACGAACGAACTTCGCTGGCCAAGTCGGATTGTTCGCGGCTCGTGACGGCCGCGGTCGCCTTGAGCCAGTAGAAGTACTTCGTGTCCGGCTTGAGGTCACGCACAACGAACTCATGGATGGAGACGGGAACTTCGCTGGCGCGCTGATAGGTCTGCCAGTCCGTCGCCGAAGCCTCCCGGAGCATGAGCTCAGCGTTGCCGCGAAGCCTCGTCTCTGCCATGACGCTCACGCCGTCCGGCCGTGGCCACGTGAGGTAGGGGAGGATGGACCACTCGAACTCCGCGTCGGTCCACGGCTCAGCGCCTGCTCGGCCGCTGCCCTCAGATGCGGCGCGCTGAATGTCGGAGGCGTCGAGGGGCGTTCCGTAGAGCCTTAGGTCGGCGATGCGACCATCGTGGGGGTAGAACTCGTCGGAGTCGCGGTAGGCACCGATTGCGTAACGGGCGGAGTCCGCCGTCACGAGGGGGCCGCTGACGTCCACTGACTCCGCTTGCAGCTCACCGTCCATGAACAGACGAGCGGTCACGCCGTCGTAGCTCGCAGCCACGTGATGCCATCGGCCGACGCGGAAGGGTACGGCCGCCTTCAGATACACGAGTTGGCCGTCTCCGTCGTCGGTGGACTCGGTGGAGATACCGAACGTGAAGACCGAGTCGTCGTATCCAAGGATCCAGCCCTTCTCGAAAGCGCCGTTGTCTTCGATGGCTCCGATGATGCCGCCCCAGCGCCGCGGCGTTTCCACGGACACCCAGCCTTCGGCGGTGAAGCCTCGTCGACCAGATGCGGGGTCACTGCTGGGGAGCTGCAGCTCCTCCGCGGCGACAAAGGCATCTTCTGGGCCGTTGAAGATCGTGCCCGCTCCCACGTCGAGGGGAGCGAACGTGGGGGAGGATTCGCGGCGCAAAGCGGAGCTCCAAGGGCCCACCAGTCCGCCCGTTCCGTCGAGCTCTAGGAGTAGCTCCGCCGCCGGAGATCCAACGAGAGATCCAGCCGGAGATCCAACCGCGCTCGCCCCCCGCGGCGCTGTCCAACTCGTGAAGGCGAACGTGGCGGCAAGGAGGGCGGCGACGCCGCTGGCAGTGGATCTCATTTCAGTCGGTAGCGGACGTTCTGGATCTTGATGACGGTGCCGTCGTGATCGCAGCGGAAGGCGACCCCACCTGGTTCGGCGGGGTTCACCTTATCGATCATGCGGTTGACCTCGACACCGTTCAATGAAACGACGACCAGGGTCTCGCCGCTGCCTTCGGCGGTGGTGACGTCGACCTCGAGGTCAACCCACGTGTCCGCCGCAATGAGCTCGCTGCCCACCGGGACCGAGACGTCGCCCGCGCGGATCGAGCCCGTCAGTACGTCGTCAGGGAACGATGCGTTCAGGCGAACCGCATAGCCTTGGAATTCACCATCAGCTGCGTCGTTCGACCGGACGATGACCGCTCCCGCGCCGTTCGCGTTGACCTGGACCCGTGCGCGCACGGTGACGTTCTGAAGATCCCCCAGCGGCGTCCAAAGGAAGCCAAGGGCGCCCTTGCCGACGATCTCGTCTTGACCAAGCTCGAAGGCGGCGTCTCCCGCCACGTCCCAGTCATCCCAGGTCTCGTTGGCGTCGAGGAAAACCCAGTCGCCGTCGTCAGCTGGTCGATCCAGGGGCTTCGCCTGGAGGTTGCGGAGCGCGAGAGGGCCATCCGACTCGAACCGAATGGGCCCGCGCGCACCCGTGCCCGTCGTCACCTCGTAGCCCTCGTGAAGTGCGAGGCCGTTGAGCGTGACGCGGTCGAGGAACGCCGGGGAGTCCTCCTTCGCCACCCGATAGAACACGTCGAGCTCCTGCCATGCGCCCTTCCCTGAGTAGGACGAGTCCGCGGGGGCCTGGTCTCCGAACGAGCCGCAGGTCGCAGGGTCGTCGAAGAGTCTGATCTCACCCACGTCCGGCAGCCGCACGATCGCTGCACCGCCCTCCGCGAGCATGAACTCCGCGTGCACGTGGGCGTCGCCAAAGCTGCCCTTCGTCACAAACGCCGTTGCGTCGGGGCCAGAGTTCACGAGCGCTCCGTTGCCCACCGAAGTGGTGAACGTGGTCGGGTCATCCTTGTTGAGGGTCGCCTCCACAAGCTCCCAGCCCTGTTGCTCGAACTGGCCGAATGCATCGCCCCACGAGAGCCTCAGGACGCCGGCGTCTACTTGGCCCTTGCTGGGCGGCGGCGGAACGACCTTCGCCACGTAGGCGTTGGTCTTCGCGCCGCTGGGCAGCTGGTTGACGGTGTAGGCGATTTCACCGTGGAGCAAAGGCGCGCCGCTCTCCGCAGTGACCCCATCCAACGTGATACGAACGCACATCGCGGGGAAGAGATCGAAGGAACGGATGGTCAGCTTGGTGCGATCTTCCGAAAGAGTTGCCTCCTCGATCTCCATCTCCAGCGTATGGCGCTCGGGGGAACCGTACTCCCACCAGTAGTCGTAGTCGTACTGGATGAAGTTGATGTTGTCCGCACTGGGCTTCCACCCCTCCGCCACGGGGTGGCTGAAGGTGAGCTCGAAGCCGTAGGCGCCGTAGTCATCGTCTTCGCTCGCGGGCTCTGGAGCGTCGAGGATCTTCATGTCCGCGAACTCCATGGGCTTCGCGCCGGTGTAGCGCACGCGCATCAAGCCGTCAGCCGGCTCGCGTCCGCCCCAGCCGCGATTGGTGAGTCCGCAGATCACCGTGCCGTCCTGCATCTGGAAGACTCGGTTCACGGAACCGATCTCTTGGCGCAGCGGGACGATCCAGCCCTGGGTGACCCCTTGGACCTCTTCGAAGCCCGCGCGAAGGATCATCCCGTTGGTGAGCTCGGCGACGACGAACTGGCCGTTCGCGACGCCGAACTTGCCACCGGTCGTGTCCTCGAGGAGGTTGCCGGTCGAGCGCGACCACTTGTACGGAATCCAGATCGCCACGGGCTCGCGACCAACGGCGGCCTCGGGCGGCGGGATCTCGTCGCTGGTGAGCTTGCCGTTGGCACGGTAGTCCTCCGTCCAGTTCAGGCTCTTCGGGTGGCCATAGAAGGCCCCTTCCTTGATGTGGTAGATCGGGCTCGACGCGACCCAGTCGCCTTGGTTGTCCGTGACGAACACGCGGTCCTTGGAGTCCACGGCAACGCCGTTGGGGCTGCGCACGCCGCTCGCCCACGGCGTCACCTTGCCGTCCTCGGACACACGTAGAACCCAGCCGCGGTAGGGGACGGTGGACCGGCCGTGCCACCACTCGGGGTCCCCAAAGCTCACGTTGAGGCCCATCCACCAGTTGCCTTGACTGTCGCGCGGAAGGCCGAACGCGAACTCGTGGTAGTGCCCGCTGACGCCCCAGTCGCTCGCTACGGTCACAATCTCGTCGCAGCGCCCGTCGCTGTCATGGTCGATCAGCTCGGAGATCTCGCCGCGCTGAATGACGAAGAGACGGTCGTCCTTGATGTTGAGGCCGAGCCCTTCCCAAAGGCCTTCGTGGAAGAGCGTGACCTTGGCGTCCGCGATGTTCTCAGCGAGAGGGTTCTCGACGATCCAGACCTGGCCGCGCCGCGTACAGACGGCGAGGCGCCCGTCGCTGAACTGGTCAATGCCCCCGACCTCGAGAACGCATCCATCAGGGGTGACGTACTGTTCAACGGTGTAGACGTCGGCCTCAGACTCCTGGGCCGTTGGGGGAAGAATGGCAACCGCAGTCGCAAGTAGGTTGAAAGCAATCATGATTAGCGCAACCTCTCAATGTCGGCGCGAATGGCGTTCTCAAGGGATGGAGTCCAGCTGGCAGCGTGCACAAAGACCGCCGTGTCATCTTCCGCGCGCGTGAGCGAGAAGAGACCGGGGCAGAGCTCGTGAACGAAGAACGCGGGGAGCGCCTTCTCGGAGTCCTCGAAGGTCAACTCGGTGACGGGCACGCCTCCCGAAACGTCCACTTGAATGGTCAGCCCGTTCGCCAGGCACGAGCGCATGGCGACAGGGATCTTGTCCACCATCATGAAGGTGATGAACTCTTGCCCACCCCCGAGGTCGTTGCCTTCGTCGTCGAAGACGTTGAAGTTGAGCCAGACCTTGTCGCTCGTCACACGGGATCCGCGGAATGCACGGCGCATGGGCTTGCCGTCTTGCACCACGTTGAACTGGCCGTTGCTAGCGCCTTCCTCCTTGCGCGGCTCGGGCATCCATGTGACCTGGCCGAGGGGCTCGAGCGCAGATCCGCCGCGGCCACCCCAGTCCTTCCGGTCGAGAAAGTCGCCCTGGCGAACAGCCTGCAGCTCGGCCGTTTGGGCGCGGTACTGAAAGGTGGTTCCGTTCGGAAAGCCCACAACTAGGCTGCGTGGTTCTCGGCGACCGCCTTCCTTCAGCGACGGCATCATGCCATGGACGACGAGCGGCCGATCCCCAACGGAAAGTACGCTTGAGCCAGGTGCAACGACGGTGCCCGGCGGACCCAGCGCAATCACGTAGTTGGCGAGTGCCTTCAGCTGATCCTCCGGAAGCGTCTCGCCGAAGGCTGGCATGGGTGTTCCCGGGATGCCGTGCACCACGGAGCGCAGCACAGCGGTCTCCGTGTTGCCGTAGGAGTAGCCGCCGTCCAGGAAGCTGCGGGCGGGGCGGTCGATGTCGGCGGTGCCCTTGCCATCCCCAGACTCCCCGTGGCAGCTCGCGCAGTGCTCCATGTAGAGGGCCTTGGGGTTCACCTCGCTCTGGGGGCCAGGAGGTGACAGTGGGGGAAGGCCCGAGGGGCCCGTGGGCGCCAGAAGGAAAGAGACGCAGAGCGAAGCGATCATGGAGTCATCGTCGAAAGAAGCGGAGCGTGGGACCCCACCCAGGATATCGGCAATCGTCACTGAGTAGGGGGTTTCCGATCGTGGGCTCGTGGGATTGCAGGACCTGAACGAACGGGGTTCGCGATTCTGGTGCTCAAGGCTCAAGCTTCCTGATCGGCTTGTCGAAACGGGACAACATAAATCTCGCCTGCGGCTCTTCCTTCTCCGCGTTGCCCGCCGGCCAACTTTTCCCCGAGCGCCCGTTCCCATGAGTCAATCACCCCAACCGAGTCGCAGCTCAGGGCCCGAGACGGAGCCCGATCCCAAGGCTGCCGGCGTTTCGTCCCGCGATCTCTTGGCGCAGCTTCGCAGGGCGGTAGATTTCCATCTCCGCGGCGACTACGTCAGTGCTGAGACGATCCTGCGCGCGGCCCTCCGAGTCGACGCCGAGCTGCCCCAAGCCCACCACCACCTGGCCGTAGTGCTCCACGCCCAGCGCCAGTTCTTGGATGCCGAGCGCCACCTCGCCCTTGCCCACGGCCTCGACCCCCACCAGCCCGGCATCGTCGCTCGTCTGGGACAGTACCGGCGAGACGCCGGTCGCCACGCCGCTTGATACGCTAGTCGGCAACCATGCCGACATCAGACGCTTCGCCGAGCCGCCCCAAACACGCGGGCCCGCTCCTCCTTGTGGACGCAAGCCCGTACATCTTCCGGGCCTTCTACTCGCTCCCCTCGTCGATGCGGGACAAGGACGGCAACCAAGCCAACGCGTCCCGCGGCTTCGCGGACTTCCTCGGCAAGCTGCTCACGGAAGAAGAGCCGTCCCACGTGCTCGTGGCTTTCGACGGAAGCCTCACGACGAGCTTCCGCAATGAGATCTTCCCGGCCTACAAATCTAGCCGAGAACTCCCGGACGCCGAACTCATGGCGCAGTTGGAGGCCTGCTACGCCGTCGCCGATGCCTTTGGCTGCTTCACCTGCATCGATGAGCGCTACGAGGCCGACGATCTGGTCGCCACCGCGCGCGCGCGCTTCGACGCCGACTTCGATGGGTTTGCGGTGGTGACCGCGGACAAGGACCTCACGCAGCTCGTGGACGACCGAACTGTGTTCTATGACTTCGCGAAGGGAGCGCGACTTGGGCCTTCGGAGGTTCACGGCAAGTTCGGCGTTCATCCGCGGCAAATCCGTGACATGCTTGGGCTGGCCGGTGACAGCGTCGACGACATCCCGGGTGTTCGGGGCGTGGGTCCGAAGACGGCGGTGGCGCTTCTGGGAGCGTTCGAGGATCTCGATGAACTCTTCGACAATCTTGATCGGGTCAAAGACGTCGAGGTGCGGGGCGCGAAGACGCTCGCCGCCAAGCTGGAAGAGCACCGCGAGATCGCGTTTCTGTCGCGGGAACTCGCGACCTGTGCATTCGACGCCCCCTTGGACGTCGACGGCGCGTCGGGCCTTGTCTGGCCGGGGGTGAAGCGTGCGGAACTCGATGCGCTCCTCGAACACCTGGGGTATCGTGCGGGTGTTCCAAGGTTCCCGGCTCTCCCCAACGCATGACGATTCTCTTTCTCTGTGCCGCCATGACGATGGCGACGTCCCAGACCTCGGCCGCGACGGTTGGCCTTGAGGCACTGAACACCTCCGGGGGCGAGCTCATGGAGGAGCAGGCCTGCTTCGACGTGCAGCACTACGCTCTTGCGTTGGAGATCTCGCCCACGTCGCGGACGATCGAAGGGACCTTGACCATGACGGCCAAGGTGCTGCAGCCCGCGCGGGAGATTGCGCTGCACCTCGATCGGGCCCTTGGCATCGATCGTGTTCTCGGGGACAAGGACGGTACCTGGGTGCCGCTAGGCTTCGAGAGGCGCGAGGGGGTCATCTTCATCGAGACGGATCGACTCTTGGTTCAGAAGGGAGCGAGCTTTCGCGTCCAAGTGTCCTACGGGGGCACGCCCCGCGTCGCTCCGAACCCACCGTGGGACGGAGGATTCACGTGGGCGGAGTCGAACGGCAAGCCTTGGTTTGTGACCAGCTGTCAGGGCGAGGGGGGAGATGTCTGGTGGCCTTGCAAGGATCATCCGTCCGACAAGCCCGAGTCCATGGACCTCTCCTTCACCGTTCCAGAGGGCCTTGTGGTAGCGACCAACGGGCGCCACGTGAGCACCGAATTGAAGGATGGCAAGGTCAGGTCCAGCTGGCAGGTGTCGGTGCCCATCGCGAACTACTCGGTGGCGCTCAATGTCGGGCCCTTCGTTGAACTCACGCATACGACGAAGAGCGTCGCGGGGGGCGAAATACCCATTCACTTCTGGGTGCTGGAAGGCAACGAGGAACCGGGAACCGCCTTCTTGGAGGAGATCGTGGACCACCTCCATTTCTTTGAGGATGTCTGCGGCCCGTACCCCTTTCGCGGCGACAAGTACGGCGTGGTGGAAACCCCGCACCTTGGGATGGAGCACCAGTCGATCATCGCCTACGGCAACAAGTTTGCGAAGGACGACCAGTTCGACTACGACTGGCTGCACCATCACGAGCTAGCCCACGAGTGGTGGGGGAACCTCGTCACCGCCAAGGACTGGGCCGACTTCTGGATTCACGAGGGCGTGGGCACGTACATGCAGCCGCTCTATCTCGAGCGTAAGTTTGGCCGCGACGCGTACGAGAAGAAGATGAAAATCGATCTCCTGCGCGTCCTCAATCGATCCGCGATGGCACCCCGCGCGCCCCGCACAACCGACTCGATCTACTTTGCTCAGGCCGGCAGCGACGCGCCCGGCGCAGACATCTACTTCAAGGGCTCGTGGGTCTGCCATTCGCTTCGCTGGTACCTAGGCGATGAGACCTTCTTCAAAGTCCTGCGTCGCTGGGCTTATCCGGACCCAAAGCTCGAGAACACAACCGACGGATCTGCCACGCGTTTCGCCACTACGGGCGAGCTCCAGTCCATCGCCGAATCGGTCAGCGGCCAGAAGCTCGGCTGGTTCTTTGACGTCTACGTGCGGCGTGGGCCTCTCCCCGAGCTGATCGAGCAGCGCGACGGTGATTCACTTCGCCTTTCTTGGGCCACCCCAGACAACCTCCCGTTCCCCATGCCCGTTCCGGTCGTGATCGACGGGGTCACACAGCGCGTGGACGTGAACCGCGAAGGCGTGGTCATTGCAGTGGGCACCGGAAGGGTCGAGGTCGACCCAAACCGGATGCTCCTGCACGAGTAGCGAATTACTTGTTCGCTTCTGCCTTCATTTCAGCCAGAAGCTGATCGACGGCCTGGTCCATCTCTTCGCCGCGGACGTCTTTGAAGCGGATCACGCCCTTGTGATCCAGCACGTAAATCGTGGGCCAGCCCTGGACGCCCCAGGACGTGGAGATCTTCGGCTTGACCGAGTCGTCGTTGACGCTGGGCCAGGTAACGCCCATTTCGTCCCGCTTCTTGTGGTAGGTCTCCGCGCCATCGCTGTTGATACCGAAGAGGACGAAGGGTTCATCTTGCATGCGCTGCACGAGCGCTTTTTCGTGGGGAATCATCGCCACGCACGGGCCTCACCAGAATCCCCAGAAGTCGAGGACCGTGATCTTGCCCTCGAAGTCTGAGCGGCGAATGTCGTTGCCGTCATGGTCCTTGCCGACGATGTCGGGGGCCACTTGGCCGATCTGCAGGTGGTTGGCTGCGAAAACGTAGCCGCCGCAGCGCATACCCATGTCCGTATCGGGGTACTTGGACGCGGCGCGTTCGAACCAGTCGTTGGCTTCGCTCACGTCGGCTGATGGGTCCAGGTAGCGCTTGGACTGAATCACCGAGCCGCGAGAGTAAAGGGACGTGGCCTTGACCTCGTCCGCTTGTGCCGTCGCGTGAATCACGTCGAGGAATGCGCAAGCGGCTTCCTCACCCAGCTTGGAGCCGTCGTTCTCCTCGCCAGGGTACATAGAGGCCTCGCGGCTCAGGAAACTGCAGAGTCCACTCAGCACGCTGTCCTCGGGGCTGGCTGCGAGGATCGAAAGCAGGCGCTGTGTCTTGTCCTGCCGTGCCTCGTCACCGCTGACGCCCGAGTGCGCGTAGTTCATGAGGCACCAAGCGTTCGCGCCGGATACTCCTCCGTCCGCCAAGGCCAAGAAGCGTGGGAAGTAGTCGGGCTCGATCGGTTCAGGCATCTCGAAGGTCGAACCATCGCCGCCGGCTTTTTCGTGGGCCTCCCACTTTGCGTTGACCTCCGAGTAGAACGCCTGTCGGGCCTCGTCGAATTCGTCCTCGAGGGCGAGGAACTTGGCCTGCGCTTCGTCGGGGGTCATGGGCGCAGCTGGCGCCTCTTGGGTCGTCCCCGGTGGTGGACCCGAGGTGGGGCCAGAAGGTGGCGCAATGGCTGGCGTGCCCGCAAGGAGCAGCGCGGCCGTGGTCGTGATCCACATGGCAATCAATTGGGTAGGTAGAAAAGAAACCCGGGGCTCGGCCGGTGGCTGAGTCTCGGGCTCCATAGTAACTCGATCCTACGATTAGGTTTCGAAAGTTGCTACTTGGCCAAGAACCTCAGCACATGGTCGACTTCGCCTGCGCTGCCCAAGATCACGGGCACGCGCTGGTGGACTTCCTGGGGAACCACGTCCATCGTACGCTCGGTGCCCGAGTAAGCCTTGCCGCCCGCTTGTTCCACCAGCATCGCCATGGGGTTGGCCTCGTACATGAGGCGCAGCTTGCCCTTGGGCGCCTTCTTGGTGGGGGGGTAGAGGAACACGCCGCCCTTCATCATGGTGCGGTGAACGTCTGCGACCATCGTGCCGACGTAGCGCATCGTGTAGCCCTCGCCGTTCGCCCAATCGACGTAGTCGCGATAGGGTTGATCGCACTGGCCGAGGTTGGCCGAGTTCATCGAGTACATCTTGCTCGAGTCCGGGATCCTGACGTCGTCGTTGACGAGCAGGAACGAACCGATCGCCGGATCGAGCACGAACATCTGAACGCCGGAACCGGTGGTCAGAACGAGTACGGTGGATGGTCCGTAGAGGACGTAGCCGGCTCCGACTTGGCGAACGCCCGGTTGGAGCGCGGAATCTTCCACGCGCTCGGCGCGGCGGTCGTGCTGAAGGATGCTGAAGATCGTGCCGATTCCGCCGCAGACGTCCAGGTTCGACGAGCCATCCAGCGGGTCGAAGAGCACCACGTAGGGACGCTCGCCGGAGACATCGTGGGAGAGAACGATCGGCTCGTCGTCCTCCTCGGACGCAATCACGGCGACGCCTGGCCTAGAGCCGAGCGCGCGGATGAGCGCCTCGTTGGCGATCACGTCGAGCTTCTGCTGGGTCTCGCCTTGGACGTTCTCGGCGTCCATGGACCCGAGCACATCCTCTAGGCCCGCACGTCGGCAGCGCGCAGCGATGAACTTCGATGCCAAGGACAAGGCCGAGAGCACCATCGTGTACGCGCCGGTCGCGTGGGGATGCTTCATTTCCTCGCTCAGGAGAAAGGTCTGGAGCGAGGTGAGATTGTGTCCGGCGGTCAGCTTTTCCGAGGTCATAGCGTGGAGCTTAGCAGCCTGTTCACCGGCTCCATCACCATCTCAAGCCTGAAGTATGGGACCCACGGATTGTTAGCTCCCGCAGCCGTGCCACGGTGGCGAAGAGCGGGAGCCTCGGACCTCGCTAGCGGGATGGATGGGATCCGATCACCCATGCGACAAATCGTGTCCCCGCGGCATTCAAGCAGCTTTCTCGAACTATCCGTACAGTTTTCCCGACCCGCCTGGGGGATCATTCCCGCTGGGGCCTCTAGGGGATCGCCCAGGTACATCCTGGCGAGCCTCGCAGGGTGTCCCTGATGACCTCAAGACGGACTGACAGGGCCAGCCACGGGATTCAAAGCCAAAGAAGCGGCATCCCCTCGGTCGGGCAGGCTTCCAGGTGGAATAGAGGAAGCGGCAGCCTTGGCACAGGGAGAGCCCCCCGCCTGGGGTTTCTACTGGTCCATCTGAAGGGGGCGCCGGCATGTTCTTTTGACGAAATCGTCGCGTCCTATGCTACGCCATAGATGCACGCAGCGACTAGTTGCGGGGATCTGCTCACTCTATCGGCCGTTTTCCCTCACGGCTGGCCCGGCCAATCCTGGTGACTTGCACCCATTCACTACCTTCCCGCGTCCCCCCTCGAAGCTCCCATGACTCACATCGACGTCGAAATCCTGCGCACTCAAGCGCGTCGCGGCGATCCGGATGCGCAGTATGACCTCGCGCTTCGTTACGCCGAGGGTACCGGTGTCCCCGAAAGCGCATCGTCCGCCTACCGCTGGCTGTCGAAGGCCGCCGAGGCAGGGCATCTTGAGGCCATGGGTGCCCTCGGACGCTGCTTCCACGGGGGGCTCGGATGCCCCGAGGACGTAAAGCTCGCCATCTATTGGTACGAGAAGGCCCTGGCGGGGGAAGCCGACGACGTGCACGGCGATCTGGCCCAGGTTCTATGCGATGTGCGGTCTGGCGACTCTCGCGACGTCAGCCGGGCGATCGAACTCCTGGAAGAGGGCTGGCAAAAGCACAAGGACGCGGCCTGCGCCGGAATCCTCTCTGAGATTTACGAGGACGAGCGCGGCGACCAAGCGCTCTCCCTGGAGTGGGCGCGCACGGCTGCCGACGCCGGGGACGGCGCAGCCATGGTGACCCTGGGGTACCGCTACCGCTTCGGCGAAGGCGTCGATCGTGACCTTGAGAAGATGCTCTATTGGTATCGCATGGGCGCCGACCACGGAGATCCAACGGCGATCGCCAACCTCGCGATCTGCTTTCAGAACGGCGAGGGCGTCAAGCAGGATGCCAAGCGAGCCTTTGCACTTCGTGAGGAGGCCACCGAAGTTGGGCACAAGGGCTCACGCGTGTGGCTTGCCTTTGCCCTCATCGACGGGACTGGATGCGAGAAAGACCCTGGGCGTGCGCGGCAGCTCCTGGAAGCGCTTGCTGAGAGTGACCCGGAAGTCGCGCACGATCTCGGTGATCGTTTAATCGATGGACCGGGCCTCAATCAGGACGTTGAGGCGGGCGTTGGTTGGATGACCAGCGCGGCCGAACGGAACTATGCTCCGGCGCTCACGTACTTGGGCGTCTTGTGCTGGTACGGTAAGCACGTGCCCCAGGATCGCATCAAGGCTATGGAGTACTACTCCCAAGCTATGCAGCTGGGCGACCCCTACGCCATCGCGAACGTGGGCTTTGCGACGCTCGGAGGCGACGAGGTCGAGCGCGATCCGCGGCGCGGTGTCGAGTTGCTCGTCAGCGCGGCTGCAAAGGGCAACGCCCATGCCGCTCTCTGGCTGGCGGAACGCTGGCTGGATGGCGCAGCCGATCTCCCGCGCGATCCCGCCCGTGCCGTCGAGATTCTTGAGGCCTGCATTGCCCACGAGGAGGACGGCGACGTGCTATTCCACCTTGCGGAGCTTGTGAGGGATGGCCGTGGCACTCCCAAGGACGTTCCCCGGGCCCTTGAGCTGTTCGAGCTCGCCGAGATCAACGGGCGAGACAGCCGCGTCGAGCGCGGCATCCTGCGCCGTCAGATGCGCTGAGACTTGGCCCACGGGTGCCCGCGAAAGTGGGGTAGCATGGGCCCATGCAGCGTCGTGAGATTCTGAAGGCAGCCGGTGTTCTGGGCCTTGCCCCCTGGACTCCTGGCAAAGGCGTCGGGGCCCCTGGCCCCGCCAGCGACCACATCAAGCGAGCTCGGGTGGTACTTGAGGCCGCGCGGTCCTTTGGGCGCGGGGGCGGCTACGACAAGAGCTGGAAGTCCACCGGCTGTCCGAAGACCCTGTCGCACGGGGGTGACGTCATCCTGAGTGGATCGGACAAGGGAACGTACTGCTGCGGCTTTACCTTTGCCGTGGCCGTCGAGTCGCTGGAGCGAGCCGGTGCGCTCGACTCCAAGTCAGCGGTGGAGCTGAAGGCGTTCCAAAAGGTCTGGTTCGGCGCGACCAGCGACAGCGAAGAACAAGAGAAGCAGTGCGCCCTCGCCGTGGAGCAGCTGGGCGTTGGCGCCTCGGTCCCCATGGACGAGGCGATGGCGGGGGACTTCGCCCAGCTCTGGCGCCGCGGGGACAAGCCTTCTGGCCATAGCATCCTCTTTCTCGGATGGCTCGAAGTGGGAGACGAACGCATCGGCCTTTCGTACCTAAGTTCCCAGAGCTCCACGGGCGGGATCGGGTATGGCGTCGAGTACTTCTCCGATGCAGAGGCCGGTGCGGGGCGCGTCGATCGCGACCGAATCTACTTCGCCCGACTTCGTGTCTGAGGGGCGCGCTGGCATTCCCCTGCTGCTCGCGCTAGCGGCAGGGCTTCTCGCCGCGGCCTGGTGGGTTGCTCAGGGGACCCTCTCCCCTGAGCGTACCCTTGGGATCGAGAACACCCGCGCCACGTCCCGGGAAACGCAGGACCTAACCCTCGCGCGTCCCGGCGCTGCTGCCGAGATCATCGGAAGCGTAGAGCGTACCCAGGTGGCGATAGGGCCGGATCGCCTCGACGCGGGGTTGTGGGGGGAAGCGCCGCCTGTTCCCCAGGAATGGACGCTTCAGTTCAGGGTCGACCGCAAGCAGTTGCGGCCGCCGAACTCCTATCGCGTGGGCACGCATCGAGCTAGCGACGCGTACTTTGCAGCGGTGTTCCTTGCGACCGGTGGAACCGTCGAGTTCGGGCGCATGGATCTAGCTAGGGGAGAGCTGGCCTCACTGACCTTCGAGCGCACAGACTTTGCCGCGTTGATCAAGGGAGCTTCGCTCGTATTGGCGACCTGCCCCCAGGGGGTAGGCGGCGCCCCTGACGTGTTCTTCGACGGCCAGCACGCCCGTGTGGGAATGGCGCTCGACGACGCGCTTCACGTCGATCTCGAAGCACGCACCGTCCTTCTCGGTGAGCTGGCCCTAGAGCCGATTCCCCACCTCGGAACGCTGCGCGTCGACCCGCGCGAAGACGGTGTTGCCTTCCAGGCCTTCGTTTCCTCCAGCCCCCTCGAACGCCGACTGCTAGGGCAGTTTGGACGGCCCACTCCGGGTCGCCTTCGTGCCATTCCAAGCGGCGGTGCAACTGTCGAGGCCTACTCGTTTGCTCCCGGCACCCGCTGGAGTGTCTTGCTCAAGGCGGATGCCGGAGACCTCATTGAAAGCGCTGAGGAGGCACGAGGGGAGGAAATCACGATCGAGTATGAACGGCCCCAAGGGGTGTCGCTCGTCATCGATTTAGCGAGCTACGGATCAGCCGCGAGGGCCGTAATTGTGAGCCGCGATGTTCCGATCGAGGGCGTGCTGACCGCCGACGAGTACAGCGTTCGGGTTCAAGATGCCCTCGCTACGCAAGCCATCCCGCTTCCTCGATTTCGGGTGGAGGGGGCACCTTTCACTGCGGAGGTGACTGGCCTCCAGGATGGCCCCTTGCGCGTCGAACTCTGGGCTCGCAGCGAGTCGATGGAAGCAGGCTCCCCGGATTCCTACCGCTGGAAGCTCCTCGGCAAGAGAGCGGCGAGAGTGGCGGGGGACCTCGTCGAAGTTCGCTTCTGAGCCGGGGCTGCGTGAAGCTCAGTGTGGGTGATCTGCTCCGCCCATCAGCAGTGCGCGCAGCTCGGGCAAGCCGACCTCCGCCGCATCGAAGCGCGGGATTGTGTTGGCTCCTGGTAGGCTCTGCAGTGCACGAATATGGTCGGGCTGAGTCGCGACGCAGCCGCTGATCACGTCAGGTCGTAAGTGGGCAGAGCAGAATGCTTCGAAGAGCTCTGTAGAGCGTGCGGGGTCGCCGGACCCGCTGAGGCACAGGATGACCTTGTCGACCGGCTGTTCCTTGATCATGTGGAGCACCGCCTTCGTCTCTGCTTGGTCGAAGCCGTCCGCGAGCTCCAAAAGTACGTACCCGCCCGCCGCCTCCGCCGAAAGGCCCGACACGATGCAGTCAAAGATCCTTCCGAGATCAGCGCTCGGGATGTTCTTCGTTGATGGGTACCCGAAGTCGGCGAAGCTCTGGGCCACCCTCGCGCCAGATTCGACCGCTGACACAAGACCCCGACGCCTAGTGGTGCCGGTGACCTTGCCGACCGCGACCTGCTGCCCCGCCGCGGCGAGCGCGCGCGTGCACGCGAGGACTGCGGTGGACTTTCCGGCGTTCATCTTGTCCGCGACGAAGAGGATCACCGTGGAGCGGTGGTCGGGTTCCGGTCGGATCAGCCGCTCGGGCTTCGTCGTTACCGGTGAGCCTTCCACGTGGATGGTCCCGTGCAGTCTCACTCGGGTGGGCGGCTCGGTGATGCTGCCTCCCTGCACGCAGCTGATCAGTCCGCAGCCCGCCACCAGATCCATCGTCGGCGTAGGCCCGTCGAAGTTGGCGGGAAGCCTGGCCGTCCACTCGTCCTCCGCCTCGCGGTCACCGAGCGATCCCACGAACACGGTCCCGACCTCAAGGGTGTGGGTGTCGACGACTCCGTCTTCCCCTTGGACTTCCAGAAGGCCGTCGCCAAACCCATAGCCCAGCTCGGTCACCTCGGCGAGCACAAGATCGCAGGCCCGCAGATCCTCCAGTGGACGAAGGGTCCACCTCGACGGGGGGGCTGCCGACCTGCCCCCCGCGCCGCAGCAAGAAGTGGAGACCTTCGCGCGGGTCAAGAGATCAGCGGCGGGCTGATCATCCGAGTGACGATTCATGGGAGGGGCGCGGCGGAAGTCAGGCGGTCTCGCCTTGGCAGTGAACCACGAGGGTCCTTTGGTGGGGCGACGTGCGGTGCTCGAAAAGAAAGAGCCCTTGCCACGTTCCGATGTTCAGGCGCCCGTCCGTGATAGGAAGAGTCTCAGAGGTCTTCGTCACGGCGCTGCGTAGGTGAGATGGCATGTCGTCCGGGCCCTCGGCCGTGTGAGTGTAGGCTCGGTCGCCGTCCGGAGCGAGTCGGTTAAACCACGCGAGTAGATCGCGGGACGCGCTTGGATCGGCGTTCTCTTGGATCACGAGGCTGGCGGAGGTGTGCTGGCAGAACACCGTGACGAGCCCCACGGTGATGCCCGAGGACTGGACGACGCGCGCCACGTCGCCCGTGACGTCCACGAGGGAGCGACCGGGCGTCGACGTGGTGAGAGTCGTCTGGAAGTGGGTCACGGCGATGGATGGGGCGGGGCTAAATCGATGGCGGCCGTGCGGCCGTCCATGTGACGAGTCGATGCTGGTCGGGCAGGAACGCCGACCCAGTGAGCTGTCCCGCCACCATGCGGCCTGAGATGGTGGCTGTGCCGAGGTCGGGTGCCTCAGCGGCGGATGCGAAGACAACGTCGCTACCTTCGAAGTGAGCCGCCACCGGACCGGTGAAGCACTCGTCGCCCTGTCCCATAGAGACGAGGACGGGGCCTCTTTCGCCTCGCAGCGCGTCACCCTCCGATCGCTTCACCCGAATGTGGGTTTCCTGGCGGTCCCCCTCGGGGAGGTTGACCATCGCGATCCAGTCGCCCATGAGGGCCTCGAAGGGATCAGGGAGCCCGGACGGCATCCCTGGCAACAGCTCTGCCCACATGGCAGGTGCCTCCGGGGCAGGTCTTGGTGCGCCTGTTTCCGCCGAGGACGGTGTCAGGAGGGTCAGAAGCGCGATCGCGAGGGCAATAATGAGGCTGATCATCGGGAAGGTGCGGGCCGCAGGAATGGCAGGGAAGCGTGTCGCGGCCCATCGGATAGGTCTTTTGCAAGCCCCGTGCCATCTGGTGGTGCGGCTGGCCTGCGACCTACAGGCGGCCCTTCAGTTTGGCGTTCAGCTTGGTCATCCAGGCGTGCCAGTGGCTCCCCAGCACGTGGCCCTGAGAACGCAGCAGCGCGTGGGTTGGCTCGGCGTCCAAGGCGCAACGGATGTCGTCGAGAAGGTCCTCCTTAGCCACCGACTCCAGCGGGAAGCCCGCAATGGCGAAGGCATGGAAGGGGCCGAGCCGATAGCGCCTCAGCGCGAGAATGTGCCCAGCGAATCGACACAGGTTGTCGGGATCGATATCCACGGTGAACTCTTCACCGGTCAGCACGTCGGTGACGTCGGGGCCGTCGGGGCTCACTTCGAAGATGGAGACGGTCACGTCCCTTCGCGCCTCGTAGCAGGCCAGTTCCCCCGCGCTGATGTCGGGATGTTCTCTCGCTTTGGCGATGAGCCTCTCCGTCGCCGTCGGCGAGTCGGCACCGGGCGCGTAGTCTTCAAAGGCGTAGTGCAAGAACGCCGTCGAAGCTCCCAAAGAGCCCATGACTTCAACGGTGCGAACGCCGGTCTTGCGGGAGCCCCAGTACTTCTGCGTGGCGCCGTCCAGTAGCTCTCCGTCCTGGGCTTCGAATAGCAGAGCGCCCGATGTGAAGGCGAACGCTTGCTCCCAATCGTCTCGGGAGTCGAGGGAACTCGGGAACTCGTGGGGCACGTCGACGCCGCCCAGGGCGTCAAGGGCGTCGAGGGTGGTGTCGAGGCGCGCGGCTGGCGTGCCCCCCAGTTCGCGCACCGTGTCGTCCACGAGCGCGGCGAATCCGGAGTGGAACTGGCCGAAGCGCGGACTGATCCCTACCTGGCGAGACATGGGAAACAGCGCGAGCGCCACCTGGGGAGTGTCCGTGAGCAGCTGCTCGGGGCGTTCGGTCGTGGCGCTGAGGAGAGCGAGCATGCCGCCCTCGATCGCGCTGAGCTCATCGGACTCCAGCGCGACGGTAGCGAGGAACTCCGATGCCTCCGGCGCGAAGAGGGCCAACGCGAAAGCGCCCTCCGGAATGTTCTGGTCCGCTGCGCCCTTGGACTTGAAGCCAACGATGGCGAGCTGGTGAGCACCCAGGGGCAGGGCGGTCAAGGCCTCGGCGGTTGAGGCTGCAATCTGGTGACTCGGCGGGAGGGCTCCGTTCTCCCCTGGCCAGCTCACGATGTTCGCCTCCACCGGGGGGAGGTCGTCTTCTTCGAAGGCGTCTGGGTCGCTCCCCGGGACGGTCAGCTCTAGCGCGATCTCATCTCCTGAAGCGACGTCGGGAGGTACGAGGAGGTGCTGGTCTAGGGCGTCCAGCACCGCGTGCACGCAGTACCCGATGATGGTTCCTTCGCTGCGCTTGATCGGGCGCAGGTTTTCGCCGCCATTGTTCGCGGCAAATTGCGGGGCGGGGCGACCGCCGCTGGGTCGGAAGGCAGCGGCCTTCCAGATCTTCCGATACTCCGGCGGGATCTGGCCGGGGGGGAGGAAGACGAGGCTCAGCGCGTCGCCGGGGCGAAACGCGTCGATCTCGGCGTCCGTGGTCTCGGGGCTGTGGAGCTTGGCAAGGCGGCGAAAGCCGTCGGGCCCGAGCCCGATCTCGATGCCGTGGACGTCGACCGTGTCCCCGAAGATCGTGATGGTCACGGGGTGCTCTCGGCCAGGCACGCGGACCAGGAAGATCGACCGCTCGTCGACGATGTCCCACGGCTCCCGCTGGAAGAGCTGGGCGGCGAGATCGAGAAGGCGCTGGGGCTGCGTGGGCATCGTGGGCCTGAGTGGGAGAGGGGACTCGCCTACTCCGAGGAGTCGGGGGAGGAGAGCGTGAGACGGTCGCCCTGGCGAGCTAACTCCTCGGCGGCATCGAGGATCGCCACGGAGCCTGCGGCGTACAGCGCCTCCGATAGGACGAGGAAGCGTCGCTCTTGGATCGCTGCGACCCCGGCCAGCGGCGCGGCGCGGAAGAGAACGTCTGCACTGCTGCTGGTCTTGAGGTCTTCCTCACCGAGCACGAGGACCGCGTCGAAGTCCATGGAGAGGATCTGCTCGTAGGAGAGATCGTCGTTACCGGAGATCCCGCTAGCCGCTGCTGTATTGATATAGCCTGCGAGCTCAAGCGCCAAGTCGAGGGTGGTGCCAGCTCCGGATGTCGTCCCGCCGCCGCCGAAGTTGCCGTAGGGCAGGACTCTGAGAGGTCGTGCACTGCGTGCGGCCAACGCAGCCTTGCGTGAACCCATCGTCTCGACCAAGGCGGCGCCAGAATCCTGGGCCTGAACGGCTGCCGCGACGCCTAGGCCGGCTTCCAGGAGCCCTTCCCAGTCGGAGGGCTCGAGGACATTGAGAACCCTCGCGCCCCCGGAACGGATGCGTTCCACGACAGCTGCGCTTGAGAACGGAGAAACGAGCACGAGGTCCGGCTTGAAGCCCAGCGCGACCTCACTCGCAAGACGCTCGTAGCGCGGACGATCGGCCCAGCGGGTCGGGTCGAGGCGGATTTCTGACCAGCGATCTGCCTGAACGGGAAGCGCGACGATTCGGCCTGGATCGACCCCAAGGGCCGAGAGCCAGTCCACCGAAGCGGCTGAACCAGGAAGAATCCTCGCGGGTGCGGCCTGCGCGCCCTCTACGTCGCTGGGCGAAACCGCGGACGGAAGCCTCACTTTGCTCCCGTCGCCTCGGAGTGCGATGGCGGTCGCGAGGGCGATCAAGGTGCCAGCGATCGCGACAGTTCTAAGTCCCACGGGGAAATTTTGAATGACAAGGTGGACGGTCCGGGTTCAAAGCGCTTCGAACACGGCGTCGCGCTTTCTAGCATAAGTCTACGGGATCGCCCCTCCCCTGCGATCGGACCTCGCCCCGACTCACCGCATTCTATGTCGTCATCTTCTCCGTCACTTCCCCCGCACCCGGCGGGCTGCCAAGTGCCAAGGCTGTGCCTCATGGCGCTGCGGCCCGGAGACGACCCGACGCCGTATGCCCTCGGGATTCTCGCGGCCGCGCGAGCCCAAGGCCTCAGCGTCTCCGTCTGCACCATCGGTCCGGACCGCGATCTGCCAAATCAAGAGCTGCGCGCCCAGCTCGCCGCTGCCTCGGGCCACGCCGTGCACCGGATCGACGTCGACCTCATGCCGGTGCCTTCCATTCAGCGCGTGGTGTCGCGGGCGGGTGCGGAAGTGGACTTTGTGGTGGTGATGGGCTTTGAGGCAGCGGTGCCAGAAGGGTCCACCCATCTACCGGCCTTCGTTCATGTCCAGCACGCCCTCTCCGCTTCGATGGTGCTGTGCGCTGACGTGGGCTCGCCCGTGTCGACTCGTGTCCATGGGGCGCTAGAGTTCTTCCGCGAGCGCGGGATGGAGACGGAAACAGCCGTCCTGCTCTCAGGGGAAGGAGCAAGGCTCAAGGTGAAGGCCGTCGAAGCGGCTACCGAGCTACGCACGATGGCGCTGGAGCGGAGCGCTCGTGACCAGTCGCTCCTTGAACTCAAAGGCGCTGACCTCGATGAGCTTGTGGAACATGCGGGATGCCCGTCTCTGGACTTCCTGATTCCTGTGGGCCGGACGCGCTCGGACGCGCGTGGACGTCGCGCTCGAATCGGCGTCGTCCTCGACGAGTGCTTCGACTTCTATGACGAAGAGGGGCTCATGCAGTTTGAGCTCGCTGGGGCACACCTTGTTCCGCTCTCCGCCATGGGAGGGGGCGAGGAGCGCCTCGAGCTGATCGATGGTCTGGACGGGTTGATCATCGGTGACGGCCGCATTGAGAAACACTCGACTGCGCTCAGTCAGGAACGGCGCTTTCGCGAACGCCTGAAGGCCGCGATCGACGCGGGACTGCCGACGATTGCGTCTGGCGGCGGACTCGCGTACCTCACGCGCGGGCTCCGTACGATTTCCGGCGCGCTCCATCCCATGCTAGGCGTGATCGACGCCGAGGCGGTCGAGCTTCATGCACGACCTAGCTTCGGCCACGTCGAGGTCGAGACCCTCGTGGATACGCTGGTGGGTGAACGGGGCCTTTGCCTGCGCGGGTTCGTGCAGCGCTCATGGCTTGTCCGCGGCGTTTCGCCCGAGGAGCGCGGCATCTACGCGACGGTCAGCGGGCCGCGCGACGAGGGCTGTGGGCGCCGTGACTTGTTCGCCACGCACTTTCGCCCCTATTGGCCCAGCTGCCCGAGCGCAGCCGGCTCGTTCATCGACCGCTGCCTGCGCGTCGGTGCGATTCGGGAGCGTGTCCAGCGGGATCGCGCTGCCGAGATCGAAGCGCGCGACGACGCTTCGCGCTGATGGGGGAGTCGTCGCATCGTTCGCGCTCGGCCAACGGGAGGGCCGCGGCTCTCTTGCTTGTGGTCGCGCTGCTCATGCTGCTCGTCTTTCGGGTTCAGGTCGGAAGCGCGGAAGGGTACTCGCTCAGTTTCAAAAGCGCTCTGGCCGCAGTGGGGAGCTACTTCGGCTGGGGAGAGGGCCTAGGCGCGTCCCCGCAGCTGATCGCATCGGGCCGCTTTCTGGACGGAGTGACCGCCGCGCTCGTGGGAGCGGCGCTCGGGCTGTCGGGGGCGCTCTTCCAGGGGCTCTTCCGCAACGACCTAGCATCACCGGGTCTGATCGGCGTGACCTCTGGCGCAGCACTCGGCGCGATGCTGGGCATCCTCGTCATTGGGGGCATGGTGGACGGCTTCGCGGGGGATGGTCTCGGCGTCATGCCTGCCGCCCTGCGCGAAGGCCCGCTTGCCGTTGTGGGCCTGAGCTTCATCGGCGCCTTGGGCTGCGCGTTCTTTGTGACGATTCTTGCCAGCCGTGGGGGAAAGATCTCCGTTCCCACGCTCTTGCTTGTGGGAGTTGCGATCAACGCTTGTCTCGGGGGTGTGCTCGCTGCGGCGCAGGACGTACTCCTGCGAGAGGAGTGGCACCTCGCTCAGGCGCTCTTCAGCTGGCTCTTTGGCTCACTCACGGACTCTACGCCTGACCGGATCGCCGTGGTCGCGGGTGGGCTCGCGTTGGCGCTTATCGCGATTCCTTTCGTTGCGCAGGAGCTCGATCTCTTCGCCGAGGGAGAGGAGATGGCCCAGTCCCTTGGCGTCGCCACGCTGCGCACCAAGCTCATTGTGATCACTGCCGCGTCCATGGCAGCTGCGGCCGCCGTTGCGGTCGCGGGGCAGATCGCCTTCGTCGGGCTCGTTGTGCCCCATGTGTTGCGGCTAACGACTGGGACTCGGCACCGAACTCTTCTGCCGCTCTCCGCACTCGGAGGCGCCGTGTTTCTGCTGGGTGCGGAGACGCTTAACGTGGCCTTCTTGGGGGCGAACGCCTTGCGCCCGGGGATCGTCTTGTCGCTTGTGGGCGGCCCGTTCTTCCTCACGCTCCTTCTACGACGCCGACGGGAGGTCTCGTCATGGTGATTCTCCAAGCAGCCGGTGTGTCCTTCAGCTACACCGAGTCCCAGGACGTTGTTTCGAAGGTCGACTTCTCCGTGACGGCAGGGGAGGTCGTTTGCGTGCTCGGTCCCAACGGCGCAGGCAAGAGCACTCTGCTGCGGATTCTTGGGGGACTGCTCAAACCGCATGCCGGCTCCGTCGAACTCAGCGGCAAGCCGATTGCGCGCTTCACTGCCAAGGCACGGGCCCAAGAAGTCGCGCTCGTCCCGCAGGCACTCTTCTCCCTGCCGGACCTGTCGGTGCGCGATTTCGTAGGCCAAGGCCGCTACGCCTACCGCACGCTCTTTCGTCCGGAGGATGAGGCCGATCGCGAGGCCGTCGAGCGCGCGCTCAGCGAAGCTGACCTTCAAACCCTGGGTGCTAGGTCGCTGGACTCCCTTTCCGGCGGGCAGCGCCAAAGGACCCTCGTCGCGCGCGCCCTTGCGCAAGAACCTCGCCTCGTGCTGGTGGATGAGCCCACGAACTCCCTCGATCCGCGTCATCAGATCCAGGTGTTCCGCGTGATCGCCGGTCTTGGCTGTGCCGGCCGCGCCGCGGTGATCGTCACCCACGATCTCAACCTGGCGAGCCAGTTCGCCTCCCGCATCGTGCTCATGGATGCAGGCCGTATCGTGGCGTCAGGATCCGTCCATGACGTGTTGCGGCCTGACGTGCTCCGCCCGGTTTACGGCGCTGATCTTGCGTTTGGGCAGATGCGCGTGGACGGCTGGGGTGAGGACCGTCCGTTCGTGCTGCCGTGGCAGCAGTAGTTACGGGACTGCCAGCTACGAAGAACGGACGCGGCCGGCGCGATCCTGGGGGGGTGAACCCCGGCCCCCCCGGGGGGGTGGGGTTGGGGGGGTGGGGGGGGGGGGGGGGCGA
>CAYQKK010000074.1:27521-29351 GCA_964417955.1 uncultured Planctomycetaceae bacterium
GGCAAGGTCTGCGTCGAGGGTCCCCCCGACGAGTTCCTCGCCAGCGACCACCCGCGCCTCGTCCGATTCCTCGGAGAGCATCGCGACTGACCCCCCGTCCACGGCCGGCTCGCCCCCCCGCCCGCGGCCGGCCCCACCCGGGGGCACCCCCCCCGGCCGCGCCGGGACGTGAGGGATGGGGGGATTGGGGGGGTCCTGCTCTCGATGGCTGATCTACATCAGCATCGTGTTCTGCTTGGTGCCGAAGAGGCTCTTGAGGCGTGCCATCACGTTGGAGTGGATCTGGCAGACGCGGCTTTCGGTGAGGTTGAGCATCTCGCCAATCTCACGCATCGTGTGCCCGACCTGGTAGTACTGCTCGATGATGAAGCGCTCCTTGTGGGTCAAGGACCGCGTGAGGAAGCCCATCATGTCGTCGCGGTTCAGCACGCCGAGGGGGTCGATGGACTTCTTGTCCTCGAGTACGTCGACCTTCTCCATCGAGCTGTCATCGTCTCGATCTTCCCACTTGTCGGATAGGGAGTACATGGCCTTCGCGCTGGCGGATTGGAGCTCATTGCTGAGTTCCTGGTGGTCCATTTCCAGCTCGCGTGCGAGCTCGGAGTGCGTTGGCTCACGGCCAAAACGTCCGGTCAACCGCTGGAGAGCGCGGTCGATCTTGCTGGCCTTCAGGCGCACAAGGCGCGGGACCCAGTCTTGGCTGCGGAGCTGATCGAGGATCGAACCGCGGATACGGGTGGTGCAGTACGTCTTGAACTTGATGCCTCGGCTGAGGTCGAAGCCGCGAATGGCGTCCATCAGGCCGAAGAGGCCGGCGCTTACAAGATCGTCGAGCTCGATGGACTTGGGCAGCGTTTGCAGGAGTCGCTCCGCGATGTACTTGACGAGCGGGAAGTGCCGCTCCATCAGGATGTTGCGGATCGCTTCGATGTCCTGGACGTTCTTTGCGTCGCGCGCATCGCGGTAGTGGATCCAGATGTCCTCCGTTGGGAGGTCTTCGATCGCAACGTGCTTGGCCTCGGTCGACTTCTTGATCGTAGGCTTGCGCGAGGTAGTGCGGCGGCGGGGCGCGCCTTCCTCTTTGCTGCTGCTGGCTGCAGAAGCGGCTCCGGTCGATTTCTTGGACGTCATTGGATTGGCTTGGTCAGTGGCTAGGTCTTCGGCGGAAAGATCCGTTAGCCCACATGCAGGAGCGAATGGGTGGGGACGTCGAGGCGGCCTCGTCCCTCGAGGAAGTCGAGCTCGATCACGAAGAGGTTGGCGACCGGCTCACCGCCGATCTTGCGAACGAGCTTGAGGGCAGCTTCCATCGTGCCCCCCGTCGCCAAGAGGTCGTCGACCATGAGCATCCGCTTGCCCTGCTCTGCCGCGTCGGTGTGGATCTCAAGCGTGTCGGTGCCGTACTCCAGCTCGTAGGACTCCGATGCGGTCTTCCAGGGGAGCTTGCCGGGCTTGCGGATGGGGACGAAGCCCTTCCCGACGGCGAGCGCCAGCGCGGTGCCGAAGATGAACCCACGGGACTCGACGCCGCAGACGAGGTCGTAGTCGTCCGGGCTCACCAGTCCCTGGAGCGCTTCGATGGTCTCCTTCAATCCCTCGGCGCTGGAGAGCAGCGGAGTGATGTCCTTGAAGAGGATCCCCGGCTTGGGAAAGTCCGGGACGTCGCGGATGTAGCGTTCGATCAAGTGACAGCTCAGCGGGCCCTCGCGCGGCAGGACCCGAGGGGCGATGTCCCCGAAACGCGGGGGCACTCAGGCCGCAGGCTTGTGCCGCCTAGCTGGCGCGCTGGAGTGTCTTCGGCGGACGTCGGTGTCGACTTGAACCACGACT
>CAYQKK010000075.1:0-3978 GCA_964417955.1 uncultured Planctomycetaceae bacterium
AGGAGGCCGCCTGACGGGCGGCGGCCAGCCCAGGCCGGCAAGACCCAGGCCGGTTTGAGCCAAGCCGGCACCGCGGCCTACGCAGGACCCAGAGGGCCACTCGCGCCGAAGCGCGAGGGCCCGCGCTCGGCTCAGACCACAATGGCCCAGAGGGGGCAGCTGACGGCGCCAACGGCACATCGGCCGTCTTAGCGACGGGCCCCAGCCCTACTCATCCGCATACACCACGGCCGGGCTTTCCGCCGTCGCCGTCACGACCCGGACCTTGGCTAAGCGCAGGAGCTCTTGGATCTTCTCCAGCTTCCATGCGATCGCGGCGGGGGAGTCGGCGTCGCCAAGCGCTTCGTGCAGATCGCGGAACTTTTCGGCGCGGCTTCGGGCCTCTTGGATGATCTGCTCGGCGCTGGACTCGGCCTCGCGGCGCATGCTGCTTGCGTCGCGGCGGGCCTTGCTGCGCTTTTCGGCGGCGCTCGTTTCGGCGAGGCTGCGGCCTTGGTCGCGCTTGGACTTGGCGTCTTGGACTTCGAGAAAGGCCTGCTTGACGCTTTCGAGGGGGAGGCTCTCTTGGAGTTGGAAGCGCACGATCTCTACGCCGAGGCCGAGGGCGTCCACGTCCTCTTGGATGCGACTCTTGGCGGCGACGGCGATCGTGGCGGCTCCGCCGGTGATGACCTGGTTGACGGGGAGTCCGCCGATGATCTCCGTGAGCGCTGATTCGGCAACGCGCCGGATCGCGAAGGCCGGGGACTTGGGCTCGATGCTGTAGGGGTCGAGCTCGGTGACGTTGGAGACGCCGTAGAGGTAGGCGCGCGGATCGCGGATCGAGTAGAGCACGGTCGCCTTGATCTCGACGATATTGCTGTCCCCCGTGAGCCACTCCTTCACGGGCCCGGGGGGCGCCTTGCCGAGCTTCTCGTCGATCAGGCGATAGCCGATCGGCATGGGGAGGGAACGCTCAGGTCCGGGAACGCGGCGCACGCGCTCCATGCCGAACGGGAGCTTGAGGTGCAGGCCGGGCAGGAGATCGCGCACGGGGCGGCCGTAGCGCTCGATGACGCCGCGCTCGCCGTTGTCGATGGTGCACACGGACTGCCACGCGGCGAGGCCGAGGACCAGCGCGGCTCCCGTGAAGATGGCGATCCCCCGTGCGTTCACTGGTCGTCTCCGGTGTCGTTGGACTCGGCAGGGACGGAGGTGATCTGGGACGGATCGTCGAACATGCGCATGAGCCAGTGCTCGCTGCCGAAGATGATGTTCGATCCGCGCAGGGCTTCCTGGGCCACCTCAAGTCGCTTGAGGGTGTCGAAAAGCTCAGGCGACGCATCCCTCGACGCGGCGGAGATCCTGTTGGCTTCAGCGACGCTTTGGCCCTTGATGATCGTCGCGTCCCTTTCAGCAGCGACTCGAATGGTCGCTTCCTCTCGCCGCGCGTTGTTCGTGATCTCGCTCGCGATCTCTTGGCCTTCAGCCGTGATCCGGCGGGCTTCTCGGTCCCTCTCCGCGCGCATCGCGCTCTCGACGAAGCGGCGGTTGTCGTAGGGGAAGTTGATGCGTTCGATACCGGCCATCTCGATCTCGACGCCGTAGCCGTTGGCGTTGCACTGGGCCCTGACTGCGTTCGTCACGTCCTCGCGCACCTCGGCTAGGTTGCGACCGTGACTTGGGTCGAGGTTCACGAGGTCATCGAAGGGGCCGCTGTTCAAGACTTCGACCAGAGCCGATTGAAGCACCTGACCGATCTTGTCCTCGGCGCCGGTACGGTCCCGGAGGCTCTTCAGGAACTGCTGGGGATCGGACACGCGCCACGCGACGTAGGCGTCCACGTCCACGTTCTTTTGGTCGCTTGTCAGGAACTCGTCGGCCTCGGGGTCGAGCAGGTTCGTGCGCATGTCCACGGGGAACACCGAGTCCACCGGAGCGGGCCACTTGAAGTGCAGCCCAGGCTCTTCGACGAGGCGCCGCGGGTCGCCAAAGCGTGCCACGATCGCGACCTCACCCGCGCGAACGGTGAAGCTGCCCATGTAGAGGCCGAGCCCAACGAGGCCTGCCACGAGCCAGAGCCACGTCGTCTTCGCCAGGCCAGCGCGTTGCCTCTGCTTCGCATCGAAGTTCTTCATGCCGAGTCTCGTTGGGGAGGGGACCTGTCTCATCGTTCGCCTCCATTGAAGGGGTTGCCGACTATGTCGCCGCGATCGGGCTTCTCTACGGAGAAGGGGCGGTTCCGAATCTCGATGAAGGGCGACGCAGCGAAATAGCGGTTCGCTTTCTTGTTGCCAAAGAGGGTGAACGCGCGCTTCTGAGCGTCGAAGCCCATGAGCTGCTGAACTAGGCCGCCGCTTTCGATATCCACATCCGCGAGAGAGTGGAAGGCCTCTGCGGTCGCGGCGGTGAGTGCGAGCGCGCGGGCTTTTGCGATGGTCGCCTTCTGGACGGTCTCAGTGGCGATGATGCGCGCCTCGCTGATCGTTTCGATACGACGCGCCTCCTTCTCGATGCGTGTCGTTTCCACTTCGATGAGAGCGCTCGCCACATCGCGGTACTTGGAGTGCACCTCGGAGGGGGCGTGGACGCTTTGGAGCTCGACGCTGACGAGTTCGGCCCCGACTCCCGACTTGTCCATGGCCGCCGACACCAGCGCCTTGATGGAGCGTCGGAACGAGTCCTCGTCGTCCACGAGGATGTCCTCGATGGTCAGTCGCGCGGCAACCTGGCGAACGGATTCCTGGGAGAGGCGGCGGATCATCTCCTCGGGTTCAGCCTGGCCGTAGGTCCAGCGCTCGGCATCGACGATGCGGTATTGGATCGCGTAGGCCACGGCCACGATCCAGCCTTCTCCCGTGAGCATCTCGGACTCGGCCTTGATGCGCTTGACCTCCTCGCGGGCGGCCTTGAGCGCAACGGCGTCCGTGGAGTCGTCCGATAGGTCGATGTTGTCGACGCCGAACTCAAGGCTGTGCACCTCGCTGGTCGAGACTCGGACCGCGCGGCCGATGGGCCATGGCGCGTGGAAGAGGGGGCCCGGCGTCGTGCGACTTTGGGCGACGCGGCCAAACTGCTCGATGAAGACGGTCTCGCCGGGGCCCGCCGTCGAAACGGCGGTGGATGCGTAGCCAATGATCGCGAGGGCGGCCGCGACGATCTTGACGGGGAGCGCCGTGGGATCGAAGCCAATGGGGGCGCCGACCTTGCGTAGCCAAGCGCCGAAGCGGCGGTCCAGGCGCAGTCGCCACGCAGAGTACGCGAGCAGCACGCCGAGGGTGATGCCGGCGACGGTCGAGATCACGCCGTGCTCCATCATCGCCGGGTCCACGTCCATAGCCGTGGGGTCGAGCCCGAACATGGGATAGAGGCGGTTGACGAAGGTGCCGATGGCGAGGGACATCAGGGCGATGCACGCGAGGTAGATCGCGAGGGTGCGCTTGCCAAGCAGGTCCTTCACCACCAGCATGGTCGCCACGTTGGTCGCGGGGCCAGCCAGTAGGAACACGAGGGCTGCGCCGGGCTCGAGGCCCTTGGCCATCATCGCAGCGGCGATGGGGGTGGACGCGGTGGCGCACACGTAGAGCGGAACGCCGGCCACTAGCATGGTCAGCATCGCCGTCCAGCCGCTGAGCCCGTTGCCCGAGAAGAAGCCGTCGGGTACGGCGACGACGATGAGGCCGGAGATCGCGAAGCCGATCAGGAACCAAGGCGTCAGGTCGTCGAGGAGTGTGCCGAAGGCGTACCGGAACGCGCGTTGGAGAAGGTTGCCCTCGGTGGGGAGATCGTGGCTGTGCCCGTGGTCATGCCCGTGGTGGTCATGTCCATGGTGGTCATGGCTATGGCCATGGTCGTCCGCGACGCTTGGCTCAGCCGCAGCAGCCATGTGGGCGCAGCAGCCGTGGTCTTCTTCGGCTTCGCTCTCTTCAGCACCGTCGTTCTCTGGACCGTCGTTCTCAGGACCGTTCGGGTCATCGAGGGGCCCGGTCTTGTCGAGGC
>CAYQKK010000075.1:4078-28917 GCA_964417955.1 uncultured Planctomycetaceae bacterium
GGACCGTCGTTCTCAGGACCGTTCGGGTCATCGAGGGGCCCGGTCTTGTCGAGGCCAAAGAGGTTGACCGCGATGCCCGCGGCGAACGCCGTCATGAACGCCGCGACCGGCCGGACCACCGTCATCAGGGGATCCATGAGCGCCCAGGTCGCGCCGATGGAATCCACGCCGGTTTCGGGCGTGGAAATGAGGAACGATGTCGTTGCTCCCTTGCTGGCACCAGAGCGGCGCAGCTGGGTGGCCGTGGGAATGACCGAGCAAGAGCACAGCGGCACCGGCACGCCGATGATCGCGGCCGTACCCACGGACTTGACGTCGTCGCCGCCGAGGCGCCGCGCGATCCACTGGGCCGGGATGCAGATGGCCAGGATCCCAGCGATGACAAAGCCCACGAGGAGGTAGGGCCCCGACTCAGCGAGGACCATCCAGAGGGCGGCTAGCCACTCGGCGAGGAGTTGTCCGAATTCACCCATGGGTTTTCTAGACGCCCCCTATTTCGTGGACGTACCACATGAGGGCGATGCCAATGATCAAGAGGCTCACCTTCCATGGGCCATCTTCACGGTGATGGAAGACCTCGGGTAGAAGCTCACAGAGGCAGACGTAGAGGAAGGTGCCCGTGGCGAGGGAGGTCAGGATCGAGATGCCGCCGTCCCCAAGGAGTCCGCTGATCTGGCTGCCCGCCAGCAGGCCGAGGGGCGTGACGAGGGAGAACGCGATCACCATCATGACGAGGTTGGCGCGCTTGGTCCCCGTCATCGAAAACACCGACGCGAGCGAGAACGACTCAAAGCCCTTGTGGGCGAGAATCGCGAGCAGCATCACGCCCGCGATATCCGCTTGGTTCTCCACGGCCGCGAGCGCGATGCCCGCGGTCAGGGCGTGCACCGTGAGTCCCACGAGGGCCGCCCAGCCCACGGCCGAGTGGCGATCCTGATCGCTGTGGGCGTGCCCGTGGCCATGGGTGTCGCCGGGAATGAGCACCGCTTCGATCAGAAACACCCCGAGGAGTCCGATCAGGACCCAGAGCCAGGGGCCGATGTCGCCATGGGCGTGGCCTGCGTGGGGGTCGGCCTCGCTGTGGCTCCCGTGGTCATGGGCCCCGTGATCGTGCCCCGCGTGGGGGGCAGCCGCCTCGCCCTTCGCCGCGAGCTCTGCCTGCCGCTCAGCGAACTCGGCTGCGTGGTCGCCCATCCCGGCGGCCGACACCACAGCGTGGTCCTGGTGGTCGTCGTGTCCAGCGCCGGCGGCCGCCACGCTGGGCAGCAGGTGCAGAAACACCGCCCCGAGGAAGATGCCCGTGGAGAACGCCAGCGCAAGGTGATGCTGCCGGTCGCCCCACTTGAAGTAGAGGGGGACGAGGCCGCCAGCGATGCCGACGAGGAGGATCGAGATGAATTCGAACATGGCTTCTGATGAAGCCTACGGCACGACCCTGGGGGCGTGAGGGGCGAGCTCCTAGGTTCCGCGCCGGAGGACCACCGTCTTGACCGTACTGATCAGGATCGAGAGGTCGAACAGCACGCTGTAGTTCTTGATATAGAACAGGTCGTACTGAAGCTTGTGCAGCGCGTCCTGCTCGGTGTTGCCGTAGGGGTAGTTGATCTGGGCCCAGCCTGTGACACCGGGCTTCACGATGTGGCGCAGCTGGAAGTAGGGGATGCGGGCGGCGAGCTGGTCCACGAAGTGCTGGCGCTCGGGGCGCGGTCCCACGATGGACATCGAGCCGGCCAGTACGTTGAAGAGCTGGGGGAGCTCGTCCAGGCGCGTCTTGCGCATGATTTTGCCCCACTTCGTGATCCGCGGATCGTCTTCGCTGGCCCACACGGGGCCAGAGAGCTTCTCCGCGTCCGCGCGCATCGACCGGAACTTCATCAGGATGAACGGCTTGCCGTCCTGCCCAACGCGCTCCTGGGTGAACAGCACCGGGCCCGGGGAGGTCATGCGCACCGCGATGGCGGTGAAGAGCATGATCGGCCACAGGATCAGAAGCATGATGATCGACAGGATCAGGTCCGTGACGCGCTTGAGCAGCGCAGCCCAAGGGTGGCGCCGGAAGCCTTCGTTGAAGATCAGGTACGAGGGGCGCATGGCGGCGACGGCGATCCGGCCCGTCACCTGCTCGTAGATCTCTTCGCGCTCGCGCACCTCGATGCCGGCGAGCTTGGCCTCAAGCAGGTCCTTGATGGGCAGCGTCATGCGCCGGTCTTCGAGGGCCACCACGACCATCTCGACCGAGAGCTTGTCGATGAGCTCGATGAGGGACTCCTCGCCGAGGGCCTCCTCAGGCTCGCCATTCGGGCTGCGCATGGCAGCACCGGTGTTCTCGATCTGCTTGCCAAGCAGGGTGATCTGGTTGAGGACGAGCCGGTTGGTGGTCTCCGACGCAGCTTCCTCGGCCGCGGTCACGAGGTCGGGGCCGGGCTCCATACGCCGCCGGCCGATGGTGGACTCGGGCTCGGGAATCAGCCCGATGGCGACAAAACCCGCCTCGGGGTGCTCGATGATCTGGTTGGCGAGGGCGTGGGCGGGGCCCCGTGAGCCGAGGATCAGCACGCGCACGTCAAGGTCGGCTCGGCGAACGAGCCAGTGAAAGGCGAAGCGCGCGATGTACAGGAGGCCGTAGCCTACCGCCAGCGTGCTGCCCACGTGCTGGATGGTCTGGGTGAGGGTGAGCCCGGGGAACGACAGGAAGCCGGTGGGGGTAACGAGGCGCGAGGCACCGGCCACGACCAGGCACAGGACGATGCCCGCTCCCGCAGACTCCACGAACCGAGACGCCCGCTCGTAGCGCGACGCCGAGATTTGGAACTCGTAAAGCCGGTTGAGCCCGAGGCAGAGGAGCGCCACCAAGGTCAGCGCGATGGCCGCGATGAGGCACTTCGAGAACGCATCGTTCACGAGCAGGCTCTGGCCGCTCAGGATCCGAGCGACGCCCTGGGCCGCGTTGTTGGAAGTCGCTGGGTCCTCCAGCAGCTTCCAAAGGTGCTGGGTCATACCCGCGCACATGGCTGCCCCGAGGAGCAATAGCTCCATGGCGACAAGCAGGAAGGTGCGGACGGGGAAGTAGTGCTGGAGAACGCGGAGCATCGATCCGGCGGCGCTGCGGACGGCTGGGCTAGGCCACTTGAGCGTGGCGGAGGGGAAGTCGGCGACGAAAGGGTACGGCTTGGCCCCCTACGGTCCATGGCAATTCTTCGGGCGCCAGCCCCCGATGCCTTAGCAGGATCGCCCGTGTCTCAACAGGTTGGCCCCAGCCTTAGGAAATGCTGGGGCCACCCGGAAACAATTACTGCCCTGACAGGATCGCGCGCAGCTCGTCGGCTGCCTGCTTGCTCATGCCGCTGGCCTCCGCCTGGGCGATCAGAGCCAGGGCCCGGTCCAGTTCGCCGCCTGAGGGGGCGGTCCCGGACCGGAGGGAGGGCGGGGCAGCCTCTCGCGCCGCGTCGGCCAAGGGCTCCACCTCGTCAAAGGTGCCCGCGTACTCCTTGATGTCCTCCGCCGACATGCCCTTCTTCTTCAGGATGTCCTCGATGGCCGCCTGGAGCTGGATGTCCTCGGAGAAGTCGCCGAGGGGGAATGCGTTGCCCCGGGTGTCCTGCACGCGGCGCCGAACCTCGATGCGCAGGAGGAAGCGCAGGTCGTCCCGCGTGAGAGTCGTGTCGAGGGACGTGTAGAGGTCGTCGAATCCCGGGTAGGCCTCGGGGTCGTCGTAGTCGCAGAACGCGAGGGACTTGAACAGCTCGACGTTGTCATCGAAACGCTCGGCAACCCACTTGCGCAGCTCGCGGGTGTCTTGGATCCGGCGCATCTCGCGCAGGCGCCAGGTCTCGCGGCGCTTGGCCTCGATCTCGACGTCGGGGGAGAGGCCCCCGAGGGACTTGATGTTGCCCTCCTCGTCGAGTTCGCGGTGGATGGAGCGACCGAGGGGGAGGCGGTAACGCTCGATGGTCAGCTTGATCCGCGGGGCGAAATCGAACTCGCCGTCGCCGTCCCAGTCCTTCGTGATGTTCTCCCAGTTGTCGCGGCGGCGGTTCCGGTTCTCGTCGACGTAGAGGTCATCCTGCTCGCCGGGCATGCGCAGGAGGTTCTGCACCGAGCCCTTGCCGAAGGAGCGCTGGCCGATGAGCGTCGCGCGACCGTAATCCTGCAGCGCGCCCGAGACGATCTCAGAGGCGGAGGCAGAGAAGCGGTTGATCAGCACGGCAACGGGGACATCCGCCGGCACGATGTCGGGGGCCTGGGTCTTGAAGACCTTGCTCTCCGCGATGCGGCTTTCCGTGCGCACGACCACTTGGTCCTTGGGCAGGAAAAGGTCGGAGACCTTGGCCGCCTCGTCGAGCAGCCCGCCCGTGTTGTTGCGCAGGTCGAGGATGACGCCGTTGAGCTTGCCGCCCTCGGCCATTTCGTTGAGCTCGGCCAGCGCCTTGTGGATATCCAAGGCCGCGCCACGGGTGAACGACTGCAGCTCCACGAGGCCAATGTCCCCGGGAAGCAGTTCCTTGTGAACGGAAGGGATGCTGATCTGTGCCCGCTTGATCTCGACGATCATGTCCTCGGTGGGGCGGTCGACCAGGGTCGGATCCATGTCGCGGCGCCAGATGTAGAGCTTGACGTTCGTGCCAGGCTTGCCCTTCAGCCGCTTGATGACCTCGTTCGTCTCCTCGCCGATCGTGGGCCAGTCGTCGATGCGCACGATCTTGTCGTCCGTCGCGAGTCCAGCGTTGTAGGCGGGCCCGGAGTAGATCGGGCGCGTGATGGTGAAGATGCCGTCGTCGGGATCGTTCTGAACGTAGGCGCCGATGCCGCCGTACTCGCCCTCGAGGTTTTGCTCGAACTTCTCGTACGCCTCGGGCGTGAAGAACGAAGAGTGGCGGTCGAGGCTGGAGAGCATGCCCTGGAGCGCTGCTTCTAGCAGGGACTCGCGCGTCGCTTGGTTGCCGTCCAAGTGGTAGTCCTGGATGACACCGATCATCGTCTCGACGCGTTCGAGATCTTCGGGAATGCTGGCGCCGGGACGGCGGCTGCCGGCTTCGTCTTTGCGCAGCTGGCGCAGGCTCGACTCGAAGAAGCGGGTGCCCCGCAGCTGTTCCAAGTAGGCCCGGGCAAGGCGGCCATTCTGGCCGGGTAGCTCACTCAGGCGGTCGAGTTCATCCTCCACCCCGTCGACGTCTTCGATGGATCCGATCTCTGCGAACCCGAGGGCGCCGATGGCTCGCAGGTTGGGGTCGGACGAGCTGAGGAACGACCGCAGCACGCGGCGCGCGGCGGAAATCTGGGCGCCGGTGCCCAGCTTGTTCACAGCGACGGCCGCCGCTATGCGAAGCGACGAGTCGGCGCTGCCGTTGTCGGCGCTCCTGAGGAGCGCGGTGGCGACGTCCTTCCGGGTATCGCGATCGTTGATCTCTCGAGCCATGCCACCGAGCAACTCGGTCGCTGCGCCCACGAGGTCCGCGTCGCCGTCCTTGAGCACGTCGGCGACGCGCGTGGCGATCTTCGCGTGGTCGACGCTGTCGCCCGTCAGCCTGACCGTCGCGAGGAAGAGAATCTCCCGGGAGCTCAACGATTTCTGGCGCAGCTTCTCATCGACGACGGCGTCGAACGTGGCGCCAAACTCGTCGCCCACAAGGCCCGCGACGCGGCTGGCCTCGGTCCATAGCTCGGCCGCGTTCATGGTCCGGATGGCACCCAAGCGCTCGTCGAGGATCTCGGAGACCTCCTGCTTCGAGGCCTGGGAATTTTCTCCGTCCTGCAGGAGGGTGGCCGTTGCGACGGCCTCCATCCCGTTGGGGGCCGTTGGGGCCGAACTGGCGGCCAGGATTCCAACGAGGCAAGGGGCTGCAGCGGCTGCAAGTAGGGCGGGGTGGACGCTTCGGATCATTCGAGTGTGCGGGCGGATTGAATGTGGGGGCCAGTCGCACGCCCTTCGGGGACGAGCACTGGTATGTCTTCGCTATCGGCTGGCGGCGCCGCGGCGGATAGGAGTAGCCGTCTTTTAGTCCGGACTCTACGCTTCCAAGCCGTCAGAGATGGAGCGAGCTCGTTCCCTGACGCAACTCAAACGGCTTTGAACACCATGAATGGCCCTGACGATCGCAAGAACGGCGATCCTGAATCGCCTGGCGAAGCGGGTTTTGCGTCCGGCGGGACCCCCGATTCCGCCCCCCTGTCCCATATCCGGACCGGCGCAGATGGTCGCGCGCAGGCCGTGATGGTGGATGTCAGCGGCAAGCCTGAGACCCAGAGAACGGCGACGGCACGGGCGGTCATGGAATTTCCCGAAGGCCTCCTAGGGTCCGTGCTCGCCTCAGGGGGCCCCAAGGGGCCGATCCAGGAGGTCGCACGGGTGGCCGGCGTCCTCGGGGCGAAGCGGACAGGTGACCTCATTCCCATGTGCCACCCCTTGGGCCTGGACGTCGTAGAGATCGAATTCAGCCAAACGGGGCCGAATCAGCTCGAAATCAGCTGCCGAACGGCCTGTTTTGGCCGAACCGGGGTCGAAATGGAGGCGATGGTCGGCGCTTCGCTGGCGGCGATGACCGTGTATGACATGACCAAGGCGCTCGCTAAGGGCATCCGCGTCGGGGCGGTCGAGCTGCTGGAAAAGACGGGCGGAAAAAGCGGGCACTGGCGCCGGGATTAGCGGCTTGCCGGCGCCTCGGGCTGCCAAAACACAGCGCATCCTTGCAAATCAAGGGCGAAAGGAGGGCAGAACCGGAACCGCTGCGGCGCTATCGTGTTGGGCATGGATCTGAAACTCATTCGCAACCTCGTCCGGATTATGGAGCGAGGCGAAGTCGACGAACTGGAAATCGAGGACGACAAGGCCGGCCTGCGGGTGCACCTCCGTCGAGGCCCTTCTGGTAGCTACACGGCGCCCTCGGTCATGATGATGCCGGGCGCCTCGGCTAGCCCAGGAGCGGAGGTGGGTGCCCCTGCCCCCGCCTTCTCATCGGACGCTAGCGGCCCTGCGACAGAGGCTCCCGTTCGCGCCGCGGGCGTAGAGGAAATCACCTCGCCCATGATCGGCACGTTCTACTCGGCGTCCTCACCGGACGCGGACGACTTCACAGGCGTCGGCGAGCGGATCAACGACGACTCGGTGATTTGCATCATCGAAGCGATGAAGGTCATGAACGAGATCAAGGCCGAGTGCTCCGGCGAAATCGTCGAGGTGCTGGTTGAGAACGGTGAACCCGTTGAATTCGGTCAGCCGCTTTACCTCGTCAAGACGCGCTGATGGCGCCCACCTTCGCTGGCGAACGGCGCTCCGCTGGAAGCCAGTCCAGGCCTGCCGACGCCAGCACTCATCCCAGCACTCATCCCCGCACTCCCCCCAGCCGTTCACCCGGTAGCCCACGACCCGACTCCCAGCCCACACCAGAGTCGCACACGGAATGTTCAGAAGAATCCTGATCGCGAATCGCGGGGAGATCGCGCAGCGCATCATCCGCGCTTGCCGTGAACTCGGCGTTGAGACGGTTGCCGTCTACAGCCAAGCCGACGCGGATGCCCTGCACCTGCACATGGCCGACGAGACGATTTGTATTGGCCCGGCACCGAGCCACGCGAGTTACCTCGATATCCCTTCGATCATCTCGGCGGCGGAGATCGCGGACGTCGAGGCCATTCACCCGGGATACGGGTTCTTGGCCGAGAACGCCCACTTTGCCGAGGTTTGCCGGTCCTGCAAGATCGAGTTCATCGGACCCGACTCCCAGACCATCGCCGACCTCGGGAACAAGTCGCGGGCGCGGGAGATGGCGATCGCCGCGAAGGTGCCCGTGGTTCCCGGATCCGACGGGCCCGTGCGCGACGAGACGACGGCCGCCAAGGTTGCCCAGGAGATCGGCTACCCCGTGATGATCAAGGCCTCTTCAGGGGGCGGCGGGCGCGGCATGCGGATCGCCAGTAACGAGCCGAGCCTGCTCCACGGCATGCGGGCCGCCCAGGCCGAGGCGAAGGCCGCCTTCGGTGACGACACGGTCTACCTCGAGAAGTTCGTGGAGAAGGGCCGTCACGTCGAAGTTCAGATCCTCGGCGACCGGCAGGGCAACGTCATTCACCTGGGGGAGCGTGATTGCTCGACCCAGCGCCGTCACCAGAAGCTCATCGAGGAGTCTCCGTCCCCGATTCTTTCTTCGAAGCAGCGGGACAAGATGTGCTCCGCCGCGGTACGTCTCGCCAAGTCTGCGGGCTACCACAACGCGGGCACGGTCGAGTTCCTCGTGGACAACACAGGCGCCTTCTACTTCATCGAGGTCAACGCCCGGATCCAGGTGGAGCACACCGTGACCGAGATGGTCACGGGCGTGGATCTGATCCAAGAGCAGATCCGGATCGCGTCCGGCGAGCCGCTGCGCTTCCGCCAGAAGGACATCCACTTCCAAGGCCACGCGATCGAATGCCGCATCAATGCGGAAGATCCTTCCATGGACTTCCAGCCTTCCCCTGGGTTGATTTCCATGTTCGTAGCCCCGGGCGGGCCGGGCGTACGCATCGACAGTCATTGCTACAGCGGTTACCGGATTCCGCCGAACTACGACTCCATGATCGGCAAACTCCTCGTGCATCGCCCTACGCGGGACGAGGCGATCAAGTCGATGATGCGTGCCCTTGACGAGTTTGTCATCCACGGGCCGAAGACCACGATCCCACTCCTGCGCGAGGTCCTCGAGCAGGCAGAATTCCAAAAGTCTGAGCACGACACCAAGTTCGTGGAGCGCTTCCTCGCTACGGGGACGTCGCGCACCGCTGGCTCGGCCGCGCTCGCCGCCGACGCTGCGCGTTAGATCCGATAACGACTCTCCAGCCCATGCACCAGTCACCACGCTCGAATCATCAAGCCCAAGCAAGCCGCGGCCGGCTGGCCAAGCTTTGCGTTGGCGCCGCGTTGGCGGGTGCCCTCACGGGCTGTTTTCGCGACACCCAGCGCTTCCCCGGCATCCTCAAGCCGCTCCAGAATCCGCTGCCCGATGGCGTGAAGGACACCTACCTGCGCGGACCGGAGGAGGCCTACGTCATTCGGCACAGCGACCCCGTGTCGGTTCGGACGGCCGAGACCACCTCGACCGTGCGCCTGAAGTTCTACGACAAGCGGATCCGGGTGCCAGCGGGCAGCTGGGTCTACTGCGGGCCCAACGGTCACGCCGAGGCGCTGCTGCCCGGCAACACGGTCATCACGATGCGCGGTTCGTCCGCGGGGGTGATCGGGTCGGAGAGTCGCCGCGAGCCTGCGTTTACCTTCGTGGACGTGGAGACGGCCTCGATCACCTTTGGCGAGCTTGGGATCGTTCAACTCCCCGGCGGCGCCCTGCTCGAGGCCTATGGCGGGCCGTTCGTGCTCGAGCTTCTGCGCGAAGATCTGCTGCGGGTGCGCAACCGCTCGTCGCAGCAAGGCGCGATCGCCTATCGGGAAGAGCTCTTTACGCTTCAGCCCAGTGAGGTCGTCGACCTCGCGCTGCTTGAGGTCGGCACGGCCCCGTTCGAAGTCGATCAATCCGTACGCGACGTCTTGACCGAGGCCGGTCGCGTCGAAATTCGAGGCACGGTGGACGTGCTTTCCTCCGGTCTCAACGCTCGGCTCCGCGCAGCTGGTACGAGCGAGATCACCGGTTTCGGACAGACCTTGCGCCTTGATCCCGGTGACGAGGTTCTATTCGAGGGGCTGGGAAGCGAAGCCGAAAAGAAAGCGCGCAGCAGCGGCTCCGCGGAGAAGCCCTAAGGGGGATTCTCCGGCCTGAGCGCTAGCCCCCAGCCTGTGCGTTCTCGTCCCGCGTGCTCCATGCCCATGGGGCGCCCGCGATCTTCATTCAAAGCTGACGAGCGTCAGCCCACCACGCCTTCATGGAACTTCAGCCGAGACCTGCGCCACCTGGATCGCGCCAGAGGCTTCGAACTCAGATTCGCGAACACACCCTCCACTCCCAAGAGATGAAACGAGTCCTCATTACCGGCGGTGCCGGCTTCCTCGGCAGCCACCTTTGCGAGCGCTTTCTCGCCGAGGGGTACTCCGTCATCTGCATGGACAACCTCGTGACCGGGTCCCTCGACAACGTCGAGCACCTCTTCGGTCGCAAGGAGTTCCTGTTCATGGAGCAGGACGTAACCGAATTCATTCACGTCCCCGGCAACCTCGATGCGATCCTTCACTTCGCGTCGCCGGCGAGTCCGATCGACTACCTTGAGCTGCCGATCCAGACCCTCAAGGTGGGCTCCCTTGGAACCCACAAGGCCCTCGGTCTCGCCAAGGCGAAGGGCGCCCGGTTCTTGCTCGCCTCCACCTCCGAGTGCTACGGCGACCCCGAGGTTCATCCGCAGACCGAGGACTACTGGGGCAACGTGAACCCGGTGGGACCGCGCGGCGTGTACGACGAGGCCAAGCGCTTCGCGGAAGCGATGACCATGGCCTATCACCGCTTCCACGGCGTCGAGACGCGGATCATCCGCATCTTCAACACCTACGGACCGCGCATGCGCCTGAACGACGGCCGGGCGCTGCCCGCCTTCATGGGTCAAGCGCTAGAGGGTCGACCCATCACGATCTTCGGCGACGGATCGCAGACTCGCTCGTTCTGCTTTGTGGATGACCTCGTCGAAGGCATCTGGCGCCTCCTCAACTCGTCCGAGGTCGAGCCGACGAACATCGGCAACCCTGCGGAGATGACGATCCTGGAGTTCGCCAAGAAGGTCCTCGAGCTCACGGGCTCGGACTCTGAGTTGACGTTCCAGGACCTGCCCGCCGACGATCCAAAGGTTCGCCAGCCGGACATCAGCAAGGCGCGTCGGGTCCTCCACTGGGAACCCAAGATCGATCTCGATACCGGCATGCGCCGGACGCTCGAGTATTTCCGTACGAAGGTCGACGAGCGTACTGCGCGCCGTTCTGGCACTCCTACTTCCTGACCACTACCTCGACTCACCGACTTAAGGCTCAATCATGTGTGGAATCGTTGGAGCTCTGCTGGGAAGCGGATCCGTAACCCCCGGCCTCATAGCAGGCCTCAGCGTCCTGGAGTACCGCGGGTACGACAGCGCTGGCATCGCCGTTATTCGTGACGGGGAGATCTCGGTGCGCAAGCGCCGCGGTCGCCTCGCCAACCTCGAGGAGGCGATCACGGACGGCGCGCTCGATGACGCTCTCGCTGGCATCGGGCATACCCGCTGGGCTACCCACGGGGAACCCTCGGACGCGAACGCTCA
Source organism: uncultured Planctomycetaceae bacterium (assembly GCA_964417955.1). Classification (GTDB taxonomy): domain Bacteria; phylum Planctomycetota; class UBA1135; order UBA1135; genus Saltatorellus. The sequence goes on from CAYQKK010000075.1 coordinate 15,281, forward strand.
CCCGCATACGGGCCGCTCCGGTGGACTGGCCCTCGTGCACAACGGCATCGTCGAGAACTACCTCGACCTGAAGCGCGAGCTCCTTGGCGCAGGCGAGGCGTTCACGTCTGAGACGGACACCGAGGTGCTGGCGCGGATGCTCGATCGCCTCTGGGTGGACGGAGGCGGAGACGAAGCTGCGCTGGTCGCGGCGATCCGCGAGATCGTGCCCCGGCTGCGCGGCTACTACGCGCTGGCGATCTTGGCCAACTGCGAATCGGGCCCGGTGCTCGTTGCGGTTCGTCAAGGCCCTCCGCTCGTGGTGGGGGTGACGCCCCAGGGCGGCTTCCTTTCCTCGGACATGCTGGGGGTGGCGCCGCACACGCGCACCCTCGTTTACCTCGAAGACGGAGACATCGCGCTGCTCGGCCCGGGCCGCCTCGACGTTCAAGGCCTCGACGGCCAGCCCGTCACGCGGGAAGCGCGGACGGTGGACTGGGATCCTGCGGACTCCGGCAAGGGCGGCTATCCGCACTACATGCTCAAGGAGATCCACGAGCAGCCTGACGTCGTGGCCCGCACGGCGTTTGACCGCATCGATCTCGGCGCTGGCGACGTGCGCTTCGAAGGCGGAGACTTCGGTGACGAGTTCTGCCGCAAGATCGAGCGCATTCAGATCCTCGGCTGCGGCACGGCGCTGCACGCCGGTCAGATCGCGAAGTACCTGATCGAAGGCCTCGCGCACATTCCGGTCGACCTCGACTTTGCGTCGGAGTTCCGCTATCGCAGCCCTCGCATCGTCCCGGGTACTCTTGCACTGGCGATTACCCAGTCGGGTGAAACCGCCGATACCCTGGCCGCCACACGACTCGCCCGCGAACTCGGTGCGCAGGTCGCTGCCATTTGCAACGTGGCGGGCTCTAGCCAGGTGCGCGAGTCCGACGCGACGATCTTGACCCACGCGGGTCCGGAGATCGGTGTCGCCAGTACCAAGGCGTTCACGGCCCAGGTGGCCGCGGCGACCCTTCTAGCCGTGCGCCTCGCGCGCGGCCGCGGGGTCATGCACGAGCACAAGGCGCGCGAACTCCTGGAGGAGTTCCGCCTGATCCGACCGAAGATCGAGTCTCTCCTGACCGACGAGTCGGTCGCGAAGTGCCGTGAAGTGGCGCGCACCCACGCCGGTGCGCGGGGCTTCCTGTTCCTCGGCCGCGGGGTGAACTTCCCGGTGGCGCTGGAGGGAGCGCTCAAGCTCAAGGAGATCGCCTACGTGCACGCTGAAGGCTACGCCGCGGGCGAGATGAAGCACGGTCCCATCGCGCTGATCGATCCCGGCATGACGATCTTGGCCATCAACTCGGAAGGGCCCGTGGCGGAGAAGACGCGCGCGAACATCGAGCAGGTGAAAGCGCGGGGCGGCGTGACCGTCAGCGTCGGCTCCGACGACATGAGTCACTCCATCGCCGACTCCTGCGTGGCCGTGCCCGCCACGGACGAGTGGCTGTCGCCCATCCTCAACTCCATTCCGTTGCAGCTGATCGCTTACCACATCGCGGAGATCCACGGCTGCGACATCGATAAGCCCCGGAACCTGGCCAAGTCGGTCACCGTCGAGTAGCGCGTTCCATCCCATGAAGATTCTTGTTACCGGAGGCGCCGGGTTCATCGGCTCCCACCTCGTAGAGGCGCTGGTCAAGCGCGGCGACGAGGTGGTGATCCTCGACAGCTTCAACGAGTTCTACGACCCCGCGATCAAGCGCGGGAACCTCGCCGCCATCGAGGTCACCGCTGGGGCTCCCGTGAGCACGGTGTTGGGCGAAGGGCCGGTGTCCCTCGTCGAAGGGGACATCCGCGACGAGGAGCTGATGGGGGACCTGTTCGAGCGCGGCGCGTTTGATGCGGTGGTTCACCTGGCTGCCATGGCGGGCGTTCGCCCCTCGCTTGAGGATCCGCTGCACTACCAGGACGTCAACGTGCGCGGCACGACGATCCTGTTGGAGGAGCTGCGCAAGCGGCCGAAGACGCGCTTTGTATTTGCGTCGTCGAGCAGCGTGTACGGCGGCAACACCAACGTGCCATTCACGGAAGCGGACGACGTACACAACCCAGTTTCTCCCTACGCGGCGACGAAGCGCGCGGGGGAGCTCCTCTGCTACACGTTCCACCACCTCTACGGCATTCCCACCGCGTGCCTTCGGTTCTTCACCGTCTTTGGTCCGCGGCAGCGGCCTGAGATGGCGATCCACAAGTTCGTACGGATGACGCTCAACGGCGAGCCGCTGCCCTTCTTCGGGGACGGCACCACCCGGCGCGACTACACCTTCGTCGACGACATCATCGACGGCGTGGTGCGCTCGATCGATCACTGCGAAGGCTATGAGATCTACAACCTCGGAGAGTCGCGTACGACGTCGTTGAAAGAGCTCGTGGGGCTCATCGGCGAAGCCTGCGGCGTGGAGCCGGTCCTCGACCGCCAAGAAATGCAGCCGGGGGACGTCCTAGTGACCTACGCGGACGTGTCCAAGGCCCGAGAAAAGCTGGGGTACGATCCCCACACCACCGTTGCGGAGGGCCTCGAGAAGTTCGTCGCCTGGTATCGCAGCGAGACACCCTCTGTCGGGAAGTGATCCCCAATTCTGTCTCACAGGGCACCTTCAGGTAACGCCCCGGGGCACGAAGCCCACGGACCCACCTTGACCGGGTATTGTTCCCCACCCCTGAGCCGCCCTAGGCTCAGACCCTCCCCAACCACACCCTACGGGCTTCCATCATCATGAAAGGCGTCATCCTCGCCGGCGGCCTTGGCACGCGGCTCTTCCCGCTCACCAAGATCACGAACAAGCACCTTCTTCCGGTCTACGACCGGCCGATGATCTACTACCCGATCCAAACGCTGGTGAACGCTGGGATCGACGACATCATGATCGTGACCGGCGGGCGCAAGTCGGGCGACTTCCTGTCGCTCCTTGGCAACGGCCGCGACTTTGGGCTGAAGCACCTGAACTACACCTATCAGGAAGGCGAGGGCGGAATCGCCGAGGCCCTTGGCCTCGCGGAGCACTGGGCCGCTGGCGAGCCGATCGCCGTGGTCCTCGGTGACAACCTGATCGAGAAGAACATCAACAAGGCCGTGGCCGACTTCAAGGCCCAGGGCAAGGGCGCGAAGATCATGCTGAAGGAGGTGCACGATCCGCATCGCTTTGGCGTCGCGACTCTCGAAGGGGACAAGGTCGCCAAGATCGTCGAGAAGCCCAAGGACCCGGAGTCCAACCTCGCGGTGATCGGCATCTACATGTACGACGGTCGCGTGTGGGACATCATCCACCGCTTGGAGCCCTCCTCCCGCGGCGAGCTTGAGATCACGGACGTGAACAACTGGTTCATCGAAGACGGTTCCATGACCTGCGAAGTGCTCGACGGTTGGTGGACGGATGCCGGCACGTTTGAGTCGCTCCACAGTGCCGCCAAACTCGTCGCCGATGGCGGTGCGAACAAAGTCGACTGAAAGAGGTCAGTGGCCGCGCTGAACAGCTGGCCCAGCTTCCCATGACGGACAACAAGACCGCTTCCAACGAGGCCGCCGCCGATTCTCCCGATGGTTCTCCAGACGGGATGCTCGTGGGGCTGCCGCCCCAGGACGGCCCGTACCGAATCCTGATCACCGGTGCTGCCGGGATGCTCGGTAGTCAAGTGCTGATGGCGGTGCCCGACGCCGTCGAGGCGCTCGGCACGGACATGCGGGAGGCCCATGGCGTCGATCATCTGGGCGTCGACCTGACGGACCCCGAGCAGGTCGCCCAGCTCTTTCAAGAGCTCGCGCCGCTGCACGGTGTCATCCACTCGGCGGCCTACACGGCGGTGGACAAGGCCGAGGAAGAGCCCGAGCTGGCCCAGGCCGTGAACGGCGACGCCTGCGGCGTGCTCGCAACGGAGGCCGCCAAGGCTGGGATCCCCCTGGTGATCGTTTCGACGGACTTCGTGTTCGATGGTTCGGCCACGGAGCCCTATCAGCCCGATGACGAGCCCTCGCCGGTATCTGTCTACGGGCGCACGAAGCTCGACGGCGAAGTCCAGGCCAGAAAGGCGCATCCCGGCGGCGTCCGGATCGTTCGGACCCAGTGGCTCTACGGGCCGCGTGGGGGCCACTTCCCCGGCACGATGCAGAAGCTCGCTGCCGAGCGCGATCAGCTCAAGGTTGTCTCCGATCAGGTGGGCTCGCCGACGTCGACCTTGGAGCTTGCGCCGGCCCTTTGGGACGTGCTGATGCTCGGCGAGGCCGGCGTGTACCACGCTGCCTGCGAAGGGGAGGCGTCCTGGTACGACCTCGCGGTCGCGACCATCGAAGCCAGCGACCTGTCTGAAACACAAATCGATCCGTGCTCAACGGACGAATTCCCGCGGCCTGCGCCGCGACCGAAGTACAGCGTCCTCGACTGCAGCAAGCTCTCCGAGCTGCGCGGCAAGTCGCTCTTGCCCTGGAAAGAAGCTCTGCTTACCTATCTCGGAAGCGATTAGACCATGACCACATCAACGCGTACCGTCCTCGTCACCGGGGGCTCGGGATTCATCGGCAGCAACTTCGTCCAGATGTTGGCCGAGGATCGCCCGAACTGGAAGATCATCAACCTGGATGCCCTCACCTACGCGGGCAACCCGGAGAACCTCAAGGAGTTGGAGTCGTCCGCGAACTACACGTTCGTGCACGGCGATATCACCAAGCCAGAGGACATCGTCTCCGCGTTCGATGCGGCGGGGGAGAGCGGCGTTTCCGAGGTCGTCCACTTCGCGGCGGAGAGTCACGTGGACCGCTCGATCATCAGCGGGCTGCCCTTTGTGCAGTCCAACGTGATGGGCACCCAGATCCTGCTCGACGAGTCGCGCAAGCGCGGGATCGAGCGCTTCGTGCACGTCTCGACCGACGAGGTCTACGGCTCGCTCGGGAAGACGGGGTTCTTCACCGAGGACACGCCCCTCAGCCCGAACTCGCCTTACTCGGCCAGCAAGGCAGGGAGCGACATGCTCGTTCGCGCCGCGTTCCACACCCATGGATTTCCGACGCTGATCACGCGCTGCTCCAACAACTACGGGCCCTATCAGTTCCCTGAGAAGCTCATCCCGCTGATGATCGCAAACGCTCGGGAGGACAAGGCCCTCCCCGTGTACGGCGACGGCATGCAGATCCGCGACTGGCTCTACGTTCGTGACCACTGCGAGGCGATCCTCGCGGTCCTTGAAAAGGGCGCACCTGGTGAGGTCTACAACATCGGCGGACACAACGAGTATCCGAACATCGAGATCGTCCAGGGCATCCTGAAGGCCCTCGACAAGCCCGAGTCGCTCATCGAATACGTGACGGATCGTCCGGGCCACGATCGCCGCTACGCGATTGATGCCAAGAAGATCGATGAGGAGCTCGGGTGGAAACCCCGCTACACCTTCGATCAGGCGCTCCCGATGACCATTCAGTGGTATCTCGAGAACGACGCTTGGCTCCAAAATGTGCGCTCCGGGGCCTATAGGGACTATTATTCCGCCCAGTACGGCGCCTAGGTGCGTTTTCGGGGCCTCCCGCGCGGGATGGCCGAGCATTTTGGGCACTGAAATGCCGTTCAGGCCCTAGAATTGGGGGCAGGGGCCGGGGTTGGTGGGGGCTATCATCGCCGGTCCGTCCAACAGGGTGGGGGACGCTGGACGGTGAGATTGGGGGCTTCTGCGAAGAGGATCTCCCATTGAGTCAACCCGTTCGGCAATTCTGCCGATCACCACAGTCTGGTATCCCAAGGGGCGCCTCAGGTCCTCAAAATCTGCCCTGAGAACGGTCCCTTCTGACATCGCATTTCCGCGCCAAGCGCTTCCTACAGCGCCCGCTCGATCACCATGCCGCGCCACTCATTCATCCTGCTCTCCCTTCTGGCGATCATTAGCCTCGTCGACCTGACGAGCTGTCACTCGTCGCCGTCCAAGCGTGCGCTGCAGTACATGAACCAGAACGGCTTCGGCCGTCGGTACTCGGGCGAGTCCCAGGAAGAGGACTACGTCACGACGGGGGACAACGTGCGCGTCTTTGACGTCAACCACCCCGTCGATATCAACTTCTCGGTGCGGGTGAGCTCTGACGGCACGGTGCTGCTGGACCAGATCGGCCGGGTTTCCATCGCTGGCTACACGCGCTCCGGGCTCGAGGCCTACCTCGCCGAGCGCTATTCGCCCTACTACACCACCCCGCCCAGCATCGTCGTGGACATCACGACGAAGGGCAAAGTGTTCTTCGTTCTAGGCGAGGTCACCGCCGAGGGCTCCAAGCCCTTCCAGGGCAACCAAACCGTGCTCGACGTCGTGCTGAAGGCCAAGCCCAAGCAGGACACCGCCAACATCGGGCGCTGCCTGCTCATCCGGGGCGATCCACAGAATCCGCTCCGTCTGCCGTTCAACCTGAACGACATCATCAAGGGCGACACGACGACCAACTATTCAATCCAGGAAGACGACATCCTCTGGATCCCACCGACGCTCTTCGCCGAGTTCGGTTACTTCCTGCGCGCCGCTCTTTATCCCGTGACCGCTGTCTTCCAAGCGATCGGTGGCGCACTTCTTGGTGCCCAGGGTGGGCGCAACAACGGAGTCGGCAACAACCGAGGGCTCCTCAACTTCGGGGGCGTTTTTTAGAGCTATGGCAGTTGAAGTCGAAGCAGCAGGACAGGTTGACGAGTTCCTTCGGGTCCTCCGTCGCCGTATCTGGTGGATCATTATTCCCCTGAGCATCATCGGTTCGCTCGGCACGTTCTTCGCCGTCGTTGTGCCGAAGAAGTTCGTGGTCAACACGAAGGTCATGGTGCGCGACGGGGATGCACAGACCGGCAAGCTCGGCCAGAGCGCGTCCGCCATTGAGGGCGCCGTGGCCAAGATCAACATCACGTCGCCGGCACGGATCGACTCCGTCCTCAACAAGATGGGGATCCCGGAGTGGCGCAACCTGACGCCCTCGGAGCAGAACGACTACCGCGAGGATCTGATCGAGGACCTTGGCGTGTCGACCCCGACGATGGCTCGCGACGCGAACCAGCAGCTGGTCGAGATCACCTTCCAGCACACCAACGCGAGCCGTGCGCTGCAGTTCATCCAGATCCTCAGCAAGAGCTGGACTGAAGAGGTTCTTCAGCGCCACCTTGCGCGCGAGGAAACGGAGCTGCGCGAGACGCTGGAAACCCTGAACGACCTCAACAAGGAGCGCGCTCAGATCGTCGAGGACCTCCGCAGCATTCGTTCCGAGCACGGCATCGCGCCGCCCTCTGACTCTGAGATCTTCAACGGCAACTCTCGGCCTGCATCCTTCACGCTGCAGGACAAGCTGAACTCTGACGTCGTGGACCTCGCGGCCGAGATCGAAGAGGCTGACCTCAAGATCGAGCTTGACACCGCAGAGTGGGCGAGCATGCCCGAGTTCGAGGAGGCCGTGGCCAAGGGCGAGAGCGGCAGCGTCGACAAACGCATCGCTGACATCAACGAGCAGATCGAGACGCTCCTCGACGACAGAGTCAAGGCTGGATGGTCCCCGAGCCACTCAAGCTACAAGCTCATCGATAAGCGGATCCTCGACCTGAAGGAGCGCAAGAGCCAGCTCGGCGCGGACCGCCAGCGGGCGCAGTTTGAAACGACCGATCTCGTTGAGAACAAGGAGCGGCTTCAGCTGCGCGTTGAGATCAACAAGCTGACGAATCAGCGCGATCAGAAGATTCGCCAGCGTAAGAACCTGCTTGACCGGCTCGTTACCCTCGACAACCAGAACCTCCAGCTCCAAGACGCTCTTTCGAAGACCAAGATCCTCGACCGAAAAGAGGCCGAGGTCAGCGAGACCATCACGGGCCTGCGCGTCACGGCCAGCGAGCTTGAGATCCGCGTTCAGAAGCTCAGCAGCCCCGAGGGCAACCCCTTCGAGGTGCTGCAGAAGCCCGCGCTGCCTATCAAGCCGACGTCCCCCAACCCCTGGGTGATTTCCATCGGCTCGATCCTCTTCGGCTTGGCCCTTGGCTTCGGCCTCGCGATCCTGAAGGAGTACAGCAAGAGCTGCTTCCGCTCCGCGCGCGAGCTCAACCGCGTCATGACCCACCCCGTCCTGGGAACGGTCAACGCGATCAAGACACGCCGCGAGCGCGCGCGCGCCTTCCTGTTGCGCAGCGTGCTCGGCGGCGGGTCGCTGCTCTTCGTTCTGTCCGTGGCCTACGTCACCTGGGCCTACGCGAACAAGCAAGAAGCCCTGACGCAGCCGCTGCTCGACGCCATCACGAAGTTCCGCGAGCTACTTACCTAGTTCAAGGCCCGCCCCTGACGCCTTCAGCGGGCGGAGCCCCACCAGCCGCTTCCCATGCGCGATCTGTTCGTCGCTCTCTTCGTGCTCGCCGCACTGCCGGTCTCTTTCAAGAGACCCGCGGCGGGCATGCTGACGTTCTCGCTGCTGGCGTACATGCGGATCCAGGACCTCACCTGGGGGTTCGCTCGGGATCAGCGGTGGTCGCTCTACGTGGCGCTCGCCATGCTCGCGGGGTGGCTGTTTAGCCAGGACAAGGCGAAGCCCATCTGGTCGTTCCGAACGGCCCTCCTGCTGTTCATGCCCGCGTGGATGTTCATCGGGCTCGTGGAAGAGACCGGCATGAAGGCCTTCCAGTCCACGAACTTCATCGAGTACGGGAAGATCATCTTCATCTCGATCTTCACCACGATGGTGATCCAGCGCCGCGAGCACCTGCGTGCGCTGATGTGGATCATCGGCGGATCCTTCGCGTTCTTCGGGCTGAAGAACGGCGTCGCGGCCATCCTGTCCGGCGGCAGCCTCCACATCATTCGTGGCCCCGGGGGCATGCTGGAGGACAACAACGACTTCGCGCTTGCGCTGGCGATGTCCATTCCGATTCTCGTTGGGCTGGCAACGTCCGAGACGAACGGCTACTACCGCAAGTGGCTGCGCTCCTTCGTGCCGTTCACCTACCTCAGCGTTTTTGCGACGCGCTCGCGGGGCGGGTTCCTGTCGGCGGGCCTGGCGACGTTCCTGCTCGTTTGGCGCTCCAAGAACCGCATCGCGGGCCTGATGCTCATGGGGGCCGCAGGCTTTCTCGGTCTGCTCGCGCTCCCCGCGAACATGTTCGAGCGTCTACAGACGCTGCAGAACGTCGAAGAGGACGGCTCGGCCATGGGCCGGATCCGCGCTTGGAAAGTGGCCGGCCGGATGATCGAAGATCAGCCCTTCTTCGGGGTGGGCTTCAACCGCTTCCAGAAGAACTACCTGAACTACGGCGATCGCGTTTACGAGCGGGCCGACGGAACGCGCGTGGCCCACAACGCCTACCTGCAGATCTGGTCCGAGGGCGGAACCCCGGTGTTCCTCTCGTACATGCTGCTGCTCACCCTTTCGGTGGTGGCCGTGCAGAGGATCCGACGGCAGGCGCTCCGCGTCTATGATCGCAGCTGGATCCTGTCGTACTGCACGGCATTCGAAGGGGCGCTCCTCACCTTCATGCTGGGCTCGACGTTCCTGAACCGCGCCCATTTCGACCTGATCTACCACTACTTCGCCATGGTTCTCGTGTTCGAGAAAGTGGCTCGAAAGGAGATGGAGAATCCCATTGCGGCCACGGGGAAGGCGCGTCGTAGCATCGGCGGACACCTTGCGCGATTAGACGAGGTCGGTTTCAAGCGGCCCACCGGTGTCAGTCGAGGATTCCGGTCGACAGACCTGACTCCCGTGACCTACCGGACCAGCCGCCAGGCGTCTGGTGGGGCCCAGGGGTTCCGCGACAAAGAGACCGGCGCCTAGCCAGCCCCCGACTCCACTTCTGGTCCTAGCCAGCCACTGCAACCCTCCACCGGTCCTCTTCCAAGGACCCTTCCACTCTCCGGACTCTCCACCGAATCATGTGCGGATTTACGGGCTTCGCCCTCCACGGGGGCGTCACGGACGAGCATCGCGCGCGTCTTCAAAGCATGAACGACACGATCGTTCACCGCGGACCTGACGACGAGGGGCTGCTCCTGCGCTCGCCCATTGCTCTCGGGTTCCGGCGTCTGTCGATCATCGATCTCGCCGGCGGGCACCAGCCCATCGACGGGCCCGACTCCAAGCTGGCGGTCATTGGCAACGGCGAGATCTACAACTTCCAAGAGCTGCGCTCGGACCTGACCGGCAGGGGAGCGCGCTTTGCAACGGGCTCGGACATCGAGACGATCCTGCACCTTTTCGCGGAGATCGTTCCCAAGGGCGCGGGTCCGGACGAGGCGCTGCGAGCGGCGGCCAAGGTGCCCCAGGCGCTCATCGGCATGTACGCCTTCGCGGTGGCCGACTGGCGCGACGAGAACAACCCGCGACTGGTCCTAGGCCGCGACCGCCTAGGGATCAAGCCGCTCTACTGGGCGGAGACTGCCGAGGGCATCGTCTTTGGCAGCGAGGTCAAGGCGATCCTCGCGTCCGGCATGGTGGAGCGCGAGATGCGCCGCGAAGCGCTGCTCGACTACCTCGTGCAGGGCTACTGCGGCGGGGAAGAGAGCGCTTGGACCGGCGTTCATCGGCTGCCGCCCGCGAGCGTCCTGACCTGGAGCTCGAAGGACGGCGTGCGCATCCAGCGCTACTGGGACCTTCCGAAAGACGAGCTGCGCGGCGCGCCCGACTCAGCCGAGATCCTGGAGTCCATGGATCAGTGCGTGAAGGATCGCTTGGTGGCCGAGGTGCCCCTGGGCGCTTTCCTTTCCGGCGGCATCGATTCGACGGCCGTGGCGCACTCCATGGCGGCGACCCTCGGCGCGCCTCCGGAGCTCTGCACCGTTGGCTTCCAAGAGAAGACCCACGACGAGCTCAGCATCGCCGAGAAAACGGCGAAGGAACTCGGCGCGATTCACCACACCGAGATCTTGGATCCCGATCCCAAGGCCGCCGTGGAAGAGCTTCCGTGGTTCTACGACGAGCCCCTCGCCGACCCGTCGACCGTGCCCACGTGGCTCGTGAGCAAGGTGGCGCGCCAGCACGTCACCGTGGCGCTTTCGGGCGACGGCGGTGACGAGACCTTTGCGGGCTACCGGCGCTACGTGCACGACGTGGCCGAGAACAAGGTGCGCAAGATCGTGGGCAAGCCCGGCCGCTCGGTCAGCCGCGCGGTGGGTTCGCTCTACCCCAAGCTCGACTGGGCGCCGCGGGCCTTCCGCGCCAAGAGCTTCCTGACCAACGTGGGCGAGGACCCCGCCCGCGCCTACTGGCGCAGCGTGGCGCACATGACGCGCGGGGCCGCGGCGGAACTGTTGAATCCCGACCTGCGCGCGGCGCTGGCCGAGCACGATCCGTTCGAGGCCTTCGCAGCCCACTACAACCGGCCAGAGATCGACTGCCCGCTCTACCGCGCGCAGTACGCCGACTTCCATACGTGGCTCCCGGATCGAATCCTCGCCAAGGTCGACCGCGCCTCCATGGCAGTGTCTCTAGAGGTGCGGGTGCCGCTCCTCGACCACCGCTTTGTCGAGCGCTTCGCCCACATCCCGCGGGACCAAAAGGTCAGCGGCGCCCGCGGCAAGCATGCGCTGCGCGAGGCGCTCCGCCCGCGGCTCTCGAGTGAGGTCCTCGACGGCAAGAAGCGCGGCTTTGACACGCCCCTCGAGGCGTGGCTCCGCGGCCCTCTGAAAGAGGAAGCCAGGGACGCCATCGAGTCGCTGCCCGCCGAGTGGTTCGACAAGCCGAAGGTCAAGGCGATCTTTGACGCCCACATGACCGGCCGCGTCAACCACGACCGCCTCCTCTGGAGCCTGCTCGTGCTCGAGCACTGGCGCCGCCGCCACGAAGTCGCCCGGATCTCTGCCTAACCTCCCAAGGCCTGTGAAAGTTCGAGTTCTGACGAGCCTCTACCCTTCGCCGGAGACTCCCTTCGAGGGGATCTTCGCGGCGAGGAAGTGGGAGGGGCTAGCGGCCCGCGGCCACGACGTCGACGTGGTCATGCCGCTTCCTTGGGCGCCCGGAACGTTCCAACGCGTGCTGCCCGCCCACTACGCTCGCATGGCGCGAGCGCCGCGGGAAGAAGTGCGGGAGGGCATCCCGGTCGTCCGCCCGCGCTACCTGCACATACCTTCCCGAGGCGTCGGCAACGCGAACCGCTTTGCGAAGGTGGGCATCCGTGGCGTCATGGCAGCGGGGCGCCCTGATGTCTGCGTCATCGACTACGCATGGCCTGGAGCGGCCGCCGCCCAAGGGCTTAGGGCCCAGGGCGTGCCGGTGGTCATCAACGGCCGCGGCAGCGACGTACTCCAGGTGGCCGAGGTCGAGAGCCTGTCGGCAGAGCTCCAGCGCGGTCTTGGCGCGGCTCACGCCGTGACCGCCGTTAGCCAGGATCTCCTCGACGCGATGGTCCGCCTCGGCGGCAACGCGGACGCAGCGACCCTGACCCCTAACGGGGTTGACACTGAACACTTCTCGCCCGGGCCACGGGACGAGGCGCGCGGCCGCGTCGGCCAGCCGGTGGGGGACCGCATGGTGCTCGTCGTCGGGCACCTGATCCCGCGCAAGGACCCGGTCCTCTCCATGGACGCCTTCCACGCGGCCGGGCTCGAGAACGCTCGGCTGGTCTTCGTGGGACGTGGACCGCTGATGGAGGACGTGCGCGCCCACGCGGTGTCCCTCGGCATCGAGGACCGCGTCAGCCTCTTGGGAGAGCGGCCCCCCCAAGAACTTGTGGACTGGTACCGCGCCGCCGATGTGATGCTTCTCACCAGCTCGCGCGAGGGCCGGCCCAACGTGGTCCTTGAGGCCCTCAGCACCGGCTGCCCGGTGGTTGCCACGGACGCAGGCGGCACTTCGGAGGTCGTAACCTCCGATCGCATGCTGAGCCGCAGCCGCGACGCCGCTGACATCGGTGCCATGCTCAAGGGACTCCTCGCCGCCCCGCCGACGCCCGCAGAGCTCCGCGCGGGGATCGAACATCTCACCTGGCGCTCAAGCCTCGATGGCCTAGAACGTATTCTGAACCAGGCGCGGGACTCCGTGGCCGCACACGCTTGAACCCTATGACCGACTCGGCAACCAGTACCGGCGCGCCCCGCACTCACAGCATCTCGTTCGATGTGGAGGAGTTCTTCCAGGTGGCGAACCTCACCCACGCCTTCCCGAAGGACAAGTGGGACGAGGTGCCCTCGCGGCTCGACGTGGGCATGGACGCGCTGCTCGATCTTCTAGAGCGCCGCGGCGCCCGGGCGACCATGTTCTTCCTGGGCTGGATCGCGAAGCGGCGCCCGGACCTCGTCAAGCGCTGCTACGACGCCGGCCACGAGATCGCGAGCCACGGCTGGGAGCACGAGTTCCTCTGGGACCTCGACGGCCCCGAAGGCTTCAACGAGCACCTCGCCCTCACCGAAGAGGCCATCATGGCCGCTGGCGTCCCGAAGCCCGTGGGCTTCCGCGCCTCGACGTTCACCCTCACCAAGAAGACCTGGTGGGCCTTCGACGTCCTCGTCGAGCGCGGCTACATGTACGACTCCAGCGTGCACCCCGTGCGTCACCCCACCTACGGTGTGCCGGACTTCGAGCCGACGATCTCCACGGTCAAGACGGAGAAGGGATCGATCATCGAGTTCCCGGTGACGACCTACCCCATGGGCTCCAAGAACCTGCCCATCGGCGGCGGGGGCTACTTCCGCCT